>CAWHWU010000017.1:0-257021 GCA_963833105.1 uncultured Planctomycetaceae bacterium
GTTAAAAAAGGGGACAGGCGCATTTGCTGGCTTGCGGGAAAGGAAGCAGTACCTTGCACAACTGCGGGCCGTATATGCGCCTGTCCCCTTTCTTGCTCTTCCGAGTTGCCGTAACAGCTGCTCAGTTGTCTTGAGCTGTTCGGCGGACCCCGTTGGCCCTGCGATACGAAGAGCAGCTTGTTTATAAATGTCTTCTGCCCTTGACGCGAGTTTGACACTCGCGATTAGCATTGCGAAAAGAGCAAAGCCAATCCAAGCGGCGGAAAAAGCGACGTACCGCTCAGTCGTCCATGAGTAGGCGAAGATTGATAAAAGCCCGCCAACGAGCGATAGAAGAGCCTCGCCAAGGTTCCCGCGAATCGCGAAAAGTGCAAGCGACAGTACAAGAATGAGAAGAACCGCCGTACCCGTCATTAATGGCGCCCAGCGCGTCGTTAGCCAGACAAGCCCAGCGGCGAGCGCGGTGCCGACGACCGCTGCTCCAGGTGCGAAGTCATAAAGCGACTTCAGCGCTACCAGCAACGCCTTGAACGCTTCCGACATCGACTCACGGATTCCATCACCACGTAGTTCGTTCACACGCGGCCTCGCAAACGTTTTCCGAAGCGATATTGAAACAGTGCAGCGATACCTAGTCGGCTCACGGCAAACAATGGATACTGACGAAATTACGTGTCGCTGCACGTTGAGGAGGTCGGAAAGGGGAGGCAGCGCTTGTCCAGACCTAAAAGACTGTCCGATCAAGGAGCTGCGTCCCTTTTGTCACCGCAACAAAATAATCTCGCGTCCTCGCAATCATCGTGCGTTTCTAATTGTCGTTGAGTCCGAATTGGCGGGTGTGGAGTCGATCCTTCCAGCTCGCTTCCAGCGATTGGACGTCCTGTGATTCCATATCCGGCGACACGCGCTGCAAGATGCTGAAACGCAGATTCTCGGACTTCCGCTCCCGCAGGCGTTTGTTCCCCCCGTGCCCAGACTTCGCGTAATTCTGCCAGCGGCCGAGCAGGTTTTCGGCACCGTATGCAGCACCCACATAGCCTTTGCCGTCGCTGACGTCCAGGATGAAATAGATGCCTCTCCATTGCCGCAGGGCGTCCCGCCATTTCGTCGGAAGGACTCCGAGCTCGTGCCAACTCATCGAGATCTGGGTCCAATGCGTCATCTCGCGATCGAGAAGCGAGTCCTCGACAATCGAAACGACATCGAGTTGATTATTCCCCGCCCAGCGGCACCACGAACGCTCAATCCCCGGCCAACGCACGATGAGCTTCCCCTTCCATTCAGGGCGAAAGTCTAGCGGGGCGAGATCGAACCAAAGGGTCGTCGCGCGTTTCCCGGACATGCCAAGCATCCCAAATTTCTTAAGTTCGATGTAGGCCGGCACCTTCCAGAACTGCGCGGGTAAGGGGTTTCGTTTTTCCGATTTTGTAAAGTCCGATAAAGAGGGCCTTTCCAGGAGCGTGGCCGATAAACGAGCCTACGTACTTCGCGCACGTCATGGCCTTTTCAGCTCTCTCATTCTGCGTCTGTTGGTACGCGTTAAATACGTTGGGGCACTCGCTGGCGAGCCACGGCAAAACCTTCCGAAGTTGTGGCTCCATTGGGCGATGCCGCAGAATCAGCACTTCACTTGGATTGATGCTCGCGCTCTTGAGAAGGTCGTTGAATTGCATTTTGCCCCTCGCCGTCCGCCCCGTTTGGAGCCAATCCGTCGAGACTAATGCTCGACGACGTCCGAAGTCTGCCACGATAACAATCACCAATTGTTCGGACCAACGGAAAATCCAGAAGGCGCAAGGGACGCGTCGATCAATATTGGTTCTCCGGCACCCGGTTTGCGACAGCTTCCGTTGTTCGACTCGATCGAAGTGCGGACAGGGAGCTTCGCCATGCGGATTGCCGTCATTGGGATGGGGAATGTCGGGAGCGTGTTGGGGCGGCGGTGGGCGGAGATCGGGCAGGCGGTGACGTTTTGTGTCCGCGATCCTGAAAAGCCTGAAAAGCGGGAGGCGGCCAAAAAGGTGGGGGCCGCGATTGGGCCGGTGAGCGACGCGGGGAAGGCCGAGGCGGTGTTGTTGGCCGTGCCTTGGCGGGCGGTGCCGGAGACGCTGCGGGCCGCGGGCGAGCTGGCGGGACGCGTCGTGCTCGATTGCACCAACCCGGTGAATGCGGAGTTCACCGATTTGACGCCGCCGCCGCTGGGGTCGGCGGGGCTGGAGATCGCGCGGCTCGTGCCGCGGGCGCACGTGGTGAAGATCTTTAATACCAACGGCTCGACGAATATGGCGGACCCCGATTACGGCGGGCACAAGGTGAGCATGTTCTACGCCGGGGACGACGCGGGGGCGAATCGCATCGCGGCGGAGCTCGCGGCTCAGATCGGTTTTGAGCCGATCGAGTTGGGAGGGCTCAAGTATGCGCGGCTGCTGGAGGCGATGGCCCTGTCGTGGATCGTGCTGGCCCGCCATCGCGGCTTCGGCCGCGATTTTGCGATCGACGTCGTGAGGCGCACGAGGGATTGACGGGCGCCGTGGGACCGAGTCTTGTAGTGGTAGTCTTGTAGGGCATGCTGTGCATGCCGTTCCTCCTGGCTGGCCAACTCGTTATTGAGAAGCGGCATGCACAGCATGCCCTACAAAACTTTATGGAAGCGTCCGATGACAAGCGACGTCCCCGGCACGTCCGGTCTGCTGCCAAATCGGAAACTCGTGTGGCTCGCGCGTGGTGCGGCGCTCGCGCTCGTCGCCCTGTTTGTGGCACTCAATGTCTGCGACGTAACTGCTGTGAAGTCCGTGAGTGACTGCCAGCGCACGGTTTATTCGGGATCGCACCTGTTGTCGATCTTTGTCGGCTGTTTCGGGCTTGTCATCTTCGTGTTCGGCATTTTCTTTTGGCGCATCCGGGTCGATTCAGTAAAGCGGTCGGCATGGTCCTGTTTCTGTTGTCGCTGCTGATCCTCGTCTTTGCGCAACTGGGTTGAACCATTGCGTCATCGTTACGGCGGATGGATGTTTTGACCGGGTCGGTTTGTGGTTCGCTCCCAGAGAACGGACGGTCGATTTCAACGCTCTCAGTTCCATCGATTTGAAAGAAGCCGACCTAGGCCGAAGCGATCATCGAAATTACGTTTTGGGATGCTATCCGAAAGCGGGCCAAGAGGTGATCACCGTTCCACTCGACGACAATTTGATCAAGGCCCTCCCAGAAATCTTTCGCAATGCGGCCAAACGCGGCGTGATCATCGAGCAGAACGATCAGGCCTTTGAAGACCTATTCGGTAAATCGAAATGATCCCTCCTCAAAGCCTTGTAGGGCATGCTGTGCATGCCGCTTCTCAATAACGAGCCAGACAGCAAAGTGGAACGGCATGCACAGCATGCCCTACGAGACTTATTTCGGTCGGGAGAAATAAAGGGGAACGGGAGTCAATTAAACGACTCCCGTCTCCTTTAATTCAATCCCCAAAATGGTGAACCGTCCTCTGTTCTTCGACACGTTTGCCGCCGCGATTCGGCACCGCGATCTGGGAGACGGCTGGTCGCAGGTGGAGTCCATCTATCAATTCACGGCGCGGCCACGCTGGCTGCGGTGGCTCTTGCATCCTGTGATGCACGCTGTTTTGCGGTTTGAAAACAAGCGACGGTTGAGAGCGCTGCGGGCGTTTTTCGTCAGACGACGCCAAGGCATGGCCCCGACGAGCACCTATTTGACCCAACCGCAATCGCAGTCTACAGTCGATGCAGAAGTGAACATTTCGGCGAAGCCGAGATAAGCAGTCGAGCAGTAGAGCCCGTGCGAAGACGCGCTGCGCATTCCCGGCGCTGTGGGATGCGCCCCACACTCGAAGGCCCCCGAGCACCGAAGGCGACACACATGTCCTTTGCGCCTGACACTGACCCGGTGATCGAAGCGTACAAACGGGACGTCGACCGCACGCTGATTCGCGAAAATCTCAAACTCTCTGTCGAGGAACGGCTGAAGAAGCTGACCGCGCTCGAGCAGTTCGCCATCGAGCTCCGCCGCGCCGGTCAGACTCTGCGCGAAAAAATGACAGAGTATCTCGAACTGCTTCACCGTCTCTCATCCTTCGAGGTGGAATTCATTCTCGTCGGCGGAGTCGCCGCCGTGGCCCACGGAAGCGCAGGCTCACGGAGGACGTGGACGTCGTGTATCAACGGTCGAGGGACAACATCGACAGGTTGGTCGCCGCCTTGAACGATTTGTCCCCGTATCTGCGCGGTGCTCCGGCCGGGCTCCCGTTCCTGTGGGACGCCGAAACCGTGGCCCGCGGTTTGAATTTCACTTTGACGACGGCGCTCGGTTCGCTCGATCTCTTTGGCGAAATCACGGGCGGGGGCCGCTATGAAGACCTCGTCGGCGATAGTATCGAGATCACTCTCGTGGGGCGAAAACTCCGCTGTCTCGGACTGAAGCGGCTGATCGAAGTGAAGACGGCTGCGGGACGTCCCAAGGATTTTGAAGCGATCGCCGAACTCCGAGCGATCCAGGAGGAACAAGAGGACGACGCATCTGGGGAGTAATTTCGATCGCGGGGGAGAGCAAAGGGGGCGCAGCTTTTATTTGAAAACAGAGCTGCGTTCCCGTTCACACCCGCCTTCCACGTAACGGGCGGCCTCTTGAACGTGCGGCGGCTCGATCTTTGGCCGATCCTCTTAAGTCGGCAAATCTTCTGGCGACTCTCGCAAGTCGGTCCATTGACCGCCTCGACAGGTTGGGTGCAGCTCGCCTCACGAGGTGGCTGCCAAGGCAAAGAGCGAAAGAGCCTGCCGGGGAATGGCAAGCTGGCAGCTTGCCCTACGAATGCCGGCAAGGGATTGTCCGCGCCGGAAAACAGATTGATCCGACGCCTGCTGGGCGGTTATGTTAAATTTTGCTCACCTGAATCGTTTGGATCCGTCAGAGCAGGCAAGTCTCGCGCTTCCATCCGGTTGAGTCCAGGCGCGCACCGGGATTCTTGGGCCACGGAGTGGAACAATGCTTGCCCTTCGGTCTCTGTTTTTGGCCGCCTTGGCGTCCTTCTTCGGCGGAATCGGGCCAATCCTTCCAGAGCCGCTCTGGGCCCAAGAGACAACGAGCGGCCCGCTCGCCGAATACGTCCGTCAGCCCGACCCGAGCTATCAGTGGAAAAAGCTCGGCGCGGGAAGCGTGGGCTCGGCCCGCTATACCGAGCTCTTGCTCACCTCGCAAAAATGGCGAGACATCCTCTGGAAGCACCAGCTCTTCGTGATCGTGCCCAAGCACGTCGATCCGAAGGCGCGGCACGCCGTGTTGATGATCTCCGGCGGCCAATGGATGTCCAAGCTGGAAGAGTCCGGCCCCCGTGCGGAGCCAACCGGCGAATTGAGCCAACTAGCGGTGCTGGCCTCACGGCTGCGTGAGCCGGTCGCTCTGCTGTTGCAGGTCCCGTTTCAGCCGCTCTTCAACCGCTCTGAGGATGCACTGATTGCGTACACGTTCGACAACTACCTGACGACGGGCGATGCGACCTGGCCGTTGCTGCTCCCCATGGTGAAAAGCGCCGTCCGCGGAATGGATGCCGTGCAGGCGTTCGCCAAACAGGAGTCGTCGCTCGACATTCAGAAATTCACCGTCGCCGGCATCTCCAAGAGGGGTTGGACGACCTGGCTGACGGGGGCGGTCGACGGCCGGGTCGCCGGCATCGTGCCGATCGTGATCGACGTGCTCAACATGAAACCGCATGCGCAGCTCGAGATGGAAAGCTTTGGCCGTTATTCGGAACAGGTGAACGACTATACGCAGTACCGCCTGCAAGAGCGGATGGACACCCCTCGCGGACAGGCGCTGCGGCGGATTGTCGATCCGTTTTCGTATCTCAAGTCACTGACCATGCCCAAACTCCTGATGATGGGGACGAACGACCCGGCTTGGCCTTTGGAGTCGGCCAATCTGTACTGGAACGATTTGCCGGGGGAGAAATACCTGCTCTACGTGCCGAATGAGGGGCACGGGTTACGGGGCGTGACGCAACTTGCGGACCTGCTGGCGTTCGAGGAACACGTCGCCAAAGGAAAACCGCTGCCGAAACTGGAGTGGCGGTTCGCGGTGGAAGCCGGCACGCTGCATTTGAGCGTGACGTCGGACGTGAAACCCGCATCGTTGCTCGCCTGGACGTCAAAGGCAAAAACGCGTGACTTCCGCGGCTCGACTTGGAGCTCGCAGCCGATCCTCGAACGCGACGGGACGTACAAGTTCGATGTTGCCGTTCCGGAGCAGGGATTCACCGCCCTCTATTCGATGGCGACCTTCGCCAATGGCATCCTGCCTTATTACCTCTCCACCACGGTGCGGATCGTCGGCAAAGCCGACAAGAGGCGGTGAACGAACGTGCCGAAAGTGCGATTCCTCCGTCGGCCGTCGCCTGTTGCACGCTACGCGCTGGGGGTCCGCCGGTGTTATAATCGGTTGTCCGCTACGAGTGAGCCCGCTTGTGTTCCCCCCTGCCTGGGTTAGCACGCCGGAGTGAGTCCGATGGATCCCCGGTCGAACCTGCAGTTTCGCGATCTGACGCGTCGGCACTTTTTTGCCGATTGCGGCGTCGGATTAGGGTCGGTGGCGCTGGCGTCGCTGTTGAGTGAAGGCAAACTCTTTGCCTCGCCGACGGCCGATCGGCGGACCAATCCGCTCGCCCCTTTGCCGCCGCATTTTCCGGCCAAGGCGAAACGGGTCATCTTTCTGCACATGGCCGGCGGCCCGAGCCAGCTCGAATTGTTCGACCATAAGCCCAAGCTCAACGAGCTCGACGGGCAGGTCATTCCGGCGTCGTTCGTGAAGAACCAGCGGTTCGCCTTCATCAAGGCGGATGCGAAGCTGCTGGGCTCGCGGCGGCATTTTCGCTGCTGGGGCAAGTGCGGGACCGAGATGTCGACGCTGTTGCCGCATTTGGGCTCGGTGATCGACGAGGCGGTTCTCATTCGCAGCATGAAGACCGACGTGTTCAACCACGGCCCGGCCAAGCTCTTCACCAACACGGGCTCGCCCCGGTTCGGCCGGCCGTCGATGGGGGCCTGGATCACTTACGGCATTGGCAGCGAGGTCGATAGCCTGCCGGGGTTCGTCGTGATGCTTTCCGGTCCTCGCGGGCCGCGCGGCGGGACGGCCTTGTGGGGGAGCGGCTTTCTGCCGACAACCTATCAGGGGGTCGCCTTTTTGAACGGGTCCGACCCGATTCTCAACCTGTCGAATCCGGCCGGCGTCGACCGCGAGCGGCAGGGGGAATTTGTGAGCGCGGTCCGCGATCTCAATTCGCTGCGGCTCAACCAGGTCCGCGATCCGGAAATTGCCACGCGAATTGCCGCCTATGAGATGGCCTACCGCATGCAGTCGAGCGCGCCGGAGCTGATGGACCTGGGGCGGGAGACGAAGCAGACGCTCGAAAACTACGGTGCCGACCCGGTGAAGCCGTCGTTTGCCCGCAATTGCCTGTTGGCGCGGCGGCTGGTCGAGAAGGGGTGCCGCTTCGTGCAGCTGTATCACACCGATTGGGACCATCACGGCAACCCGGGGACGAACCTGGGTCAGCCGCTCGACGACCGGTGCCGCGAGGTCGACCGGCCGGTGGCCGCTCTGATCCGCGACCTGAAGCAGCGGGGCCTGTTGGACAGCACGCTGGTCGTGTTTGGCGGCGAGTTCGGCCGCACGCCGCAAGGTGAGCCCCGCGACGTGCCGGGCCGCGACCACCACATCGAGGCCTACAGCATGCTGCTGGCCGGCGGCGGCGTGAAAGGCGGCATGACGTACGGCAAGACGGACGAGATCGGTTATCGCTCGGTCGAGAACCCGGTCCACGTCCACGACCTGCACGCGACGATGCTGCACCTCTTGGGCCTCGATCACAAGCGGCTCACCTACCGCTTCCAGGGCCGCGATTTCCGCCTCACCGACGTGGCGGGCGAAGTCGTGCACGACATCATCGCGTAGTCGAACGGCGCTCGGTGGAACAGCGTTACGTACGGCGACGCCACGCTTCTTAACGAGCCGCCGGCTTTACGCCGGCGGTCTTCGCACAGTGCGTCGAGCGCCGTTGGAAAAACCGCCGGCATAAAGCCGGCGGCTCGTCAGATCGGCGCGAACTTGATGGTCGGCGCCGCTAAAATGGCGGTCTCGCGTCGCTGCAATGCGCCGAGCCTTGGCTTAGAATCGGAGCATGTCAGCGAAAAAGCGGACCGCGGCGAAGACAGCGGTAGCTCGTCCGCCTTGGCTGCGGCGAGTTTTGATAGTTTCCGCCGCGGTGGTCGCGCTGGTGGTGGTTGCCGTGCTTGCCCGCAACTGGCTGAAATCGCCCGAGATCAAGATGCTGGTCCCCGAGCATGGGGCCCAGTGGATCCATCAGCGGCGGGCGTTCGACCTGCGGGCTTGGGGCCCGACGCAGGAGGTGGTCTTCTTTCGCAAGAAGGTCCGCGTGCCGCCCGGTGTCGAATCGGCCGTCGTCACGGTCCGCGCCTTGCGGACGTGCATGGTCTATTGGGATCAGAAAGACCGCGTGCTGGTGGCGGCCAAGCCGAACGAATGGAAAGAGCCGCATCCCGTCGTGCTCAAACACTTGACCCCCGGCGAGCACACGATCGACATCTTTGTCGAGAACAGCTACGGTCCCGCGGCCTGCCTGGTCTACTGCGACGCGCTTGATCTGCGGAGCGGTCCGGACTGGGAACAAAACGTGTACGGGGAGAAATGGCTGCCGGCGGCCACCGTCGACGACGTCGAGCCGCCGCCGTTGGAGAAGCCGGTTGCTTCGCCGCTCCGCGCCCTGGCGATGGAGGCGTGGTGGCTCGGTCCGCTCTTCCTGGCAGTCTTCGCTGTTTGCCTGTGGGCGAACCGAAATCGGGAGGGGGACGGACAACGGGCGAAGCTGTGGACGGCCTCGCGCTGTCGCTGGATCGTGATCGCGGCGTGGCTCGTGTTGGCGGCCAACAACTTCCTCAAGTTGCCGGTCGATATGGGCTACGACGAGCCGGCGCACGTCGATTACATCCACTTCGTGGCCGAACGAGCCGAGCTTCCCGACGCCTCGGACGGCTGGCAGATGTTCCAGGCGCCGCTGTTTTACATCGTGGCGGCGGTCGTCTATCGCGGCCTGATCTTGGTGACGGCCGCTAGCACGGCCGTCTTGTGGCTGCGCTGGCTCACGCTGTTGTGTGGCGTTGCGCAGGTGGAACTTTGCTACCGCGCGGGACGCCTGGTCTTTCCGGGCCGTGAGGATTTGCAGTCCCTGGCCGTCCTGTTCGGTGGGCTGTTACCGATGAATCTCTACATGTCGCAGACGCTCGGCAATGAGCCGCTCTGCGGCGTGGTGTCGGCGGTGATCCTGCTTTGGTGCTGGCGGCTGTTGTGCGACCCCGAGGCCGCGCGGGCCCGGTGGCGGCAGTGGTCGTTGGGAGTGGTTTTCGGATTGGATCTCATCACCAAGATGTCGGCCATTCTGTTCGGGCCGATGCTCGCCGTCGTCCTGGCCGTCGCCGAGCGGGGGCGGAAGCTTACCGCGACGGCAAGCGTCTTCGGGCGGTGTTTTATCGCGGCGGCGATCGTCTCGGCCTGGTACTACATCCGCAACTATCTGCGGTTCGGCAAGTTCCTGATGGGAGGCTGGGACCCATCACGCGGGCTCGTCTGGTGGCAGGATCCGGGATATCGCACGCCGTGGCAGATGGTTTCGTTCGGGAAGTCGCTGTTTCAGCCGATTCACGCCGGCGTGTATTCGCTGGCGGACGGGTTCTTCGCGAGTTTCTGGCTCGACTGCAATCTGGGCGGGCTCGACACGGGGACCGCGATTCCGTGGAACATGAATCTGCTCGTGGCCGCGCCGTGGCCGGGCCTGGTGCTGTCGGCGGCGATTGTGGCCGGCATGCTCCGCGGCGTGTGGTGCCGGGATGCCCTGTTGCGGCGGTCGCTGTGGCTGGCGGCGGGGAGCGTGCTCTTGTTTGTGGCCGCGTTCGTCCTGTTGTGGCTCGAGGTGCCGGCCTACAGCCAGGCGAAGGCGTCGTACACGCTGGGACTCGCGCCGGCGTACGCCGTCTTGTGCGTGGCGGGGTTGGATCTGCTGCCGTCGAACCGGTTCGTGCGAGCGGCCGTCAACGCCTTTGTCGTCTGTTGGAGCGTGATGGTTTACGCGACCTATTTCGCGCTCTGAACGGGCGGCCGCAAACGCCGTTGGGCCGGCGTTGCGAGGGCCGATTCGGGACGGCTAGAATCGATTCTGTGCCGGCGCCGCGTGCGGTGCCGGCGAGTTTCCGGTCTTTGGACGCTTTCCCGGACCCGTACTCGGACATGACGAATCTTCGCCGGATGGGGCTGTTGTTGATCGGTTTGGCACTCGGCTGCGGGGCGGCCGGGGGGCGCCGGCTGCGGAAGCGGTGCACGGCGCAGCGACGGCCCAGAGCCTCGACGGCCGGCCGGTCAACCCCTTCGACACGCATGCGAAGGCGGTCGTGCTGATTTTCATCTCAACCGACTGCCCGATCGCCAACCGGTACGCGCCCGACATCGAGCGGCTGTACGAGACGTACTCCGGCCGACAGGTCGCCTTCTGGCTCGTCTATGCCGATCGGCACGAGAGCGTCGAGAAGATCCGCGCTGCACCTGCACGACTATCAATACAAGGTGGGGGCGCTCCGCGATCCGGAGCATCGGCTCGTCAAGCGGTGCGGTGCCAAACGAACCCCCGAAGCGTGCCTCTTCGCCGCCAACGGCAAGGAAGTCTATCGCGGGCGGATCGACGACCGCTTCACCGATTTCGGAAAGTCGCGGAACGAACCGTCGCGCCGCGATCTCCAAGAGGCCATCGACGCGGTCCTGTCGGGGCGGCCCGTCAAAGTCGCGAAGACCGACGTGATCGGCTGTTTTATTCCTGATGTCGACCCCTGAAACGCACTTAAGGTCGATCGCGGAACCTCGCCGATCGCCCGGCCCAGCCCGTTAAAGCATCGCATGTCGTCCCCCAGCAAGTTTCCCAAGCGCGTCCTGTTGTTCCTGGTCGTCGTCGGCGTGCTGGGCGGGATCGTCTGGATCTTGCGGCCGTCCGCTCCGGCGGTCGACCCGTTCGAGAAGGAACGAACCGCCCGCGCGATGACCCACAACGTCGAGCTCAAAGACAGTGCGCTGGCCGATTTGGAAAACCGCAAGTTCCACGAAGCCGAACCGCAGCTCCTGGAGCTGGCGACGATCGGCATCGGCGAGCCGGTCGGATCGCGGAACTGGCTCATCAACCGCATCGCGGTCATCGGCACGATCGACGAAGCGAAGGACATCAAAGACTACGCCGACGCGACCGAGCGGCGCGGACGGCCCTCAACCTGGAGTGGAACCTCGAGCGGGAGGGCCCTGTGCGGTATTACCTCGCCTCGAAGACGGCCCTGTTGAGCAACAATTTCGAGCGGCGGCTCGAATACCTTCACACCGGCTGCGGGCGCGGCCTGAATGATCCGTTGATCTGGTACGAACTCTACCAGGCGGAGCGCAACGTCAAAGACGCATCGATTCGCGCCGACGGCGACACCACGTTGACGACGCTCTACAACATGATCCCCAACAACTTCTACGTGCTGTTGGAGTTTATGAGCCTCCAGGCGCGGCACAAGGATGCGGCGATCGTCACGACGCTCGAACGGGCCCGCGCTCTCTTGCTCCCGTTCCTGGCCGACGTGGCGGGCGAGTCGCCGATCCCCCCGGCCAAGGCCCTTGCCGACGCGACGGCCGCCGCGAAGAAAGGGGATTGGAGCACGGTGGCGAACAACGTCCAGGCTATTTCCAAGTTCGCTGCCCTCCAGCCGGCCGTGCGGAACGACAAAAGCCGGATCGATCGCGATTTGACGTGGCTCGTGAAGACCGACTTTTCGGACAAGTTCTATCGCGAGCACCCGTTTGACCGTGTCCTTTCCAAGGCGGCCTCGAGCGTGCATTTTGTCGACGCGGAACTGAAGCCGCCGTTGGGTGCGCTCAGCGACGTGCGCGAGGCGCGTTCGGTCGACCTCGACGGGGACGGGCACCTTGGCCTCGCCGTCTTGCGAAAGTCGTCGCTCGAGGTCTACGGGCCGGCCGGTTCTCCCGAGAATTGGACCAGGCTCGCCGAAACAGCGCTCCCCGCGGACGGCTTCGTGCACGTGCTGGCGGCCGATCTCGCGGGCAATTTCGCTGCGACGCAAGCCGATTTTGTCGTCTACGGGCCGGCCGGCGTGCGGGTGATCGAAAATCGCGTGGAGGGAGCCGAGAAGAAACGGAAGCTGCGGGTGGTTGAGTCGGGCGACTTATCGGAAACAACAAAAGGGGCCGTCTCCGTCGTGACGGTCGACCTCGATCATGACGGGGCGCTCGACCTCGTCGTCGCGCAAAACGACCGACGGAGCGAAAGGGCCAGATGCCGGTCCTCTTTCCATCTGGCGGAATCGGGGCCATTTTCAATTTGCCGACGTGACGTCGCGATCGGGCCTGGCGCAGGGGCCGAAGAGGGCCGCTACGCTGGCGGCTGCCGATTGGAACCATGACTTCGATATGGACGTCGTCGTGGCCGGCACCAGTGGATCGCCGGCCGAAGTTCGCTATCTGCAAGGCGTCGGAGAGGGCCGGTTCCAGCTTCACGAGCCGCCGGCCCGCGACAATCCCGTGTTTCAATCGGCCACGACCCTGGCGCTGCTCGACGCCGACGCGAACGGCTGGACCGACCTCTTGGCCGCCGGCCCCGCGGGAATTGCCCTTTTGACGGCTTCGAGCACCCAGCCGGGCGAACTCAATTTCGTGCACTGCGACACGATCTCCGATTTTCCGGCCGACCACTTGCTGGTCCTCGACTACGACAACGACGGGTGCCAGGACGTGGTGGCGTGGAACGGCGACGCGATCCGCGTCTTTCACGGAGCCGGTAACGGACGCTTCGAACCGGCGACCGGCGTGCTGCCCGATACGCTCAAGACATTCGTCTCGGCCGACGCCGCGGATCTCGACGGAGACGGTGACATCGACATTCTGGCCGTGCTCCCCGACGCCAATGGCGGCCGGCTGCATCTGTTCCGCAATGAGGGGGAAACGCGAACAACTGGATCGACGTCCGCCTGACCGGAGCACCGGCCAGCGTGGGACTGGGATCAGTGGTGCAGCTCAAATCCAGTTTTGTCTGCCAGTCGCAAATCGTGGCGGGGCCGGTGACGCATTTCGGTATCGGCAACCTGCCATCGGCCGACATCCTGCGAATCGTCTGGCCCAACGGCGTTCCGGCCGACGTCCTGCAGCCGGCCAAAAACAAAGTCGTGCGGGCCAGCCCTCCCAAGGGAGGTTGGCGTTGACCTCGGGGGGCCGTTATTCTGGTTGAAGGACACGGTCGGCGTCTCCGCCCGTGTGTGTTTGAGGCGAAGGTGGAGGCGGCACGGGCGTCCCGACGGGCGCGTGTCGATTCCCACGGGCGAGGAGCGGGTCGTGCGAAGTGGTCGATCGGGTTGGGGACATTTTGTCTTTGGGGCGGCCTTTCTCGCGCTTGTCGCGGCCGGCTTCGGCCGCGTGCGGGCGGAGGGATTTCATTATCCGCTCAAGCCGGCGGCGGCCGAGAACGGGCCGGTTTATGTCGCCGATCTGCGGCTTCCCGGCATCTTTGTCGTCAAGGACGGCAAGCTCGAGACCTATTTCGCGGCGGCAAAAAAACTCGGCACGCCGCTCTGCCGCGTTCGCACGGTGGCAGTCGACCGTAACGGAAAAGTGCTCGCCGGCGACACGTCGACCCGTGAAATCTATCGCTTTGACGAGCCGGGCAAGCCGACGCCCCTCATCAAGGGGGCCGAGGCGGGCATCGGCATGCCCATGTCGATCGCCGTTGACTCGAAGGGAAACATTTTTGTCGCCGACCTCGAGGTGCATTGGATCTGGAAGGTGGCGCCGACCGGCGGATCGCCCAAGAAATTTGCAGAAGTTCCCGCGCCGCGGGGCATGACGATCGACGGGCAGGACCGGCTGTGGGTTGTCTCCGGCACCAAAAATCAGCTCCTTCGCGTCACGCCCGACGGAAAGGTCGAGATCGTGGTCGCGGGTACGCCGTTCCAGTACCCCAACGACGTGGCGCTGGGACCCGACGGCACCGCGTACGTGAGCGACGGCTACGCCAAAACGATCTGGAAAATCGCTCCCGGGACAAAACCGCAAGCTTGGATTACCGGCGCCCCGCTGGTGAACCCGGTCGGTCTCGCCTGGCACGCCGGCGGGCTCGTGATCGCCGACCCGAACCCCAAGGCGAAACAGGGGCAGGTCTACAAAGCCGACGCGGCCGGCAAGCTGTCACCGCTTGTCACCAAGTGATTTCTGGAGCGGACCGGATGCCACCCGGGCCTGCGGAGCAGCCGCCACCTCTTCGGGCGTCGCGGCAAAGTTGACCGAGTGAAATCGGGCCGCGCGGCACGCGTCGTACACGAAGATCACGTCGCCCAACGGTACGTTGCCGGCAACGTCGAGAATCACGCGGCTGTCGCTGGCGGTTTTGCCCGACTCCTTGAGAGCGTCCCGCAGGGATGAAAAATCCTCGAATTTACGGCCATTGAACTCGGCCACCGTCCACTTTTTCCCCGCGCCGATGGCGAGGTGAATCCACTGATCGTTTGCCCGCTTGGGAGCGACCGCCGTCTCGGCCGCCGTGACGTTGCCGGGTGAGAGGACCGTCGAGAGCGTCTGCTCGGCCACCCGCCCGCCGGAAGCCAACACGAAAAAGACGAGCAACTGAAACACCACGTCGACCATCGGAGTCACCGTGCGATCGAAGTCGCAGACCGGACCTTTGCGGGCTGTCGGAACACGCATCGCTGCCGAGACTCCCAACGGAAATTACTTGCCGCGGACGGCAAACTTCAAATTCGTGACGCCGTGACGCGCACACGCCAGGATCAGCGGTTTGACGTCGCTGTAGGGGACCGTTTCGTCCGCCCGCACGCGGACTTCGCAGCCCGACGGGTTGTCGCCGGCGCGGTCCGCCACGAGCCGATCGACTTCATTGCGGGCGATTTCTTCTCCGGCGACGAACATGCGGCGCTTGGCATTCACCGTAATCACCAGCCGGCGGGTCGAATCGCGGTCGTGTGCGTCGAACTTTGCGGCCTGCGGCAAGACGACGGCCGCGGCCGTTTCCTTCTTCGCCGCCAGGCTGGCCAGGCTGAAGAACACGATCAGGTTGAAACAGATATCGATCAGCGGCGTGATGTTGAACCGCACGCCCGATTCGCGCGTTCGGCCGGGGACCTTCATGCCGATTTCTCCCGCTCGATCGCCACGGAGGGGAACGTCGGACGGCGATACTCACCGGCCGCCCGTTCCTTGCGCCGGCGGGCAATCTGGGCCCGCCGATAGTCGAGAAACAGATGGTCGACCATCTGCGAGCAGGTGCTCACCCCTTCATCCACGCGGTTGCGGAAATAGGCGAACGCCGCATAAGCCGGAATGGCGACCGCCAGACCCATGAGCGTCGTCACCAGGGCCGTCGAGATGCCGGGAGCGAGTTCCGTGACCTGCACGTTGGCCTTCGACGCGAATTCCGAGAAGGCGATCATCATGCCCCAGACCGTTCCCAACAGGCCCAGCATGGGAGCCACGGTGCCGATCACCGACAGTGAATCGATCTTGCGGTAGAGCCGGGCCGCGTACTGCGCAGGCATCTTCCATCGCCTTTTCAATCAGCGTATAACCCGAACCGATCTCCGTCAGGCCGGCCGCCAACACGCAGCCGAGCAGGCTCCCGTCGTCGCGGCAAAGTTTGGCGGCGATCTTGTAATGCCGTTCCTGCATCAACTGGTGGACCTGCTCGAGGAGCTTCCGCGGATTGAGCGAGTTGGCCCGCAGCGACACGAGATGTTCGAGCACGAGGGCCACCATCGCCACGCTGAGTGCCGCCAGCACGACGCCGACCGCGCCCCCCGCCTCGAAAAGTTGCCGCAGGTTGAGATTGGCATGCCAGCCGTGCGGTCCGTCGTCGGCCCAGGCCAGCCTCGGCAGCGCGGCCAGGAGCACGAGCGCCAGCAGCCAGATTCGGCCGCGGAAACCGCCCGCTTTTTTGGAAGTCGATTTCAAGCGTCGCAAATGAAACATGGTTAGCGTCCTGGCAAAGTGGACGAATCAGCCTCGGAGGCCGGCCTGGCCGGCACGCGGGCCTCCCGCAGGGGAAAGCGGCCGTCCGCAAATCGCTTCACGTTCTGATAGGCGAAGTCGCCGTTGTTGTCGGCGGCCAGCTTGCGAAGGAAGTCGGCTGCCGCGTTGTCGTGCATGCCGAACTGAATGCAATGAATCCGCGACAGGCCCGCGTTGGCCTGGCGGATCTGTTCCATCTCCTCGGGCTTCATCGCCGGCTCGCCCGCGTCGGTGAGAAAATAAATCACGTCGGGATGCAGGCGGAGGGCCAGCTTGAGCGCGGGGAGATGCAGCGTGCCGCCGTCGGGCTGAACCTCGGCAATAAATTGGGCGGCCAGCCGGCGATTCGACGTGCTGGCGGGAAAATACTGGAAATCGGTCTTTCCCGGAGCCTTCAGCCAACGTTGGTCGAGGTTGTAGAACACGATCTGAAATTGCTGCGACCGCTTGAGCGAGGCGAGGCTCGACAAGAGCTCGTTTTTTGCGGCCTGCATCGCGTTGTAGCTGAACATGCTTCCCGAACAGTCGATGACGTAGACGAATTTCGCGCCGGCGTCCCAAATGCCGAAGAAGGGGGCCGTTCCATACGATCCGCGTGGTCCGCCACGGGTCCCCGAGGCGCCTCCCTTGGTTTCGAAGGCCAGTCCGTCCCATCGGCCCGAACGGCGGGCCGTGCCGGCAGGAGACGCTTCGCCGCTCGTCGTTGACTGCGAGGGAACAAGCGGTGCTTTCGTTTCGGCGACCGGCAACTTCTCGGCCGGCCCCGGTCCGATGAGGGGAGCCGGATTGGAAACCGTCTCGGTCGCCGTCGCAACTTGCGACGGGTTCCGCAGGAACTGCCTTCGGTTGCGGGCCCTGCTCTTTGGCCGACGATTCCGGGGCTGGAGTTTTTGCAGTTTGCGATGTCACGGGACGAGCGGGCGGCGGAGCGGTTGCCTGTTTCACGGCAGGGCTCGCCGACTTCGGTCCGGAGAGCGGGCCCGATTTGCCGCCTCCCGTTCCTTCGCTGCCGTCACCGGAGTGCCCGACGTAAATTCCGATCCGGCGAAAGTCCCCGTTCGGATCGCCGACGATGCCGCCGCTACGAGTGGAAAAGGCCGCCGCCAGCACGACAATCAGTCCGCCGTGCAGCACCAGCGACAACATCCAGCTCGGAATCGCGGCCAGTCTCCGTTTCAAATGCGGAGCACCGCCGTTCTCGAACTGAGTTGGAAGTCGAGAATCTGCCATGAAGGCCTCGACAGCCGGCGTCGCTCGTCCGCCAAAAACGGATCGGCCGCTGCGTCGCTGCGTGGGAATCGGGAATGCTGAGTTGGAAGTTGGTCGGATGGCGGGCGAATGCCCGAGGATCGTGGTTTGAGAGAAGGGGCGGCAGTTTAGGCGTGTTGGGAAAATCAGTCAACACGAATTGTGGTTACGAGGCCTCGAAAAATCGGCTCGTCGAACCCCCCTCTTCGACCGCCTCGATTTCCACCTTGGCGGCACACCGCGGGCACCAGCCGACAAAGGCGTCCTGTTGCACGTTCAGATAGGCGCGGACGTAGGTGCGGCAGCATTTCATCAGCACGCCGACGAACTGCCGCTGCTGCGGACCGCGGCCCTCTTCCGGCTGGTGCCGGCCTGTGTCGAAGCTGGGCGGAAGGGGCGTCTCATCCATGGGTGAATGGTGACCTGTGTGATGGGGTCGGATTTGTAGTTTGCCGCCGCGGGCCGGGCAACATCAGTCTGGGCAAAAGGCGTCGGTCGACGCCCGGACCGGCACTTCATTAAAATCGAGCTCAGTTGCCGATCCCCCGAGCAACCTTGAATTCCCGCGACCGTTCTTTCAGAATGCGGCGTATTCGAATTCCTGAGTGGAAACTATGTCGATTGAAATTGCCGAAAAGCTCAAGTCACAGCTCACGGATAAATACGTCGTCGTCAAGCAGGGGGTTCCCGAGCTGCGACGGTTCGCGACGCTCACCGGCCGCGTGAAAACGGTCAATATGAGCGGACGGGCCCTGGTCGAATTCAACGGGCCGGTCGACATCGGCTGGTACGATATCGATCCGGAATATCTCACAGTCGTAGAAGCTCCGGTCGCCAAGGCGGCCCCCGAAAAGCACGCCGCACCGGCAAAAGGTGCTGCGGCCGCGAAACCCGCCGCTGCGGCCGCGAAACCGGCGGCCGGCGCGAAGCCTGCCGGGAAGAGCCCGCTCGAGATGGCCCGCGCCCAAGGGGCGAGCGGTGCGGCGGCACCCGCTGCCAAGCCGGCTGCGGCTGCTCCCGCCGGTGGTGCGGCTCCCGCGGCCAAGAAGCTCTCGCCCCTGGAAATGGCCCGCCAGCAAGGGGCGGTCGGCAAGGCCGGCGCCGCACCGGCACCGGCGAAGCCGGCCCCTGCAGCGTCCGCACCGGCAACTCCTGCTGCGGCTCCAGCGGCCGCCGCACCGCCTGCCGGCAAGAAACTCTCACCGCTCGAAATGGCCCGCATGCAGGGTGCCATGAAGGCCGGCGGTGCCCCTGCTCCTGCGGCGGCGCCCCCGGCAGCTGAATCCGTCGCCGCACCGGCTCCGCCTGTGGAGCCGGTCGCCAAGCCGGCACCGGCCGCCCCCGCCGCGACGTCGGGGAAAAAGCTGTCGCCGTTGGAGCTCGCCCGCCAGCAAGGCGCCTTCAAAGGCGACAAGGGCTGATCCTCGTGGGGTAAGCTGCTAGCTTGCCCTTTTTTTCTCAATTCGCTCTGACGGGCAAGCTGGCAGCTCGCCCCACGATGTGACAACTTGCCAAACCCTCCGCGCTGCGCTGATACTGGGCGACGACATTCAGCGCAATAAAAAGAGGCTGGCAGTGCGATCGTTGAGCGGTCTCCGGACAGGTCTTTGTGTGCTTTTTTGCTTTGTCGCGAGCGCGCCTTTGCTCGCGGCCGCCGAGCCGACTCCCGTCTCCAACGGCAAACCGCTTCCGGGCACGCGGCCGCTCGGCATTCCAGGCGACCTGGCCGAGTACATGATCGGTGGTGTCGATCGCTTCCTGCTGCGGGAGCTCGATTTGTCGATCGATCGCCGAGCTGCGCTCTGGCACCGCGACATCTCGTCCAAGGCGGCCTATCAAAAGTCGGTCGAGCCGAATCGGCAGCATTTCGCGGATCATTGGCCTCGCGGACCAGCGTCCGCCGTTCAATGACCTCGAACTCGTCGGCACGCTGGCGGAACCGGCTCTCGTCGGACGCGGCGACGGTTGCCGCGTTCTGGCCGTTCGCTGGCCGGCCCTCGACGGCGTTCACGGCGAAGGGCTGCTCCTCGAGCCGACCCTGCGCCGTTTCGAGCCAGCGTCGTGGTTGTTCCCGACTGCGAGCAGACGCCCGAAGCGCTTATCGGACTCGCTGCCGGCGTCCCTGCGGAAAGCCAAATCGCACGGCGTCTTGCCGAGAACGGTTGCCGGGTGCTTGTGCCGACGCTGATCAATCGCGGTCACGAATTGTCGATCGCCGGGCATGGCAAACAGCATTCGACCGCGACGCACCGGGAAATGCTTTATCGGGCGGCCTACCAGATGGGCCGCCATCTGATCGGCTACGAAGTGCAGAAGATTCGGGCGGCCGTCGACTGGTTCGCAAAGACGAACGCGCTCGCCGCGAAACCGATCGGCGTCGTCGGTTACGGCGAAGGAGGGCTGCTCGCTCTCTACGCCGCCGCGGTCGATCCGCGGATCGATGTCGCCGGCGGCGGCGGCTATTTCGACAGCCGGCAGAATGTCTGGCAGGAGCCGATCGACCGCAACGTGTTCGGATTGCTCCGCGAATTCGGTGATGCCGAGCTGGCCACGCTGATCGTGCCGCGGGCGCTCGTCGTGGAAGCCTGCGCGGGGCCGACTCTGCAGATTCCTCCCGGCGGGGACTCGGTGCCGGCGGAATTGAAGACGCCCCCGATCGAATCGGTGCGGCACGAAGTCGAGCGGGCCCGGAAGCTGGTAGCCGGGCTCAATTCCGCGACGCCGATCGACCTGATTGAGAGCGGCGGCGGCACGGGACCCTTTTTCAGCGCAGACTTCCTGCGCCGCATCCTGACGCACTTATCGATCGAGACGGTGGCGGCATCGGGATCGCCTGTCGTCAACCTGCGTCCGCATTTCGATTCGCATCCGCGACTCGCCCGCCAGTTTCGCGAGATGTACGACTTCTCGCAGCGACTGGTCGACGACGGACCGCACGTCCGCGCTCAGTTCTTGTCGAAAATCGCCCGCAATTCCGGTCTCGACAAGTATGTCGCGAGCGTGCGGCCGTATCGTGCATACCTCCGCGACGAGATCATCGGCAACTTCGATAACCCGCTGGAAGAGGCCCATCCGCGGACGCGAGCCGCGTACGACGACCCGGCCTTCCGCGGCTACGAGGTTGTACTCGACGTCTTTCCTGACGTCGTGTTCTACGGAATCTTGTTGGTGCCAAAGGATATCCCTCCCGGCGAAAAGCGGCCGCTGGTCGTGTGCCAGCACGGTCTCGAAGGGCGGGCCCAGTTCACGGTGACGGGGGACAAGGTTTCGTATCGCAATTTTGCCTCCCGTCTGGCGCGGCAGGGCTTTGTCACCTTCGCGCCGCAACACCTCTATCGCGGCGAGGACCACTTCCGCACGCTGCAGCGGAAGGCCAATCCGCTCAAGAAATCGCTCTTCTCGGTGATGATCGCCCAGCATCGGCAGCTTTTGAAATGGCTCGGCAGCCTTCCCTTCGTGGATGCGAAGCGGATCGGGTTTTACGGCATCTCGTACGGTGGCAAGTCGGCCATGCGGATCCCAGCCGTGCTCGACGGCTACTGCCTTTCGATCTGCTCCTCCGATTACAGCAACTGGATCGTGCGGACCGTTTCCAACCGCTACGTCAACGGCTATCTGCCGCACAACGAGTACGAAATCTTCGAGTTCGACCTGGGTTCGCACTTCAACTACGGCGACCTGACGGCGCTCATCTGCCCGCGCCCCTTCATGATGGAAGAGATGCACCACAACGATCTGCCGGCCGATCTCGACCATGCCGAATTCTCGCGGGCGAGCCTGCTGTACTACGACCTCGGCCTCGGCGATCGCATCCGCTACGCGTATTGGAAGTCGTGGCAGCCGCGCGTGGCGTATTCGCGTCGGCAGACGTTCGATTTCCTGCACGATGAGTTGCACTAGCCGTGGACGACCGCGGATGATTGAGAGCGGCCGCCGGAAGATGCAACGTCTCTCTCCTAATCGATCAGGCGAAAAGGAAATTTGATGGTGATGAAACGGGTGTTGATCGGTGGGCTCGCGTTCGCTTGCGTCGCGTTCCTGTTGTCCAATGAGTTGCGGGCCGCCGCGACGGGTTTATCGATCGGAACGTTTCAGGTCGATGCCACGCCCCCGATCGGCAGTCCGCTTTGCAACGCGGCCGTTTCGCCGGTCCGTGAGATCGTCGACCCGCTGAGCGCGGGGAATCGTGATCTTGGGAAGCGGACGGCCGATCGTGCTGTGCGCGGTCGATTGGGTCGGCATCGCCAACGGCGGCTACGATGAGTGGCGGGCCGCGTTGGCCGAGGCAGCCGGCACGTCGCCCGATCGGGTCGCCGTCCACACGCTCCACCAGCACGATGCGCCGGGATGCGATTTCGAGGCGGAAAAAATCCTGGCCGAGCACGGCATCGGCGGCAGCATGTTTCCCGTGGCGTTCGCCCGCGACACGATCGCGCGGGCCGCCGCCGCTTGCGGCGAGTGTCTCAAGCACGCCGTGCCCGTCACGCACGTCGGCTTCGGCCGCGGCAAGGTGGAAAAAGTGGCGTCGACGCGTCGCCCGCTCGGTCCCGACGGCAAAGTCAAATTCGTGCGGTGGAGCGGCGGCAACAACGCCCAAGTCCGGGCCGAGCCGGAAGGAACGATCGACCCATACGTGGCACTGGTCAGCTTCTGGAACAACGACCGGCCGATCGCCGTCTTGACGTATTACGCGGTCCATCCGATGACGTATTACGGTCACGGAGCCGTCAGCGCCGATTTTGCCGGTGTGGCCCGCTCTCTCCGCGAGGCGGCGCTCCCCGGCGTGGCTCACATCCATTTCGACGGGGCCGGCGGCGACGTGACGGCGGGCAAATACAACGGAGGCACGCCGGCCGATCGCCGCACGTTCGGCGAACGCCTGGCCGCCGGTATGAAAAAAGCGTGGGATACGTCGCGGAAAACGCCGATCACGGCAGCCGACGTCGCCTGGCGCACCACGTCGGCCGCTTTGCCGCTCAATCCACGGCTCCCTTCCGCAGCGGCCCTGCTGCACACGGTGGAGAGCAAGAAAACTCGCCTGCTGTACCGCGTCCGCGCGGCCATGGACCTGGCGTGGGTTCGCCGGGCCGAGGCCGGGCACAAGATCGAGATGAGCTGCCTCCAGCTCGGACCGGCCTTGATCCTGCACATGCCGGGCGAGTTGAGTGTCGAGTACCAACTGGCCGCCCAAAAGATGCGGCCGCACGATTTCGTCGCGCTCGCCGCTTACGGCGACTACGGTTCCGGCTATATCTGTATGGCGGCTCACTACTCGCAGGGGGGCTACGAGCCGTCCGCTTCGCGGGTCGGACCGGCCGTCGAAAGTGTCCTGTTTGCCGCGATGAAAGAGCTGCTCAAATGATTGGTTCCAAGATCTTCGCCTGTGGATTTCTGGCGACGGGATTGCTCTGCCTGCGGGGCGCAGCGGCGGCCGAGATTTCGGCGCTCAATCAGCACTTTAACGAGCCCGGCAAATCGATCGCACCCTGGATGTTCGTGCCGAAAGCGAACATCAAGGACTTCTCGACCGAAGAGCATCCCGGCCTGGCGATGCTTCATGAAGCGGGCCACGGGCAGGACGTCAAAGGCATCCTGGAGAAGCCGATCCGCATCGGCGAGTACCGCCTGCCGTGGGAGTTCCAGACCGCGTTCGTACAGAGTTTCAACCTGACGGCGGGCGTCGGGCGTCAAAACGCAGGTCAACGCGGCGATCGGGCTCAACGTGGCGGTCACGTTTTCCGATCCGTCGACCTGGCCGCGCGACCGCACCAAGCGCCCGCCCAACACGCACGAGTTTCAACTCTTCGACGTGCACCTCGGCTCGACGGGTGAGGCGGGGATCGGCCTGCCTCAGTTCTCGACCGAGCCGCATCCCGAAACGTACCTCGTCTGGGGCCGCGGCGACTTGGGCCGCACCGTGATGGGGGACTGGCGGATTCCCTACGTGTGGATCGGCGACGGAGCGAAATACGCGGGTCCGGCCAGTCCGCAGGTCTTTTTCCGCTGCGTGGTGAGCAGCCCGACGTCGCTCGCGGTCGGGATCAAGTTCGAAGCGTCGCACGGCTGGAACATGCGGACGATCGACTGTTCGGAATACGGGAAAATCACGGGCATCTGGGAAATCGGGCCGATCATCTCGGCCGACCGGTGGATTCCCGACGTTTTGTGCCGCAACCTGCCGCAGGTGAAGGGGCCACACCCGCTCTTTTTGGGGAACGGCGCCTCGAAAATGACGACGGTGCATGCGCCCAAGCCCGAACCGCCCAACCCGGCCTACGAGTATTACGTCGACTACTGCGTGTTCTTAGGCTCGACCCCGCGGCCGTTCGAGGAACTCTCCGACGATTTCAACATTGTCGGCTATCTCGGAAAGTGGCAGGTCCAGGAGCAGTGCACGCTGATGGACACGCACTCGTATCCGGGCTACCTGATGTTGAAACTCTTCGGCCCCGACATCGGCACCGGCTTCTGCCCGGCCGGCGGCTCGTCGCTCAAGCTCTCCGTTTATCCGCCGCCGTGGGAGATCGAAACGAGCTTCATCCCGCCGGACGACTCCGGGCCGTGGAATTATTGGATGAATTTTATTGTGTTCGACAAACAAGGACACAACCGCGGCATGTGGACGCCGGGGGTCGAGAACGACGCCAAGGCGAAGCGGCACCGGCCGTTTACGGGCACGACCTTTCGGCTCCGCTTTCCCAGCGAGGTGCCCGAATCGATCCTGGCACACAAGCCGCTCGGCCTGTTGATCCAGTGCATCGACGCCTCGCACGTGCGGCTCGGCTTCCGCGCGACGTCGGCCGATCCGTGGTTTCTCTCCGAGATCTACGACACGAAAAAGGACCTGGGCTTCGAGATCGGCGAGTTCGGCATGCACTGCTGGACCACGACGTCGGGCCGCTCGTGGGGGGCGAAACCGGGCGGGCCGATGTACCAGAAATTCCTGATCGACTACATCCATTATCGCTACGGGCTGTCGACGCCAAGCGCCACAACCGCGTCGGTCGGCCGCCGCTCGAGGGCCAAGCCGTGAAGTTCCCCTGCAGCACTGAGCGCCTGCCCAACGGCACGTGGTCTATCCGGCACGTAAGCCGGGATCTGGGCACCGTGCAGGTCACGGCGCCGTCGCGGGAGGAAGCTACGGAAAAAATGAAAGGCGAGCTGCGCTACCGCCTCGAGATTTGTCCCTGCACGGGCGAGCTGTATCAGGACGTCGAGATCGAGATTCAGGGGGCGTGAGACGCGCGGCTCCTCACTTGCCTTTCGACAACGCGGGCAGAACCTCCCGCGTGAAGAGTTCGAGGCTGTGCAGCCACCGCGCGCGATCGTCCCAGTCGTGCGCGACGAGGACGAGCGTGCCGAAGTCGCCGACTTTCTCGCGTAGGCGCGCAGTTGCCGAATCACTTCGGGCGGGTCGCCCACGATCAGCACCTCGTCGAGAAAATAATTGAGGTTGCAATCGTCGTCGCTTTGGCTGGCATTGCGTTTCCACATCCCCACGCCCGGTCCGCGGCGGGTGAGATCGAGGATGTACTGAATGCAGCGGCCGAGCGAATTCGTGCGGGCCAGTCGCCGGGCTTCGGCCGTCGTGTCGGCGACGTAAATATTCCGGGCGAGGCGCCAGTCGGCAGGCGTGGCGCGGCGACCGGCCCGCTCGGCGGCGGCCCGATACGTCGACCATTGCTGGATCAAAGTCTCGGTCGAAATCATGTGATGGCTGAAGAGGGAAAATCCCTGCGCGGCGGCCTTTTCGATGCCGACCGACCGGGGGCTCACGCTGGGCACGGCAATCGGCGGATAGGGCCGTTGCAGCGGCTTGTGCAATCCGGTCAGCCCCATTTCCGGATCGAGCTGCCGTTTGAGCGAGACGTTCCAGAATTTGCCCGCAAACTCGAACGGCGGCTCGCTCGTCCAGATCTTGAGGATCATCTCCACCGACTCGCCGACGCGGGCGGCGATTTCCTGCGGCGCGACGCCGTAGACCTCGATGTCCGTCGGGATCGACCCCGGGCCGAAACAGACGTTGAGCCGGCCGTGCGAGAGGTGGTCGAGAAAGGCGAGGCGATTGGCCACGTGCACCGGATGGTGGTATTGCAGACAGACGGGGGCCGGGCCGAACCGCATCCGCTTCGTCATCGCCACCGCCTTGGCGATGAAGATCTCGGGCATCACGATATTCTCGATGGCCGAGGTGTGATGCTCGCCCACCCAGAACTCGTCGAAGCCGAGCCGGTCGCATTGGACGGCGAGTTCCAGGTCTTCGTCGACGCACTGCACGAGCGATTTGGCCGGATCGTGGATCGGCATCACGAACATGCCCAACCGCAAGGCGGGCCGTGTTGAGTCGCCCATGAAGGTGTTTTCCGGGAGCGTGCTTTTTTGTTGCACCAGGTGTCCGAAGGTCTACACTAGCGGAGTGCTGCCGAATGTCAATTTCGTATCTTGATCTCGAGGAACTGGCGGCCGACAAGGCGTACGAATTCCCCTTTATCTTTGCTCCGCTCAAACTGAAAGGGGCGACCGGCTCGCCGGGCAATCCGATTGCCGTACGGTAGAATGTGCGGCCGACGATCCAAACCATGGAACAAGAGACGATCTTTCGCCGCGTGCTGTGGGCCAGCGCCGCGTTTAACTTGGGTGGGGCGCTCTTGTTCGCTTTTCCCTCGTCGGCGCCCGGCCAACTCGCGGGGCTGCCGACACCGGTGCCGGCCATTTACTCGACTCTGTTGGCGCTGTTCGTGATTCTGTTTGGAGGCGCCTACGCTTGGCTGGCCGTGCAGCCCACGATTGATCGACCGATGGTCGCGTTTTCGGCGATTGGCAAGACGGCGGCGTTTCTCACGGTTTTCGGGTTTTGGTTGATGGGCGAAGCGCCGGCGCGCAGCATCGTGGGCATTCTCGGCGATTTGATTTTCGCCGGGCTCTTTTTTTGGTGGCTGTGGGCGCGACGCATCGGCAGACCGGCGGGGTGAACCCGCCGGCTCGTTCGCTGCCGAAACGTCGACGGAATCGAGCTAGTACTGACAGCGCTAGGTCGCGCAGTTCCTACGAGCCGCCGGCTTTACGCCGGCGGTCTTCAGTGGGACGTCGAGCGCCGTTCGAAGACCGCCGGCGTAAAGCCGGCGGCTCGTAAGGGCCTTTCGCGGCCCGCCAACAATCGTACCCTCGCCAATAAACCTCGCGCTGTCGTCCTAGCTGCCTGTCGCCGGTTCGATGAGGTACGTCTTTCCCTCCAGCACGATCAGGATCGGGCCGTCGAGGGTGAGGTACTTGGCGAAGCGGCCGTTGGCTTGGGCGGCAAGCTTGAAATAGTCGTCGCTGAACGCCTTGACGCGGAGGGGATGCTTTTCTCCCTCGGCCGTGACTTCGGCGTCGCTCCAGCGGTCGTTCTTCCAATAGAACGTCTTCTCGCCAATCGTTTGCAACGTTGGCTTCGCCTGTTGGAGCGCGGGCACGAAACTTGGCGGAGCGGTCAACGCCATTGTCGACATTCTCTGGCTTTGTTTCGAGCCATTGATCGGGATGGGGGAGCTGGTAACGGGCGCATTGGCATCGAAACCCCAGCCCTCCTTGTCCTGGCGATTGTCCACGACTCGGCGAGTTGCACGCAATCTGCCTTTAAACTCGCGTTGCGCGACGCCTTTTTCGCCGCCTGAGAGGCTGAGATTGTCCTGCAACGAGAGGTTCGTTCGGCCCTGAAGCTGGACCTGGTTCGTGATGTCGACATGCTCGTCGGCCAGGAACGACGTATACGGAGTCATGATGCCATGCTTTTTGGAAAGTTGGACCAGTTCGTTGACGAGTTCCTTGTTCTGACCGTGGAGGTCGATTTCATCGATCAACTCGCCGATCCGCCGCGTGGCCCACACTTTTTCCACAAAACCGTTCGCATCACCGACCGAGTGCTCGTCCAACACGGCATTGAGTGTGAAGGTCTCCCGTTTTTCGCCATTCCTGCCGGAGAGCGTCAGCTTCACGGGCCCGGACTTTTTGTAGCGACCCACCCACACGAGCTGCTCGCCGGCGAAGAGGTCGGTCAGACGCCGCGGATAGCTGCGCGAAATCGGTTCGGCCGCACCTGGCACCCGCGGTGCGTCGAAAACGAATTTCACGTCGAGGTCAGTCAACACGGGCGAAGCGATGGATTTGGCGAGAGCCGACACGTACGTTTCGATGTTCTCGTTGGGCCGAACGTAGAGCGATTCTCCGCCCAATTCGCGCGAGAGGCGATCCAGCAGGCGGGCGTTGACGTCGTAGCCGATGCCCAGATTGAAGATCCTCGCGTGGACTTTGTCGGCCTGGCGGGCGTTCGCGACGATCTTCATTTCGTTCTGTTCACCCACTGTCGGCATGCCATCGGTAAGAAACAGGACATAGCTCGGCCGCTTCGGATCGACGAGCATCCCGAGGGCCGTCGTCAGGGCCGCGTTGATGTTCGTGCCGCCGCCAGCGTTGATCCCTGCGGCGAAGGTCAGGGCCGCGTTGGTCGTTTCGGGTTTGACGCGCTGCAGTTCGGGGCGGAACGCTTCGACCTCGGAATCGTAGGCGATGATATTGAACGTGTCGGCCGGTTTGAGTTGATGGATCAGGAATTTGACGGCCTCCCGGGCCTGCTCGATCTTCTCGCCGCTCATGCTGCCCGAACGGTCGACGACGATCACGACCGTCTTGGCAGCCGTCGCGGTTTGCGCGGCCTTCAGCTCGGGGCTGGCCAACAGCATGAAATAACCGTCTTCGGATTCTTTCGGCCGGAAGCTGACGAGGCTCATGCCGACGGCTCCCGCGTGCGTGCCGCAGAGGATCCGCAGGTCGTCGGGCGATTGCACGTTGCTCAGGCTGAGCTTGCAAGTCGCGTGACGGTCGTCGGCCCGTTCAAACGTCACGGAATGGGTCGGGCTGTAGATCGTCTTGATCGGGTCGGCCGTTTCGAGCCGGAAGGCGACGTTCAGAGACTGAATCGCGTGATCGGTGTGCTTGAGCGTGCCGAGCGGCAGCAGGAAATCGACGAGGCCGCCGTTTTTCCGCAGCAACTGCGAATAGCGGATCTCGACCGTCCGCTTGGCGTGCGCGGGGATGGGAAAGACGCTCGTTTGAAACAAGCCGTGCCCCATGTATTCCAACAGGGCCGGATCACGCTGCCGCCGCACAATCTCCTCGTAAACGTGCCGGGCCTCGTCCTTGTCGAGCAGGCGTCCCGGCAATTCCTTGCCGTCGTAGAGCAGCGTCAGGTCGCTCACGGCGGCATCTTCGGGGATCGGAAACAAAAACTGCGTCTCGAGGATCGCGTCGCCCGTGTTCTCAAAGACTTGCGACATGCGGACTTTGGCCGCCTGATTGTGGACGTCGGCCACCACGTCGACTGCGCGGATTTGATACGACGCGCGGAATGGCCGAATAATCGGATGCGGGTGAAAGGGAGGATGAACCGGCCGGCGAATGCGGGCGTCCTGGCCGGGCTGCTCCGGCACCAGGATCTGAGCGGGGGCCACGACGGGAATCGCGGCAAAGAGAAGCAGACCCACGAGACATGTTCTGATTTTCATGCGTGCTCTCCTGCGAACGGACGAACGCACTCGAACGCTGCCAGTTTTGATGCACACCGGCGCGGAGAAGTTCCCGACAAAAGGGCCCTGATGCTACGATTGGCACGCAAGAAGCCGGACCGGGCCGCGAACACCATCCAAGGGGCAAAGTGAAGATAGGCAGGATGGCGTTGTCGTTCTCCTCCAATTTCGCCCGTTCCGCTTGTTATGCTGAACGCTGAAGAGCAACGTGCCGCATGATGGAACGCCCCTCCGCGATTGAACCTGCGCCGACGCTCGTGTGCGCTGAGTCGGCGCTGGCGGCGGCCGAGCGAGCCATTCGCGAGGCGGACCCCGCGGCGTTTCCGGTCGCCTCGCGGATTGTGCGGCGGGTGATCCGGCACGAATTCGATTTGCCCGCCCTCATCGCCCGCGTGCCGCACCGCAAAAGCTTTCACCTGCCGGCCGAACGGGCGCGGCAGATCGTGGCCCATGACGAGTTGGGGCTCGAAAACGGTGAACCGCTGCCGGAAATCGTGATCCTGCTGGCCCGTCCGGAGGAACACGAGCTCGAAACGATGACGGCCGCCACGTTGCGCGAGCATATGCGGCGGCTGCATTTTCACGCGCGGGTGCACGTGGCGCTCGACGAGCGCCGGGCGGCCGGCCTGCTCGACGAACGGGCCGTTCGGGAGCGGATCGAGCGGATCGGCTATACGGCGTTCGACGAAGCGCGGACCGTGCTGGCACACGAGGCGTTTCTGTTGCCGCCGGCCGACGTCGTTTCGGAATACGTCGAGTTCGCGGCCGTCTTCTTCGAGCTGCGCTACTTCGCTCCCGACGTTTTGGCGAGCTACTTTCCCTCGCTCGACGACATCGATCGCGCCGAAGCAATCATGGCGGAAGACGTCGACACCGACGCCATTCTCGACATGACGGCGGAGCTCGCCGGCGACGAGGCGCCGCGCCCTGACTTACGGAGCGCCGAACAGGCGGGCACGCGGCAGGCGACACCGCGCCGCGTGCCGCGACTGCCGCAAAATTATCAGAAATTGCTGCGAGACGCCGAACGGGCCGCCAAGCGCGGCAACGACGTGCGGGCCGCGATTTTGCACGCCCGGGCCGCCGAAGCGTCGGATCCGGCTTTGGCGACCCGCGCCGCCGCGCTGGCCGCCGCCGACATCCGACGGCTCGCGCAGCGTCTGCGGCGTGCGCTCAAGTCGGAAGAGTCGGGACCCGATCCGTGGCGCGACCTCTTGGCGGCACTCCTGGAGAGATCGACCCACGGATTCTGGAATGCTTCGGCGCGGCTGCTCTATGACTTGCAGAAAGTCTGCCTCGATTCCGAGCGCGAGTCGTACGTCGTCGATCTCTTGAGCTGGCTGCTCTCTTTCGGCCGCCGCCCGCTCAAGCGACCGTTGCCGGCGCAGCGAGAAGTTCTGCTCTCGAAGCACCTGCGGGTCGCCACGTCGCGCGTGGCGAAGATCGCGATTTCCGCGGGCGAGCGGGAACACCTGGCAACGTTGCTTCGGGCGGCGGCCGTCGCCGCCGAACATCGCCTCCGCGAACGGCTGCGTCCGCCGCTCGAACAGACGCTGAACGAAGTCGGCTTCGTGCCGCAGAATCTGCCCGAGCGCGTCTCCTTCCGCAAGATGGTCGAGGAGTTGCTGGATGAAGTCGTCGAGCGCGGCTTTTTCGCGATGGGGGACATCCGCGACGCCATCGCCCGCAGCAACCTGAAGCTGGATGACGTGGCCGATCCGCTCGAGCTCGTGGCGGGCGACCGCTTGCTGCGGGCCGATCGCCGCCTGGCCGACGTGCTCGACGGCGTCTACCAGCGGGGCGCCATCTACCTGCGGGGACTGCAGCGGCTGAGCTCGTGCGCGTTTCGGCACGAAGGCGGGCCGCACGCTCACGTTGTACGCGGCCATTCCCTTCGGCGGGGCGTACGTCATTCTGGCATTCGTCGATCACCTCGTGGACGCCGCCCGGCATTTGGCGCGGTGGTGGGCCGGGACGATTGTCGCCCACGAGGCTCCGTCGGGGCATCCGAACCCGCTGTTGACGATTGCCTTGGGACTTTTGATCTTGGGATTGGTCCATGTGCCGCGGTTTCGCAGCGGCATCTGGCAGGCGCTGCGGCTCGCCGGACGGGGACTGCGGGTGCTGTTTTACGATCTGCCGAGATGGCTGGCGGAAGTCACCTTCATCAACCGCCTGTTGCGCAGTCCCGCCTTTCTCTTTTTCCGCAAGCGGCTGCTGACGTCGCTCGTGCTCACGGGACTTTTTTGCTGGCTGTTTCCGGCCGTCGGCTGGTACCGGCTGCCGCGTCCCAGCGTGACGGCCCTCATTTTCGTGGTCCTGGCGGCCGTGCTCAATTCGCGGCTGGGCCGTGATCTCGAAGAGCTGGCGGCGGAGCGGCTGCAATTATTGTGGCATCGGATCCGGGTCCACGTTTTCGTGGCGCTTTTCGACCTGGTGATGGATTTTTTCAAGCACGTGCTGGAGGGGTTGGAACGGGTCCTGTACGAAGTCGACGAATGGCTCCGCTTCAAAAGCGGCGAGACCGAGCTGACCTTGCGGATCAAAGCGGTGCTGGGCCTGCCGTGGGCCATCGTGCGGTTCGTGGTCGGCTTCCTCGTCACGGTGCTGGTCGAGCCGCAGATCAATCCGATCAAGCACTTTCCCGTGGTGACCGTGTCGCACAAGGTCATCCTGCCGATGCAGCCGATGCTGGCCTCCCCGCTCGGTCCTGTTTTCGGCAACGTGCTCGCCAATACGATCGCGGGGGTGACGGTCTTGTTGTTGCCGGGAGTCGTCGGCTTTCTGGTGTGGGAGCTCCGTGGAAACTGGCGGTTGTACGCCGTCAACCGTCACCGCGAGCTGCGTCCCGTGATTGTCGGCAGCCACGGGGAGACGCTCGTGCGGCTGATGAAGCTGGGCCTCCATTCGGGGACGATCCCGAGATTGTTTGCCCGCTTGCGACGGGCGGCTCGGCGGGCGACCGCCACGCGTCGCATCCGCGGCCTGATGGGCTATTATGCGAAGCTGCACCATCTGGAACTCGACGTTCGGCGGTTCTTCGAGCGGGAGCTCCTGGGGTTTCTCGCCGAATCGACGGTGTTTCAAGGGGTCCGGTTCGAGGTGGGCCGGACGGAACTCGGCACCAACAGCGTGCGCGTCGAGATCCGCGCCTCGCAGCTGGGCGAGGAGCCGCTCTGGATTGGATTCGTGGAACTGTCGGGGCGCGTGGTCGTCGGCGTGTGGCGGGCGGGATGGACGCGAAATTTAACCGTGCCGCAAAGGTCCGTCCTCGCCGGTCTCCTGACCGGCTTTTATCGAGTCGCCGGCGTGGAGTTAGTGCGCGAGCAGATCGAGGCCTGCCTCGGCAAAGAGGCCCGTCCCTACGACGTCACGGATCGGGGACTAACGCTGCGCCCCGGCTCCGCTCGCCGCGAAGAGGTGGTTTATGACCTCGATGAGGTCCCGCAAATCGTCCCGCGCGTCGAGGGCGTCCTTTCCACAACGACTTATCCCACCGTCGACGCGGAAGCACTGGTCTTTGGCCGCACGCGCACGCTTTGGAACGACTGGATCGCGGCCTGGTCGTACGACGATGCGGGCGAACCGTTCCCGGATCTCCTACCGCTGAAGGCCCATCCCGTCTCTTTTGCTCCGCTCCATGCCGCCGATCGCATTTGAGAATCGGTAGGTCAGGCAATTTGAGGGGTCGGTGCGGCGCTCGGCTTGCGTTTTCCACGAGCATTTGTGCAGGACGCGCCAGAGTTTGCCGATAGTACGGAAAGAACCGATTCTGCCGGCCGCGCACCCGGCACAGATTTTTGTCAAGCGGCGGTCAACTGATTTCCGTGCGTCGGCGACGCATCGAAGCCTGATCTCAGAAAGGGATTTCGCGTGGAAGATCGTCTCGCAAAAAGTCTTCGGGCCGCGCACGACCGGCACGCGCAACATCTCGCCGCGGAGCATGGTCCCCACGCGGATCACCACGAACAGCAGGTCCCCGTGGAAGTGCACGCGCCTGTTGACCCTAACCAGCACGTGCTCGATCATCACGCGGCCGCCCACGAATGCGCTGCCGAGCATCAGGAACATGCCTGTCACCAGGCTGCTTGCGAACACGCTTGCGCCGGGCAGGCGGAAACTCCGGCGGTCGTTCACGTGACCGTGCACGAACCGCACCACGCGCCGGCTGCCGAGCATCCGGCACCGAGTGCCGCGACTCAACATCCGGCTCACGCGCCGGCGGCCCCCGTGGCCCCGCATCTCTCCGCGCACGCTCCGGCGGCTCCGCACGCGAGCGCCGCGCCGGCTCCTGTCGCGGCTGCGCCCGCCGCTCCGGCACCTGTCGCGACCGTGCCCGCCGCGGTACCGGTTTCGCACGTCGTACCGGCGAACGCATCTGAGTCGAGTTGGTCGGGTGTCAAAAACCGATTTGCGTGGCAAGGTGGCCGGGTTTCGATCGTCGGCACCCTGGCGCTGAGCCTGTTGATCAGCACGGGCCTCTTTTCGCTGCAGATGATCTCGAAGTGGCGGCGGACAAAGCCGACCGAGAACCAGGCGAGGGCCGCCGGACTCGAGCAGCCGCTCACAATCGCGACGCAGGACGAGCCTCAGCCGACTGAGGGACTGGCCGATGCGTCGGCTCCTGCCGCCGCGCCCGCGGCAAGCCCGGTGCAGGCCAATTCGGAAGATGCGGCTCAGCGGGGCCTCGATGAATTCTTCGCGGCCAACCACAAGGATGCGACGGAAAATTCGGCCAACACTGCGGCGAGCGGCGGCCGGGCTCCCTACGCGCCCGATCCGATGAACGTCAGGAGTGCAAGCGCCAGTGCGGCCGGCGACCGGACCGTGATGGCTCCGGAGTCCTCTGGCGAGCGTCCAACTCTCGCGCAAAGCCAGCCGGCGACGCTCAGTGGCCCGCCGTTGCCGTTGCCGAGCGGAACGACCGCCGGCGAACAGACCGCCTCGGCTAGTGGCTTGCCGAGTCCGCCGCAAAGCGCGATCAATCCGTCATTCGCGCAATCTCCGACTACGAATCCGCCAGGGACTCTGCAGAACGGAGCTTATGGTCTCACGGGACAGCCGGCGCAAGCGGCCGCGCAGGGGCTTCCGACGGCTCAAAGCCCGGTTCCTCTCGGCGCCAAGAACGTGAATCTGGTCGACTGGAATCGTCCGGTCGCGGGCGGGCCGTCGGCTTCACCGATCGGGCCTCAGGGCCCGCCGCAGACTCCGCTTGCTTCGACCGCCGCGCCGCAGAGTGCGGATGCGTCTGACGCCGCTCGCAATTCTCTCGACGCCCCTGGTCCGGTGATCGTGCCTGGGCGGAGTTCGTCGCCTGTGAGCCCGTCGGCCACGAGCGGCTTGCCCGGCGGCATTCCCGGCGCCGGCATGACGAGCCGCAACGACACGCTGCACGCCGACGCTTCGCCGCAGCTTCCCTATCTGACACAGCGACCGGCCGCGGAGGCGCCCCGGCGTCGGGCGTCGTCCAGACGTCGGGCGGAGTCGATCCCGTGACGGGACTCTTCGATCATCGTCCGCAGACGCTGGCTCCCGAGGCCACTTCGGCGGAGATTGCCAATCCGCTGGCGGCACTCGATCGGACGAAGGTCATGTCCTTCCAGTTCCGCAACGCCCCGTGGACGGTGGTGTTGTCGCAGTTTGCCGCCGAAACGCACCTCGAACTGCGGATGCAGACGGTGCCTCAAGGCGTCTTCAATCGGTGGGACGCGGCCCGCTATTCGCCCAGCCAGACTCTGGCCATCCTGAGCAGCGAATTGGCCCGTACCGGGTGCCAGTTGAAGCTCGAAGGAAGCGTGCTGCGAGTCTTGCCGTTAAGCTCGGCGACAACGGCGGCACGCACGCCGTCCAGCCAGTCGGCGGTCACTCCGGCGTCGTGGCTGCCGCAGCCGCAGTCGTCGCCCAGCGTCGTCCCCGCTTCGGGACGCTACTGAGAATGACGAGCTCGTTGATACAAAAGGCTGGGGTCACGTGCCCCGGCCTTTTTTTATCGTCGCACGACGCGGTTGAATCGTCGCTCGGGCCGTTGCCGCCGTGCCTGTCGCGGACCTAGGCAGGGGCCGCCCAGGACTTTGGCGTCGGGCTCCAAGGTCGTGTTGAATTAGCGGGAAAACGCCCCAATTTGCGCATTGGCCCGCAATGTGCTGCCAGCCGTCTGCGAACGCGCTTGCGCTGGTCATGCGCGCCGTTTTCCCCTCCTGCAGACCGGCCACAACATGACAGAACTTGAACGTGTCGCGCTCGAACAGGTTCTCGACCCGGCCCATAACCCGGCGACAGACGCTCACCCCCTCACCTTCGAGGCGATTTCGCAGGTTGTCTCGCGGAAGGGGGATCCCGAGGAGACGCTCAACAACGTCGTCCGGCTGATCCAGGAGCAGTTTCGGACCGACGTCTGCTCGATCTACCTCATCAAGCCCGACCGGGCAAACCTCGTGCTGGCGGCGACCGTCGGCCTGCGGCAGGAGAGCGTCGGCAAGGTGTCGATGAAGCTCAGCGAGGGGCTCACCGGCCTGGCCGCCGAACAGCTTCGCCCGATCCTCGTCGAAGAAGCGACCCAGCATCCGCGGTTCAAATACTTCCCGGAGGCCGGCGAGGAGGCGTACCACACGTTCGTGGGCGTGCCCCTGCTCGACCAGGGCGTAATCCAGGGCGTGCTTGTCGTCCAGAATCGCGAGCCGCGCAGTTTCTCCCGCGACGAGACGCAGATGCTGGTCGTGGCGGCCAACCAGGTCGCTCCCACCGTCAGCGAGGCCCGCACGCTGGAGCAGTTCATCGCGCCCGCCTACGAGCGGATTTGGGCGCTGGCCCGCAACTTGTGGTGGAGCTGGGATCCCGGGACCGAGCAGCTTTTCCGCGATCTCGACCCGCTCCGCTGGGAGCAGCTCGACCATAACCCGATCGCGCTGTTGAGCGAAATCTCGATGGACGATTTCGACGCCCGATCGCGCCGGCACGTCTCGTACAGTACGCTCAATTACGCCTATCGCCGGCTGCAGGAGTATCTCGCCTCCGATCGCACCTGGGGGTCGGCCAACGCCGGCGTCCTCTGCTCGCGGCCTGTCGCCTATTTCTCCGCCGAGTTTGGCCTGCACGAGTCGCTGCCGATCTATTCCGGCGGCTTGGGCATTCTGGCGGGCGACCACTTCAAGAGCGCGAGCGATCTGGGCGTGCCCCTCGTCGGCTTGGGGCTTTTCTATGACCAGGGTTATTTCCGGCAGCGGCTCAATGCGGAAGGCTGGCAGGAAGAGGATTACCTCGAGGTCGACGTCGCCAAGCTGCCGATGGAATTGGCCCTCGGCAAAGATCACCGCCCGATCACGATCTGCCTCGACACGCGCAGCGGCAAGCTCTATGCCCGGCTGTGGCGCGTCAACGTCGGTCGAAACCCGCTCTACCTGCTCGATTCGGACGTCGAAGGGAACGCGCCGGAAGATCGCGGACTGACGGCACGGCTCTACGGCGGCGACCAGCGGACCCGGATCCGGCAGGAACTTCTCTTGGGAGTCGGCGGCGTGCAGGCGCTGTGTGCCTTGGGCATCGTCCCAGGCGTCTTACACCTCAACGAAGGGCATAGCGCCTTTGCCTGCCTGGAATTGATCCGTCAGAAGATGCAGGGGGAAGGGCTGAATTTCGAGGAGGCCCGCCGCCGCGTGGCCCGGCACATCATTTTTACGACGCATACGCCCGTTCCCGCCGGCCATGATCGGTTCCCGGCCCATCTGATCGAAGAGCACCTCGGCCCTCTCCGCGAGGGACTGGGCATTTCGCACGATCATTTGATGTCGTTCGGCCGCGTCAACGGCGGCAACCAGGGCGAAGACTTCTGCATGACCGTGCTGGCCCTGAAGAACGCCCGCCGTTCAAACGCCGTCTCGTCGCTGCACGGCGACGTGAGCCGCTCGATGTGGCAGCCCCTCTATCCTGGCCGGGCGGAGGAAGAGGTCCCGATCGACCACATCACCAACGGCGTGCACGTCCCCTCGTGGATCGCGCCGCAAATGCGGCAGCTCTTCGATCGGCACCTCGGTCCCGATTGGATCAAAAACAGCAGCGACCCGGCCCTGTGGGACAAGATCGGCCCCATCGACAACGGCGACATTTGGGAGACGCACCAGGTCCTCAAGTCGGCTTTGCTCGGTTTCGTGCGCGAACGCTCCATGCGGCAGGCCGAACGCATCGGCGCGCCGCGGTCGACGGTTCAGCGGCTCGGCCGGGCCCTCAGCCTCGACGCGCTCACCATCGGCTTCGCCCGGCGGTTTGCCACGTACAAGCGGGCCAACCTCCTCTTTCAAGATCTGGAGCAGATCAGCGCGCTGATCAACGATCCGCAGTTGCCGGTGCAGTTGGTGTTCGCCGGCAAGGCCCACCCGCACGATGTGCCGGGGAAAACGGTGCTCCGCGAAATCGCCCGCTTCGCCCGCGATTCGCAGTTCTTCGGCAAGATCGTCTTCATCGAGGACTACGACATCAACGTCGCCGAATATCTCGTGCAAGGCGTCGACGTGTGGCTCAACAATCCGCGCCGTCCGCTCGAAGCATCGGGCACGAGCGGCATGAAAATCGTCTTGAACGGCGGTCTCAATCTCTCGGTCCTCGACGGCTGGTGGGCCGAGGCGTACGACGGCACGAACGGCTTCGCCATCGGCAGCGGCGAATCGCACGTGACGACCGACGTGCACGACCGGATCGATGGCCAGGCTCTCTACCGCGTCCTCAAGGAGCAGGTGATCCCCCTCTATTACCAGCGAAACGTGGACGGCCTGCCGCTGGCTTGGATCGCCCGCATGAAAAACGCGATCCGCACGCTCGGCTGGCGTTTCAGCGCCAACCGCATGGTCCGCGACTACGTGACCAACTGCTACCTCCCCGCCGCAGGCGGCAAATCCAGCGACTGCCGGCATAGCTGACGCTGGAAGGTCGAAGATCCGCCAGTGGCGGGATGAATAAAGGTGGCCGCGACCGGAATTTTCTGATTCATCCCGCCACGGGCGGATCTTCGACCTTTATCCTTCCGCCTTCATCCTTCAAAATGCTCTCATGCCTTCTCTCCGTAGCGCGCGCTGGTTTGCCGGGAAGAATGACACCGCGTTTCAGCATCGGGCCGCTCTGCGCTCGATGGGGATCGATCCGGAGGCTTACGCCGGCCGGCCCGTGATCGGGATCGCCAATAGCTGGAGCGAGCTCAACAACTGCAATATCGAACCTCCGCCAGTTGGCCGACGCAGTGAAGCGTGGCGTGCTGGCGGCCGGGGGGTTGCCGCTCGAATTCCCCACGCTGTCGCTGGGCGAAGAGTTCATGAAACCTTCGGCCATGCTGTACCGCAACCTGATGGCCATGGAGGTCGAGGAGACGCTGCGGTCCAATCCGATCGACGGCGTGGTCCTGTTGTGCAACTGCGACAAGACGACACCGGCCCAGCTCATGGCAGCGGCCAGCGCCAATTTGCCGGCGATCCAGCTCAACGGCGGTCCGCGCAGCTCGAGCCGCTGGCGCGGGGCCGAGGTCGGCACGGGGACCGATCTGTGGAAATACTGGGACGAATTCCGTGCCGGGCGGATCACCGAGCAGGAATTCGGCGAGCTGGAAGCGTGCCTCGGCTGCTCGGCCGGCGCCTGCAACACGATGGGGACCGCCTCGACGATGACGGCCCTCTCCGAAGCGCTCGGCATGATGCTCCCCGGCACCTCGGCGATTCCCGCGACCGACGCCCGTCGCGTGGCGGCAGCCGAAGCGACCGGCCGGCGGATCGTCGGCGCTCGTGCACGACGACCTGCGACCATCGCGAATTCTGACGCGGGCCGCCTTCGACAACGCCGTCCGCACGCTGCTTGGCGCTCGGCGGATCGACGAATGCCGTAATTCACTTGATCGCGATCGCCGGCCGACGGAACATCGACTTGTCCTTGAATCGGTTCGACGAGCTGGCGCAGTCGACGCCGTTCCTGGCGAACATGAGTCCCTCCGGCAAACACCTGATGGAGGCGTTTTACGCCGCCGGCGGATTGCCCGCCCTGCTTGGCCGAGATTCGCGATCTGCTCCATCTCGACTGCCTGACGGTCACGGGCCGCACGCTCGGTGAATCGCTGGAAAAAGCCCGCTCGTTCGATCGCGACGTGATCCGGCCGCGGGCCGAGCCGATTCTGGCAGGCGGATCGCTGGCGGTCGTCCGCGGCAACCTCGCTCCTTTCGGCGCCGTGATCAAAACGTCGGCGGCCAGCCCGGCCCTGCTCAAGCACCAGGGCAAAGCGGTCGTGTTCGAGAATTATGAAGACATGCTGGCCCGGATCAACGATCCCGACCTTCCCGTCGATCGCAACAGTGTTTTGGTCCTCAAGAACGCCGGCGCGAAAGGCGTTCCCGGCTTCCCCGAATGGGGCATGATCCCGCTGCCGACGAAGCTCTTGCAGAGACGGCGTCACCGACATGGTCCGCATCAGCGACTCGCGGATGAGCGGCACCAGCTACGGCACCGTGGTGATCCACATCTCCCCCGAAGCGGCCGCCGGCGGCCCGCTGGCCCTCGTCCAGAACGGCGATCGCATCGAACTCGACGTCCCCCGCAGGCGGCTGGAATTGCTCGTCGACTCAAGCGAACTCGACCGTCGCCGTCAAACCTGGAGCCCGCCGGCCACGCCTCATCACCGCGGCTATCCGCGGTTCTATATCGATCACGTGCTCCAGGCGCACGAAGGAGCCGACTTCGATTTCCTCCGCCCGCGCAGCGACGACGATCTGGACTTCATCGAGCCGATCGTGGGGCGATCGTGAACTCGGGAATCAGTAACGGGCGCATCGTGCGCCGCGGCTGATCGCTGTGGCGCGAACACCGGAGCCGAAGGGAATGAGCCATGCTCGATCGGATTACGTTCGACGCACAGATCCTTGGTGGCCGGGCTTGCATTCGTGGAATGCGGATCCCCGTCTCGGTGATCGTCGGACAGATTGCCCACGGTGCGACGTCGGAGGAAGTTCTGAAGGACTATCCTGATCTCGCGCCGGAGGATATCGAGCAAGCAGTTGAGTATGCGGCTTGGCTCGCGCAGGAAGAGGGCCACATTGTCTAACTAGTGGTCCGTCGAACGCTATTTGTCAGATGTCGTTGCCCAACCATTTTCCTCGCCATCGCATTTTGCAGCCAGACACTACGGCTGGACCGACCATGACAAGGTCAGGCAGTTTTGAACCACAAAAGGGCACCAAGACTCCAGCGCAGCCTCGCTTCGCTCAGCCGCAACCAAAAACATGAGGAGAGCGACCACGGATCACACTGATTCCACTGATAAAAAAGCTGATGAAGATTGCTTTGCATCCGCCCTTCGGCGGAATGGCAAATTGAACCCCCTTCCCTGGAATCTGTCTCTTCTCTTCATCCGTGTCATCGGTGAAATCAGTGGTTCACATTCCTTTCGCGTAATCAACGTGACGAGATGAGCTTGAAGCTTCAATTGAAAAAATCTTCTCGCCGAAAAAAGAATTAAAACGTTAGTAGTACAAAGAGCGGAAAAGCCAAATTCGCGTGGGAGAGCGAAGAATTCCAATTCATCGCAGAGCCGACAGTTGATCGCCGTCTTTCCTGGTCCTCCTTTGTGTCCTTAGTGCCCTTTGCGGTTTCCCTGCGTTTTAATTGAGCGAATCTCGGCTGGTAGCGGCTTGCGGTCAGCCTAACCGCTTCGTGAAATCCTTCTTCCAGTCGTCCGCCAGGGCGGGGACGGCGAGGGCCCGTTCGAGCTGGGATTTCGAGGCCGACGTGTCGAGGATCAGCTCGAGCACTTCGACGAGATTGAGGCGGTGCGGATCCGAGCGGACCTGCTCGATGCGATCGCCCGGGCCGATTGCGCCCTCCTCCACGATGCCGAAATAAATCCCCGGTCGGCGGCTTTCGAGGAACCGCTTGATGATCTCGCAATCGCCGAAACGGATCCCGAGTTTCAAACACGGCATGCGGGGCTGGGTGACGACCAGACGCGCGGTGCCGATCTGGAACTCATCGCCGATGCAGACCTCCTCTTCCAACAGTCCGCTCGTGGAGAGGTTTTCGCCGAAAATGCCCCACGGATAATCGGGCCGCGGCCACTCGGTGCGCCAAAAATCGTAGTGCTCGGTGGCATAGGCATACACGGCCTTGTCTTTGCCGCCGTGAACGGAGTGGTCGGCCTGGCCGTCGCCTTCCAGATTGAACCGCCGCAAGGGGCGCACGCCGGGAACGGCCTGCTTGAAGATTCCCGTTTTGATCACATCCCCGCGCCACGTCACCAGCCGCGGCAGGCCCACGTTGACCGAGACGACTTCCACCCCGTTACTCCGACAACCAAACCAGGACTCTTACGAACCGGAACTGGACTGTCGGCAGCGCATCGACCCCAGCCTGTTGAACGCTCGCCGCCTCATCATAGCAAGACGGGGCGGAAGGATGAACAAGAGAGCGTTCTCGTTCGGCGTACTTTGCGAGAGAGTCTCCAGCCCTGCGTCAGCCGGCTTTTGATTGAGATTTAAGAGGCAATAAACCGCATCTTCTGGAACTCGGCCATCAGCCGCAGCAGCATGGCTTCGGTGTCGATGAACTCGTGAAAGCCGAATTGGCGGCACTTCGTCGTGTCGGACATCACGTCGTATTCCAAGTTGAAAATCGCTTCGCCGAAGGGCCACGCGGCGGCGTCTGCGAAGGAGTATGGGAGGAGGCCGTACTTCTTGACCATCTTGTCCCAAAGAGGACCCTTGTCGGACATGAATTGCGTCAGTGGAAACCGCTGCGGCGGCGCCAACGGGATCTGGAAAAACTCCGCCAGTTGCGGCCAGACGTTTTGCCAGCGAATGAAGTCGCCATTCGTGATATTGAACGCCTGGCCGTTCGTGCTCTCGCTCTGGCCGGCCCAGACCATCGCCTTGGCCAGAAGGTCGGCATCGGTCATTTCCGCCAACATCCCGTACGCCGCGGCGAGCCGGGAAAGCGCAGCGGTAGACCGAGCTCACGGCAGAGGACGGCATACACGGCGATCACGGTGGCCATGTTCATCGGATTGCCGACGGCGAAACCGCTGATGCTCGAGGGACGCAGGGCCGACCACGACCAGGCTTTGCCCGCTGATTGCGCGACGAGGTAATCCTGTTGATCGTAGTAGAAATTGGGCGGCATGTGCCGCGGGTCGTCCTCTTTGGCCGGCGTCTTGTACGGGCCAAAATGCGCACCATACCACTTTGCCCCTTCCAGCAATACGACCTTCCGCAAGCGTTTCGACGACTGCTCGGCCGCTTCGACGAGATTCCGCAGCATGGCCAGATTGGGGGCCACTTCGTCGAAGAAATTGTCTCGTGGCTGCAAGGCCGCGTAAAAAATGTGCGACACATCGCCCGATTCACCGACGATGCGATCGACATCGGCTCGGTTCAATAAGTCGAGCGCAACATAACGAGCCGGCGCTTCGAATTCGGGCTTCCGCCGCGAGAGGCCGATGACCTCCCAATCGGGCAGCGTGACAAGATGCTGCACCAGCGCCCGCCCGCTGACGCCGAGGGCCCCGGCGACCAACGCTCTTTTTCGGCCGGATTGCGGCTCGACCATCGGCTGTGGGCTCCTTTCGTGCGAGGTTTGCGGATCGTTTGGGCCTCTGGACAACTCGTATCGTGTTGGCGCGACTGGCGAATCCACATCCTAAAACACTTTTCCGGCGAGGCAAGCCTTTGCGAGGCGCGACAACGGACCATTTGGTAAAACGGCAGACGGGCGCCGGCCCGATTGTCCGCGCAAAAGGAACGCGGGGGAAAGATGAACATCTTCGTCGCCGGAGCGAGCGGAGCCATCGGGCGGCCGTTGATCACGGCATTGGTTGGAGAAGGCCACGCTGTCACCGGAATGACCCGCAGTGATGAAGGCGCGCGGAGGCTCCGTGCTCTCGGCGCGTCGGTCGCTCAAATCAGTGCCTTCGACGCACCGGCGGTGGAGCAGGCGCTGCGACAATGCCGGGCCGAGGTCGTAATCGATGAGCTGACGGCCCTGCCCAAAGATCCCGCGGAAATGGCCGCCGCCGCGCCCGGCGATCGGAAGCTGCGGCTCGAGGGGGGCGGCAATCTGTACCGCGCGGCACGGGCGAACGGTGTGCGCAGGTATCTGCAGCAGGCGAGTGGTTTTTTTCTGCGACCGGGTCGCGGTTTGGCCGACGAGTCCGAGGGGCTGGCGGTCGATGCCACACCTGGCGTGGCCGCCGGCGCGCGAGCCTATGCCGAACTCGAAGCGCGGGTGCTGGGTCCGAGTCAAATGGAAGGCGTCGTCCTGCGTTACGGATTCTTTTACGTCCCGAACACCTGGTACAACCCGGACGGCGCCGCCGCAGACCAGGCGCGAGGGCAAAAGACTCGGATCATCGGCGCGGGCGAAGGAGTTTGGTCCTGGGTCCACATTGAGGACGCGGCTCTGGCCACCGTCGCCGCGCTGACGGCTCCCGCCGGTGTGTATCACATCGTCGGTGATGAGCCCGCCCCACTCAGCGAGTGGCTGCCGGCGTTCGCGCGATGGGTGGGGGCCCCGCCCCCTCTACAAATCACGGAACAGGACGCCCTGCAAACGGTCGGACCGGACGCCGTGTACTACGGCACCAGGCTTCGCGGCGCTTCGAACCAGAAGGGGAGACGCGTTTTCGGGTTTCGTCCGCGTCCGTTGGAATGGCTGACACCGTGAAGTTTGATTGGCGCCGGACGTTGCGCCGCACGTGGTAAATCCGCGCAGCGGGTGATAAAACGGAGGCTGACTGACGGGAACGAAAAATTCGGGCGCGGCGGGGGTGTGGGGCATGGGGCTTTTCAGCGGCGGCAAGGATTGGAACGTGATTGCCGTCCTCTTCGAGAAAAAGGGGCATCTGCAGATCAACGGCAATCGGGCCAAAGGGGCCGATGCCGAAAAGGTGCGGGACGCCGTCAAACGGCATCAGCGGGTCGTCTTCTGGGCCGTGTTCAATCAGAAGCGAACCTTCGTCGAAGGCGGACCCGGGCCGGGTCGCGAGCTGATTACGCTTGAAACGCTGCAATACGTGGAACGCAATCTGGCGAAAGCCAAAGGCGTCGCGCAAGTCTTGACGCTGCTCGAACAGGGCAAGACCGACAAGGCGGCCACCGGTTGGGAGATTGCCCTGCAGGCCAAGCCCGCTGCGGATGAGTGATGTTGATTCATTTCGGCCCCGGCCGCATTCGGCTCGTGCAAGGCGACATCACGCACGAGGAAGTCGACGCGATCGTCAACGCGGCCAACGCCCATCTGGCCGGCGGCGGCGGAGTCGACGGAGCCATCCACCGCGCGGGGGGGCCCTCGCTGATTGAAGAGACGCGGCTGCGTTATCCGCAGGGTTGCCCCACGGGCGACGCGGTCGCGACGGCGGCCGGCAAGCTCCGCGCCCGCTACGTGTTTCACGCGGTCGGCCCGGTGTGGCGCGGCGGCATGCAGCAGGAATCGAAGCTGCTCGCATCGGTGTACAAGCGGTGCCTCGAACTGGCCGTCGAACACGAGTGCCGTTCGATCGCCTTTCCCGCGATCAGTACGGGCGTCTACTCCTACCCAACCGATCTGGCGGCCGACTGCTCGCTCAAAACGGTCCGCGACTTTTTGCTGGACCGCGCCTTGCCGCTCGAAGCTCGCTTCATCCTCTTCGACGCCGGTGCGTACGGAGCCTTCGCCCGCGTACTGGAAGGAATGGCGGACTGAACGGAAGGATGAAGGCGGAAGGATGAAGTATGAAGGATGAATCAGAGGCGGTGCACTTGCCACTCAGTCTCTCTTCAAGGTCTGCTTCGCGTCGTTCGACACGTTGCATAGAATGAGAACATGAGTGAGTCCTCTCAAGAGCCTGACGTGCCGAGTGGCGGCGAAAAGCCGCTCGAGATCACGACGTTCTACCCGGAAACGGTCGAAGTGCTTGACCGCAGGCCGCGGCGCGTGGCGGGAACGTACTACCGGGCACGGTCGTTCGGCACGAATAAGAAGCTCGCCCTGGCACTCTTGCTGACGACGTGCGTCAGCGTGTTTCTCTCTGGACTGAGTCCCGGTGCCGGCATCACGACTGCAGCGGCCCAGTTGGAATACGCGCTAGGGGCGGGAACCTTTTGGCCCGTGCTGTGGGGGATGCTTCCCAATGGGATCATCTATTTCGGCGCACTGATGACGATCTTGATGTCGCACGAGATGGGACATTACCTGCAAGCCAAACGCTACCGAGTTCCGGCGAACGGCCCCTATTTCATTCCCTTTCCCGTCACGCCGATCGGAACAATGGGAGCCGTAATCATTCAAGGGGCCGGTATTGCCGATCGCAAGAGCATGTTCGATATCGCGATCAGTGGGCCGCTCGCCGGGCTAGTCTTCGCAATCCCTGTGACGATCATCGGAGTCCTCAAATCGAACTTCGTCGAGGTCGACCCGGCTGGGGGCGTATTGATCTTCAACGATCCGCTCATTATGCAATGGATTTCGCGCTGGATTCACGGTCCGACGCCACTGCATCATGAGCTCGCATTAAACGCATGGCTGTTTGCCGGTTGGGTCGGCATTTTCATCACCGCGCTCAACCTGATGCCAATCGGACAGCTCGACGGCGGGCACATCCTCTACACATTGATCGGGCGGCGAGCCCATGCCGTCGCGCTCGGTTTATTGTTCGCCGCGATGGCCTACATGATCCGCACGCAACAGCTTTCCTACATCGCGATGGTGGTGCTGCTGTTCCTGGCTGGGCCGCGGCATCCGCCCACGGCCGACGACAATGTTCCGCTCGGAACCGGCCGCGTTCTTCTCGGTTGGCTGACGCTGGCCTTTCTGTTTGTCGGCTTCACGATGGATCCGGTGAAAATCTTGCCTCTGATTGAGCGACCAAAAGAAGTCCCGCACCGGCAAGAGCCGAGTAGCGAAGCGATTGAAGTTCGTTTCGCTCCCGGCGGCGATCGTCAGAGCGGTTCCGCGCGTCTCACGGAGGCAACGCGTTTTGCGCCGACAAGTAGTTTGGTCGTCTCAACTTCGGCGAACTTGGTGAAAAAAATGCCAAGTTCAGCTGAACTTGGCGAAGGAATTACCAGGTTTGGTCGAACTTGGTGAGACTTTCACCAGGTTCCGGCAAACCTGGCGAAGCCGCTTTCCCCGCTCGCCGTCGCAAGACGCCGCCAGCCCACGAGTTGCGACGAATTCTACGGATCCCGAACGTCTCGGGACAGGGGCCGTTTTCTCTTTTTTTTGCGCGGATTTTTGCCGCTTCACGAGGCCCATCGGCTCTTCATGAACCGCAGCGCATCGCGCGAGAGTTGTTCCTCGGACGTGTACATCCGCCGCCAGATTTTGGTCGCGGCGGCGAGGTCCGGCAGCGCCAGGCCGAAGGCTTCGACCACCATCCAGCCGTCGTATTTGATTTCCTTGAGCGTCTTGAACGTCGTGTTCCAATCGACGTGCCCCTGGCCCGGCGTGCCGCGGTCGTTTTCGGAAATGTGGACGTGCACCGTGTACGGGGCCGCATCGCGGATGGCCTGGGCGATGTCCTTTTCCTCGATGTTGGCGTGGAACGTGTCGTACATCATCCGCAGGTTGGGATGATTCACCTCGCGGCAGAAGCGGGCCGTGTCGGCCACGCAGTTGAGGAAATAGCACTCGAACCGGTTGAGATACTCGAACACGAGCGTTACGCCGTGCTGCTTGGCGTACTCGGCCAGCTCGGAGAAAACCTCTTTGCCCCGCTTCCACTCATCGGCGGTCGGACCTTTGCCGGTGAACTCGCCGATGGCCGAGTGAAACGGGCCGGCCAGCAGCTTGGAACCGACGACGGACGACATGTCGACCGCCTTTTTCAGATGGGCGACGGCCGCCTTGCGAATGGCTGCGTCGGGCGAGATCGGATTGATGTTCGCGCCGACGCAGCAGACCGTGGTACGGTCGAGCTTTACGCTGTCGAGCTTTTTCGCCAGCCGCTGGAAGCTGGCCTCTTCCAACTGGAACAGCGGAATCTCGACGCCGTCGTAGCCGCATTCCTTGAGCATGTCGAAGATCGGATCGTGGGACGGCTCGACGTTGGTCGTCCACAGGAGCATGTTCATGCCATATTTCATGCGTGTGCCTCGATGTCGCCGGTTTCTCTTGTGATGCGTTTCACGTCGTCAACCGGGCGGGAGGAAGAGCGAATTGTGACGGCGGGAGCAGCCCCTCGGCAAACGCCGCGACGACGCCGCGGGCCGTTGCCAGCGGCTCCTCGATTCCGGCCGGGAGCGGCTCCAGTTTGATGCGGTTGAGGACTTGATTCAAGCGATAGGCCAGCCGCCGCGGGTCGGCATAATCGCGCAGGAACTGCGTCTCGCAAAAGCGTGGGAGCCACGGCTCCAGATCGACGGGCTGACCGGCCAAAGTGCTCACCGCGTCGGTGAGTCGCCGTCCGTCGAGATGCTGCAAGACGTCGTAATACGTGTCGAGCCGTTCCGGATATTTTTCGATCAACAGCGAATCGAGGATCAGCTCGGACGTGATGTGACCCAGAAATCCGCAGCGGAACCCGTCGCCGGGGCCGAGATAGTCGCGAAACATCCGGGTGAGGCGGGCGGTCGCCTCGGCAAAGGCCCGCGTTTTATGGAACCAGCGATCGTCCTCGATGTGCCGCAGGGCGCCGGCTGCCAGTTCGGCCTCCACCGTGGAGGAGCCGTCGGCGATCGGCGTCAACAGCTTGGGCCGCAGGCGGACGCGGCGGTCGATGACGGAAAGCCAGTCCGGCAGAGCGGTTCCAGCGAGAAACCAGGGCCGGTCGAGAAAGCGCATGCCGTGGGCGAAATAATTCATCGTAATCCGTTCCAGAACGCGGCCCGAAGGCAGCGGGAAGGCGACGCCGGCCCGGCGGGCGTTGTCAGGTCCGCCTGTATTGTGCACAATCCGAGTCGCGCGCCACAAGATTGAGGACAAACGCACTCGATGGCCCAAATGCCTCTTCGCTTAATTGTGCTGGCCCGGGATCAAAGCCCGCGGGTGCAAGATGCCTGGCTCGAAGATGTCGCAGTTCCTGCAGGCCGAAACTTCGGCCCAGATCGTGGCGGCCGCTGTCACCGATGACCTCGTGCTGGACGATCTGGAGGCCGATCTCGTGGTCGTGCTCGGCGGGGACGGGGCGATCCTGCGGGCGTGCCGTCAAATGGGGACGCGACAACTGCCGATCGTGGGGATCAACGTCGGACGCTTGGGCTTCCTGGCCGAGCTGTCGCCCGAGGAGTTTCGCCAGCAGTTTCCCAAGCTGCGGGCCCGCGATTATCGTGTCGTCGAGCATCTGATGTTTGAATGCACACTGCGGCCCGCGGCGGGCGGGCGGGAATCGTTCTTCGGACTCAACGACGTCGTGATCGCTTCGGGCGGCTCGCTGCGAATGCTCGACGTGCATTTGGCGATCGATGCCGAGCCCGTGACCACCTATAGCTGCGACGGCCTGATCGTGAGTACGCCGGTCGGCTCGACCGCTTACAGCATGGCGGCGGGAGGTCCGATCTTGCGGCAAGACTTGCAGGCGTTCGTAGTGACTCCCACATGTCCTCACGCACTCACGAATCGGCCCCTCGTGGATCGGGCCGACTGCGTCTATACGCTCACGCTTCGCCGGGGATTCGAGGGAGTCGCGCTCGTCGTCGACGGCCAGGTGCACCGGCCTCTTTCGGAAGGGGACGTGGTCGAAGTCCGTCGGGCTCCCATGACGTTCAAACTGGCGCGGGTGAGCGGTCTCAGCTATTACGCGACGCTGCGGCGCAAGCTCCATTGGGGAGCCCAACCCCGTTATGTCTCGGAAGACGCGTCCGACTGGGCATAAATTCGGCCGCTCAACCGCCCGGGGCGTATTTGGCTGTCGGATGGTTGAATCTTCCGTCCTCATCATCCCTTAAGGTGACACTCGGCATACTTTGCTGCCCCGCGAACGACAGACAGATTGCGCGGTCGCCGCGCAGAATCTGTCCGCCTCGCCGTCGAATTGAAACCCTCGAGAGATTGACACGGAAATCTCTAACAGGAGCTTCGGATCATGATCGGCAGAGCGAGCATCGCCGTTTGCCTGAGCCTGGCCTTTTGGCCGGCCTCGGGACAGGCCGCTGAATGGCCCCAGTTTCGTGGTCCGGAGAGCGCCAATGTGGCGGACTCAACTTTTCCGACCGAATGGGGGCCGGAGAAGAATGTCGAGTGGAAGGTGAAGATTCCCGGATTCGCCTGGTCGTCGCCCATTGTTTGGGGAGACAAGGTGTTTTTGACCACGGCCACCACGGAGAATCAAACGAGACCGCCGGGTGGAATGGGTCGTGGCCGCGGCGGAATGGGCCGTGGCGGCGGAATGGGCCGAGGCGGCGGAATGGGCCGTGGCGGTATGGGCCGGTTCGGAGGCCCCCCGGACCAAATCTTGCCTCCCTTTCTCAGGAATCGGCTGGAGCTGACTGAGGACCAGAAAAAGAACGTCGACGCACTGCAAAAAGAGGTCGACGGCAAACTCGCCAAGCTGCTCACAGACGAGCAGAAAAAAGAGCTCAAGGAACCCGGCGAGGAAGGCGGTCGGCGACGGGGCCGATTCGGAGCGCCACCTCAACCGGGCCAGATCCTGGCGGCCCCCGTGATCGAGCGGCTGAAGCTGAATGACGAACAAAAAAAAGAACTGGCCGAATTTCAGAAGGAAACCCAAGGCAAGCTCGACAAGATCTTCACTGACGACCAGCGAAAGCAACTGCAGACAATGCGGGACAGTGTCGGCCGCGGCCCGCGCGGCGGTTTCGGGGGTGGGTTCGGGGGCGGGCGCGGCGGGATGTCCGGCGTGCTGCCGGACAAGCTCTATCAATGGCAGGTCCTCTGCCTCGATCGCGCGACGGGCAAGGTCCTGTGGAAAGAGCAGGCCCTCGAGGGGAAGCCGCGGATCGCCATTCAGCAGAACAACACGTACGCCACCGAAACGCCCGTCACCGACGGCCAGCGCGTCTACGCCTACTTCGGCATGCATGGCCTGTTTTGTTATGACTTCGACGGCAAGCTCGTCTGGAAAAAGGATTTTGGGGCGTATCCGACCGTGATGGGCCAGGGACCGGCCAGCTCGCCGGTCCTCGACGGCGAACGTCTCTTCCTGCAAATCGACAACGAGGAAAGGTCGTTCCTCGTGGCACTCAACACCAAGACCGGAGACGAACTCTGGCGGGTCTCTCGCGACGAGCGGACGAATCATTGCTCGCCTGTGATCTGGAAGAACAAGCTCCGCACAGAACTCGTCACAAGCGGCAGTCGGGAAGTTCGCTCCTACGACCCGGCGACCGGCAAGATCCTTTGGGAATTGGAAATGGGTGGCGGACGATGCTATTCTTCGCCGGTCGGCAGCTCGGAGCTGTTGTACGTCGGCTCCGAGGCCGGAATGGGCGGCGGCGGTCGTCGCGGCGGAGAATCGCGGGGCGGTGGAGGCGGCGGTGGACTTTACGCGATTCGAGCCGGCGCATCGGGCGACGTGACCTTGAAGGAGGGAGAAACCTCGAACGCGGGGGTCGCGTGGTCTCAGTCCCGCGGCGGTCCGGAAAAGGCCTCTCCCCTGCTTTACGAAGGCCACCTTTACGTGCTGCGAACCAACGGCGGCATCGTGACGTGTTACGACGCCAAGTCGGGCAAGCAGCTCTATCGGCAGCGGATCCCCGGCGCGACGGCCTTCTGGACGTCGCCGTGGGCCGGCGAAGGCAAGATCTTTTGCCTCGACGACTCGGGGACAACTCACGTCCTCGACGCCGGGCCTGAATTCAAGGTGCTGGGGACAAACAAGCTGAACGAACTCTTCTGGGCCTCCCCCGCCATCGCCGGCGGCTCGGTCCTGTTGCGGAGCGTCGATAATCTGTACTGCATCCGGACCAAGAACGACAAAAAATAGGGGATCAGCCGCCCTCCTGCTCGAGTCGACGCACCTCACCGCGCCGGATCAAATTCAACGCCTCGCGAGGCGTAAAGTTTGCTGATCGGCGCCAGCTCGGCTCGGACTGCGCTCGCTCGACTCGCGAAATTGGATCGGGCGGGGCGCGACGAGTGCCGAAAGCTGGGGTACGTCAAACTCCTCCAGCAGCCCAAAGCAGAAGAGCTCGGGGGCGTGTTCGGCCGTCAGGTTCTTTTCGATGATCTCCTTCAGGCTGCCGAAAGCGTGATGGAGTTCTAGCGCGCTGATTGCCTCGGTCTCGAGTCCCGCCGCCACGGTCGCGATCAGACTGCTGCGCGGGCCGAGGGCCACGACGCGGGGGGACCGTCCCTCCTTCTTTTGCATCCATCGAGCGATCGCGGCCAATTGACCGGATTGAACTCCCAGGGGACGCTCCCCCACGGTGGAAATGGCGACCATGAAGTCGGCCGGGATGAAATCCGGTTTGGGCGCGATATGCAGTTCGCCGAAGAAACACAGGTCAATCGCCAACACGCGCTGCTTCTGTTTGAGCAGGTTTTCGACCGCTGAGGCCGCGGTGGCACGTCCCTCGTCTGCGATGATGATCACGGTCCCCTGCGGATGCGCCGGTACGAGCTCGACGGCCGGAACCGTCCACGTGCCGCCGATCCGCAGCCAATAATCGGTTTCGGTGTACGGGCCCGCCGGCCGCGCGGCAATTTTGACAGCGGCCACGTCCATATTTCGTGCCCGCACAACTTTGCGAAGGAGGATTCGCCTCTGCTCTTGCCAGACTCCCATGTCGTCGCGCGTGGAGGGAAGACTCGCATCGCGGGGCAGATTGGCCATTAGCCCGCGGGCTAAACTGTTGAAGTCGCCGTTGTCCTTGGGCAAGGGGACGTTCAGTTGGGCGGCCGTTTTGACCTCTTTTTCGCAGGGAATTTCGGTCGCCGTCACTTCGGGACGGTCGGCGAAGAAGAAATCCTTCAGCATGCCGTAGAGCGCCTCGCGGTTATCGGGGCCGAAATTGTGGTTTCCCGGCTTCAGGTTGACGTGCGTGCGGAGGTTGTCCGACTTGCCGTAAAGGTTGTAGATCGGCAGGGCCAGACCGGCGAGCGGCGGCAGGATGCGGTCGGCCTTGAAACAACACGTGTCGGCATAGTTGTTCGTCAACAGCAACGGCCGCGGGGCCATCATGGCCGTCATTTGGCCGTAATCGACCACCGTCGCCAGATCGACCGGATCCTGCTCGGGATCGCCTAGGTCGGCGAGATAACGCAGCCGAGTGGGAAGCGGCCCGAAGCCTGCCACGGGGTTCGCCAGGGTGACCCGCGTATCGAGCGAACTGATCGTGATTGTCTGCCAGGCTCCGCCGGAAAGTCCCTGCACAGCCACGCGTTTGGGATCTGCGTGTTCGTGTGCCAGCAGAATGTCGAGTCCGCGCGACATCACGAAATAAAACGGGCAGACGCCGCACGTTCCGCACAGGTCGAGCTGATTCGGCCGGTAATGGTCAAAGTTCGGGCTGTTGAGCTGGCCGAAGCCGAGAAATTCGGTGTTGAGGACGATCATGCCCCGCTTGGCCTGGTTGATACAGCGGATCTGCTTGTAGTCGGCCGCCTTTCCGGGAAGATGGTGCCCGTTGACGGCCAGCGAGACCGGGACTTTCGCGGTCTTGAACTCGGTCGGCTCGTAAAAAAGGGCGGGAATCCACAGTCCGGGGCACGCTTCGTAGCGCAGCTTTTTTATCTTGTAACCGGGACCGCCTTCGATCGTCTCGGCCCATTCGACGTGCGTGGGGAGCGTGCGCCACCGAGCGGCCTCACCCCGAAGAATCACCCGGTCGAGTGCCTCGGAGCGGACCCGTTTGGCATACCGCTCCCAGTCGATCACCGTCCGCGGCTCGGGCATCGGCAACACGTGGGCGTCGACGAAATCCTTGATCTCCTGCATCGAATTCGACGAATTGAACAGGGCGCGGCTGAGGGCGGCGGCAACCGGCGATTCGGTTTTTTCCGGTTTGCTGGATGCCACCTTTGCGTGTTTCGCCGGTGTTGCCCCAGATGCGTCATCGCAGAAAACCAGGGCGAACCAACTCGCGCACAGAGCCACTCTCAAGGGCCAACGCGTCATGGTGATTCCTCAAGTGTTGCCAATCTGAGAGGGAATTCGCCGCCAACCGGAGAATACGAGTCGAACGGGGCAGCGTTAGTGCGCCGCGTTCGCGGCCGTTTTGGTCTGGCCATTGCCGGCGACGGCCGACTCGGGGACGCCTAGCGCGCTGGTTCCCGTGGCGACCGCCTCTCCCGCCGCGACAGAGGCCGGCTTCGCCAACGGAAGCTTCGGGAAGAGCAGGTCGGCGACGCGGTACGCCTCTTCGAGGTGGGGAATGCCTGACAGGATGAAGGTGTCGATGCCGAGTGCCGCGTATTCCTGCATCCGTTCGGCCACCGCGTCCGGATCGCCGACGAGGGCGGTTCCCGCACCGCGCCGCACGAGGCCGACGCCGGCCCACAAGTTGGGGCCCAGGATCAGCGACTTCCGATCGCCCGTCTGCAATTGCAACATCCGCTGCTGGCTCACCGAATCGAATCCGGCCAGTTTCTTCTGGGCCGCCGCGATGACGTCGTCGCTTACGCGGCTGATCAGGTCATCGGCCGCAGCCCACGCGGCCCGATCGGTCTCGCGGACAATGACATGCAGGCGAATGCCGAACCGCAGCGTTCGACCCGCGGCCGCGGCCTGGCTGCGAACCGCCTCGATCTTTTCGGCGACCAGCTGGGGCGGCTCGCCCCAGGTGAGAAACATGTCGACGTGCTGCGCGGCGATCCGCACAGCGGCCTCCGACGATCCGCCGAAATAGAGCGGCGGGTACGGCTGCTGCACGGGACGGAAGTGCAGCTTGCTCTTGGTCACGTTCAGGTATTTCCCCGCGAAGGTGACTTCGTCACCTCGGCACAATCCGCGCCAAATCGTGAGGAATTCGTCGGTGAGTTCGTAGCGGTCATCGTGCGACAAATGGAGACCGTCACCGGCCATCTCCGCGATGTCGCCCCCCGTCACCACGTTGATCAGCAGCCGGCCCTGCGACAGCCGATCGAAGCTGGCGGCCATCCGCGCGGCGAGCGTGGGACTGCTCAAACCCGGCCGCACGGCCACGAGGAATTTCATGCGGGATGTCTGCGAGATGAGCGCGGACGCCACCACCCAGGCGTCCTCACATTCGCGGCCCGTGGGAAGCAGCGCTCCGTGATAGCCCAAATCGTCGATTGCGCGAACGACCTGGGAGAGATAGGCCAGCGAGGGTTGGCGGCTTCCCTCGGTCGTGCCGAGGTAACGCCCGTCGCCGTGCGAGGGAATGAACCAGAAGATTTCCATGGAGCCGGCCCCCGTCGATGTTGGAAATTGAAGGGTCGAAGTGGGCGGAGGGAACGCTCAACCAGTGCCTTTGAACCATTCCACTCTGCGGGCACCTTCTGGAAGGGGGATTCTACCATGTGACGACGGCAGCGGCCATTCGCTGCCGCGGGAGCAACGAGCAAGGATCACGAATGATCAGTCCCTTGAATCACGGGTCACCGGTGCATTGAAAGCCGTCGAGGCGGCTTGCATACTCGCAAAAACCGGTACCGATGTGATCCACAACAAGGCAGAGGCATCCCATGATTCGTCTGATTGCGGCGGCAAGTCTGATTGGTGCGGCGTGGTTGTTGACGGGCGCGACGGTGCGTGCCGCCGACGATTACAAGCTTGGCCCAGATTCGATGGAACAGCCGGGGGTTCCGAAGGGGATCGTCACCCAAGGAAAGTGGGAAAGCAAAACGGCGTTTCCCGGCACGGTTCGCGACTATTGGGTCTACGTGCCGGCCGAATATGACGGCAAAACGGCGGCCTGCGTGATGGTCTTTCAGGACGGCAAGTCCTATGTCGATCCGAAAGGCCAGTTTCGCGTTCCGATCGTGTTCGACAATTTGATTCACAAAAAGGAGATGCCCGTGACGATCGGCATCTTCATTAATCCGGGCACGTTTCCGTCGACGAAATCGAACGCCATGTCGAGGAGCAACCGGAGTTTCGAGTACGACACGCTGAGCAATCAGTACGCGCGGTTCCTGCTGGAAGAGATCCTTCCGGAAGTCGGCTCCCTCTACCTGCTCACCAATGATCCGGAGGGCCGGGCGATCTGCGGAATCAGCTCGGGCGGGATTTGCTCGTGGACCGTCGCCTGGGAGCGGCCCGACAAGTTCCGCAAGGTGCTCTCCCACGTCGGCAGTTTTACGAATATCCGCGGAGGGTATGTCTATCCGTCGCTGATTCGCAAGACGCCGGCCAAACCGATCCGCATCTTTCAGCAGGACGGCTCCCACGACCTGGATAATCCGTATGGCAATTGGCCTTTAGCGAATCAGGAGATGGACGCCGCCCTGAAGTTCGCACATTACGACCACAAATTTGTCTTTGGCGACGGAGCGCACAACGGCAAACACGGCGGGGCCATTCTGCCAGACTCGCTCCGCTGGTTGTGGCGCGACTACAAGCCGAAATCGACCGCCGAGAACCAGCCCGAAAAACCCAAGAAGTAAATACTTCCTGCTACGGACGATTGTTCGTGTTGGCCGCCGACTTCCGATCGCGCTCGGAATCTGCTTTGCACGACCGATTTTTAGACAAATCGGACAGCGATCACCGTCTCTGCGGCAGGAGGAACCGTGCTCCTGCCGGGGATGGGAAAATGAAGCGTATCGTGCTCTGGGTGGGCGTTTTGCTGTGTGTCGACGTGTCGACGTGGTTGCCGACGCTCCGCCCACGACGATTCGGATTCGCGTCCGCATCGAAGACGGTCAAGGCAAGCCGATCGGCAAACCACGGGGAACGTTGTTCAAGACGACCCCGCAAACGACCCCGCAAACGAACCGTAGCAACCGGTCGGAAACTCAGCTCGTCATCTCGAAACAAGGGACCCCCTTTGTCGGAGGAGCCGACGGCGTGATCGAAACGTCGCCGCTGGCAGCCAAAGACGCCTACGTCCTCGAAGTCGACGCCGACGGATTTGCACCGGAACTCACGCAGTGGACGTCTCCCGCGCAAACCGGGACCGTTGAACTTCCCCAGGTCAAGCTCCGACGGCTGGCCGCGATCGAAGGGACAATTGTCGATCGCCAGGGGCACCCCGTCCCCCATGCGACCGCGATTCAGGCGGGCGACGGTCCCGAACGGCTGGAAGCGACCAGCGATCCGCAGGGGCATTTTGTCCTGAACGGCATTCCGGAAGGAGAAACGATCGTCTGCTTTGAGGCGACCGGCTTCCGCTTCTACGGATGCATGCTCGCGTGTCCGACAAACAAAGCGCGCATCGAGTTGGAACGACAGGACGATCCGCATCCCCGCACGCTCAAGCGGGCGCCCGCTTCCTCGCACGACTGGCCCGCGGCCCGCCGAGAGGCGGCCTCGAAGAAACTGCTGGAACCGCTGGTCGCGGCAGCCCTCTCGGCGACGGTCATCGATGAGACAAACCTGTGGCCGTTGCTGACCGCGGCAAGACTCGATCCTCAAGGCGTTTTAGCACGAATCGACAGACTGCATTTCGCCCTGCCTGCACGGCGGGCGCTGATCCTCAATACGGCCATCAATACATCGCTGGACCGTGGCACTCCCGAGGCGTCGCTGGCGGCGATTGCCAAAGTCGATGACCGGGAGCGGCAGCTCGACGCGTATCTCTATTGGTTTCAACGAAGCGCTCGAACCCGACACGACTTGCCCGCACGCCGCGAGGCGCTCAAACGGGCTCGCCGGCTGCTCGCCGCCTCGAAGTCGACCGATGCAAGCTGGTACCGCCTTTGTCGATTGGGTTCCGAGTTGTGGGAAACCGGCGACCACGAGGCTGCTCGCGAGGTTTTCAAAGAGTGCGGGGCACTGCTCGAAAAGATGCCCGCGGGCGCTCGGGGGCGGGAAGGGCTGCGGATGAATCTCGCCATGGCCCTCGCGCGGGACAACGTGGAGGAGGCGACGAAGCTGGCGACCGACCTCGAGCCGGGACCGATGCTCCTGATGGCAGGCGAGATCGCGCGCGAGCACCCGGAAGCGGTGGAAGCGTTTTTGGCGAACGTACCCAACCAGTTGTCGCTGATGCAGCTGCGCGGCGTCGCCAACAACCTGCCCGAACTGGTCTTTCGCATGGCGCGGCATGACCCGGCCGCCGCGGAGCGAATTCTCGTGAAGTATGCCCAGCCTCCGCAGGCCAAGTCCGACGCCGAGTCGATTTTCGGCTTGGGCGGCGGCCTGTTCGGCAACTTCTCGAAAGAACTGATCGACTTTCAAGTGCTGAAAGTGAAAGCGGTCTGTTACGGACTCTTGGCGGATGCGGCGGCCAAACGCGATCCCGCCGCCGCGCGGCACGCCGTGTTACAGGCGGTCGAACTTCTCAAACCTTTGCGTGCCGGCTTTGTCCATCCGGCGAACCAGTTTTACCACACTCCGGCGGGGATGATGGTGCAACTGATTCCGGTGGCCGAGCGGATTGACCCGGCCCTGGCGAATGAAATCTTTTGGCAGACTTTGTCGCTGCGGATTTCCATGTCGGGCGAGAGCTTTGACCGCCTGATGCTCGACATCGACACGCCCGACCTCGTCAACATCCTGCGGTTCTACGACGAGCGTCTGGCCGCAGGTCTTTTGGAACCGATCCTCTCGCGGCTCGTAAAGCGGTCGTATTCCGGCATGCCGACCTACGCGTGGAGCATCCAGTCCCTGACGCTGCTCGATCCCGAGCGGGCGATCGCGTTCCCCAAATTATTATGCGAGCGTGCCGATTGGAACGGCTCGCTCCCCCGCAATTCGGCAATCCAGGTGATCGCCAACGTCTTAAATAGTGACGATTTGTGGGACAAAGACGTCGACCGCCGTCTGCGCAGCCAATTAACGCGCGTGCGAAACGTGTACGGCGCCTACCTCACCGGAGAAGACGACGGTTCGTGAGGCTCCCAGGCGCTAGTCCTCGCTGAGCTGGCGGATGATGTCGTCGATGCTCTGAAGCTGCTTTTGCAGCCCGGCAACATTCTCCCGGGCCTGTTTCACCACCTCTTCAGGGGCACGGCTCAGGAATTTCTCATCGGACAGCTTTTTCTCGCTGGCGGCGATCATGTTGCGGAGCTTTTCCTGTTCCTTCCGCAGTCGCTTGAGCTCCGCGTCCCGATCGATAATCCCCTCGAGAGGGATAAAACCGTCGGCATCGGCCAGGGCGAAATTGGCGGAACCCTTGGGACGCTCCACCTCGGCGCCGGCGGATTCGAGCATCGTCCGAGAAAGATTTTCAAATTGGTCGGCGACGTCGCGCAGGTCGGAAGCGACCTCGGGCCGGCACCGCACGTGCAATTTCAACGGCGTCCCCGGTGGAATCCCGTAAACGGCGCGGACATTTCGCACCGCGATGATCGTCTCTTGCAACCGAGCGAACCGCTGTTCGAGGGCCGGATCGCGCCAGGCGGCCGGAATCTCCGGCCAAGGGGCAATCATCACGCTTTCGGCCGCAGCGACCGGTTCCGGAAGCCCGCGTTTTGGAGCGATCTGTGAGAGCCGCTGCCAGAGTTCTTCGCAAATGAACGGTGTAAACGGCTGGAGCGAACGGATGATGACGTCGAGCACGGCCAAGGCGACCCGCTGTGCGACAGGCCGTAGTGAGGGATCGCGGAACCGCGGCTTGATCATCTCGACATACCAGTCGCAGAACTCATTCCACACGAAATCGCGGAGCGTCCGCGTGGCCGCATCGAACTGATAGCGCTCGAGATGCTCGGTCAGCTCGGCCGTCACGCACGTGAGCCGGCTCAGGATCCAGCGGTCTTCCAGCTTGAGTTCGTCCGGCGATACGGGAGCCGGTGTATAGCCTTCGAGGTTCATCACCACGAAGCGGGACGCGTTCCAGAGCTTGTTGCAAAAATTGCGGCCATACTCAAACCGCTCGCTCACGATCCGAGCCACCGGCTCGCCGGGATCGGGCTCGTAGCCCGGGCTCGAGTATTGCATCGACTTTTTGCACTTGGGGCAGGTGATCCGCGGTTTGGCACCGCCCCGCTGTGCCGCCTTTTGGTGATCGAGCGTTTGCGGGATCAAGGTGCCGCAATGCGGGCATTCGTAGCCCACGGGCAGGCGGACATCCTGCGTTTCGCCAGCGATCGAGGCAATGGTAAAGCGGACGGCGTCGGTGCCGTACTTGTCGATCAGGTCCATCGGATCGACGCCGTTCCCGCGAGACTTCGACATCGTCTGTCCGAAGCCGTCCAGGATCTTTGGATGGATGTAGACGTGGTGGAACGGGACATCCCCCATGTTGTAGAGGCCCGTGATCACCATCCGCGCCACCCACAGGGTGATGATCTCGCGGCTCGTGACGAGAACATTCGTGGGGTAGAAGTAGGCCAGGCTCGCGGTCTTCTCCGGCCAGCCCAGCGTTTCCTGCGGCCAAAGGGCCGAGCTGAACCACGTGTCGAGCACGTCCTCGTCTTGCGTCAGGCGATGTTTTGGTCCCAGCGCATCGGCCGGCAGATCGGCCTCGCTGCAAATCAGCCAGCGCTTGGATTCTTCATCCTGCCGCCAGCAGACGTCCTTGCGGCCGCCGAAGGCTTTTTTCAACTCCGCTTCGGTGCACGTGCCGCAGTACCAGATCGGGATGCGATGTCCCCACCACAATTGGCGGCTGATGCACCAGTCCCGTTTTTCCCCGAGCCAGTCAAGATAGGTTTTGGCATAACGGCCGGGGAAGAACCGCACGCGGCGGTCTTCGACGGCGTCGATCGCCCGCTGCGCAAGGTCGTCCATCCGCACGAACCACTGGTCGGAGAGCAGCGGCTCGATCGGCGTCTTCGAGCGGTCGCTGTGCGCAAGGGGAATCTTGCGCTCTTCGACGCTCACCAGGTGGCCCAGCGACTGCATCTTTTCCACGATCAGATCGCGGGCCTTGTAGCGGTCCATCCCCGCGTATTCGCCGGCCTGCTCGTTGAGCGTGCCGTCGGGATTGAGGATGTTGATCATGGGCAGCTTGTGCCGCAGTCCGCACGCATAGTCGTTGGGATCGTGGGCCGGGGTGACTTTGACGGCCCCGGTTCCCACATCCATTTTTGCCAGCATTGCGTCGCCGATGATCGGGATCTCGCGACCGTTGAGCGGAATGCGGACTTTCCGACCGATCAGGTGGCGATAGCGGTCGTCGGACGGATTGACGCAGATGGCCGTGTCGCCCAGCATCGTCTCGGGCCGTGTCGTCGCAAAGGCGATCGGCTCCTCGGAACCGACGACCGGATACGTGAACGTCCAGAAATGGCCGTCGACGTCTTCGTGAAAGACCTCGTCATCGGCGACGGCCGTTCCGAGGTACGTGTCCCAGTTCACGAGCCGTTTGCCGCGGTAAATCAGGCCGTCGGAAAAGAACTTGAAGAACGTACGCCGCACGGCGAACGTGCAGATATCATCGAGCGTGAACCGCGTGCGGCGCCAGTCGCAACTGGAACCAAGCTGTTTGAGTTGGCCCAAAATCCGCTCTTCGTACGCATCCTTCCATTTCCAGATGCGGTTGACGAGCGCCTCGCGGCCCACCTCGTGCCGGGTCAGGCCTTCCTCTTCGAGCATCCGCCGCTCGACGACCGCCTGCGTGGCGATTCCCGCGTGATCGGTCCCCGGCATCCACAGCGCCTCGTATCCCTGCGCCCTTCGCCAACGGGTCAGGAGGTCTTGCAGGGAATCGTTGAGGGCATGCCCCATGTGCAGCGCGCCGGTGACGTTCGGCAGCGGCATCATGATCGTGTGGGGCTTTTTATCCGGGTCGGGATCGGCGTTGAAATACCCCGACTCTTCCCAGAACCGGTACCAGCGGGATTGGGCCGCTTTCGGATCGTATTGTTTGGGCAATTCGCCCGACGTCTGTTCGCTGGGCATTGAGGACTCGCGGGTCAAGCTGCACGACTCAAGAGCGGGCAGTGGAGACCGGTCGTAAGGAGGAGGCGGCTCCCAGGCCGCCGGCGTCTTTGTAGAGCTTATATTCCACGCTGTCGACCAATGCCAGCCAACTTGCTTCGATGACATTTTCGCTGACGCCGACCGTTGTCCAGACGTCGTTCGCGTCGCGGCTCTCGATCACGACGCGAACTCGGGCGGCTGTCCCCTCGGCCGAGTTGATCACCCGCACCTTGTAGTCGGCGAGGTGCATTTCCTTCAGACGTGGATAGGCGGGAGCAAGCGCCTTGCGCAGGGCCGAATCGAGTGCGTTGACCGGCCCGTCTCCCTCGGCGACGACGTGCTCCGTCTTTCCCCCGACCGAGAGTTTGATGGTCGCCTCGGTGACAGGGGGAGCCTTTTCGGAAGTGACGACGTTGACCCGGTAATGGTCGCGCTCGAATTTGGGCTCGTAAGCTCCGGAAACCTTCATCACCAACAGGTCGAACGACGCCTCGGCGGCCTCGAACTGGTAACCCTCGTTCTCCAGGTCCTGGACGCGGTCGAGGATCTTTTTCATCAGCTCGTTGTCGGCACTGAGCCGATATTTGTTTGTCTTGGCGACGATGTTCGATCGTCCGGAAAGTTCGCTGACCAGGATGCGCCGCTCGTTGCCGACCGTTTCGGGATCGATGTGCTCGTAGCTCTGCGTGACGCGGTTGATGGCATGCACGTGCATTCCGCCTTTATGGGCGAAGGCGCTCGTGCCGACGAACGGCTGGCTCGAGCGGAAATTCATGTTGGCAATCTCGTAGACGTAGCGAGACAGTTCGGTCAGACGGGCCACGCCGCCGGGAACGAGCGCGTCCTGCTTTTCTTTGAGCACGAGGTTGGCCACGACGCTGATCAAGTCGACGTTGCCGCACCGTTCGCCGATGCCGTTGATGGTTCCCTGCACCTGGACGGCGCCGTGCCGCACGGCCATCAGCGAATTGGCCGTCGCCACATCGCAGTCGTTATGGCAGTGGATGCCGACGGGGACGGTAAGGGCCTGACGGGCCGCATCGACGCCCGCGGCGATCCGCTCCGGCAGGCTGCCGCCGTTGGTGTCGCACAAGACGACGATCGAGGCGCCCCCTTCCTGAGCGGCCTGGATGGTCCGCAGGGCGAAATCTGGGTTGCGGGCAACGCCATCAAAGAAATGTTCGGCGTCGTAAATCACGTCGCGACCTTCCGCCCGCAGATAGGCGACCGAATCGCGAATCATCGCCAGGTTCTCGTCCTCGCTGACGCCAAGGATCTCGCGCACATGCAGGTCCCAGCTCTTGCCGACGAGGGTCACGACCTCGGTTTTGGCATCGCGGAGCGCCTGCATGCCGATGTCGTCTTCGGCGGCGAGCCCTTTCCGCCGGGTCATGCCGAAGGCGGCCACTTTCGCGTGCTGGAGCGGCAAGTCGGCGATCCGCTGGAAGTAATCCGCATCTTTCGGATTCGACAGGGGATAACCTCCCTCGATGAAGTCGAACCCGAACTCGTCGAGCTTGAGGGTAATGGCCAGCTTGTCCTCGAGGGAGAAATTGACGCCTTCCCCCTGACTGCCGTCGCGAAGCGAGGTGTCGTAGATCTGAATGCGGGCCATCGTTGTGCTGCTTTTCGGAAGTCGAGTTCTTGAAGCGGTGTGGTCTTTGCAACCGCTGCCGACCAAAACGCAAAAACCCCCAGGCGGACGGCCTGAGGGTTGGAATCGATTGATTGATCGCGTTTAACGCCTCATCGCCGCACCGCCCCCAGGCGGCCCGATAATCACGACCGTGCCATTTCCGACGCAGTGGAAAAAGGTTCGATCGCACATGGCAAGGTGGCGTTTTTGTTCGAGAATCTTACGGGAAAACGTGCTCTAAGATGATAGGGCGCTTTAGGGGAACTGTCAAACCGGGATTGGAAGGTCCCCTCCTCTCGAGATCGGCCCGTATGGCGTCCTCCGCGGCTCGAAAACCGGCTTGCCGCAAGCTGGGGATTTCGGGTAAAAGTCGCCCCCTTAGCGGGCAAAACGTGCTTTTGCATCCCTGCGACGATCGACCACCCGGAAAGGATTCCCGTATGTCGATGACGGTCGGAGCCCTTGCTGAATGGCTGGGCGGCGAAACCATTGGAGACCAAACGCTCGTCGTCGAAAAGGCGCAGTCTCTGGCGAAGGCAGGGCCGCGCTCGGTCACGTTCTTCGTCGGCGATCGTAACCACATTCAGCTTAAAGGCTCGCACGCGACGGCAATCCTCGTTGACTGCAAGTTGCGGGGCGCACTCAAAGTTGCCGGCTATCCGTCTGCGTTCATCCTCGTCGACGACCCGAAAGAGGCGTTTCTGGAAGTCGCGGCTCGATTTGCCACGCCGCGAGCCCGTCCGCAAATCGGTATTTCGACTGACGCTTACGTGAGCGCGACGGCTCAGATTGGCAAGAACACCAATATCCATCCTGGTGCGCACGTGGCGGCGGGAGCGGTTATCGGCGAAAACTGCGATATCCATCCGGGCGCGGTCGTCAGTCGCGGTTGCCGGCTCGGCGATGTCGTCGTGCTTCATCCGAACGTTGTGCTTTACGAAGACACCGTCGTGGGAAACCGCGTGATCATTCACGCGGGGGTCGTGATCGGAGCGGACGGCTTCAGTTATCGCCCGTTGGATGGCCGTCACGAGCGGATTGTGCATTACGGAACGGTGCGGATCGAAGACGACGTCGAGATTGGCGCCTGCACGACGATCGACCGCGCGATGATCGACGAAACGGTTATCGGACAGGGAACGAAGATCGATAACCTCGTGATGATCGGACACAATTGCGAAATTGGGCGCCATAACTTGTTTGTGTCGCAATCGGGTCTCGCCGGTTCAGTGACGACCGGAGATTACGTCGTGTGCGCGGGCCAGGTCGGGATTGCCGACCATATCCATCTCGGCACACGGTCGGTCATTGGAGCGAAGGCGGGAGTCCACAAAGACGTCCCGGCCGGCGAGCGACAGATCGGTGTGCCCGCCATCCCCGAGGCCGACTGCAAACGTGTTGTCATGGCCCAGCACAAACTTCCCGAGATGCGGCAGCAGCTTCGCACCTTGGAACGGCACGTCGAGGAATTAACGGCCCGCCTGGCCCAGCTCGCGCCGCAATTGTTCCCAACGGCTCCCTCATCCGATTCGTCTCGCGACAAGATTGCCGAGACGCGGAATAACTCAACTCAGGACGCGGCATAGTCATTTCAAGCATGAGTTTTACACCTTCAGCTACAACTGGTCGTTCGTCCCGACGCATCGGCCTTTTGGCGGGAGCCGGCCGGTTCCCGATCGCGTTTGCCGAGGCCGCCCGCAAGCAGGGAATCTCCGTTGTCGGCGTCGGCGTCCTGGGAATGGCGTCGGACGAACTCCACAGCCTCTGCGATTACTTCACGACGGTGTCGCTGGGACGCATTGGGCGGTCGATCCGGCTCATGAAACGGGCGGGGATCAATCGGGTGGTCATGGCGGGGAAGGTGGATAAAACCGTCCTGTTCAAGTCTTTCCGCTGGATTCGCCATTTACCCGATTGGCGCACGATTCACATGTTCCTGCGCTACGCCCGCGAAAATCGGAAAGACGACACGCTGCTGCTGGCCCTCATCCGCGAGTTTGAACGTGACAACATCACGTTCGATTCGCCTCTTAACTATTGTCCGGAGCTGCTCGTGAAACACGGATTCTTGACGCGACGCAAACCGACGCCGGCACAGTGGCGCGATATCCGTTTCGGTTGGGAGATCGCCAAGGAGCTGGGCCGACTCGACATCGGGCAAACCGTGATCGTTAACGACATGGCGGTGATTGCGCTCGAGGCAATTGAAGGCACGGACTCCGCCATTCGCCGCGCCGGCACCCTTTGCCGCCGTGGAGGGTTCACGGTCGTGAAAGTGGCCAAGCCGCAGCAAGACATGCGGTTCGATGTCCCGACAATCGGCGTGGAAACGATGCAAACAATGCGCGAAGCGGGCGCCCGTGTGCTCGCCGTCGAGAGCGAAATGACGATCATGCTCGATCAGCCTGAGGTGATCGAATTGGCCGACCGGCTCGGCATCGCGATCGTCTCGCTCAAGGCGGAAGAGATCAAACTGCAGATGGCGTCGTAGGAACACCTTCAAGTCCCGGCGCTTGATCGCCGGGATACAGACGCGGCGGCTCGATCAGGCCTTCACGCAGAGCCGCGAAAAGGGAACCGGCGACAAAGTCGGCCGTCGTGCCCGGGTTGCGACGGTTCCCGTCGGCTCGCAACCAACGGTCGAACTCCTCCAATTCCGCGGCGGCACCTTCTCCCTCAGGCCATCCGGCTTCAAGCACGCGACGGGCTCGGAGCGATGACTCGCGGGCCAGTGCCGCGCCGCATTTGCGCCGATCAGCGTGTCGGGAAACTCGGCCATCAGCCAGAGATGCAGGCCGATGACCGACTCTTCCCACCGATCGGGAAACAAACGGCTCGCCGCTAGCCGCTCGGCCCCTGCGAGAACCGTGGAGAATCCGCTCGTATACTGAGTCGCAATCCGATCGCGATCGGCCGCCAGACGCATCGCCTCCAAGAGCGTGACGCTAGGCGCTGATGCGACATCTTCCCGCTCCACGCGACCCAGTCCACCCGGATTCGCGAGCCGAATCGCCGCGTAGACCAACGCCGCATCGTCGTGCGTGAGTCCCGCCAACACGTCGCCGATACCGTCGCGCAGGGGCACGCCGGCAGGAACGAGAGCGAGGGGTGCCAAGAGCAGCAGAATTCCTAAATTGGTATTCCGGACGACACCAAGTTGCGTGCGTTCCACGGCATCGAAGATGATGCGGCCTACGCCCCACTCGGCTCCGTGCGTGAAAGAGGGCGCGATTAGATGAGCCGACCGCACGAAATCCTGGTAAGTCAAATCAGCAAATGACACTTCCGGATGGACGTTCCCCGGCTTTTTCGCCGTCGCCTCGAGCAGGCAGGCCAACACAGCGTTTTTCGAGTTTCGTGTTACGCCGGCATCGTGCGGCATGCGGCAGAGGACCTGAAAGAGTGTGCGATAGCTGTCGGATATCTCGGCCGAGTGTGCTGTGCGGCGCCAACACGTCGGTTTCGTCAGTATTATGGCGTGTACCCGGCCTTGTCGGACAGGTGACAGAACCCGACAGAGCGCTAGAATCAATTGGCGGCTCGATCGAAAACGGCCGTTGTTTTGTGCGACGCGGCCGGTCGCAGCACTTTAAATGGAGTTTGGGTGAGACATGTCGCTCGATGAAGTCACAGCGTTTCCACGACTCACCGCCTCAGAGATTGCGGTCCTCAAGCCCCTGGCGACGCCGCGCACCTACGCCGACGGCGAGATCGTATTTCGAGCGGGCCAGGCGGACATTGATTTGTTCGTTGTCGAATCGGGTCACCTCGACATTCTCAATCCGAACGACGGCAATCGACTGATTGTGAGCCACGACGCGGGACAGTTCTCCGGGGACATCGACCTGATGACCGGCCGACCGGTGCTTGTCACCGGAGTGGCTCGGGGAGAGTCGCGCATCTGGTGCGTTCCCGGCAGCCATCTGCGGCTCGCTCCTGAATCGTGTCCCGAGCCTCGGTGAAAAGCTGATCGACGCGTTTACCACGCGTCGAAAACTGCTGTCGCAAATGCGGTTGCTCGGTTTGCAGGTTGTCGGTCCCGGCAAGTGCCGTGACACGAATATCGTTCGCGAATTCCTCTACAAGAACTTCGTGCCGTTCACCTGGTTTGACCCCGAGACCGAGGAGGGACGCGCGTCTTCCAGGCGCTTGGCTCGCCCAAGAAAACGCCGGTCATCGCCTGCGGAGACGGCAGTATCCTGATCAATCCCTCGTTGATCGAGTTGGCCCGCGGCGCGGGCATCTGGAAGTATTGCCCCGCGCAAGAGGTCGACTTCGCCATCGTTGGTGCCGGTCCCGCAGGTATTGCGGCGGCCGTATATGCCTCGTCTGAAGGACTGTTCGACTTTGATGCTCGATCGACTGGGGCCGGGAGGTCAGGCGGGCGGGTCGTCGCGGATCGAAAACTTCATCGGCTTCCCGGCCGGACTGAGTGGGGCCGACCTGGCGACGCGCGGAGTCCTGCAGATGCTCAAATTCGGCGCCCGGATCGTCGCGCCGGTCACGGTTCAGAAATTGACTCCCGCCAAAACGGCCGACGATCGCCACATTTTGCATCTGGATTGCGGGGCCGAAATCAAGAGCCGCGTCGTGCTGCTTGCCTTGGGAGTCCGCTTGCGGCGCTTGGAGGCCGAGGGTGTGGAGCGATTCACCGGGGCCGGCATCTATTATGCCTGCACGACCGTCGAGGCCGACCTGTATGACGGCTCCGATGTCGCCGTCGTTGGGGCGGGCAACTCGGCAGGGCAGGCGATCATGTTTCTCGCGGAATGCTGTCCCGGTCGCACGGTTCACGCGCTGATCCGTCACAAATTGGGACCCGGCATGTCGGAATACCTGACGAATCGAATCGGCTCGGCCGCGAATGTTGTGGTCCATGAGGAGACAGAGATCGACGCCGTCTTTGGCGATCGTCACCTCGAAGAAATCACCTTGAAAAGCTCTAACGGCACGGCGAACAAGCGATTGCCGTGCTCGGCGGTGTTCGTGTTTATCGGAGCCGAACCGTCGGCCGAATGGTTGCCATCCCAAATCGCACGCGACGACAAAGGCTATCTGCTCACGGGGACCGACGTGATCCGTTCCGGTTTGTGGCCGCTGGCGGACCGCGACCCTTGCCCGCTGGAGACGACTCTTCCCGGCGTGCTGGCAGCCGGCGATATTCGTGCGGGATCGACCAAACGGGTCGGTTTTGCGGTGGGCGACGGGTCGCTGGCCGTGACGTGTGCCCATCGACTGCTATCCATCCGACCGTGAAGCACCAAAGGATTTTCGATGGAGCGACAAACAACGCCGAGCTTCAAAGCCAATCCGCACGAGGTGCGGCTCGCCGGCCGAAGCATCGCGCCGGGACTGGGGATGGGGCCAGCTTGGGTGGCCGGAGACGTCCTGAAATTCGACGGTTCGCAATCGACGATCGCTCCGGGCGAAGTGGACCGCGAATGGGAGCGGCTGCGCCACGCCTTTGACGAAACATTCGCCGAACTCGAAAAGTCGGCGGCACGGATCGAAGCGGAATTCGACTCGGCATTGGCGGGGATTTTCCGTGCTCACGGCGTCCTGTTGCGGGGACTCGTCGAATCGGGCGAATTCGAGCGCGAACTGAAAAACTCTTCGTCGACCGCGGAAGCGGCCGTCCGCCGCGTCTTGAATCGGTGGTATGAAAAGTTCAAAGCACTCGAAAACCAGGCCCTGCGCCAGCGTGCCGATGACGTTCTCGACTTGGGACGAGGCATCATCGAACGGCTGCGTGGCGGGACCAACGACGGGTTTGACTCGATTCCTGAACACAGCGTCCTGGTCGTCGATCGACTGCTGCCGTCGGATGTGGTACGGCTCCCCAAGACCCATATCTCAGCGATCGTCGTCGAAACGTTGGGCCAGGGCTCTCACGCGGCACTGCTGGCTCGTGAAAAAGGGATTCCGACCGTTACGGGAATTCCGGGAGTTCTCTCGCTCGTTGCAGCCGGAATCGAAGTCCTGGTCGATGGTCATCATGGAACGCTGGTGATCGCGCCCAACGCGGCGACGCGCGAAGAGTTTCAAGAACGAATCAAGGCGTGGCGGGCCACGCTCGTGCGCTGCAAAGACGCATGTCGCAAACCGGCGCGGACGCTCGACGGCCAGTTGGTCCGCGTGGAGGCCAACATCGGCCTTCAGGAAGACGTCGAGCTCGCTCTCGACAACGGGGCTGACGGCGTCGGCCTCTTGCGGATTGAGCAGCTCTATTTCGCCCGGCAAGTTCCCCCGACCGAGGAGGAATTGTTTATCGAGCTGCAAAGGCTCGTAACGCCGCTCGGTGAACGGCCGGTGACCGTTCGCCTGCTCGATATCGGCGGTGACAAACCGTTGCCATTCTTGAGGGTGTCCCCGACGTCGAATCCAGTTCTCGGGCGGCGGGGTGTTCGCGTTCTGTTGGAATATTCGCAATTGGTGCGGACGCAGCTGGGGGCCATTTTGCGGCTCTCGCAGGAAGCTCCGGTCCAGGTGCTCATTCCCATGATCACTCTCGAGCAGGATATCGAGCGGATGCGCGAGATCTTCGACACGATGAGCGCCGAGCGAAAAATCGGGCGTCGCCCTCAATTTGGGGCCATGATCGAAACTCCCGCAGCCGCGCTGGCCGTTCCCACAATCCTGAAGCACGCCGACTTCCTCTGCGTGGGGACGAACGACCTGACGCAGTACACCCTGGCTGCCGCGCGAGACGACGCGTCCGTGAACGCGTATTTCCAGGACAGCCACGAGTCGGTGCTGCGGCTGTTGCGGATTCTTCTCGCCGACGCGGGGGCCCGGCCGGTGACACTCTGTGGAGAGTTGGCCGGCCGGGAAACCTGGATTCCGCGACTCTTGCAAATGGGTTTCCGCTCGCTCAGCGTGGCGCCGACGGTGATTCCCAGTACGAAGGAAGCCATTCGAAAAGTGAACATCGGAGAGCTTCCGGCGAGCGTTCTTGCGGGCGCATCGTAAGGCTGTCGACGCGGGAGTCCGCCTGGCGGATCACGCCACCGAAGGCTCCGGGGTGGTTCCGTTCTCTTCCTCGTGGGACTCGGTCTTGTCCTTCACCATGAGCGAGTAGAGGCAAGGAAGCACGAAGAGCGTCGCGGGCTCGCCGGCGATCAGCCCGCCGAGAATTGCGCGGGCCAAGGGGGCATTCGCCTCGCTTCCGCGTTCCAGGGCAAAGGCGGCGGGGACCATCGCAAAAAAGGCCGCCAGCGCGGTCATCGTGATGGGCCGCACGCGGATCGCGGCCGCTTTGCGAATCGCCTCCGTGGGAGAGAGTCCTTCGTGGCGGCGAAGTTCCTGCGCGAAATCGCTGAGGAGCACCGTGTTCGCCACTTTGATGCCGACGATGAAAATAATTCCCAACAGGGACTGCACGTTGAGAGCCGTCCCCGTGAGATACAGCATGGGAATCACGCCCGCCTGGGAGAGGGGCACGGTAAACATGACGGTGAAGGGGACGACCCACGATTTGTCGAGCGCGACCATCAGGAAGTACATCAAGAGCGAAGCGAGGATGAGGCCGATGGAAAGATTGATGAAAGTGTCCTGCATCCGCGAGTATTCGCCCACCAGCTCCATCTTGCCGCCGACAAGCAGCTTGTATTTCGAGGCCGCCGCACCCGTCGATTTTGTTTCCGCAGGCACGCTTGCGGACTTCGATTGCTGCGACAGCAGGATCGGCTGGTGGTTCTTGTCGACCTCATAAGGCTCCCAAACGCCGCGCGAATCGAGCTTGCCGAACCGATCCATGACTCGAGCGACGTCGTCGGCCACGTGTCCCAAGTCGCGGCCGGAAACGCCCATCGTCAGGTCGATCGTCGCTTGCAGCGTCGTGTGATTGACTTCTGCGGGGACTTGCGTGCGGACGATTGTTGCGACGTTCCGCAGAGGAACCGAGTTGGGCTGCGTCGGGGCTGGTGATCGGGATGTTGAGCAACGTCTCGACTGATCGAATGTCGGATTCGGGATATTGCACGCCGACGAAATACTGGTTGTGGCTGACCGGATCGATCCAGAAGTTCTTTTTGTTGAATTGGATGCTCGAATTGAGCGCCGCCACGACATTCTGAATCACGTCGGCCTGCGAGAGGCCCAGGTCGGCGGCCTTGGCCCGGTCGATGTCGATCATGAATTCGGGATAATCGAGCCGCTGCATGATGCGCGCGTCGACCACCCCGGGAATCGACTCGACCTCGCGCTCGATGGCGGCGGCCACGTCGCGGGTCTTGACCATGTCTTTGCCGCGGATGCGGACGTTGAGCGGAGTCGACTTCCCCTCGTTCATCGCGGCCCGGATCATGCCGCCGGCGTCGAACGCGAAATCGAGATTCTCGAAATTGTCGTTCAGACTCGCGCGGAGAATGGTCGACATACTCCTGCGCAGAGTGCTCGCGCTCGGCCTTGAGCTGCACTTTGACGACGGCGTCCATCGGGACCGGCATTGGGCGTGTAGGCGGCCGACCAGTCGGCGACGACGCCGATCTCGCTGATGATCGTGAGCAGATCCTTCTTGAGCGTTTTGCGGATCGACTTGCTCGACCTTGGCGATCTGCTCCTCCGTGCGTTCGATGCGGGTGCCCGTCCGGGCGCGAACGTAAATCTCGAACGCGCCGGCATCGACTTCGGGAAAGAAATCGCGCCGGAGAACCGGGCCGAGAATCACAACGGACGCAACCAGCAGGCCCACGCCGGTGGCAACCGTCCCAACCCGGTGCGCCAAGACGAAATCGAGCGCCCGAATGTAGGCGGCAATCCCCCGATCAATGACGGCTTCCCACGCCGCAAATGCCTGGCCGATCGGTCCGCGCGGCGCCGCATGCCCCTGGTGGCCGTGCTGCTTGAGAATCAGCGAACTCATCGACGGCACAAAGGACCGTGAGAGGACGTAGGCGGCAATCATCGCAAACGCGACGGCGTACGCCATCGGGCGGAAGAGAAAGACGCCGGTTCCCGGCATCAAGGCCAGCGGCGCCAGGACCAGGAACGTGCACAGCGACGAAACCAGCTCTGGCATCGCGACTTCGCTGGCTCCGAGGAAGGCCGAATCGTGCAGGTTGTCGCCTAGCGACAGGTGGCGATGCGTGTTTTCAAGGCAGATGATCGCGCTATCGACCAGCGGACCGATTGCCAGCGCCAGCCCCGCCAAAGTCATCACGTTGATCGTGTTGCCGGTCACATAAAGGCCGATCACCGCTGCCAGGACGGAAAGGGGAATGGTGCAAATGGCGATTCCTGTCATCCGCAACTCGCCCAGGAAGATCAGGATCACCAGCGAGCAGAGCACGGCGCCGAGCACACCCTCCTGGACGAGCGCCTTGATCGACTGCCGGACGTAAACCGATTGGTCCATCACGACTTTCAGGGTGATGTCGGTCCGCGTCAGGCGCGTTTCCATCTTCGGCGCCTCGGTCCGGAGGTTGTCAACGACATCCAGAGTGCTCGACCCCAGTTGGCGGAAGACGGGGATATAAACCTGCCGCCGCCCGTTGACGCGCACCACGTTGGTTTGAATGAAGCTGGTGTCCTTGGGCGTCCCCACGTCGCCCAGGTAGGTCGCATTCCCCAACTGCGTGCGCAGCGGAATGCCCTTCATCTCGTCCACGACGTTGTACATCGAGTTCGAGTCGATGGCGAAGTCGGTATCGCCGAACTTGGCATCGCCGGTCGGCATGAAGAGGTTGTAGCGGTCGAGCGCGTTCATCACGTCGGTCAACGTGATCTGGCGGGCCTGCATCTTTTGGCGATCAAGGTAGGCCAAAACCGTCCGCACCTTTCCGCCGAACACGACCGGGGCCACGGCGCCGGGGATCGCCATGATCATGTTGCGGGCTTCATACCGCCCCACGTCGTACAGGGTCGATTCGGTCTCTGTCTTGCTGTCGAGCGCGACAATGCAGGCAGGCACCGTCGCCGTTGGATCAAACGGCAGCACCACCGGCGGAAGCGTTCCCGGCGGAAGGGTGGGGAGCGTTCCTGTCGCCAGCGACATCACCTGGCCCAGCGCCCCGTTGGGGTCGGCGGAGGTTTGAAAATAGTTCCGCACGACGCTGGCGCCGACGATGGAGCGGGATTCCTGCCGGCTCATATTGGCGGCCTGGCCCGTCCAGCGCTCGAGGCGATTCGTGATGTCCTTCTCGACGGCCGTGGCGGGCATGCCGGCGTAAAACGTCAGGACCTGCACGGCGGGCGCCTTGAAGACCGGCAGAATGTCGATGGGAATGACCGTCACGCACAGGCCGCCGATCACCAGGATCGTCAGCATGGCCACGATCACCGCATGCGGGTTGCCCAAAGAAGCGCGAATCAGACCCTTCATGCCAGCCTCGAACTCAATGTCTGTCAGCCGCTTGATTGGCAACCGACCAGAGAGACGCGACGCGTCGAATATAGGTGCCGTTTTGCGTAAGCGTCAACATGACTGTTGGAGGGGGAGTGAAATCGGCGTAATCTCGCAGGAACCAAGGCCGCAGTAGATCAGAGCGCGTCCCCATGCAGATCGCACCCCGTCGAACTGCCTCGTTTGAGATTCTCGTCACTGTTCCCTATACAAGGTTTCGCCCGGCGGGATTTCGAATTCAACGGCATTATTCGTACGGCGGAGTCAAAGATTCATGGCAACTGCGGAGAAACAGCCCTGATGTCAGTCTGGGCTGCGATCACGTTGACGCTGCTGGCGAGCGCTTGCATGAATCTTGGCCTCGTCCTGCAGAAAAAGGGGCTCTCGGCAAGGCCCCTGGCATCGGTGAATCATTCAGGGGAACTCGAAGGCCGCCTGCGCGGCTTCCGGCCAAACCTGACCTGGTGTATGGGGATGGCCCTGTTGCTGGGTGGCTATGTGGTTTATGGGTATGCACTGAGTGCGCGGGCGGCCCCGATTTCTCTGCTGCAGCCCCTGTCGGCTTCGGGATTGCTTGTCGTCGCCCTCCTGGCGGTAACCTACTTGCACGAACGGTTCGACGCCCTCGAATGGGTCGGCGTGGCGTTGCTCTTGGGGGGGGTTATCCTCCTCGGTTTCAGTGCGGAGAACAGGCCGCACTGGAATGTCGGCGTCAATGATCCGCGGCTAATCGTTTTCCTGATCGCTACCGGGATTTTGGTGATTTTGGCGGTCGCGACCCTCCGGCGGACGTCGTCACCGGCTCGTGTCGAATTCCTGTTCGGAGTTCTCGCTGGTTTACTTTTGGGTACCGGGTATCTGAATACAAAAATCGTTTCCCTGGCTTTTCAAGAACAGCGTGTGGGTCTCTTCGTTACGGCCTGGATTTGCCTGGGAATAGGGCTGGCTCTCGGCCTGGTCGTGCTGCAAATGGGCTTCCTCCGGGGCCGCGCCTTGATCGTGACCGCGGTCAATCTCGTCACCAACCAGGTGCTCGTCGTCGCGGGCGGGCTCATTTGCCTGGGAGAGCGCTTCCCTACAGAACCTTGGCCTTTTGCAGCCCGAGTCCTGGGATTGGGCGGTATTCTGGCCGGGATCATCCTGCTGGCCCGGCTGAGCGCGGGGACGAATGGCCGCATCCGGACGGCCGAACCGGCCCCTCTGTCGGGAAATGTGCTCTGAACGCGAAACCTTTGCGGTTTCGCGGTGTTCCAACTTTAGCGGGTCTGGCCATTCAGGTAGAAAAAACCGTACGGCGGGCGCTCCGGAAGCCCAACGAGCATCTCGACTGCGCCCTAGAGCCGTCGGTACCATGAATTGATGGGGTCGTCTGCCACGTACTGGTAGTCCGAGACACCAGTTTCTGGTCGGACGCGCTTTCCCGCGGCGAGCGAGTTAAGGGGGTTCGGCTATGTCTGTGAAGCGCTTGATGATTCCCGCTGTGATTGCGATGACAATCGTCACACCGTCCCTGGCACAGAACCGGGCCCACCGTCACGCCGTTTGGGCGAACAGGCCGGCCCGCTACGCGACAACGGCCGGCTACCGCGGAATGCCGACCTCGGGCGATGTGCAGACGTTGACCCAGGCCTATTCGACCCTCGCCTCGGCCGACCATGACTACCACGGCCACCGCATCAAGGCGATGCAGGCGATTAAGAAAGCCGCTCGGCTGATGGGACATAAAATCGCGGGCGACGGCCACAACAAAGAGCAGCAATCCCTTTCCGATGCGCAGCTCAAAGCCGTGCAGGGGCAGCTTCAAAAAGTGCGCGGATCCGTCAGCGGCGGAAAGCAACAGCTCGTGGTCGGGCACATCAATGAAGCCATTCACCACCTGTCCGAGGCTCTGTCGATTAAATAGTCGCTGAAACCCTCCCGTCCGACCGCTCTTCGATTGACGGGAAATGGCTGTCACTGCCCCCCGCGTCCCGATGCGGTAAAATACCGGGACAATGGATCGCGAACCTACGGACAGGTCAAGCGCCTCATCGTCCCAGCGGCAGTGGCTCTCTGAGAGCATTCGCAGCACCAAGCAACTGCTGCTCCGGCCCGCCGACTTCAGTCCATCGCGTGATGACTTTGAGGTCATCGGCGCATTCAATCCAGGCGCCGTCGAGGCCGGCGGAGAGATCGTGCTTCTCGTCCGGGTGGCCGAACGCCCGCGCGAAGTCCGGCCGGGCTTTATTGCACTCCCCCGGTTCACGGCCGACTCGAGGCTGCTGATCGATTGGGTTCGGCAGGAACAGGTCGAATTCATCGATCCACGGGTCGTGCAATTGCTCGAAACGGGCTGCGTCCGCCTGACCTTCGTGTCTCACTTGAAAGTGGTTCGTCTCAGCGGAACAGATACCGTCCGCCAGGTCGCCGAGGCCGCTTTTGTGCCTAAAGAGCCTTGGGAAGAGTTTGGCGTCGAGGATCCCCGAATCACGATGATCGACGGGCGATTCTATTTCACCTATGTGGCTGTCTCGCGGCATGGGGCGGCGACGGCCCTGGCTTCGACCGACGATTTCCGCCAGTTCTCGCGGCACGGGATCATTTTTCCGCCCGAAAACAAGGACGTCGTTTTGTTCCCCGAAAAGGTCGCCAACGAGCACGTGGCTCTGCACCGGCCCAATGGGCGGACTCCTTTCACCGCCCCCGAGATGTGGATTGCCGCTCGCGAGATTTAGTCGCGTGGGGCGGGCATGCACCCGTTTTTGCCGAGAAGGTCGGCTGGGAGAGTGGACGCGTGGGTGCCGGCGCGCCTCCTCTCCGAACGCCCCTTGGCTGGCTGGAGATTTATCATGGAAACCGACGGCCAACCGAGCCGGGAGCGGTCGGCCAATACGTCGCGGCGGCGATCGTGCTCGACGCGGAGGATCCGAGCCGTGTCGTCGCCCGCAGCGTTGAGCCCCTTTTCACTCCGACCGAGCCGTTTGAGAGGGAAGGCTTCGTGGCGGACGTGGTCTTTCCAACCGGAATTGTTGCCCGCCAAAATAGGCTGGTGGTGTACTACGGTGCCAGTGACACCTACACGGGCGTCGCCGAGCTTCCGCTTGAGGAAACTCTTGCCAGCCTGCAGCACATTTAGCGCGGCGAGCCAATCAAAACGGACGGCCGCGGCACGACATTCGCGTGCCAAAATGGCCATTTGGCGAGGACAAAGAGCGAACGTTCCTGTTCGGCTCGCCTCGAAGCCACTATATAACAACGGGCGGGGGGAGGAAGGATCGTCGCTGAAAAGGATACGTTATGACGACTGAATCGCAGGTACGGACAATCGCGTTTGTCGGCGATTACCTGCCGCGGAAGTGCGGGATCGCCACGTTTACCGGCGACCTGTGGCAGTCCGTCGCCACGCGTTATCCCAAGACCGAGTGTTTTGTCGTGCCGATGGACGACACGCCCGGGGGCTACGACTATCCGCCGGAGGTGCGATTCCAGATTCCGGAAGACGATCTCGACGCCTATCACCGCGCGGCGGACTTTTTGAATTTCAGCAACGTTGACGTCGTCTGCCTGCAGCATGAATACGGCATCTTCGGAGGTGTGGCCGGAGGGCACATCCTGGCCCTGCTGCGGAATCTGCGGATGCCGGTGGTGACGACGCTGCACACGGTGCTCAAGGATCCGAACGCCGACCAACGGCGCGTGATGGATCAGCTCGCCGATCTTTCCGCCCGTATCACGGTCATGTCGCAGAGGGGCTATTCGTTCTTGAGGGAGATCTACAAAGTCCCGGAGGAAAAGATCGACCTGATCCCGCACGGCATTCCCGATCTGCCGTTTGTCGACCCGAACTTCTACAAGGACCGATTCGGGGTCGAAGGAAAAAATGTCCTGTTAACGTTCGGCCTCCTCTCGCCAAGCAAGGGGATTGAACACGCGCTCCGGGCGCTGCCGCGGATCCTCGAGGAGTTTCCCGAAACCGTTTACATCGTGCTGGGTGCCACCCATCCAAAACTGCTGCAGGAACAGGGCGAAACATACCGTTACAGCCTCGAACGGATCACGCAGGACCTGGGAATCAAGAAGAACGTCATCTTCTACAACCGCTTTGTCGCCCTGCGAGAGCTGGTGGAATTCATCGGGGCCGCCGACATCTATGTTACGCCCTATCTGAATCCGGCTCAGATTACCTCGGGAACTTTGGCTTATTCCTTCGGCTGCGGCAAGGCGGTCGTCTCGACGCCTTATTGGCATGCGGAAGAACTTCTGGCCGACGGCCGCGGGGTCCTCGTGCCGTTCGGTGACAGCGGGGCGATCGCCCGCGAGGTGTGTGCGCTTTTGCACGACGATCCGCGGCGGCACGCGATGCGGAAACGGGCCTATCTGCTCGGACGAGAGATGATCTGGGCCAATGTGGCTCATCTCTACATGAATTCGTTCCAGCGAGCCCGCCGGGATTACGGCGGCGTTGCCCGACGGCGGCCCGTGATCCGGACTCTCGATGAACGCCGGTTGGAGCTGCCGTGGCTGCGGCTGGAGCACCTGTGGCGGATGACCGACTCGACCGGACTCTTTCAACACGCGACCTATACGATTCCCAACTTCCGCGAAGGGTATTGCACCGACGACAACGCACGTGCGCTCGTCTTGACGGTGCTCATGGAGGATTTGGGGCAGGACTCACCGGAGGCAGAGAGAGCGTCGGGAACGTACGCGGCCTTTCTCGACTACGCATTCGATCAGGACAAGAACCGCTTCCATAATCACATGAGCTTTGACCGTCGCTGGCTCGATGAAGTGGGATCCGACGATTGCCTGGGGCGCTCGGTCTGGGCGTTGGGGACGTGTCTCGGCCGCTCCAAGCAGCACGGCCTGCAGGCGTGGGCCATCAACCTCTTCGAACGGGCCCTCAACGCCGTCTTGGAGACGTCCTCTCCGCGCTGTTGGGCCTATGCGATCATCGGCATCCATGAATACCTGCGACGATTGAGCGGCGATCGTCTCGTGAACCAGGCCCGCGATGTGCTGACGGGCCGACTAATCGATCTTTATCGCGCGAACGCCGCGGACGATTGGCCCTGGTTCGAAAATACCGTCACCTACGCGAACGCCCGGCTCTCGCAGTCGTTAATTCTGAGCGGTCAATGGACCGACAACAGAGAGGCGTCGGAGATCGGGCTGCGCTCGCTGCGCTGGTTATGCGGTGTGCAGCGTTCGCCCAAAGGCTGCTTCCAGCCGATCGGTTGCCACGGTTTCCTCCGTCGCGGCGAATCGCCCGCCACCTTCGACCAGCAACCGATCGAAGCCTGCGCCACCGTTTCGGCCTGCATTGCTGCGTATCAAGCGACGGACGAGAGCGAATGGCTGAACGAGGCTCGGCTCGCGTTCGAGTGGTTCTTAGGGCGCAACGATCTCGGCTTGCCGTTGTGGGACTCGCGGACCGGCGGCTGCTGCGATGGGCTCTCACAAGACCGTCTCAACCAGAACCAGGGGGCCGAGTCGACTCTTTCCGCCCTGTCGGCCTTGGTCGAGATGCAACTCCTCGAGGGCAGCCTGGCGGCCTTCGGCAAAGCGACGGAACGCAACGGGGCACCCGCGCCGCACATCCGGCCGCCCGCCGAGGAACGTGCTTCAACGTGACTCCGATCGGGAACTTCAACGAGCGGGACTCGAAGGGTGGCAGGCCGCGATCCCTTCGCGTTAAAACTGGTCCGTTCGGGCCGAAGGTGTGGCAATACGTCCGCACCGCGGCGGTGCCATCGAGTTTTTGTGGAAGGCCATCGTCTCGCGGTTTCTTGATCGGGGAATGTGTTCGATGGATTTGAAGCGGACGGGAGTCGTCCTCAAGCCGAATTATGCCCGCGTGCTGTTTCGCCCCTTTGAGCAGCAAGACCCGCAACGGAGCATGCGGATCGTCGGGCGCATCATGGAATTGTCAGAGCCCGAGGTGGACGCACTTCTGGCTCAAGTCCTCGAAGAGTTTCGCGGCCGCCACCACCGGTTGATGCGGTTTTTTCTCGACCGCTTTTCCGCGGTGCGGCAGCACCTGCTCACCGATCGACCGCTGAGTGAGAATCGCAAGCTGTTGATCGGTTCCTACTTCACGCAGGAGTATTCCATCGAGTCGGCGGCCCTGTTTAATCCGTCGATTGTCTGGCATCCCGATCAGGGCGGGGCTCCGCCGGGGCGCGGCGATTCATTCTCAGCATGCGGGCCACCGGCGAAGGGCACATCTCGTCCCTCTGCTTTCGCAGCGGCATGATCGACGCGCAGGGGCAGATCCACATCGACAAGCCGACCGGCTTCGTGACGCTCCCGCAGGTCGTTCCGAACGCCGAATACGACAAGTCCCTGTTTCACCGCAAGCTCGGCGAAATGGGCATCGACGGCGGATTCGTCGAGGCGGCTTTGGCCCGGCTCGAGGACATGTTCACGCTCGATCAACTCGAAAGCGCCGTCCAGGAGACCGTGCGACAACATCGTCCCCGGCATCGCGAATGGGAGTCGGTCGCCAAGGCCATCGTCGTGCTGGCAAAAGCCAACTACGAAATCCAGTGCGACCCCGAAGGGGACATTTCGGAAAGGATTATTTTCCCGTACTCGCCCACAGAACAGAACGGGATCGAAGACGCCCGCTTTGTGCTCTTTACGGACGAACAGAATAACACGCGCTATTACGCGACCTACACGGCTTTCGATGGGAGTGTCGTCCTGCCGCAGATGGTGGAGACGGACGATTTCCTGCGATTCCGGATCAGCACACTCAACGGACCGGAAGTCCGCAACAAGGGCATGGCCTTTTTCCCGCGGAAGATCGACGGCCATTACGCGATGCTGTCGCGGCAAGACGGCGAGAACTTGTACCTGATGTATTCGGACATGCTGAACTTCTGGTACACCAAGCAGCTCCTCGTGAAGCCGACGCAGCCGTGGGAATTCGTGCAGGTCGGGAACTGCGGCTCACCCATCGAGACGGATGCCGGGTGGCTCGTCTTGAGCCACGGCGTGGGGCCGATCCGCAAATACTGCATCGGGGCCTACCTGCTTGACCGCAGCGACCCGTCGCGCGTGATTGGCCGATTGAGTCAGCCCTTGCTCACTCCCGACGTCAACGAACGCGAGGGTTATGTCCCCAATGTCGTCTATAGCTGCGGGGCCGCCGTCCACAACGGGCAATTGATTATCCCGTATGCGATGGCCGATTACGCGACTGCCTTCGCCACGGTGCCGCTGCAGCAGGTGCTCGAAGCGATGCGGACAGAATAGCCCAAGCCGCGTTACACGCTCAGGTGCTTGGCGACGACGTCGGGCGTCAGCTCGGCCGTCGTCCCCTCGGCCACGACGCGGCCCCGGTTCATGATGTAGAAGTTCTGGCCGAACTCGCGGACGAAATCGAGGTACTGTTCGACCACCACGACCGTGAGGTGCAGCTCGTCGACGAATTTGTGCAAGGCCTGGCCGATCTCGTCGATGATGCTCGGCTGAATCCCCTCGGTCGGTTCGTCGAGTAACAGGACCTTCGGTCCGCCGACGAGCGCCCGCGCGATGGCCAGCTGCTGCTGTTGACCGCCCGAGAGGTCGCCCCCCATCCGTCGGGACATTTTCTTGAGCACCGGAAACAAAGCGTACACTTCTTCGGGAATCGTCCGCGAATGGTCGGCTCGCGCCTCGAGACCGATTTTCAAGTTTTCCTCGATGGTCAACTTGGGGAAAATATCGCGTCCCTGCGGCACGAGCGCGAGGCCCGATTTCGCCCGCCGATGGGCCGCGAGCGAGCTGAGGTTTTTCTCGCCCAACATCACCGTTCCCCCCGATGAGCGGAGGACCCCCATGATATTGCGCATGAGCGTCGTCTTGCCCACGCCGTTGCGTCCCATGACGCACGTGACACAGCCCTTGGCCATCTCCATGTTGATTCCACGGAGAGTCGGGATCGCTCCGTAGGAGAAGGAAAGATCATGAATCGAAAGCATGAGCGGTTACCGGAATGACGAATGTCGAAAGTGCTTCGACATTTCCTTGCTTGATTCTCGAACTAAGTTGATCGCCTCGTGCCGCCGCGACCCAAATAGGCTTCAATCACGCGCGGATCGGCCTGCACCTCGTCGATCGAGCCCCGGGCCATCACTTTTCCCTCGTTGAGCACGGTTACCGGGGCACCCAGGAGTCGCACGAACTCCATATCGTGCTCGATTACCAGCACGCTGTGCTCGTCCTGAAGTTCCAGCAGCAATTCGGCGGTGAGCGCCGTTTCCTCGTCGGTCAGGCCGGCGGCCGGCTCATCGACCAAGAGCAGGTGCGGGCCGGCCAAGAGCAGCATGCTGATTTCCAACCACTGCCGCTGGCCGTGGCTGAGATACTGCACACGCTGATTCGCTTCGCTTTCGAGCCGGACACGTTTCAAAATGCCGTAGATGCGGTCCTGGTCCGCCTTGCTGGCCCGCCACTGGAAGTTCCGGGGCAGGCTCTGCCGGCCGGGAAGGGCCAATTCCATGTTTTCGTAGACGGTCAACCCGTTAAAGATGCTGGGCGTCTGGAATTTGCGGCCTACGCCGTGACGGGCAATCTCGACCTCGGGCAGCCGCGTGATCTCTTCCTTGGCGAAGAAGATCTTGCCGCTCGTCGCTCGTGTCTTGCCGCTGATCACGTCGCACAGCGTCGTCTTGCCCGCGCCGTTGGGACCGATCACGACCTGCAACTCGTAGTAATCGATGCTGAATTCGTCGACGTCGAGGGCCTTGAAGCCGTCGAACGACACTTTGACGTTCTCGACGCGCACGAGCTCGCTGTCCAGAAGCGATCGCTGTTGGATGCCGATCGTCCGTTCTCGCTTGATCGCGGCGACCCGCCGCAAATGCTCTTGGATCGTGGCCGTTGCCCCGTGGCCATTGCCGTTGGGCGGCTTGCCATCCTCGTCGGCCGTTTCGTCGGCGACGCGCGGTTTGCGTTTTCGTTTCGTCCAGAGATGCCAGATGCTGATCAGCCCATCCGGCAAGAGCAACACGACTGCGACGAACGTGCTTCCCAACACGAACATCCAGTAGTCGGGACGCCACGTGGTCCACGAATAAAGGCTGTCCGGGACCCATTTCTTCGCGAAATACAAGAACTCCCGCTGCGAGGTGAAATAGTAGTACATCATCTTCACCACGAGCGTGCCCAAGATCGCTCCGGACAGGGTGCTGCGGCCTCCCACGGCAACCCAGATCACCACCATGATCGACTCGAGCACTGACATATTGTGCGGCGTGATGATCAATTTCTGCGGCACATACAGCATCCCGCCCAGGCCGGCCAGCATGCCGCTTAAGGCGAAGACGAAGACCTTGAAGTGGTAGGGCTGGTAGCCGAAGAATAGCAACCGGTTCTCGTTATCACGAATGGCGACCAGCACTCGCCCCACGCGCGAGGTGATCACGAACCGGCACAAGGCGTACGCTCCCCCGAGTGACAGGACCGTCACGAGGTACAGTCCGAGTTTAACCTGGGGATCCGTCAACAGAAAACCGGCCAGCCGCACATCGGCGACATCAGAGAGCTTGATCGGCGCCCCCTTCTGCTCGCCGACTTTGAGGGATTGGACCGCCTCCATCATGTTCCACGGATGCTGCCCGTGGGGGACGGTCACCAGGTACGAATTGCTGGAAGCCTTGACCGACGCGTCTTTGACGGTCTCTGCGTAGTGATCAATCGCGGGGCCGATCTGCTGCGGCGAAAGATGGAATTTCTCCATTCGCTGCGGTTCGACTTGCACCTGAACTTTCTCATGCGAGCCCAAAATCACCCGGTCGAACCGTGTGAGGCCGTTCGTGCCGCCGCATTTGATGTCGTTAAGGGTGAAGACGAGCCACGCGGCCAGCGTGATGGCCTGCGTGAGGACGGCAAAGAACACGCCGCGGACGCGGCTGCGGAAGACGAAGAACCCGATCAACCCCGCCACGAGTCCCGGAATGAGCGCACCCAAGAGGATCGTGGACCACAGGTTCCACATCGGCTTCCAGAACCAGGGAACCATTGCGTCGGTCGGTGCCTCGCCCACTTTGTACGGATAGACCACGTACAGGCAGGCCGGCAGCTTCCAGCCGTTGTGATCAATGATCCCTTCGGGACCGCCGTGATGGGCCAGGTACATGCCCATGGCGTAACCGCCCAGGCAGAAGAAAAAGGCCTGACACAGGCAAAGCATGCCGGCATAGCCCCACACCAGGTCGAGGCTCACTGCGACGATGGCAAAGGCCATGTACTGCCCCAGCAGGTTCACATAGCCGATGCCGATCTGGTCCTTGTAATACAGGGCCGGAATGCCGACGGCCGCAATCAGGAACAAGGTCCACGACATGCAGTTGCGGCTGTACCATTGCAGTCCGCCCAGGAGCGGATTTCTCTCCGGGGTCAGGAAACCGCCCGCACGCGATTTGCGAGTTTTCAGGGTCTCAGACATCGGCCAGCCTCCCCTTGGGCGGGAAGAGGCCCGCCGGCCGCCATTGGATGAAAATCACGACCGTCATCAGAATAAAAACCCGCGCCCAGCGCGTCTGGATGTCCTGCGTCAAGATGCCGCCGAACCATTCGCTGCTGTGCATCCCGACAACGACCGCCGCAACGGCCAGGCAATACATTAAAAACAGCCGGCCGATTCCCTCGTGCCTCCAGAACCTGACGGCCAAGGGAAGCGGAATCGGCACAAAAAGCGTGAGCCAGCCCCACGCTTTTCCCTGGCGGAAGGCTTTCACCGTGAGGTTGATCCAGGCAACGAGGGCGCCGACCAGACCGGCTGCCAGCAGCGCCTCTCCGAACGTCCGCGGTTCCAGCAACTGGTTGAGCGTTCCCAGTCCCAGACCGGCCAGGACCGAGCCGGCCAGTTTGCCGACGCCCCCCGTGACCACGACCAGAAACGAGTCGACGATATAGTTCTGACCCATGTCGGGGGTCACGCCGGCGATCGTCGTCAGGGCATAGCCGGCAATTCCCGCCAGCCCGGCCCCCAGCGAAAAGGCAAAGCCGTCGATCCGCCGCGTGTTGATGCCGAGGGTCTCAGCCGTTTCCCGGCCCTGCACGGTCGCGCGGATTTTGAGACCGATCCGCGTGAAGTTCATCAGCAAGTACAGGAAGACGACGCAGCAGGCGCTAAGCACCAGAATAAAGCAACGGGCATATTCGAGCGTCAGATACGGGATGATCTCGACACCGCCCCGCAGCCAGGTTGGAGCGCTCACGCCGATGTTATCGCCGTACCGGACGCGCACGGCCTGTACCAGGATCAGGCTGACGCCCCACGTGGCCAGTAGCGTTTCGAGCACGCGGCCGTAAAGGTGCCGCACGACAATCAACTCGATCAGCCAGCCGACGAACGCCGATACGCAGAAGGCGAAGGGGAACGCCGCGACGTAATACCAGTTGAACTGGTCCGACGAAAAGTGCCGCGTGAAGAAGAGCTGCACCTCGTACGTGGCATAAGCCCCGAGCATCATCAGTTCGCCGTGGGCCATGTTGATCACGCCCATCTGGCCGTAGATGATCGAGAGGCCCAGCGCCATCAGGATCAGAATCGATCCGGCCGAGAGCCCGTTGGTCAGATTGACTCCCAAGCCGACCCAATACTGGTACCGCTGGATCGACTTGATCGCCACCTCGCAATTCTTCCGCTCGTCCCCTTTGACCTGATTCTGGTCGATCATCTGCTGCAACACGCGCAGGCCCAGCACGCTATGCAGGTCCGCCAGCGTCTTCTCGGCTTTCAGCCTGTCCTCGGGCTTCTGGTCCTGCATGTCGGGCGAAAGCCGCGTCAGTGCGGCGCTTTCCCGTGCCGTCCGCCGCACGCGCGCGTCGGCATCGGTTTCGGCAATGTTGTCCAACATCGACACAAAAGTCGGATCCGGGTTCTCCCCCAGCCGGCGGACGGCAAGCGCCCGTTTTTCCAAATCGGTCGAGCTGAAGTCCTGCAGGAACTTGATCACGGTGGAGAGCAGAGGCCGCTCTTGTCCGGTGGGCCGGATGTCGCGCGGCTCGTCGGCGTCGACCTTCACGGGCTTTTTCGAGGCGTCCAGCGCGGGTTCCTGCGTCAGCGGATCGAGCAACGTGACGATGCTCTTATTTCCAGGTCCCGCGGACGTCTCACCCCGCACGTAGACTTTGCCTTGCCACAGGACCAGGTTCCCCTGGAACATCGCCTGTAACGTGTGGGCCACGCGCTCGTCGCGCGTTTGGGCGAGCGCCTCGATCGCGTCTTGGCGGGTATCGGCATCGCGATTTGCAAGCTTGGCAATTTGCTTGCGGATCGCGTCGTCCCCCGCAGCGGAGGCCGGCGATGGCAGGAGAACGGCAAGCAGGATCAAAATCGCCGAGAGGAATTCCCGTCGGCACAGGCTCGCAAGGCGCATGAAACTATTTCTTCCACGGCGGGCAATCGATTGTCAATGGCGATCGATGCTCGCCCAGCAGTCAATTTTCCAGTTTGTGTCCCAACAGGCGATCAACTGATAACGGTCCTACAAACGGCACGATCGATTACTTCAAGTTGTGCTCTTTGCAGAAGGCCTTGAAGTCTTTGACGAACTTCTGATTGTCGGGCGTGTCGATGCTCTGGAAGTAGTTCCAGGTGGCCAGGTGGCCGACCAGCGGCGGAACGTCCATCGCACGCAACTCATCTTCGGCCACCGAGAAGGCCATGATCGGGCAGTCGCCCGACGTCAGACCCTGGTTGGCGAATTCCTTGTAGAACGGCACGTTGCTGTCGCCGTTGATCGTGGAGAGAACGCACGCTCCGCCGCCCGTGGCAAAGCTCTTAATCTTCTGCACGATCGTCTGGTAGTCCTGGTGGTGGAACGGCGTGTATTCCTCGACGATGTTGGCGTCGGGAATGCCGCGGTACTTCAAGTACGCCTTGAGCACCTTGTTGGCCGTGCGGGGGAAGACGTAGTCGGTCCCCAGCAGGTAGAACTTGCGGTAACCCTCGTCGAGCATGTAGGCCGCGGCCGGATTGAGCTGCTGGTTCGGCGGGGCGGCCGTGTAGAAGACGTTCTTCGACTGCTCTTCCCCCTCGTACTGCACGGGGTAGAACAACAGGGCGTTGTATTCCTCGAACACCGGCAGCACCGACTTGCGGCTCACCGAGGTCCAGCAGCCTTCGACCATGGCCACTTTGTCCTGGGTGATCAGCTTGCGGGCCTTCTCGGCGAACAGGGGCCAGTCGCTGGCAGGGTCTTCGATCACCGGTTTGATCTTGTAGCTTTTGCCGCCGACTTTGATGCCGCCGGCGTTGTTGATCTCTTCGATGGCGAAGAGGTCCGCGTCCTTGAGCGACGTTTCCGAAATGGCCATCGTGCCGCTCAGGGAGTGCAGGATGCCGACCTTCACGGTATCGCCGCTCGTATCGGGTTGGGGATAGGTCTTGCCCTTCTGCGGTCCGCCGGTGGGAGCGGGATACTTGCCGTCGGTGCCCGGCAGCTTCGGATCGTGCAGGTACTTGGAGTACGAATCGGGCTTCACCAGCCCCTTCATTGACTTCAGGATCTTGAACTGTCCGTTGGCCTTGATTTCGCCGATGTAGACCGGTTTCCAGGTGTGCTGGTTGGACTTGTCCATCATCTTTTCACCGCCGGGCGCCGGGAATTTGAGCCCGTAGACCGCCTCGCGGACCTTGTCGACGTCGAACGAATCGGCCTTTTCGCAGGCCATGGCCCAGACTTTGATTCCGTAGTAGGCCGCCTCGATCGGGTCGTCGGTCACGCGGCCCGACGCTGGCGTCCGGCAGGTCGGCGCTCTTCGTGTCCTCGACAAACACGATGTCCGGGTCGTCTTTGAGCTCGATGTTGCCGGTCCCCTTCGCCTGCTTTTTGCCCGGCAACTTCGGGAACGGCGTGCTCGATTCCTCCTTGGCGGCGGTGGTCAACGCGACGGCTGTCTCTTTGCCGCCGGTTTCGCCCTCGTTTGCCGCGGATGCCTTGCTTGAGCTCTTGGAATTTGCCTTGTCACCCCCTTCTCGCGCGCAACCGGCGAAAAGCAGGGCGAGTCCCAGCACGAAGCCACCGGCCACCCATTTACTCAGACGCTCGTATGTCACTTCCACAGATCCCCTTCCCAGGGACTTCCGCATCGAAACCGTTTGTTGTGAGATGCGGACAGTCGAACCCATCCAGCATCCCGCAATACGGAATTTGCCATCGTAGCGGGTCGGGCGGTCAGGAAACATCTCCGTCGGTCAGTTCACAAAACGACGCGCGAAAAAAAGCCGCAGCCGGCTCGATGCTTTCGCACGCTCGTCACGGTGGACCCACGACTCGGTCGTTCTCAGAGGCGCGTTGCCAGACCAGACGCAATTACACAGGCCAAGCGGCAGCCCCCGCGCGTCGGCGGCATCGAGAACGTGAGCGGCGCGGTTGCGCCGCTTCGGGGCCGGGGGTGATCGCAGATCCCGGCTCAATCGATCGACGGGGCACTTGGCAAGCGCGACCATACCGCCCTCGGTCTCGATGAGAGTCTAGACACGTTAATCCATGGGACACATCGTCATGCGCCAAAACGCAATTCCGATGCCGGCTCCTCCGCCACAATTGCTCGCTCGTCGCAGGGCCGTTTGGTCCGTCGCAAGTCTTTTTTTGCTAAATGCTTAGGCACCGCGGCCCGACGCGGCGCGGTCACAGGCGAAGAGCTCGACCCGGCCCGGTCTCGACGAATCATGCAGCAAAGCACGGCACTCGTGCATTCTGTCCGGGCAGACCGGCGCGGAGTTCCTGGAGATTCTGCCGAACGGCATTCCGCGCCGACGCTTCCGGCGACTAGCGGGACAGCAAATGGCCGCGCAGTGCCTCCGGCCCATTCACGGGATTGACACGGGCCGGTGCCGACTTCGGGAATTCGACGATGTAGCCGGTCCCCGCCTGCGGTTCGCCCGACGGGAAATCGGTGCTGACGACCTGGGCGCCGCTGGCGAGGGCCGCTTTGAGCCGCGACGGTTTGCCGGGCCGATCAGTACGGAGGTCGGCATCCGCCCGCGTGCGAATAAAAAAGCCGGCCTGAACCAGCCGTGGAATGTCCGGATCGCGCGGATTGTCCAGGACGAGCGTAGCCGCGTCGTCACGCGACTCCTCCGAGCGAACGAACATCGCCCGGCCGCGGAGCGACGGATGGTCCTTCACGTAGGCGTCGCGGAGTTTGCCCTCGTCGTGGAGGGTAAAAAATACCTTGCCGCGGCTGGCGGCGACCGTCGGCCACCCCCCCTTTTCGACGGCCTCTCGGAGCGTCGGAGCGCCGCCGCGGACGTCATCGGGCGTGATGCACCGGGCCGTGGGAAAGACGGATCGCAGTAGCTCGTCCAGGCGATCGAGCGAGGCCGCGTTAAAAGCACGGATGGTCGGATCGAGCCCGACGCCATCCTTCTTCATCTCGAACAAGAACGAAATCGGCAAATGATGTGGGTGGGCGTCGGACCATTTGCGGACCGTCTCGAGCGCATCGCTGAGCCGGCGGCAGGTCGTCCCTTCGTCCATTATGACGACGTGGAAGACTTCAAACACGCCGTTGCGGTCGTGCAGGTCCAGCTCGAGGCCACGGACGCCCCGATCCAACTGCACGTCGAGCGGCGCGTGGCTGTAATTGAGGAATTTAAAATTGCGATGCGGTTTGGCTCGCACGTGATAGCTGTTGTGCGTGCCGATGAACTGCAACTGATTAATCCGCAGCTCTTCGATGTTCGTCGGACCGGAGGCGGAGAGCGTGGCCGGTCCAAAGCCAAGAACGAGCGCCAAGACGGGCGCGATCGCGAAACGAATCCGCTTGAGGGGTCTCATGAATTCATCATCCCGGCTGAGAGGACGTGCCGCGGCATCTCACCGATTTTATCGGGACGCGCGCACGATTCCATCGCGGGATGAAGAAACCGAGAAGGGCCTGATGAGCCGCCGCTCGGGTCGTACTGTCGGCTCGTCCGCCAGTGCGAGCGTTATCGACCACCGAAGTGCACTGGCGGGTCCGCCTATGGCGGACCAGTGCCACCCGAACTCGACGCAAGATCGCGCTCAATACAGGACGTAGATCTCCGGATCGTCGACGATCCACTCGGTCGACCAGGTCCGGCCGTCGTCCATGTTGACGACGTTGAAGAAGATTGTGTTGAAGTTTTCCACACGCGTGCCGTAGGGAATCGTCGAGGCAATGCGGTCGGCCGACGTGAATTTGCCGACGCCCGGTTTGGCGTAGTAGTGCACCATCCCGTCGGGCGTGAAGGTCATGCCGAACGACCACCAGCCGGTCTGCGTGACCTGCATGGCGGGGATGTCCTGTCCGTATTCGTTCGCGCGGACTAGGATCGTGGCCGAGTCCTGCTGGTTCTGGCCGTCGGTCTTGCTGTTGAACTGGATGAAGAAACCGGGCCAGAAAGGCTCGACGCTCGTGCTGGCCGGCCGGCGGAAGAAGCCGCGACTGGGGCCGTTCTTGTGGAACGTGCCGATCACGTCGGCCCGAATGCCCAGCGAGCTGCCCGTCCGCTTTTCCCACTGGTCGAACGGGGGAAGATAGACGCGGACGACCGCGTTCGGCGTCCGCGACGGCGAGATGTAGCCTCCCGTCGTCATGCTGGCATTAAAGACAAGGTCGTCTTGCTGGAATTTGTTCGTATGGTAGTAGGGGACGCCCGAGTTGAGAGTCCGCAAGAGGAGGGCGCCATGGCTGCCGGGAAGGCCCCCCGGAGGAGTCGGCACGCGCTTGATGATGTCCGGCTCGCCGCGGAGCGAACTTTCGTACCACTTGGCGTTGCTCGAGGAACCGCCCGGTTGGCGTTCCTGGTTGTCGATGTTGCTGCTGGCCTTGGGAAGGTTGAGTTCATAACTCCACGACGGGTCTTCCAAGTCGTCGTAGGCGACACGCGTGCCGGTGCCCGGGACGACCGGTTCGGCCGAAATCGCGGGACTCGCGGCCCAGCTCACGAGAGAAAGGCTCAGCAAAAACGTGGTTCCGGTTAACGAGACGCGGGACGATTTCATTGCTCCACCATTCTCTTTGGGTCGTGAGATTGGCCGAAATATCCTGGGTCGGACGGTACCGAATATCGGGCCTGTGCCGCCGGTCAATTCAGACAATCAGTTACCGCCGTTAAGGTCGCATTGTGAAGCGTCTTCGCAATCGTCTAAGTAACCGCATCTTGCGCAGATTATCGTGGCGAGGAGGCGGCCTCATTTCAAGTGAGCGGGGGGCTCGGGGGCGACTCAACGACTAGTGGATCCGATCGCCGAAGGCCCGCGCCCGGCCCAGCGAAGGTCTGCACGTTGATTGCGCTTATCCCAATAGCGGCGCACAGAAGCGGGACGGCTGTCGGCCGACGCGTTTTGAGCGAAGGCTGACTCCGCCGTTGTGATCCAGCGCTCGGTGAAGCCCGCCGACTCGCGGAAGGCTTCGGCTGGATCGACGAGCGTTTCAAACCAGGCAGTTTCCATGGCGGCTCGCTCCGCACTCAACTTCGGCAAGAAGGCTGGCGGGTTGCGGATGATCTGGCGGTGCAGCCGTTCCCCCTGCCACCACAGCGATCGGTCATCGGCCCGATCCGTCGGCGTCGGGCCGATGTCGAGCGGCTCCTCCACGCGAACCGGCTTGAAGAGGCCGCAGCACGGGGCGGCCGTCCCCGTTGCCCAATGGCGAATCGAGTTCGGCGAGAGCTCGGCAATCCAGCTCCCCACGGTTTGGGAAGCGGCAAGGAGACCGCCACCGGCGTGAGCGCACGGCGCGTTGAGTCCGCCGTTGACGGGCGAGTAGTGGGGCTCGCTGCGTCCTGTGCCGTGGTCGCGGAGGATCGCCGCCATGGCGGCCGGCGTGCGGGCCGATTCGGCCAGACATTGCGTTCTAGCGCCTCGCAGCCGGGCGCCCGAGGCCCAGGTCCGGATGCGGTCGGAATGCTTTTCGGCAAATCCCGGGATCGTGAGCGCATTGGAAATGCTCCGCCCGCCGCGGACCTCTTCGGTCGCCCAGGCGCGGCCGGCCGTCTCCAACACGATGGCCCGTGTGGGGTCCGCGATCAGAAAACTGTTGTGATAGGTGAACCGAGGATGCTCGTGGCCGCAGCCGCCCCCCTGGCCGTGCGTTTCGAGCAGCCCGACCATCACGCGAACGGCCGACTCGGCATCGTCGGCCCGCTCCAGAGCGAGGCGGAGGATGTCCATCCCGGTCAGCCCCACCTTGGCATAGGGCTGGTTCGTGAAAACCGCTTCGTTGCCGATCACGAGACCGTGCTCGTTGGCGCCCATCTCGGCCCCCCACATCCAGAAAGGGCGGCTGAGGACGATCGCGTGCGTTTGGCGGACCTGCGGAATCTCGATCCACGTGCAGCGCAGCGACGAGCCCTCCGCATGCTCCCGCCGGGGATGCCATTCCAGGACCTGGGCTTCGTTCGGGTCGCGGTCGGAATTCTTGGCGAAGAGAACCGCGTGAGAACCGACGACGACCAGCGTGTCACACATGACTGCACATTAGCACGGAGGGCGTGGCCTTCGCGATCCTCTAAAACCACCAATTGGGATCGTCCGGCGGGCGAATTCCGGCAAGATTTGGTGCCCATCGTCGAATGACTCCTAGAAGAACTGGGGGTAAAAGTGGCGCACTCATCCATCATCGGACTTGTGGTTGTGCTCCTGGTCGTTAAGACGGTCGCCAGCCTGAATCATATTTCGACCCAGTGGGAGGAGAGGACCAAGGCGTTCACCTTCCAGCCGCAATCCGCCAAGGCTTACGAGCTCGCCACGCCCAACGGCACGGTGGAATTCGCCGGACAGGATGATCAAACGAAAGCGGCGGAACTCGTCGCCCACTTGAGGGCCTGGGGCACCACGAGGGAACGGGCGCTGCAGGCGCTTGACGCCATCGAAGTCACGACCGACGGCATGAACACCGAATCGTGCAAAATCGGCTGGCGGTGGCGCACCTCTCCGGAACCGGACTGGTCGGCCGTCGTCGACTTCACCCTGCGGGCGCCAAAAAGCGTCAATCTCAAGGTGACGACCCAAAACGGACGCGTGGAGGTCGAAAACCTTGCGGCCGAAGCCAAAATCAGCACGCGGAATGGTCAAATCGCGGTGGAGAGCACCGGCCCATCGCTGAGCGCGGACACGAAAAACGGCGAAATCACCGCCCGGTTCTCCGGCCAAAAACTGAATCTGCACAGCCACAACGGCCGCATCGCCGCCGACTTGTCCGATGCCCGCGGCATTCAGGGAGAGATTGTCACCGGCAACGGAATGGTCCAGGTTCGAGTCGGAAAAGGGACGTCGTGTGAACTGGTTACGAAAACGACGCACGGTTGCGCAACTGGTCCGGCGGGAAACTCGGAGCCGGTGGCGGCAAACTGCTCGCGAGCACTCATAACGGCGCCGTCTTCGTCGATCGGTCCGAAATTGGTGCCGAATAGACGCGAAATCCGCGAGCCGCTGATCGCGTGCTGCGTCTCCTAACCGGTTCGGAAAGCGGTGACAGAAATGTAACTCTGCGCAGCTCATTGCGCGTAAGCTGCGGCCCTTCAACCGATTAGCGTTCAAACGAGACGCAAAAACCATACAAAGCGAGCCGGGAGGCGGTTCGGCGGCCGCCTTCTTATTGACGGCCTCCGACTTCCAACGTAAATTACGCCCCCTCTCCACAAATCTCGCCTCTCTCCAGTCACTCCGATCGATCGCCAACCGTCCGGGCAGCAACAAGCCTGTTGCCTTTTACCGCGAATGCCTTGGCGGCCTTGCCCCAATTCAGGGATGGCCTAGCTATGCTCGCATCGAATTCGCGCGAGTCGCGACCGAAGCCGCGCGGCTTCCGGTCCGCCGGCTGCATCGGAAGCTTCGCACAACGCCGATCGTGGCGCGGTCCCCTTGTCGGCGCGATTTTGCTCGGCCTCCTCTGCGCATGGGGCGGAGCGCTTTGCGCGGATGACGATGACGAAGACAAGGACGACGAAGCACCCCCGGCCCGGCAGGTCTCCGGCGCGAGTGACACGAGCGAATCGTCGATCTCACCGTCGGCCACCAAGCCCTCCACCGGGCAGACCAACGATGGACCGGGTGTCAATTTCACTGGCGGGGCGAGCGTGGGCAAAGGCGTCTCACAAGATAGCTCGCTCTTTCCGGTCGAGATGTTCCCCTTCTTCATGTCGGGCAACTCGCTTTACTTCGCCGACCTGCGGTTCTTTCCCACGATCGACGGCACGTTCGGCGGAAACGCGGGGGCCGGCTACCGCTACTATGTGCCCGGTCTGGACCGCATCTTCGGCGCCAGTCTCTGGTACGACGGGGACGGGACCCACGGGGACCAGTATTTCCAGCAGGTGGGCCTCAGCCTGGAGACCATGGGGAAATGGGTCGATTTCCGCACGAACATCTATCTCCCCGTCGGCCAAACGACCCAGCAGTCGGCATCGGCCATGGTAGCCGGTTCGGCCCAGTATGTCGGCGAGAATCTGATGTACGACCAGCTCAACTCGTACCTGGCCGCGATGACTGGTTTCGACATGGAGCTCGGCTTCCAGATTCCCGGGCAGTTCGCCACCGACCACGGAATCCACGCCTACGGCGGTGGGTACTATTACGGCGACGACCAGGGAAACCACATCGTAGGCGCGTCGGCCCGGCTGCAGGCGAACATCGCTTACGGGCTCGATGCGTCGGTCCAGGTCACGAACGATAATTATTTCAACACGCGGGGTTTCTTCAGCGTTTCCTGGACGTTCGGGCCGCTGCACCGCTCAAATTTGTCGCAGGACAACGCCAAGGGTCGCATCGGCGACGCGGTTGTCCGGAATTACAACGTCCTTGCCGTGCCGGAGAACCAGGTCGCCAGCGGGCTTTTCGCCGTCGACCCGGCCACGGGCAGTCCGTACGTGATTGTCCACGTCGACAGTTCTGCCGCTCCGGGCGGGAACGGCGGCGTCAACAGCCCATTTCAGACCATCGCCGCGGCCGAAACGGCCGGCGTGGGGGCCAACGTGATCTTCGTCCATGCCGGCAGCACTCTCAGCGGATCGGCGTCCACGGCCGTTTTGAGCAGCGGGCAGTCCTTGATCGGCGATGGAACCAGCCAGCAGAACTATCTCTCCGTGGCGGGGCTTGGCTCGATCCTCATGCCGCACGGTCCAACCAGCGGCAACCTGCCGGTGCTCACGGGAGCCCCGGCGCGGCCGTCACGCTCGCCAACAACACGGTGCTCGAGGGGTTCACCATCACCAGCCCCACGGGTCCCGGCATCGTGGCCAGCGGCGCCGGCAACGTGCTCATCAAAAACGTGACCGTCAACGGTTCCGGCAGCGACGGAGTTCAGATCGTCAATGCCACCGGGCCGACGTATTTCGACAATGTTTCGATCATGAACTCGGCGGGGAACGGCCTGCTCGTCAACGGCGGGACGCAATCCCTGCAATACATCGGCCAGATCGCAGGCAGCCAGGGGCACGACCTGTTGATCGAGAATGTCGGGGTCGGCGGCGTGATGAACATGACCCAAGCCCTCTTCCCAGGCAGCGGCAGCCAGGGCATCTTGCTGCAGAACGACTCCGCCAAAGTCGACTTCAACAACCTGATCGTGAGCAATACGGCCGGCCCGGGACTCGTGATCGAGGGAGGATCCGGCAACTTCCAGTTTGGCGGCACGACCATCATCTCCGGAGCCGGGGCCACGTCGCTGTTGATCGAGGGCGTCGCGCCGACCGCCGCCGTCGAAAACCTCAACAATAACGTGGAGCAAGTCCAGAACACGCAGGTCACCTTCAACAACCTGGTGATCTCCAACCGGCACGATGCGGGCCTGGTCATCGACAACGACGCCGCGCCGGTCACGGTCAACGGCACCACGACCATCACGAACGGCGGCGGCACCAGTCCCTCGGCGATCAACATCGAGAATTCGACGGGGAACGTCACCTTCGGCGGCACCGTCAATGTCACCGGCACGACAATCAATCCCGGCGTGACCTTGAACAACAACAGCGGGACGACGACGTTCACCACGCTCAACATCTCGTCGGTCAATGGCACCGCACTCTACGCCAACAACGGCGGCACGCTGGTGATCAACAGGCGCAGACGACCGACCTGGGAGGAACCATCTCGGCCACCGGCGGAACGGCCGTCGACATCGAGAGCACGACGATGAACATCAACCTGCTGGCCGTCAACAGCACCAACGGCACTGTGGGCCTCAAGCTGGTCAATTCGCCGGGTTCTTTTGCCGTCTTCGGCAGCAGCGACGAAACAGCGGGCTCGGGCGGCGTGATCGAGGGGGCCGGCACGGGCATCCTGCTGCAGAACACGGGCAACGTCGGCCTGCTCTCGATGATCCTCAACGGCAACGGGGTCGGCATCTCGTCGACCAACACCAACTACCTGGCGATTACCAACTTCAATATCGAGAATTCTTCGTCCTACGGCATCAGCTCGTCCGACACCAAGACCCTGATGGTCACCAACTCGTCCTTTTCCGCGAACGGGGCGGCCAATATTCAGGCGCAGGTCGACACGGTCGGCTCGTATGCGTACAGCGTCGTCGGCAGCACCATGGCCGCGGCCAACGGCGACAATATCGACATCACGACGCTGTCGGGAGGCACCGGGGCCACCGTCAATTTCATTGCTGAAAACAACAGTTTCGCCAACACGCTCGGCGGCGCCGCCGCGATCAACATCAATTGGGCGGGGACTCTGTCGGGGACAATCAGCCAGAACGCGTTCGTGGTCAGCGGCGGATCAAACACGGGCGTGCTCGTCAACAACAGCTCGACCACCGGCGTGACCACGCTGGCCTTTACCAGCAACGTCTTCACGAGCGAAGGCGGGACCGACACTGCCCTGCACGTGATCACCGCCGGAGCGGCCCAGTTGAACGTGGCCTCGAACGAAATTCAGTTCGGAGCGACCGACGGCACGGGATTCCGGTTCGCGGTTGGAGCCTCCTCCAACGTGACCATTACCGGAAACTCGATCATCGACACCACCGACGGAGCGACGGGTATCCTGTTCGATTCGATCGCCGCTCCGAGCACGGCCACCATCTCGGGCAACACGATCACCCTCTCCGACAATGGTTCGCTGTTGACCCAGGGAATCGTCTTCTCCAGTGTCACGGACCAGACCACTTCGAACGTCACCACGCTGATGAACCTGGCCGGCACAACGAACAACGTGATTCAAGGCGCCGACACGCCGTTCTTTGTTCCCACCGGGACCAGCAATGGCGAGATCTCCATCAACGGCTCGCTCATGCCGTAGGCCGAGGCGGCCTGGCGGAAGGATGAAGGATGACAGTAGTTCCCAGTTCGCCGGCTAATCAACTGCTTTCAAAACAAGGAGTTACGGCGTCGGGTTTTGGTGCCGTCTTTTTCCGCGCACCCACCGTCGCGCTGGAAAGCCCGACCAACGATTCATCCTGGAAAAATAGGGGATCCGGCACACGCCTAACCTCGCCGCTTCCAGCGGTGATAACACGCAATCACCGTCTAAAAACGTTGGAACGCAACCCATTGTGAATTCGAATGTTAGTTGGCTGGCGAACTTGGAACTACTGGATGAATCAGACTAAATCACCGTGCGCGATAGTTGGACGGTATTAAAGTTCATGCGGCGGTTGTGGTTTGTTGTTGATGGTTGCGGCGGCGCAGGTACGACCGCACGTCTTGCATCAATTGCTTCATTGTGGTTCGCGTGTGATTGCGAGTCACGTTGGCATGCAGGTCTTGCCACGTCCGCTCGATTTTGTTGTGGTCCGGACAGTACGGCGGGAGGAAGTGCAGGTGGAGGCGCGTCCCTCGTCGCTCTGGAGGCTGACAGTAGTTCCAAGTCGGCCTGTTGACGTTGAGGAACGCAAGGCCCCTCCTCAGACTGGTTTGTGTAGAGAACCAGAAGCCCAAGGAGGGAGCTCATGCGTTCAAGGAACAGAAATACCATATCGAGTAGCGAGGTTCATCAGTGGGCCCTGAGTTGGCTGATCAACTCGATGCAGTTGAAGGATCGAGGGCCGAAATGTACGGCGACGGTTGTCTGGAACATCGTCTTGCGCCACCGCGCAAACGATCTCGGTGTTCGCGGCCTGTCGGGATTTGGCGAACGCTCCGTCGGACACCAGCGTGATGGGCACGTTGGAGGCGGGACTGCCCAAGACGCTTCGGGTTCTGGAGAAGCGGTTGAATGCTGCGCTGACGGATCATCTGCCGCGGCGCCTCCAGCGTCGCGCTTGGACAGTGGCGATCGACTGGCACTTGGTGCCTTACTACGGGGAGCCGAAGCGCAGCCGCAACGAGATTTACTACGGCAAGCCGCGACAGGGAACCACAAAATTCCATGCCTACGCCACCGCCTGCATTGTCTCCCACGGAGTGCGCTACACTTTGGCCGCCACCTGGGTGCGGCGACACGAAACGACGGTCACGGCGTTGAATCGCCTGCTGGCGACAATCGCGCAAAAGAGCTGAAAATCCGACGTTTTTTGTTGGATCGCGCCTTCTTCAACGTCACCGTCACGCGGTTTTTACAAGAGCAACAGATTCCCTTCGTGATGCCGGTGATGTTTCGGGGACGAATCCCCAGAGCGGCGGAAACTCCGGGGCCTGCATTGGATCCGACGTCAGAACGTCGGATGCTACTTGCACACGTTGAAGAACAAGAAGCAGTCGGTGACAGTCTCGGTTTATGTGGCCTACCGGACTCACAAGAACCGCAAAGACGGCAAACACAAGCAACAAAAGCTCCTGTTTGCCGCTTGGCGAGTCAGCGGTTCCCCACGGGAGATCCGCGAACTGTATCGGACACGCTTCGGTATCGAGACGAGCTACCGCCAAGCCCGCCAGGCGCATCTACACCTGCACCCGCGATCCCCATCTGCGGCTGCTATTCGTCGTGGTCGCGCTTCTGCTGCGGAATGTCTGGGTGTGGATTCACGAAACCATGCTGGCTGAAGGGTACGGAGATTCGATGACGCTTCACCAAGAAAAATTGCGACTCCGCCGCATGCTCGAATGGATCGCCCTCGAAGTGGTCGCCCAATTGCACGATGGTTCCAAGCCTTACGTCGACTTAGACGCATGAGTCAAACTGGGAACTACTGGCTGACCTCAACCTGCTCGGTCGTGTGGATCGCGTAGTTGTCCAAAATCACGTGAATCCGCTTGGCGTCGGGGTAGTGCTTCACGAGTTTCCACAGCAGGAGAATGAACAGGAAACTGTTTTTCTGCTCTCCTTCCACCCAAACGATTTCGCCTGTCCGGGTGTCTTGGGCGCCGGCGAGATAGCGTTTCTCGTTCTGGCCGGGCGTGAGGATCTCCTTCTGCTGGCCCCTGACCATCCAATCCAGGCCAATCTTGGGATTCAAGTGGATGTCGATCTCGTCCTCGTACACGGCAACCTCGTCAGGCGGGAGATCGGCAATCAATCGCTGGAGTTCCCGCAAACGCCTGTTTTTCGCCGGTTTCGACCAGGGGCAGTTCACGGTCGGTTTGGGACGGCCGCGCCGCGCCCCGATCCGTTTGAGGGCCTTGCTCATCGTCGCCACGTGAATCCGTACGCCGGTCTTCTGGCAGAGGGTCGCCACGAGCATCTCCCGCGTCCAGGTCGGACGCCGCCAACCGTGCTCCTGCGGAGACGATTTCACGACTTCGTAGAGCACAACCAGATACCACTCATCCAACTTGCGCTCCCCATTCTCCTCCCGGTGATCCACGAGCCCGGCTTCCCCCTGTTCCCGGAATCGTCGGGCGACTTCGTAAACCGTGGATCGCCCCACGCCAAGAACCCTCGCTGTTTCCGTCGGCCCTCGACCATTGAGCAGATTCAAAATGATCAGGTAGCGAATCCGTTTTCGCGCCTCCGCACATTGACGCAAGCCCGTTTCCAACCGCTCCTTGGCACTCCAGCGCACCTGAGGCACAATGCCTTCCATGGGATTTCCCTCCTTGGGATGGAACTGATGTTTCCAAAACAACAATTCCAAGGTAGGGAATCCCTTTCCCTTCCTTCAACCGCTCACTGTCCAGGTATCGCGCACGGTCATTTAGTGGTACGACCACTTTGAATTGGCATGCACGACTGGTGCTTTTTGGCCGCGAAACTCTCTGTTGAGGCTGCCAATTACCGTTGGACAGCGTACCAGTGTTGCCTACGCCCGCCTTTTTTCATCCTTCATCCAGTAGTTCCAAGTTCGCCAGCCAACTAACATTCGAATTCACAATGGGTTGCGTTCCAACGTTTTTAGACGGTGATTGCGTGTTATCACCGCTGGAAGCGGCGAGGTTAGGCGTGTGCCGGATCCCCTATTTTTCCAGGATGAATCGTTGGTCGGGCTTTCCAGCGCGACGGTGGGTGCGCGCGGAAAAAGACGGCACCAAAACCCGACGCCGTAACTCCTTGTTTTGAAAGCAGTTGATTAGCCGGCGAACTGGGAACTACTGTCATCCTTCATCCTTTCCTTTAGCCGTCACGGCAGCGTCACGCGACCGCCGGAAGAGACGACCGTCTGACCGGTCATGAAGCTCGAGCGTTCGCTCAAGAGAAAGCAGGCCAGCTCGGCGATTTCCTCGGGGCGGCCGAGACGACCCAGCGGAGTTTCCGCCTTGATGCGGGCGATCTGCTCGTCACGCAGCACGTGGGCCATTTCGGTCTCGATCAGGCCGGGCGCGATGCAGTTGACGCGCACGCCGTGCGGAGCGAAGGCGTCCGAGCAGCAGCGGGCCAGCGCAATCACGCCCGCTTTGGCCGACGCGTAATGGATCTGCAAGGCCCGCGGCCGCAGCGCAGCCACCGAGGAGAATAAGACGATCCGGCCGAAGCCGCGGCGGATCATCTCGTCCTTGACCGCGAAGACGACGCGAAACACCCCGTTCAAATTCGCGTCGATCGTCTCGAACCAGCGCTCGAACGTCAGCTCCGCATGGGACGAAATATCGCTGATCGCGCCGCAGTGGCACAGTAAATCGATTGGCCCGAGTTCCTTCCGCGCCGCCGACACGAGTGCATCGATCTGGTCCTGGCGGCTCACGTCGCAAGCACCGGCAAGCGATTTGCGCCCCAGGCGCGGATCTCGGCAACGACTTGTTCTGCCGTCTCTTTTCGTGTCCCATAGCCGATTGCCACGTCCGCTCCCCCCGCGCCAGTTGGAGAGCGGTCGCCCGCCCGATTCCGCGCGATCCTCCCGTGACCAACGCGACGCGATTCTCGAATTCACCTGCCATCGTCAGCGGACCTTTCCTCGTTGTCGGCCTGTATGCGTCTCGCTTGGTCTCAGCGGATCTACCGCGTGGCCGGCGACTCTTCAAGGGTGGGGCAGAGAGGCGGTTTACTGCAAAACAGGCTGTTCCGGCGAATCAGGAAATCGTAAACTGGGGGCCAACAGACGGGCCGGTCCCTGCGGACCCTCAAATTGACCGTCCGCACTCGTTGAAGAAGGAGGTACGCTGTGCACTCTCGAATCGGCGAATATCGTGGCGTGTGGCTGATCGGCGGGGTCTTGGTCGGATTAGGGATCGCCTATTTCTGGCCGCACGAACCGCTGCGTGCCGACCAGTCCGATCGCAACGATAAGTTTGCCATGATTTCGGTCGCGGCCAGCACGGCGATCGCCGGTCTCCCCGGCACCGAGGCGATTTTCATTCTCGATTTCGTCACCGGCCGCCTCCAGGGCTTCTACCTGGCCCCCAATGTGGGAACCTTCACGCAGAGCTATTTCCGGGACGTCGCCGCCGATCTCAAACTGGACGAGAAAGGGGCGGCCACGCCCGTCTATGCGATCGTCGGGGGACAGGGGCAGATCGTCGGCCAAGGGGGCACGTTCGGAGCGGGAATCGTCTACATTGCCGAGCTGACAACCGGTTCGCTCGTCGCGTACGGCTTCCCCTTCACGGCCCAGAACCAGGGCGTGCCGCCACAACAAATGATGCCGATCGCCAAAGCACAGTTCCGCCAGCCGATCGCGCAATGACAAGAGAAGGCTGAAGGATCAAAAAAGGTCCGCCGGAGGCGGACAGGCGGCGGCTCTGATTCATCCTTCATCCTTCATCCTTTCCTCTCGCTCTCCGGCACACGAGGGCTCGCGCGCGGCCGCCGATTCGCGCGAAGATCAGCACGGCCGGCTTTTTGCCGCTTAAGGGCAGCTTCCGCCGCAGACTCTCCACATCGATCGGAATCCGCCGGCATTTGATTTCGAGCGCGCCGATCTCCGACCCGCGGAAATAAGCTCGGATCTCTCGATCGTTATTGGGCAGGTTGGCCAGCACCTCGAAGGGCCGGACGAAAGGCGATTCGAGCGGCGCATCGGCCGTGAGGTATTCCTCTTCGTCGTCGAGCCGGGTCAAGCCGGCGCGCGACGCAAACAAATCAATTAGCCCCGCGCGGACGAGCGCGGGGTCCGGATCGAAGAGAAATCGGCCCAGGGAAGAGACGGGTACGACAGCCGCCAGCGGGTCGCCGAAGATCGATTCGCCGGCTGGCAGGGCCGTCGCCCGCCATAGCCCGGGCTCGGCCAGGTCGCCGAACCAGATCGTGGCCTCTTTGCACTCTCCTTCCAAGCTGACCAGCTCGATTTCGGCGTGCGGGAACTTTCCGCCGAAATTCGACGCAGGACTCGCCTTGATGGCGCCGCCGCGGAATTCGTCAATCCGCCGTGACACAAACTCGAGCCCGGGACTCCCCTCTTCCAGTCGAAGCGTGCGCTTGCGGCTCGCCGCGCCGCGGCCGAAATCGCCCGAACGGATGCCCGGTCGGCGGTCCGGATCGATGTGCAAGAGACCGTTGCGGTCGCCGAGCGATTCCACGTCGGCGCACAGGGAAGTGACCCGGCCCGCGACGCCGTACGCGTCGGCGTTGTACTCGGTGTACAGGCAGGCAGCCGGATCGCGATCGACGGCCGTCACCTCGCAATGATCGGCCAGCATCACCGAGTCGCCGCCGATGCCACAGCAATAATCCCAGACGGAACCTCGAAAGCGGCGGGCCTTGTGTCTGGCGACGGCTTCGGACGTGCTTTGCTCCAATCCGACGCGGTCGAACCACATTTGTGACGCGCGGGTGAACTTTTCCGACCCGCGTGCGCGAAGTTCGACCAGGCTGAGTGCGGCGCGGACGATGTCCTCCGGAAAATCGACTCGGAGCCGCTCCTGCAAGGCAAGTTCGGGCCCTTTCCACTCGGCGATCCGCGCAAAGACTTCCGGCGCGGCGTGCAACCGGCGCAGCACATCCACCGGCGAGCTGTCGTCCGGCTTGATTTCGGACCTTGCGGAACGGTTTTCGCGGTTGCGCGGCGGCAAGTGAGAGTTCCTATCGGCCACGATCGGCCGTTTGTTGCAGCGTAAGTCGGGCGACAAATCGACCGCAACCGACGCGAGCGCGATCTTTTTCAATTCCCGCATTTAATACGACAGCGCTACGTTGGGTGACGAGCCGCCGGCTTTATGCCGGCGGTCGTCAACTGCGCGTCGAGCGCTGCTCGAAAACCGCCGGCGTAAAGCCGGCGGCTCGTAGGAACGACTCGACTCAGCGCTGTAGTATTAAATGCCCGCCGAGGAACTCGCTCAACAAGCGTCCCGTCCGGAAGTGCGTGCCGGAGAAGTAGACTCGCCTGCCGGGCGGGACATTGATTTGTGGTGCAAACTCGGATTTATTCCGGCGCGACAGGGCACAGCCAGCGGCTCCAAAATGCGGGGAGTTTCTCTCCGAGGGAGCGAATTGCAAACCGGTTTAGGGCCGAATAGAGTGGACGTGCGCTATGCACATTCCTGATGGATATCTCAGCCCCGACGTTTGCGCGGCGACCGGTGCGATTGCCGCGGTGGCCGTCGGCGTTTCGATTTATAAGCTCCGCGACGAGTTGGCCGACCGCGTGGTGCCGATGACCGGCATGATGGCCGCCATGATCTTTGCCGCGCAGATGGTCAACTTTCAGCTCGTGGTCGTCCCCGTTTCGGGCCATTTGATCGGCGGCGTGCTGGCCGGGTTGATTCTGGGGCCGTGGGCCGGCTGCCTCGCGCTCACGATGGTCCTGGTCGTGCAGCGGTTCCTGTTTTCCGACGGCGGACTTTTTTCGCTGGGGGCCAATATTTTGCACATGGCCGTCATCGGTTCCGTCGGCGGCTATGCCGTCGCCGCCGTCGTGCGGCGATTCTTTAAGAACCCGCGCGTGGGAACGATCGTGGGAGCGGTGATCGCTTCGTGGGTCACGGTCGTCGCGGCGTCAGCCCTCTTCTGTCTCGAATTCCGTCTGTCGCATTCGCCGCGCGATTTTCGGTTCGGCAATCTGTTCGCGCTGATGGTGGCCATTCATTCGCTGATCGGGATCGGCGAGGCCCTGATTACGGGGGGCATCGTCGCCTACGTCCTGGCCCAGCGGCCCGATTTGATCGTGACGAACGCGATCGAGGCGCGGCGGGGAGTGATCGGCGGCGTGGGGCGCGTGACGGCCGCCGGCATCGTGTTGGCGCTCTGCGTCGGAGCGTTTCTGGCGCCGTTTGCCTCGCAGCTTCCCGACGGCCTCGACGCCGTCGCCGAAAAGCACGGTTTTTCCGAGCTGGGCCATTCGGCGTGGGCCCTCTTCAGCGATTACAAGAACATGCTCCCTTCCCAGAACTGGCAGATGCTGTCGGTCTCGCTGGCGGGAGTCGTGGGGACGCTTTCGGTGTTCCTCCTGGCATTTGGATTGGGCCGGGCGGTCAGCCTGACGTCCCGGCCGGTCGAGGCGGGCCGTGAGTGATTATCTCGACCGGTACGGCAGGGCCCGCTCGCTCTGCCACCGTCTGCCTCAACGTGCCAAGCTCCTCTTGTCGCTGGCGGCGATCACCGTCGGCATGCTGATTCCCCCCGCGCATTGGCCGGCGCATGGCTCGCTGTTGTGTGTGCTGTTCGCCGCGCTCGCCCTGGCGCGGATTCCGTTCCGCTACGTCGCCCGCCGCTTGGGTGGTTTTCTCGTGCTGGCCCTGTTGTTCGGCATCGGCGTCCCCCTATCGCAAGGGTTTCACGGCGGCTGGGAGATCATGGCCGGCATCGTCTTTCGCAGCACGGAATCGTTTCTGGCCGGGTTGTGGCTGGTGAACGTGATCCCGTTCGATCAGCTGCTCGTCACGCTCCGGCGGAGCGGCTGTCCGGCGATCCTGCTGGCCATCCTGGCCTTTATGTATCGTTTTGTGTTTGTGTTGTGGGACGAACTGGACACGATGCGCACCGCCCGCCGCGCCCGGACTTTCGCCAAGAGTGGCGCCCTCTTCCGCTGGAGAAACGGCGTGCAGATGATCGGGATGCTGCTGATCCGGGCCCTCGGCCGCTCCGAACGCGTGTATGGCGCGATGTGCGCCCGCGGTTGGGACGGCAAACTGCGGACCCTCGACGAATGAACCCCGTGCCTGCCGAGACCGTGCTCGAGGTGAGCGGGTTAAGCTACGTCTACCCGAACGGCCAGCGTGCGCTTCAGGACGTCTGCTTCTCGCTCAAACGCGGAGAAATCGTCGGCATCGTCGGGCCCAGCGGGGCAGGCAAATCGACCCTGCTGCTGCATCTCAACGGGCTGTTGCCGCAGCGCGCCGTGCACGCGGTCCCCTCGTCCAACGGGGCGGCCGTCCACGTGGCGGGGCTTTCGGCGTCGGGCGAGCACCTGCCGGAGATCCGCCGGCTTGTCGGGTTCCTGTTTCAGGATCCCGATGACCAGCTCTTCTGTCCCACGGTCCGCGAAGACGTCGCCTTCGGCCCGCTCAACCTGGGCCTGCCGCGCGAGGACGTCGAGCGGCGGATCGGCGAGAGCCTGGCCCTCGTACGCCTGGAAGGATACGAGCGGCGGAGCACGCTGCAGTTGAGCCTGGGCGAAAGGAAGCGCGTCTGCCTGGCCGGCGTGCTGGCCTGTCACCCGCTGATCCTGGCCCTCGATGAGCCATTCAGCAACCTGGACCCGCGCGCCCGCCGGACCCTGGTCGACGTGTTACAGCGGTTCGACGGGGCCCAGCTCATCGCCACGCACGATCTCGACATGGTGGCCGAATTGTGCACGCGGGTGATCGTGCTCGACGAAGGGAAGGTTCGCGCCGACGGCCCGGCTGCCGTGATCCTTTCCGATCGAGGCCTGATGGATCGGCACGGACTGGAAGTCCCCCTCCGCCTGCAACAACAAGAGACCGATCGTGGCCGAGCGAATTCTTAGCATCAGCGGCTTGCGCGGCATCGTCGGAGACGGATTGGATCCGAACTTCGTCGTGAAGTTCTCTCAAGCCCTCGGCATTCTCTGCGGGCGCGGTCCGGTGGTCGTGGCCCGCGACGGCCGCTCGACCGGCATGATGCTCAAGCGGGCCGTGCAAGCAGGCCTCGAATCGGTCGGTTGCCGGGTGCTCGACGTGGGGATCGCCGCCACGCCGACGTGCGGCTTCCTGGTGCGGCACTGGGGGGCGGCCGGCGGCATCGAAATCACGGCCAGCCATAATCCGATCGAGTGGAACGGGCTCAAACCGTTTTCGGCCGACGGCTCCATCTTCAACGACGAGATGGGGCGACGGCTGCTTAAGTTGCTCGAAGTCGACAGTTTGAAGCTGGCCGACTGGAAAGGTCTGGGATCCACGCAGGAGCGGCCGGACGCCGGCCAGGCTCATCTCGACGCCGTGTGCCAACTCGTCGATGTCAAAGCGATCCGAGACCGGCGGCTCAAGGTGGTGCTCGATGTAAACCATGGCTCCGGAGCGATCGCCGGTCCCAAACTGCTCGAAGCACTGGGCTGCCAGGTCACGGTTTTGGGAGGGACGCCCGACGGCCAATTCGTACATCCGGCGGAACCTCTCCAGGAAAATCTGACCGGCCTGTGCGAGGCCGTTCGTCGCCAGAAAGCCGACGCGGGCTTTGCGCAGGACCCCGATGCCGATCGACTGGCGGTGGTCGACAACCAGGGTCGCTACATCGGCGAGGAACTGACGCTGGCGCTCTGTGCCGATTATGTGCTGGCCCGCCGCCCGGGAGCGGTCGTCATCAACGGCTCGACGAGCCGCGTGACGGCCGACGTCGCCGCCCGGCACGGTGCCCCGTTTTACCGATCGCATGTCGGCGAAGCCAACGTGGTCGCCAAGATGCGGGAAGTCAGTGCCGCCTTCGGTGGAGAGGGGAACGGCGGAGTCATCGAGCCCAAGATCGGCTACGTCCGTGACAGCTTTGTCGGCATGGCCTACATTCTGGCCGGCCTGACCGCTGGTTCCGCAAACCTGGCCGAATGGGCCGATTCTCTTCCGAGTTATTTCATCGTCAAGGACAAGCTCACCTGCCCCAGAGACCGCGCCGAGGCCGCCTGCCAAGCCTTGGAGCAGACTTATCCCGACGCCACGGCGATGCGCGGCGACGGCCTGAGACTCGATTGGCCCGACCACTGGGTGCAGGTGCGAGCCAGCAACACGGAGCCGATCCTCCGCGTGATCGCCGAAGCTCCTGACCAGGCTGCCGCGACAAGCCTCTGCGCCGAGGCGGTGGCGGTCGTGCGCGAGGCGGTCGGCGGTTAACTCTCGACGGGCCTCAAGGGGAACTCCCAGGCCGCGCCGGCTCCTGGTTGCTAGAATTATGGCATGAGGGAGGAGCCGAAACGGAGGAAGCGGCCGCTTCTCGGTTTGCTTCAGGCATCCGTGCTCGCATTGGTCTGCGTTTGCGTAGCCGCGGAGTTCATCGAGTCCAGGGACGGCCATTGGCTCATTCACCAGCAATGGCCGCATCTCCACCCGCTGCTCGCGCCGCTCGTGCTGGGACCGGCCATCGCCTTTTGGTGGTTCTATTTTGCCTACTACTGGAGAGGGGCGCCTTTCTCGTCGAAATTGCGGCCGCAATCAGAAACCCGTTGTTTTGGGCCATTCTCTTGCTCGCAGCCCTCCTCTTGTGCATTTTCTTCTTGATGATGGACCATGTGTAAAGACGCAGCTGACGACCAACCGCATGATTCCATTATTCAGCGTTCCTACCCGTTGGCGCGTTTGGGAAGATTCCAAATTCTCGCGCTACGCAATCTCGCCGCGTCAGATTCGAAAAAGCGGAACGCTCACGAAATTTCGCGGGAAATGAAACAGAAGAGACTCGTTCCGGGATGCAAACGGAACGGCAAGGCTGGGCGAAGATGAGCACTCGCCCGCTGAACGCATCATAACAGATTAGTTATGAGTCGTTCAAGATCAGTTTTCACAGCCACCGCCGAAGTGGCTCGATTTGGAATTTCCTGTGGTGCCCAACCCCTTTTTTACGCCGCAGAAAAACCAGAAAAATCCCCAGGAGCTTTTGAAGGGAGTATTGAGTTCATCTGCCGGACGGCGTCCGCTAACGCCACAAGGCTTGAATCTTGCGCGTGTTAATCACGGGCGCGTCGGGCGTCATCGATTGAATCACGAAATCGTGATGCGGATGACCCGGAAAGAAGCCGCTCGAAAGCAAAAGCGCTCCATCGCCGGTTGTCGCGAAAAAAGACGCGTGGCATCCCTCCGTTGCCATCTGGTGTAGCGCAGTTCGCAGCAGGCGCCACTGCAGCGTGGGGGACAATTCGTGGACGGCGAGAAGATCGATGACTCCCGCCAACATTTCCCCGTGACCCCGATAGGTCTGGCGGAAATAGTTCACAAAGCCGGCAACACGCCCCGCCTGCTCGACCACCAGGGTGCGGGGCAAATCTTTGAAGGACAACTGCCGGGCGAGCGTTGTTTCGTCCCATAAGAGGCCGAATTCCCCCCGCCGGCTCAAGTCGTTGGCCAGCCGCAGGCAGTCGGCGAGGTCGCTCGGACGATAAGGGCGTATGCCGGCACTGGGGCGGGCCGTTTTGGGCCTTGGTTGGATCAGGCCGAGCAACCGAAGGCCGCGCCGTTCCCACGGACTGAAAACAAACTCGCCCATCACGCGGTAATCGAGCGCCCGCACCCAAAGCCCGACTTTGCCCACGACGTACATGTTCGGGAGCCGCAGCCAGAATTTCGGGCCCATGGCGGTCGGATCGCCATGGATCAGATAACCACCGAAGAGGGCCGCCTGTCGTTCGCGATGTCGACGCCGCTGCTCGAGCACCAGCTTGAGGGAGACGGCCTGCTTCTCGTAAGCCGGATCGACGGCGAAGAAACTTCCGATCGAGCCTGCAATCGGCTGCCCTTTCCAGTGGTAGCGCACGGGCTTCGAGGGAAGGGCCCCCACCAGTCGACCTCCGTCGTAGGCCGCAACCAGAAAATCTCGGGCCCCTGCCTCGTCGGAAAAGAGCTCCCACTCCATGTACGGGCCGTTCCACAACGGGACTGTCATTTTGTCGCCGTAGCGGTCGCGCCAGACACCCGTGCAAAAGGCGGCCAGCTCTGCCGGCTCGCCATCGTAGGTGCGGATTTCGATCATGACCCCGTCGGTCGCTGGAGACGCGGGTAAAGCAATTCGGCCCAGCCGCGGAGCGTGCTCGGAAGGTCTTCGGGAACCATGTCTTGCAGGACGTCGATATTCAGTTCCTGCTCCACGCGGAGGATGAATTCCATCAAATCGACCGAATTGATCCCCAAGACGGCGAATTCCTCCGTCGGATTGAGCTCGGCGGGCAAGCGCGGAGCCGCGGTTCCACCTTGGCTGACAACGCGCGCCAGAATCTCCGTCAAACGAAATTCGAGTCCTGTCTGATCCACGTTGGTCCTTATCGGTGGAGGCGTGAGCCTAGGGGAGTTGGTCGCGGATGATTTTTCCAGCCGAGTTTCGCGGCAGCGAATCCAACCGGGTGATCACTTCAGGCCGTTTATAGCCGACAAGCTGCCGGGCACAATGCTCGCGGACCGCGGCGACGTCGAGCGAGTCGGGAGCCGCGATCGCCGCTTTGACGATTTGCGAGCCGGACCGGTGCTGCCCGGCATAGACTTTCACGTCCGTGACGCCGGCGATTTGCCGGATGACGGTTTCGACCTCGCTGGGAATCACCTTGAGGCCGAAGACATTGATGACTTCACTCTCGCGTCCGACCAAATGGATGCGGCGGGCATCGTCGAGGTACCCCAGGTCGCCGGTCTGAAACCAACCATCGACGATGTGCGAGGCGTCGATTCCCTGTGGAGTTAGATAGCCGGCCATCATCGAGGGGGATTTGACGCACACCGCACCGTTGACCGGCTCCGAGGCTCCCGGCTCAGCCGCAGGGCGGGTTTCGACTGACACTGATTCCATCGCCGGTCCGACGCAGCCCATGGTTGTCAATCTCTCCGCATTCACGTCGACGGCGATACCGCCGGTCTCGGTCGAACCGTACAACGATTGCACAGCCCGACCGGCGCGATCGAAAAACGCCTCTGCGGTTTGCTGCGGCAGGGGAGCGCCGGCCGACAGCACCCGCGGCGGCAACTCCGTCATCGGTCCCCGGGCTGCGACCAGCATCAGGTGGAGCATGGCCGGGACAGCGGGAAACGTTGTCACCGCATGGTCTTTCAAGTTTCGCGCGACAAAATGCGGCTGGAACCGCCGGCTCGACACGACCTTCGCCCCTGAAAGCAGCGGCATTGTAACGCTTGTGCCGAATCCATAGGCGTGACTCATAGGAACAACGCAGAAAATTGTGTCCTCCGCCGTGACACCCATGGTGCGTTGATAATTGCGGGCCTCTGCGACCGCCGCTGTCCCATGCCGCACGGCGATCTTGGGCATTCCGGTCGTTCCCGAAGTGGGATGCAGGGGGAGGCTCGGGATCGAAGTGAAGGGCGCGTCGCCCGTCGGCTTCCCATCGCGGAGGGCGGCAAACGTCAGGCGAGTGGAGGGACCGAGATCGAGGGTGGAGGTGGATGTCGAAAGGGGACGTAAGTCGGCTTCCGGCCACGTTTCACACAGCGCAAAGGCCGCCAGATAGTTCGCGGCCAGCCGGTTCAATTCGCCGGGGGGAGTTTCAAAATGGAGCAGGATCGGACAGGCGCCGGCCATTAAAACGGCAGCCAAAGCCGCGGGGAAACAGGGGCCGTTTCCGATTGCGAATAACACGCGGTCGCCGGCCTCGACGCCGAGCTGTCGCAGCTCTTCGGAAAGTTGATCGCGTGCGGCGCGCAGTCTGCTACCGTCCCAGGCAAATCCATGATCGAGATCGAGGAAGGAACCTGTGTAGTTTTCGATCAAATCCAAAAGGGGATCTGGACTTAGGTCCAGAGTTGCAACTGCAGACATGCCGTCCGTAGACTCGCTCAGTTTCCCAGTCCCAAATGTCTTTGCAATCCCTACTGTCAGGCCACAGAATGGGGCTTGGCACTTTAATTGTCAATTCTCGCCGAGAGCCGCCGCACCATGAGATTCGCCTTCGTGGTTCATCCCATCGCCAGCGGGACGGAATCCTTTGCCAAGCTTGACGATGAGGGGGGACTGCTCCGCCGCGTTTGGGGGACCGATCCGCTTGGGCTGACGCGGGCCATGCACGAGGCGGTTGAGCGTGCCAAACAGCATGCGGAAGCGCCCGCCGCGGAAGTCCGAGTCGTCGACGAGCTCAGCGAAATGGTCTCGCCCCGCGGCGCCTCGGCGGCGGGGCGTCTCTACGAAATCCCCATGGATGTGGTTTCGATCCTCGACGATCCCGATCGGGCTTTGAACTATATCGGGCAAGCGGTCGAAATGGCCGGCGACTGGGGTGCCCGGATCGTCGGATTGGGTTCTCTGACGGGCATTGTCGGCGGCCGCGGGACGGTAATCGCGGCAAACAGCCCGATTGCGATCACGACCGGCAATAGTTTGACGGCCTACACGGCCTTGCAGAATCTTTATGTCGCGAGCGACGATCTCGGGATCGATCTGGCCAACGAGACGGTGGCCGTCGTTGGAATTCCGGGAAGCATTGCTTCGGTTGCCGCGACCCTCCTCGCTCCGCACTGCGGCCGGCTGCTTCTGGTCGGCCGCCGGTCGTCCGGACCCGCGATCCGCCTGGCTCAACAGCTCGGTGCCGAGCTGCTGACCGACATTCTTCAGGCGCTCGAACAAGCCCGCATCGTCCTGTCGGCAACGTCGAATGGGAGCTGCATTGATCAGTCGTGGCTCAAGCCGGGGACGTTGGTCGTCGATGTGGGTGTTCCGACCGACGTGCAAGGCGCCACGGCCGAGCGGGATGATGTTCTCGTTTTAACGGGAGGGCTGGTTCGTCTTCCCGAGGGGATGGAGGCCTCTTCGCGACTGCTTTGGTTTCAGCACGGTATGATCCCGAGCTGCCTGGGTGAAACAATTCTTCTGGCTTTGGAGGGCCGGGAAGAGTGCTATTCGCTGGGGCGCGAGTTGCAACCGGACGCCGTTCAAGAAATCGGCTCGATCGCGCACGCACGGGTACGACTTTACTCGGCTGTGCTCCTTTGGATGCCCGTTAACGGACGACGCGCTGGTCAAATTCCAAAAGACACGGGCGCAGCTCAAGACCCAGGCGACAAGTCATTTAAACGGCAAGCCGAAAAGTGATTCAGCGAGTGCCGCACAGCGACGCGCCGAGCGCGGCGCGGCTCTATGCCCGGTACCTGAACCCCGTTCTGATGGCAATGAACGGCAAAACAGGCCTGCTCAAGACGTTCGTCCGCGGCGAAGGCGAGTATCTCATCGACGCAGAGGGCAAAAAATATCTCGACTTCGTTGCCGGTTTTGGGGCACTCAACCTGGGACACAACCATCCGACCGTCGTCGAGGCAGTGACGACCGCCATTCGGGAACAGGCACCGGGTTTCACGCCGACTGCCGTCAATCCTTACGCCACAGCGCTTGCCGAACGCCTGGTCTGCCTGGCGCCGGCTGGCCTGGAAATGGCGTTTTTCACCAACAGCGGGACCGAATCGGTCGAGGCGGCGATCAAACTGGCGCGAGCCGCGACGGGCCGCTCGGGGCTGCTTTCTTGTGAGGGTTCCTTCCACGGGAAGACGCTGGGGGCCCTCTCGCTCACCGGCAATCCGGGTTATCAGAAGCCGTTTCAACCCCTGCTCGGTGATTGCGAGACCATTCCCTACGGGGATTACGAGGCGCTCGAACGGACCCTCGCCTCGCGCCGCTTTGCAGCCTTTATCGTCGAACCGATTCAGGGCGAAGGGGGGATGCGGGTTCCGCCGGCCGGTTACCTTCGTGAGGTGCAGTCGATCTGTCGCTCGAGCGAAACGCTGCTCATCGTGGACGAAGTGCAAACGGGACTCGGTCGGACCGGAACAATGTTCGCCGTCGAACACGAAGATGTTCACCCGGACGTGCTCACCCTGGCGAAATCGCTCGGCGGCGGCATGATGCCGATCGGCGCCATGCTGACGCGCCGCGAGCTTTGGATGAAGGCCTACGGTTCGGTTGCGAACTGCACGCTGCACACGAGCACGTTCGGCGGGGGCAGCCTGGCGAGCGCCGCAGGTTTGGCCGCGCTCGAGACGTTGGAGCACGAAGGGCTGGCGGAGAACGCGGCGCGTCGCGGAGAGCAACTTCTGGAGGGGCTCGAGGATTTGTGTCGCCGCTATCGCTGCCTGCGGCAAGTCCGGGGGCGCGGTTTACTCCTGGGACTCGAATTTGAGCGGCTGCCGGGGATGCTCAAGTCGCATTGGCTGGCGACCGATCCTTCGGGGCTGGCTCCCTACATGGGACGGGAGATGAGTCAGTTCATCGACGCGTTCCATGTGCTGCACGCGATGCAGACGCTGCTCCACGGTCATGGGATCTATACGCAATTCACACGCTCCAACCCGCAGGTGCTCCGTATCGAACCGCCGCTGACATTGACGGTAAGTCAGGCCCAAGAGTTTCTCGCGGCGCTCGACAAAACCTGCACAGAGATCGATTACATCGTCGATCTGATCGGCGAAATGATCACAAAGACCAGCCTCGGCAAGCACGACGCAGCCGAGCGGCAGTCGCTTCCCACAGCCGCCAATCCGGGCTGAGGAACGGCGAGATCAATGGCGCAGCCCGAGGCACGACGCTCAGGCGGCCGAATCCTGGTCCAGACACTTTTTGGCCGCACGAGAGTATGATTTCCGCTCCCACGTCACTTCCGAGTTCGCCGACCAAGTATCACCCGGTCGTCTACCGATCGATTCGGGACGCCGATTGGGAGGAATGGAACCGGCTCCGCGATCCGAAGAGTGACCTCTTCATGGATCCCCGGTACATCCTCGCCGTCGAGAACTCGATGCGTTCTGTCTGCAACTTCCGGCACGTGTTGATCCGCGACGAAATGAACCAACCGGCCGCCGCCGCCTGCTTGTGTTCCTACACGATCGACGGCGCCGTGCTGGCGGAAGGGGCAACCAAAAAAGTCGCGGCCGTCATCAATCGCGTGGCCCCGATCCTGTTGCAAGTGAAGCTGATGATTTGCGGACTGCCCGTTTCGTGCGCCGCGAGCAATCTGCGTTTTGCGCCGCAGGCCGACCGAGCAGACTGCTTGCGGCAGATCGACCAAGTCGTGCAATCTTTCGCTTGCGAGGAAGGCTCGCACTGTGCCGTTTACAAGGAGTTCACGACGGAGGAAGCGGGCGACCTCGTCTCGCTCGAAAAGCTGGGTTACCACCGCGCCGATAGCGTGCCCATGAATTGCGTACCGTCGGGATATCGTAGTTTCGACGATTACATCGCGCGGATTGGTTCGGCGAAGCGGCGCACGATCCGCAAGTCTCGCGAAAAGTTCGCCCGCTTCGGATTGAAAGTCGAGCACCGCTTGGGCGGCGAGGGAGTCGCCGAACTGTACACGGACGAAGTGCATAAGCTGTATGAAAACGTCCTCAACCGGGCGACCATCCGCTTCGAGAGCCTTCCGGCCGCCTATTTCCGCGAATTGGCTCGCCAGCTTCCGGAAAACTCGCTGTTTACGCTCGTCTGGCACGACAAACGGATCGTGGGCTTCGCCGCGACGCTGCTCTGCGAAGGCCTTTTCGATCAGCTCTTCGTCGGCGTGGATTACGATTTAAATCCCGAATGCGATCTCTATTTCAATATCTTCTTTGAAGCGATCGGGGCGGCTTTTGAGCGCGGCACGCCCCATATCTTCGCCGGACAAACGAGCGACGACTTCAAACATCAGAAGCTCAGCTCGTTTCAAATTCCCCTCACACTCTATGCCAAGGGGATTCGCCTGATCCCCCGGCACATGATGAACTTCCGGTTTGACTGGTTCTTTCCGCCCCGACCGATGAAATACCCGTTGGGAAGTCACGTCGAGGCCAGCGTGGCCGAAGCCGGACAGTCCTGATCCGGCCCGCCGGGCCGCCGAAACCGGTCTTGCGTCAAATTGAAATGTGGGCATAATTCGCGGCCCTTCCCTCGTCGCAGTGCCCTGTCGTTGACTCAATCTAGTGGTGCTTCCGTAACGGCTTCTGCAGGCCCAACGCTTGCACCACACAAGGTACACGCGGATGTGGTGTCCGAACTGCAAGGCGGACGTCGCCGCTGAAGTCGGCGCCGATAATCGGCGCGTGCACTGCGCGACGTGCGGGGGCGAGATCACCGCTTCGGCCGCGTTTACTGGTCTGGCCAAAACACGAGAAGCGCGCGACCTTTTGGAACGTTGGGCCAGCGAACGGAGAGTCGATCCGCCTTCTCGGTCGGAGCGCAGCGCGCACCGTCCCGGTGCGGTTGCAGAGGGAACGGCGATCGGCGGCGTCAGCCTCGAGGCCGAGGCTCCGGTCCCGACGTCTTCTCGGACCGAGCGATCCGTGCCGCAATCGGCAGCTGTCCAAGCGGAACCGGCGCGACCGGCGCCGAATCGGCCTTACCGGATTGATCCGTCGCAGCCCCTTGGCGGACCTGCGGGTCAACCGCAGCGGACCGTCCATCGCCAGCGTTCGGCCCACTTGCACTGGGAACACGAAAACGCCGACACGCCGCCGCATTTCGACGTTCAAGGCAGCCTGGTCGGGACCGAACGCAGGAAAACAAATTGGACGTCGGTTGTCGGCCAGCTTGTCGCCTATGCCGGCGTCGCCCTGCTCACGGTCGGCACGACACTGATTATCTGGAGTTATTTCGGCGGACCGGCCAACTACGCACCGACCGGCTGGTTGACGACAACCGCAGGTCAGATGCTGTTATTTCTCGGCGTCGTGACGCTCGTTTCCGGGGGAATGGAGCAGACCAGCGACGAGGTGCGGACGCGAATCGAACGACTGGGTGAGCGAATCATCCGCATCGAGCAAATCGCGCGCGAGCAGGGACTTCGCGGTCCCAATCTGCCGGCTGAGTACTACGAGCAGGGTGGATTCTCGCCCGGCATGGCTGAAACGACGCGCGAAACCGTGCCCTTTCGCCAGCAGTAGCACGCGACGTCCGCGACGCGTGGCCTAGGACGCCTTGCGTCCAAGAAAGCGGTAATAGGGGACGCGAACCAACGGCAGGTACGGCAACTTGCCAGCCCCTTCGACGAGTTCCGTCGTTTCAAACCGGGACTCCAGCATCGGCAGATGATCCGGGCTGAGGTGGACGTTGTCCCACGCGAACCAGATGGGCCACACAGTTCGCGTCGCCCATCCCTGCCGACACCGTCCGCGTCGCGGGAATTTCCGCGCAACGTAGAAGTCCACGACTCCAATCGTCCCTCCGGGGTTGAGAAGTTCCAGTGCGTGGTCGATCGCACGGAACCAGTCGGGAATCATGGTGAGCGAATACGAGAAGGTGATGACGTCGGCAAAACCCTCCGGCGGGCAAAACGTCGTGGCCTCCGAACAAACGGCCCAGACGTTGTTCCAACTGCGGCTCACGATCCGCTCTTCCGCCTTGGCTAAGAGAGCGGGGCAGAGATCAACAAGGTACAGCGTCGAAAGGGAATCGATTCGGTCGCTCAAGAACTCGGCGCTCTCGCCTGTCCCGGCGCCGAAATCGACCCAGATCGCGTTCGGGCGAATTTTGATCGACTGGAACAGTTCACGCCGTCCGTGGAGCATTCTTGCCCGGAATGCGTCGTACGTCCCCTGCTGCGGCGCGTAAAAGCTTTCCAAGCGTTCGGCGTGCGTTTCACCGCGGACGCGGCCCGCCGCCAGATGCCAGAGCGTTTTCAGGTCGTCGAGTTTTGCGGAAGACGCCATGGTCGGAAAATCCGAAGACGCGGCGATCGTCAAGTTGCAATCGTGGCGACGTGAAAGCTGCCGTAGGTGTGCACGCGGTCGCGGGCATGGAGCGTGCGGGCGAGCTCGCGGTCGTACGACAACAAATCGCCGACGGCGGCTTTGCCCCGGGTCGTGCGGACCTCGAGCGGATCGACAAAGTCGACAGAAAACCCGGCGCTTCGCCAGATGACGCGTGCCTTGGACGCCGCCCGATCGATGATCGACTGCCATTCCGCAGCGAGAAGCTTGGGAGTGTTCGCGTCGAGCCAGTCCATGTGGTCGAGCAGCACGAAGCGAGAAATCTGGCCGCGGAAACGTCGGAGAAAACCAAGCACCGTATTCGTGTGGAGTGAAACGCGGTCGGCCAGATCCGTCTTCAGTCGCTGAAAATTCTCATACCGCAGGTATTCCGGGCAGCAGTGGGGCGAGTAGTGGCCCGTCATGTAGACGCGCCAGAAATAGTTGTCGCGCAGGGGCAGCCGTGCAAAGACCGTTTCGATCCGGTCGATAATGAACTGCACGATTCCGCCGGTGTAGCCCGAGTCCAATTGCCGCCGTTGCGAGGGGGGCACGCCAAGCAGCGCGAACGTGGCGTCACGGCTCAGGAGCCATTTCAAAAGCGGGCGAAAAAGCATTTCGCGGACGTTTTGCGAGTCGTAAATTTCGCGCTGTTCTTCGACAGTTTGAGCGGCGAACAAGTCTTGCGCCACGTTTCTCAAACGCCGCACACGACTGATATAGGCGCTGGCCAGGTAGGCGATCAGCCCGCAAGAACCGTGGAAATAGAAGCTGCCGCGCCGGCTGTCTCCGGCGAAAAACGTGCCTCCGCGGCGGTCCCAAAAATACTGAGCTGAGGGAGACAATTCGCGCCGCAACTGGGATGTGTAAACCTGATTCCATTCCTTGAGGCGTCCCAGTCCGAACAGTCCGAAAAAGTGCTCGTAATCAAGTCGGCGGATGGCGGCGAGCTTCAATTCCAAGAGCGCGTTTTGCCGCGGGTTGACGTCGACGGCGTGCACGCGACCGGCTCCCGCGAGCGCGTAGTCCAGCGCATTGCAGCCGGCCGAGGTGATCACCAATACTTCGTCGGCCGCGGAAAGTTCGAGCGCGAGGCGATCGACGCGCGGATCTTCCCAGCAGGTGTTATAGACCAGGTTGTTCCGGTGGATCACGTCGAAACAGGCACGCGAGATCCAGTCAATCGCCATCGGTCATGCTCCTCGTTGCCCCCTGTGGAAAGCTCACCGCTGGTATCGGCGGACGATCGGGAAACAGGACCCAAGGCCGGAGACGCGTTCGTTCGAGCCGGAGGGACGGTCCGGTTTTCAGAAGTCCCGCGGGGGCGGCAGACGGACAATTCCGCCGATCCGTAGAACTGCACCAGGGAGAGGGTGCCGTCGCCCGCTTCCAACAGGGCCGTGCAATGCTCGACCCAGTCACCCGTGTTGCAGTAGATCATCCCGTCGCGTTCGACGATTTTCGGCGTGTGGAGATGACCACAGACGACGCCGTCGCAGCCGTGGCGTCGAGCGTGGTCAATGAGCGATCCCTCGAAGCGGCTTAAAAAACGCACGAATCGCTTCACGAGCCGTTTGCCGGTGGCGCAGAGCTGGTAGGGGCTCTTGTCTTTCCGCCGCAACAACAGGCTCAGCCAGCGGTTTGCGGAGAGGCACTTGTTGTAGAAGACGCCCAGGGCCATCGAGACCCACTTTGCGGACGTTTCAAAGACGTCGAAGTAGTCGCCGTGGGTGACCAACAGCCGCCGCCCGTCGGCCGCCTCGAAGATGAATTCATCCGCGATCTCGACGTAGTCGAACCGATCGGTGACGAACTTCAAAGCAGTCCGGTCGCGGAGAAAAGCGTCGTGGTTTCCGGGGGTGTAGTACAGCCGGACGCCGGAGGCCGCCATTTCGGACAATTGGGCCAGGATCCGCGTGCAAGTCTCCGACCAGCGGGCTCGGCGACGCAGCTCCCATCCGTCAATAATGTCGCCGACCAGATACAGGCTTTCGGGACGTACTTCTTCGAGAAATTCCAGCAGAGCGGTTCCCTGGGCGTGACGGCTGCCCAGGTGCACATCGCTGATAAAAACGGTCCGAACCGCGCCAAGCTCCCATCCCTGGTTTGCAGGCATCAATCGAACTCCGCTATGTGTCGGGCCTGATTCCGTTCCTCGGCATGCGTGTGTTTACAAGGATCCGATCGAGGGAAGTATGGCTTTCGATTGTTGGAACTCGGTGAACATCCTTTGAAATTCCTGACAAGTTCGGGCAGGTGCAAAAGATTTTCCGCCACACTCCGCTGACGCTGATTCGAGGGTCCGCCTAGCGCGTCAGCTAAAGATTTGACCAAAATGGCAATTTGTTCGAGAATGGCGCGCCCCTTAAGGAGAGCGGTGAAATGGCGTTCAAACAACCGGATGACAAGGCGCGTCAGCCCGCGGCACCCGGTGCCGCCCCGCCAGCAGCAAAGCCTGCACCCGCTCCCGCCAAGCCCGCCTCCGCCGAAAAGGGGGCGAAAACGAGCCCCCGACTAAAGCCCGCTACCGAGCGATTGATGTCGCTCGATGCGTACCGCGGCTTGACGATGCTGTTCATGGCCTCGGGGGGCCTGGCGATCGGCCGACTGGTCCACAACGACCCCGATTTTGTCCACAAGTTCGAGGGAAAGTGGTTCGGCAAAGCCTGGGCACTCTTCTGGCAGACGGCCTCCTCGCAATTGGAGCACGTTGCCTGGACGGGCTGCACCGCTTGGGACCTGATTCAGCCCTCGTTCATGTTCATGGTCGGCGTGGCCATGCCCTATTCCTACGCCAGTCGCACGGCCCGCGGCGATTCCTGGGGCAAGCAGTTGTTGCATGCCGCCATCCGTTCTCTGATCCTCGTCGCTTTGGGCATTTTTCTGCGATCGACCCATTCGCCAATGACGAATTTCACGTTCGAGGATGTGCTGACCCAGATCGGGCTCGGCTACATTTTTGTTTTTTTGCTGCTGAGCGCTCCGTTTATTGCACAGTTCGTGGCGTTGGCCGTCATCCTGGGCGGGTACTGGTTCTTTTTCTTTCAGCATCCGCTGCCGCCGCCGCAAGGCGACCTCGTGACCCGGTACATGACCGAAGTTCGCGGCATGAATCCGGAGGAGTGGCACCAGTTCGGCGGAGCGTCGCCTAACCCGATCAAGAACCCCGATGCCACTGCAGAGACCGGCGCGAAACCGAATGTTTCGAGCCGGCTCAGCGGCCTGGCGGCCCACTGGAACAAGCACACCAACGCAGCGGCCGCGTTCGATCGCAAGTTCCTCAATCTCTTTCCGCGGCCCGGAGAACCGTGGGAGGGAAAGAAATTCTGGATCAACGGAGGCGGTTACCAGACGCTCAATTTCATCCCCTCAATGGCGACCATGCTGCTCGGCGTGATGGCGGGGCAGCTGCTGCGCGCTCCGCGGACGCCGCGTCGAAAGCTGGAGATCCTGATCGGGGCCGGGGTCCTGTGTTTCGTCGTTTCCATGGCGATCGACACGACCATTTGGCCGTTCCAATCCGAGAAATTGCACTATTCGTTTGCCCCAATCGTAAAACGGATTTGGACTCCGTCTTGGGCAGTTTTCAGTGCCGGCTGGACGTTTTGGTTCCTGGCGCTCTGGTACTGGATCGTCGACATGCGGGGCCACCGCTGGTTTGGGCTCCCCTTCGCGATTGTCGGCATGAATTCGATTGCCGTTTATTGCATGGCCGAACTGATCGAGCCCTGGCTGGCCTCCATGCTGAAAATTCATCTCACGGCCTTCGACGCCGCCGCGCATACATCGCTGGTTCATGTCTTTTACGACGGGTCCGCGGTGGCGGCCGTCTGGCGCGAATGCGCGGTCCTGTTCCTCATCTGGTTGATTTGCCTGTGGCTGTATCGCCGTCGACTCTTCATCCGCATCTGAATTCTCGACTTCCAGCAGCACAAACCGCGCGCGGAACTCCTCGGGCGGCGCCACTACCGGTGCCGAACGGTGTGGGTTGGTTGTTCTGGTTGTGCGATTTCTGCCGCTATTGAGGCGTGAAACGGCCGAGACCTTAGGGCAGAGGGTTTCGCCCCTGCGGCCGCGCTGATGCCGATTTGCCTCAATTGCCACAGCCCCGACGGCAATGCTGAACTAAGCTTTCGCGACAACCTATAGGCCGGACGTTCTTGTCTGGCGGTTCACATCCGATCGTCGAGGGGGCCTTGCCAGAGCCCGTCACCGTCGGAGTGCCTTTCGCGGAGGCAGAGGGCCATGCGGAAAGATCGAGAGAGAGTCACGCGGGCACTGGATGCGCTGTCGACGGGGCTGGCGCCCTATGTCGAGCGGGAACTCCAGACCGTGTATCAGAACCAATGGCGGGAAGTCGCCCAACAGAGCTTTCGCGAAGATCGCGGACCGGGAAAGCCGACTGCTGCCAGCGGTTGGGACGCCCACTCGCTGTTGACCGTGATGTGGGACCAATGGAACCGGGTTTTCCGCGGTCGGCTCGATCATGCCGAGCGAAGCCTGGTGAGTGAACTCCGAGAATATCGCAATCGCTGGGCCCACCAGGTCGACTTCAACTTCGACGACACCTATCGCATTCTCGACAGTGCCGAGCGACTCTTGAGCGCTGTCCAAGCCGAGGAGTGCGGGGCCGTCACGCGAGAAAAGAACGACCTGCTCCGCGCTCATTTCAATCACGAAGCCCGCACGGCTTATCGCAAGGCTCAGATCAACCGCCGCAAGTGGCACGATTTGACGGTGTACGTCGTCTGTGCGGTCTCCCTCGTGTTCGTGATGACGGTCCTCCTGGGGACGGCGTACTGGTTTTTCTCCGCCTTTATCGTGCTTCTGTTCGGATACCTCGCCTATACCCGCGCCAATTCGCCGGCTCCCTTCTTTTATGGCCCCCACGAGTGCGTCGACTGCGGCAAGGTCATCTATGGGGAGAAATGTCCCTATTGCGAGGGATCGGAATAACTTCAAATCTTCGCCGATTTCCCACTTTTCCGCCCCACGCCTTCGGAAAATAATTGGCCGACGTTGCTGCCAAGCGGTCGGTGGATCAATCTCGACGCGAATCCCTCGGAATAGTGGTTGAGGTAAGCCACACTGTCTGGATATAATGGATCGGCAAAGGAACATTCATAGACTTTAACGCCTTGGATAGGGCTGGGACTCGCCGAAATCCGCGATTGACCTGTGTGAAGATTCGGAATAAGTAGGCTCCTCCGAGATTTCTCCGACCGCGCGGTCGGATAATGCGCAAGCCTCCCCGTCCAACCGCACGATCCGACACTGACAAACTGCCTGGAAACCGGCTCATGCATGTCTTCCCGCGTCCCCAGGAGAGGGGTCCGTTCGACAGCCCGCAACCGGTCACGCAAGGACGGCTATTCGACTTTGTCGAAGACCCGATGGCTTGCATGCTGGCTCTTCACAAGCAGCACGGCGAGTTGGCTGTCCTTGAAGAGGAATCCCAGCGAATTGTCTTTGTCTTTGGACCCGAGCTCAATCAGTGCGTCCTGTCTGATTGCGACACCTTCGAGTCCCGTTTTTTTTCCATTCGGGGACCACGTCATTCGGCTCAGCGGCGATTGACCTCCGGCATCATGAGCATGAATGGCGAGGAACACAAAGAGCATCGCCGCATCGTGAAGGGGCCGTTTGAAAAGAAATCGCTTCCTTTTCATCACGGCCCGGTCTGCGATATCACCCGAAGCCTGCTGAGTTTATGGAAAGCGGGTGACACGCGCGACATGCATGTCGAGATGACCCGGTTCATGCTGCGGGTGACAAGCGCGATCCTGTTCGGTGTCGACCAACCGGAATTTGCCTGGAAGGTCGGCGAGATGATCGACCGCTGGGTGGCGATGAACCACGACACCGGGATGGGTGCCTTCGTCTCGGACCCGCGGATCCTCGGCAGCTATGACCGCCTGCTGGCCTTCGCCGAGGAGTTGGAGACCGACATTCGCGAGATGATCCGCCTCCGCCGAGAGAACGCGAAGCCGGCCGACGACGTGCTGTCCCTATTGATCCGAGCCAACGAGCAGGGACAGCGGGTTACCGACGAGGAACTGATCGGCCACGTCGCCCTGCTGTACGGCGCCGCCCACCTGACGACGGCCCATACGCTGACCTGGACGCTATTTCTCCTGGCTCAGCACCCGGCAATCATGCGAGAATTGCATCGTGAAATCCTCGACACGATGGAAGGGGATTGTCCGACTTTCGCCGAAATCAATCACATGCCACTGACCGAGAGGGTCCTCAAGGAAAGCATGCGGATCCTGCCGGCATCGTCTTATTCCCAGCGGATTTGCGCTGCGCCGAGGATGCTGCGGAACGTGCCGCTCAACCGGGGCACGCCGGTCGTCTTCAGCCAGTACGTCACGCACCACATGGCCGAGCTCTATCCCGAGCCCGAGTCGTTCTATCCGGACCGCTGGCTCAACAACGGATTTGTCTCGCCTTACGCCTATCTTCCGTTCGGGGCCGGAGCCAAGATGTGCATCGGTGCCCCGCTGGCGATGGCCACATTGCGGACGGTCCTGCCGCCGATCGTCAAGCGATTCCGCCTGACCGTCGAAGCGGGCAGCGAAATCAACGGCAAGATCATTTCCACCATGTTGGGCCCGACAACTCCCGTTCCGATGCATATTGCGCATCAAGACGGGCGGTTCCAAAGCAGTCCGGTGACCGGCAACATTCATTCTATGGTGTGGCTTCAACAAGGTACCCAACTGCGCCTGCGCCGCGCTGCCTAGTATTGACGGACACCGTCCGGCCCGGCAAAGTGCTAATTACTTGCCACAAAGGCGCCAGGTGGAACCACCCAGTCCGCGTTTGTCGCCCTCGGCGACGGGACGCGACCACTTGAAGGCGGAAGAGAAGCGGTTCTAGGTCACCTGGCCACTTTTGCTTCTGCTTGCCCGCCCGGCGGCGGGTGCGAATTGCAAAACTGGCAGCGGCGCTTCCGCTCGGCGAACCTCGTCGCAAGTTCGGCGTAATTGACGTCGCCACCGTGACTGTCCAGTCGCCGGCACAATTGTTGCGAAATCGCAAGCTATCTCTGCTCCTGTACCTAGGTAAACGGACATTGACCGTCATTTAGTCAGACAATAAACTTTTCCACGGACGGCAGTTATGTCTTGCCGTCTTTTGCCGCGATGGGGACGAAGCGGGGGCCGCGGCGGTGCGGCCGACCGACTTTGACAGAGACGACCCGCGGCACTGCCATTGTGACAGTCGGGGTTGGTTCTATGGATTTCCTCAATAGTTTGGGCGATTGGTTCCAGGTCGCGACCGCCGCCATCGAACGTTTTATTACGTTTTTGTTCGGTTCGGCCAATCGCCGCCGAATCCGCAAGTTCGGTTTCGAGCGCGATGAGCGGACCGGTAAACAACGCATTTTTCCCGGCTCAATTCTCGACCAGATCAATGCACAAGAGGCTGAGTGGCAAAAGCTCTCCGACGAAGAGCTGAAGCAGACCGCCACCAAGCTGCGGGCCCGTCTTGCCGCCGGTGAGACGCTCGACGACATTTTGCCCGAAGCATTCGCGGCGGCCCGCGAGTCCGGGCGCCGTTTCCTCAAGATGCGTCACTACGACGTGCAGATGATCGGTGGTTACTTCCTGCATAAGGGAATGATCGCCGAAATGGTGACGGGCGAAGGGAAGACGCTCGTCGCCACGCTGCCGGCCTTCCTCAACGGGGTGGGGGCGCCGGTGCATGTCGTGACGGTGAACGATTATCTGGCCCGGCGCGACATGGAATGGATGGGGCCACTCTACCTGGGCCTGGGGCTAACCGTGGGGGCCATTCAGGCCAATATGGACTCCGACGAGCGGAAGGTCGCCTACAACTGCGACATCACGTACGGCACCAACAACGAGTTCGGCTTCGACTACCTTCGCGACAACATGAAGCCGGCCAAGGAGATTCAGGTCCAGCCTCCGCTGAACTTTGCGATCGTCGACGAAATCGACAACATCCTGATCGACGAAGCGCGAACGCCGCTGATTATTTCCGGTTTCGCCCACGACGATACCTCGAAATATCCCAAGGCCGACCGGATCGCTCGGCAACTCCAGAAAGGCATCCACTTCGAGGTCAAGGAAAAGGAGCACACCTGTAACCTCACCGATTTAGGCGTGCGCGAGGCGGAGAAGCTGGCCGGCGTGGAAAGCTTTTACACCGCCGGGAATATGGAGTGGCCGCACCTCATCGACAATTCGCTGAAGGCCCATCACCTCTATAAGCGGGACGTGAATTACGTCGTCGAACAAGGGCAGGTGATCATCGTCGATGAATTCACCGGGCGGAAAATGGAGGGCCGACAATGGAGTGACGGTCTCCACCAGGCGGTCGAAGCCAAAGAAGGGGTGACGATCAAAGCCGAGACTCAGACGCTGGCCACGATCACCCTGCAAAACTACTTCAAGCTCTACAAGAAACTGGGCGGCATGACCGGCACGGCCATGACCGAGGCCGATGAGTTCTGGAAGATCTACAAACTCGACGTCGTGACGATTCCGACTAACCGGCCTCTCAGGCGCGTGAACGCTCCGGACGTGATCTTCCGCACTGAAGACGAGAAGTGGAATGCCGTCGTCGAGGAAATTCGGGAAGTGCACGCGACGGGCCGGCCGATGCTGGTTGGCACGGTCTCGATCGAAAAGTCGGAAATGCTCAGCGATAAGCTGGGCAAGTATGGCATCAAGCACAACGTCTTGAACGCCAAATACCACGAGCGCGAGGCGGAGATCATTGCGCAGGCCGGGCGTGAAGCGGCCGTCACCATTGCCACGAATATGGCCGGCCGCGGCACTGACATCATTTTGGGAGGCAATCCCGAATATCTCACTTGGGACCAGCTCCGCCACCATTACGCCTCCCGACTCGACGTTCCCAAGTCGGTGTGGGACGAACTCACGAACAAGATTGCCAAAGACGAGGGGATGACCGAAGAGGGGCGCCGGGTTGCGGAGGTGGGCGGCTTGCACGTGATTGGCACGGAACGCCACGAAGCCCGCCGCATCGACTTGCAGCTTCGCGGACGTAGCGGACGGCAAGGGGACCCGGGTTCCAGCCGGTTCTTCCTCTCGCTCGAAGACGACCTGATGCGGATTTTCGCCGGCGATTGGGTCAAAAACATGCTCACCCGCCTGGGCATGCAAGAGGGTGAGGCGATCGAAAGCCGGATGGTCACGCGTCGTATCGAGGCGGCTCAGAAGAAGGTTGAAGAGCGGCACTTCGACGTGCGAAAGCACCTGCTCGAATACGACGAAGTGATGGACGAACAGCGCAAGCAGGTTTACAGCTACAGGCAGCGAATCCTCGACGGCGGTAACTGCCGTCAGCTGATCCTGGAAATGATCGACAAGCAGATCTCGCAGGGAGTGCCTCACTTACTCGAGCCGTCGTATCGCTGGGAGACGATCGCGGGTTGGGCCGCCCATGAGATGGGTCTCGAAGTCGAGGTTCGCACGATCGACGGGATGGACCGCGAGCGGCTGGAGGATCATTTCCGGCACGAAGCGGGACGGCAAGCCGAAGAGGATATCGGCGAAAAGATTGAAGAGGACCTTCCCGAGACGGCCGAGGATCAGTCGGAATGGAACTGGTTGGCCCTCTCAAAATGGGTCAACGTGCGGTATGGACTCAACACGAACGACCGTGAATTGAAGAAGATGGGCCGCGAGGCCCTTCAGGACGATCTGACGCGCCGCGCGATGGAGGCGGTGGGGCGGTTCGATTACTCGCCGCTGGCCATCTTCACCGACGAACAGTTCGGCCGACGGTCGCTTTGCGGATGGCTGCACCAGCAGTTCACACTCGAGATGCGGCCCGAGGAATTCGAGAACCTGTCTCCCGAGGAGGCGGTGGCTCTGGTCCGCCGCAAGATTGATGAGCTCTACCGCCAAAAGGAGATCGAGTTTCCCGTCGCCGTCGGCATGACGAATTTCATGGCGGAAGGTCCCGGCGGGGGTGGTGAGCGGTACAACCGCGAGGGACTCATTCGCTGGGCCAACGACCGGTTCCAGGCCACGCTTCCCATCGAGCAGGTCAAGGACCGACCGCGGAATGAGATCGAGAATCTCCTCAAGGAGTCGAGTCGCCGATTCTTCGTGAACGGCGAACTCATGGAGAAGACCGACGAGTATCTCGATCAGGCCTATCCCAATCGCGAGACGCCACCCGAAGACGTGCCGGTTTCGCAGAACGGCCAAGACGGGCGGAAACAGGTCCTGGGCGAACTCACGCAGTGGGCGAAAGACCAGTTTGGATTGCAGATCGATCCGGGCGAGCTCGAGCCTCTCGACTACAACGGCGTCCGCGAGCGGGTGCTCCACGCGTACGACACACGGTATCGCCCCGAGCTGTACCAGGTGGAACGGGCACTGATCCTCGAAGTGCTCGATACCGCGTGGAAAGATCACCTCTATTACATGGACCATCTGCGCTCCGGGATTGGACTGGTCGGTTATGCCCAATTGGATCCGAAGGTCGAGTACAAGCGCGAGGGGCGCAAGACCTTCCTCTCGATGTGGGACCGGGTCGCCCAGCAGGTCACCTCGGCAATTTTCCGCATCGAGAAGGAAAGCCCGGGGTTCGTCGGCTCGCTGTGGCAGATCACGGCGGTGAGCCACGCCGAAGCGGCTCCCATGACCAGTGAGTCTGCCCCAGGTGATGGACAGCCGGAAGGCACTGGCCCGACCGTTGCCGTCGTCGAGCCGATCCACAACCGTGCGCCGAAGGTCGGACGCAACGATCCGTGCCCCTGCGGCAGCGGCAAGAAATACAAGAAGTGCTGCGGCGCCAACGCCTAGAACGCGTTCGGAATCGGAGATTACGAAGTTCGTAGCGCGTCACTTGAGGATTGAAGCAGGCGTGGCGCGACCGAAGGCCCGGGAAAGGAATCCCGCATGTCTTGGCTCTTCAACCTGGCTTACCTCGCCTTGTTGGGCGCCGTTTCGCCGATCCTTCTCTGGCGAATGGCGATTCGCGGCAAATATCGCACGGGATGGGGCGAAAAGACTCTTGGGACGCGTTCCGACGCGGGAGAGTAGCGCCCCCTGTCTCTGGTTTCAGGCCGTCAGCGTCGGCGAAGTCTTGCAGCTGGAACCGGTCGTAGCCGAGCTGCGCCGCCGGCTCCCTGGCGTCGAATTCGTAATTTCGACGACTACTCCGACCGGCCTTTCGGTCGCCAGGTCCAAATTTCCCGCTGATCGCGTTGGCTATTTTCCGCTCGACTTTTCGTGGGCGGTGCGCGAGGCAATCAGGCGGCTCAGGCCGACGGCGATCGTGCTGGTCGAGTTGGAATTGTGGCCCAATTTCGTGTTCGAGGCCCGCCGTGCCGGCATCCCTCTGGCTCTGATCAACGGCCGCATCAGCCAGCGAAGCAGTCGCGGCTACGGACATATCCGCCCTTTGATGAGTCGGTTACTGGCGTGTTTTGAGATTCTGGCCGCGCAGAACGCGGTGTACGCCGAGCGGCTGAGCCAGTTGGGAGCGCCGCAAAACCGCCTGCAAACGACCGGCTCGATCAAATTCGATCGCGTCACGACCGATCGCGATAACCCCCGCACATTGGAGTTGCGACGCTTCTTCGGAATTGGCCCCTCCGAGCGCGTGTTTATTGCCGGTAGCACGCAAGCCCCCGAAGAAGTGGCGGCGATCGACGCGTATACGAAGTTGAAGCGGACTCATCCGGAACTACGGCTGGTTGTCGTCCCGCGGCACAAAGAGCGCTTCGAAGAGGTCGCTCGCCTGATCGAAGCGCGCGGGTTGCCGCTGGTTCGTCGCAGCCAGGGAGTCGCCACGAGTCGCCGAGAGGGATCCGAGCCTCCCGTGTTCCTCTTGGATACGCTGGGTGAACTGGCGGCGTGCTGGGGACTGGCCGATGTGGCCTTTGTCGGGGGGAGCCTCGGCAATCGCGGCGGTCAGAACATGATCGAGCCGGCCGGCTACGGGGCAACTCTTTTGTTCGGTCCCAACACGCAGAATTTTCGCGAAGTGGTCGAGATGCTCCTGGCCGAAGACGCGGCCCGCGTGGTCCAAAACCCGGTTGATTTGACGACGGCCCTCGCCCAATGCCTGGCCAATCCCGTAGGAGCCGCGGCGGCCGGAAGGCGCGCTCAAAAGCTCGTTTTGGCTCAACAGGGGGCGACGGCTCGCACAGTGGAACTGCTGGCTAATCTTTCCTGTTTTTCACGCCGCGCCGGCTCGCATGCCGCGTGACTGCATATAGGTTGTTTGGCTTTCGAATCGATACTAGAATCTGTGAAATTCACGTTTTCCCGGGAGCCTTGCATGTCGAAGAGTACGAAGATGTTGTTTACGAGCGAATCCGTGAGCATGGGCCACCCGGACAAGGTTGCCGACCAGATCTCCGACGGCATCCTCGACGCGCTCTTGCAGAAAGACCCGCAGTCCCGTGTTGCCTGCGAGACGCTCTGCACGACGGACCTGGTCGTGTTGGCCGGCGAGATCACCAGCCGGGCACAGATCGACCATATCGGCGTCACTCGGTCGGTCATCCGCGACATCGGTTACACGAGCGACGACATCGGTTTTAATGCCGACACGTGCCGCATCTTTCTCGGCCTGCACAGCCAATCGGGCGACATCGCCATGGGCGTCGACCGCGACGGCGCCGGCGACCAAGGATTGATGTTCGGCTACGCGTGCAAACAGACGGACGAGCTGATGCCTCTTCCGATTGCACTGGCCCATCGCATCCTGAGCCTGCTGACCGACGCTCGCATCAACAAAGAGGTCGACTGGCTGCGACCCGACAGCAAGAGCCAGGTGACGGTCGAATACGAAGGCCGCAAGCCAATCGGCATCCCAGCCATCGTTGTCTCGACCCAGCATGCCGACTCCGTCAAGCAGACAGAGATCGCCGAGTTTGTCCGCAAGGCGATTGTTCCGCGGGCCGTTCCCGAACATCTCCTCACTCGCTCGACGCAATATCACATTAACCCGACCGGCCGTTTCGTGATCGGCGGACCGCACGGCGACTGCGGACTCACGGGCCGCAAGATCATTGTCGATACCTACGGCGGCTGGGGCCGCCACGGTGGCGGAGCCTTCAGCGGCAAGGATCCGACAAAGGTCGATCGCTCGGCCGCCTACATGGCCCGCCACGTTGCCAAGAACGTCGTCGCCGGTGGGCTTGCGGACGAGTGCGAAATGCAAATCGCCTACGCAATTGGCGTGGCGGAGCCGGTCGGCATCTGCGTTGATACGAATGGAACCAACAAGGTCTCCGAAGAGCGGATTGCGACCGCCGTTCGCGAGATCTTTCCGCTGACGCCGAAGGGCATTATCGAGTACTTGAAGCTCCGGCGACCGATCTTCCGCAAGACGGCCTCCGGGGGGCACTTTGGCCGCAACGAGCCCGATTTCACTTGGGAGAAGACGGACCGGGCGAAGGATTTGACCAAGGCGGCTGGTCTCTAGCCTTTCGATTCTCGTGTTCCAAGGATGGAACTGATGTCGGACGGTGTCTCTCTCACGCTTTCGACGCCGAGCCGGAACGAGCTGCGCACGGGCTTCGCCATCACGGTTTGGTCATTCCTGACGTTGATCGCCGCCGTGTTGATTGGACGGCGAGTGAGCGGCGCCTTCCAGATGGACATCGGAAGCGCAGCGCCTTGCATTGCTGCGACGATCGCCGTTCTCCTTTCGATCGCCGCCAACGCAGTTTGGTGCACCGTTAATGCGTCTGCGTCGAGCCGGGGACAAATCATTGCCGCGGCTCTCACGCTCCTTCCCCCGCTGACGATCGGTTGCGCTTTGTGGACTTCGCATTCCGCATCAGTCGGCGGCTATCTCGGCGGCCTGAGTTTGATCGCGGCCGTCGCGACGGTCGCAATTTCTGATCTGTCGCCAGGGACGAACAGCTGGCTTCAGGCGACTGCGACGGAGCTGCAAAAAGAGTCCGCGTACCGTCCCAAACAAAACCAGGGGAGAGCGGTTCCGACTGAAGTGACCGAGGTTTCGGAATCCATCGATCCTGTCGCCGCCAGCGATGAGCGCTCGGACTCGCCGGTCGAGGAATTCGTCGACGACGAAACCGAGGAACTGGATCCGTCGATTCTCCAATCCATGACTCGGCGGCTGCTGGATGACGGCACCGAAGCCGTCGAAGGTTCGGTCCGGATCTATTTCGGCCCCGGCGAACGGACCGCGGCGGCCCATGTTGCATTCACCCCACCACTTACCGATCGACCTCGAGTCGAGTGCCAAGCACTCTCCGATTTTGAAGGCCGAGTCCGCATTGGCGTCGCACAAAGCTACGGGCTCCGCATCGAAGCACGCCTCTCCGGGCCGGCTCGTGACGCGGTCTGCGTCGACGTCGGATTCTCCGCGCACGTCGCGAAGGCTCAAAACGCGGCAGCCTGACGAGCAACCAGCCGGGCGACGGGTCAAAGCGAAGCGCTCACGACGCCTTCGTTCTGAGGTCAAGGCGAGCCGGCGTTATGCCACGCGGCCTCGAAGCAGTTGGCACGCGCGGGTTTGCCGTAGTGGAATCCTTGGGCGAGCTGAAAGCCGATCTGCCGGCAGGCGGCACCTTCGCTGGCGGTTTCGACACCCTCTGCCAACACCACGATTCCCAGGTCCAGCACCATTTTCACCAGCGTTTCGAGCATGCTCAGCCTGCGCCGGACGCCTGATCGATGCCTCGAATGAGCCCCATATCGAACTTGATGAAGTCGGGCCGCACTTCGACGAGTTGAGCCAGCCGGTCTTGGCCCGCTCCGAAATCGTCGTACGCCCACTTCATGTCGAGATCGTTGAGAGCGGCCTGGAGGATCCGCATCTTGGAACCGTCCGTCGCGGCCGACTCGTGAATCTCGAGCGTGATCGGCTGCCGCGGGCTGAGGTTCCGCAGGCCCTGCAGCGCTTCGATGAGCCCCGGATCGTCCAGCTCGGCTGGATGCGTATTGAGAAAGAGGTGCGGCGGCTTTTCGAGGCCCGAGCTGGCGCGGACCGCTTCCCAGCGGAACATGCGGCTCAGTTCGATTTGCAGATCGAGTTGCGAGGCCGCCTGGAACATGGCGTCGGGCATCTCGAGGCCATAGACGGCGCTTCGGCCCAAAGCCTCGTACCCGACGGTCTGACCGGTTCGCAAGTCGACCACGGGCTGAAAGCAGGGAATCACCGAGCGGCGACTCATCAACTGATCGAATTGGACGAGTGCAAGCGCGTAATCGCAGACGCGGGTTGCGACGGTCATGGCGCCCGTCTCCGACGACTGGCGACGGACCCGGAACGGCACTTCGGCGAACTGAACGAGGTCGTTCTGCGCCAGGGGATGCTCGTCGATCACACGGACACCGTTCACAAAGGTGCCGTTGGTGCTCCCCAAGTCGCGGAGCACGAGGGCCGAGTCCCTTTCGAACAGCTCGGCATGGACGCTTGAGACCGTCCGATACGCCAGGCTCAAACTGACGTCGCCGCGGCGACCGACGCGGAAGGGAAAGGAATAAATCGGCACATGCCGGACGGCCTCGCCTTCCGACGTCTGACCCGAAAGAAACCAGAGGGCCTGCGTGTGTCGCGGGGCCTCGGGGCGGACTGCCGCCTCGCCCGTCAATCCTTCGGAGAGCGAGAAACGCGGAGCAAGCTCGCTGAGCGGCCCATTCGGCGAAGCAGGCATTACGAACACCAAACTGGGATCTGCCGGGTAAAAGCAACCGCCGCAAGTATAGGGCAGGAAAACGCTCCCGCGCCGCATTCCTTTGCGTCGACAGGAACTCCGGAATGGTTCAAGGATAGGGAGCGTATCGGCTTTAGCGAGTGTGCCGGCGAAAGAGGGGCGGGAAGCCGCGGCGTTTTCCGACTTCGCGTTCGGCCCTGCTCATTTGTGGCCTATGTTTACGCGGATTTTTCGAGATCTCGCGGAATCCTACGGCAAACGGAATTGGACAGGCGTTCGATTGGGAGTCGACGGAATGAGCACGGGCGAAACACATCAGTTGGACTCACCGGTCCTGGCGACGGTCTTGGCCGACGAAAACTTCTGGCCCTCGGAGCCGGATTCGCTCGAGGAAACGGGACTGACCGAGCCATTCGTCGAGTCGCTGATTTTCAAGCAACTCTCGGCGAGCGGCACCGCCAGTGGTCGCACGATCGCGGACCGGCTCTGCCTTCCGTTCGGCGTGCTGGAGTCGTTTTTCAGCTCGCTCCGCGCCCGGCAGCTCGTCGTGCATGCGGGGCCGGCGGCGTTCAACGATTACTACTACACCCTAACGGAATCGGGCCGGCAACAGGCCCAGGCCCAGGCCAAACTCTGCGCGTACAGCGGTCCGGCTCCCGTTCCGCTCATGGATTACATCATCTCGGTGGAGGCCCAGGCGATCCGGGGCGAAGCGGTGCGCCGCGACAAATTTGAACTCGCGTTTCAGGACATCTCCGTCAACAGCGAGCTGTTCGCCTCGCTGGGACCGGCGGTCAACTCGGGCGCCGGAATGTTCTTGTACGGCGCTCCGGGAAATGGCAAATCGACGCTCGCGCGGCGGATCACCATGTGCTTTGGCCAGGCGATCTGGCTCCCATATGCATTTATCGAGGACGGGCAGATCGTCAAGGTCTTTGACGGGTCGTATCACTCCGAGGTGAAGTCGCCCGAGAACGATTTCCTCAAGCGGCCCGACCACGACCGGCGCTGGGTCAAAGTTCGCCGTCCCACGGTCGTCGTCGGCGGCGAACTGACCATGGACTCGCTCGAAATCCGGCACGATCCGCGGAGTAACGTCTCCGAATCGCCGTTGCAGATCAAAAGCAACTGCGGCTGCCTCTTGATCGACGACTTCGGCCGGCAGCGGGTCGCGCCTGCAGAACTGCTCAACCGGTGGATCGTCCCGCTCGAAAGCCACCACGATTTTCTGACGCTTTCAACCGGCAAGAAAATCCAGGTCCCGTTCGAGCAGTTGATCCTTTTCTCGACGAACCTGGAACCGGCCGACCTTGTCGACGAAGCGTTCCTGCGGCGGATCCCGTACAAGATCGAGATCACCGATCCGGACCTGGATGAGTTTCATTTCTTGTTCGAGTTGCATGCGGCGTCGATGGGGATCGAATGTCGGCGGGACGACGTCGAGCACCTGATCGCCAAGCATTACCGTCCGCAGGGGCGGGCGATGCGCCGCTGTCATCCCCGCGACTTGTTGCAACAGATCCGCAATTTCTGCGTCTACAACGATCTGCCGATCGAAGTGCGGCCGGAGCATTTTGACCGCGTCGTCGGCAGTTACTTCGCGACCGTTTTGAAGTCCTGAGATCCCATGGAGACGTTGATCCCAAGCGTCGGTCCCCTCTCGCGCAGCGAGCCCATTCCGGGCTACGTGCTGAAAGCGCGTTTAGGGAGCGGCGGATACGGAGAAGTTTGGGAAGCCGAAGCGCCGGGCGGGCTGCGGAAAGCCCTCAAGTTCGTTTACGGCCGGCTCGACGAGTCGCGCTCAGAGCGAACTCAAGTCGCTCAATCGGATCAAGGAAATCGGCCATCCGTTTTTGCTGTCGATTGAACGGATCGAAGTCGTCGACAGCCGTCTGATCATCGTGACGGAATTGGCCCAAGGGTGCCTTAAGGCTCGCTTCGATGCCTGCCGCCAGGCCGGGCTCCCCGGGATTCCCCGCGATGAACTCCTCGGATATATTCGCGACACGGCCGACGCGCTCGACTTCATTCATGACCGCCACGGGTTGCAGCACCTGGACGTGAAGCCCGAAAACCTGCTGATGGTGGGCAACCACGTCAAGGTTGCCGATTTCGGACTGCTTAAGGATCTCAAAGAGTCCCTCTCGTCCGTCGGCGGGCTGACGGCGATCTATTGTCCGCCGGAAGCGCTCAACGGACGGCCCAGCGGACACAGCGACCAATACAGTCTTGCCATCGTTTACCAGGAAATGCTGACGGGGCAGTTGCCGTTTGGCGGACGGACCGCCGCGCAGTTGGCCGCCCAGCATTTGCACAGTCCGCCGATGCTGGCCGTCTTGCCTCCCGCGGACCAGCCGGTTGTGGCGCGGGCCCTCTCCAAGAATCCGGACCAGAGATTTCCGAGTTGCCGGACCTTCGCGGACACCTTGATCGAACTCGGCGACTCCCGGTCGCGTTCCGCTCGCCGTGCCCCGCCGGGCGGTCGCCGTTCGACGCCGCGCGGCCGTTTGGCGAAGACCGAGCCGCTCGACGCGCAGGTTTCGTCCGAGGCGATTGGAAAAGGTGCCGGGGCCGCCACCGCCGCGAAAGCGCGTCGCCCTTCCGAGGTTCGGAACCTTCCTCGCATCGATCTGGCAACAGCCGACCAACGCCGCCGGCCCGCGATCTTTGTCGGCGTCGGAGGAACCGGGGGGCGCATCCTGTCGCAGTTGCAGCACCGGCTGCACGAAGCCTACGGCAACGGCGAGAACGTCCCGGCGGTGCAGATGCTGCTGCTCGACACCGACTCGAAAGACCTCTCGTCCCTGATCTTCAAGCGGGAGAGCGGTTCGATTCCCGCTCGAAATACCTTAGCGATTCCGCTGCGGGCGCCGAAAGACTACCGCTCAGACTCCAAGCGGATCTTGGAATGGCTCAGCCGCCGGTGGCTGTATAACATCCCGCGATCGCTGCAGACCGAGGGGCTGCGACCGATCGGACGACTCGCGTTCGTGGATCACTCGGCGCGGATTTTCGACCGCCTTCACGAAACCATCGAGCTGGCGACGAGCGCCGATTCGCTCGAACAGACGCGGCAGGCGACCGGGCTCGAATTCATCGCAGATGCGCCTAACGTGTTCGTCGTCGGCTCACTCTCCGGGGGAACTGGAAGTGGGATCGCGATCGATCTCGGCTATTCCGTCCGCAAGATCCTGGGCGAGCTGCAATTGCCCGACCGGCGCGTCTTTGGTTTCCTGACCCATTCGACAAGCCGCAAGGTTGCGTCGCGCGATTTGGCCGTGGTCAACACGCTGACGGCCCTGCAGGAGTTGCGGCACTTCGGCGGACGTCACGGGTTTTTCCCCGGCGATTCGTCGTGTGATTTGCCGGAGTTCTGCGAACAGCAGGCGGCATTTCACGAGACCTACCTCGTGCAACTCGGGAACGACCTGGGTGAGCGGGAATTCGAGGCGGCCGCCGATCGCATGGCCGAATATCTGTTCCAAAACACGCTGGCACCCGGTGCTCCCTTTTTCGAGTTATCGCGCCTGCTGGCGGAGAGCGGATCCAACGAGAATTCACTGGCGGCCGACCGGCTCCGCACCGTCGGACTGGCGATTCTCGAGCCACCCGGCCCGGAACCGGCAGAGCCAGAAACTCCGGATTCACCCACCGACGACGCGGGGCTCGAAACGCAAACCGGTGCGAACGATACACAGCACCTGTTGGCGCGGCCGCCGTCGCTGGCCGACAGATGCAAAGCCGCTGTTCCGGAACTCCTTGTCTGCGGCGGTGCTCGTCAGACCCTGGTCCTCGCTCCCGCCGACGTGGATCGCGAGCGCCTGGTTCAAGCGAATCCCGGAATTCCGCAGGAGTCGCTCACGTTCGTCGAGCACGCACGCCAGGCGGTTGTGATCTGCCAGGAAATTGCGGAAGTTCCGATCACCCGTGTCATCAAGCAGCTTGTCGGCACGCGGCGGGATTATGGCGAACTGGCTGATCGCCTTCACACGCGCATCGACGTCGACTGGCCTCCGCTCTGCCTGGCTGGACTTGATTGATCAGTGATCGCCTCGCCTTGCTCCACAGGCGACGGTTTGCGACAACTGGCGGTGGATGTGCATCTTTTCCGTCATCTATCGCGTCGTCCCCGAATGTCCGATCTTCGTTCTCACAAACCGTGACGAATCGACGGAGCGCCCGTCTGTTCCGCCGCAGGTGTTCCCCTCCACACCGAACGGCCCACGGTGGTTCGGAGCGGCGGACGCCCGCGCGGGGGGCACGTGGTTCGGCATTAACGAGCACGGCTTGCTGGCTGCGGTCACCAACAGGAAGAAAAACCAGATACCGGCCGTTCCTCGGTCGCGCGGATTGTTGTGCCGCGATGTTCTTGCGCAAGAAAGGGCGACAGGCGCCGTCGAGTGGGTGATGAGCGAGCTCGCCCAGCACGCTTATGCCGGCTTCAACCTGATCGTGATCACTGCAGAGGCCGGCTGGGTCGTCGAGGCGACCGACTCGACCTCCGCGACGCGACTGACGCCGGGGATCCATTCCGTTTCGAACGGCCCGTTTCGTGCCCAGGATGATCCCCGTGTCAATCTCGCCCAAATGCTTGTCCGCCGAATGGTCGACGAGGCAGACGATTGGAGTGCCTATTTCCCAAAGGCACAGCAAATCTGCGCCCTCCCTGCCGAAGACGGACGGCCGGGGATGTGTCTGCACCGCGAGAACTGGGGAACCGTCGGTTCGACGATCGCGGCGGTCGCTCGGGAGCCCCGACGATCACAATATCATTACGCGGCCGGTCCCCCGTGCCAGACTGCGTATGTCGATTACAGCGACGCATTCCAAGCGATGCTTCAGCCCGGCGGTTGAATTCAGCCGCCGCGTCAGGGTTGCTCGTCCCCGGCAAGTTGCTTGACGAGGTCGCCGACAACCGTTTTCGCGTCGCCGAAGAGCATGTACGTCTGGTCCTGAAAGTACAGTTCGTTGTCGATCCCCGCGAAGCCCGGGTTCTTGCTGCGTTTAATGGCGAAGACCGTCCGGGCCCGGTCCGCGTTGATAATCGGCATTCCGTAAATCGGGCAGCCCGGGTCTTTACGGGCAGCCGGATTGACGACGTCGTTGGCCCCGATCACCAGAGCGACGTCGCACTGCGGCATGTCGGAGTTGATCTCATCCATTTCGACCAGATCGCCGTAGGGAATATCCGCTTCCGCCAAGAGGACATTCATGTGCCCGGGCATCCGTCCGGCGACCGGGTGAATGGCAAATTTGACCTTGATGCCCCGCTTGGTGAGCTGGTCGTACAGTTCCCGCACGCGATGTTGAGCCTGGGCGACGGCCATGCCGTATCCGGGGATCACGACCACGAGTGACGATTGCTCCAACACCTCGGCGGCGTCTTCGATCGTCTCCGACTTGTAGGTCCGCTGCTCCGCTCCACCCGCGGCACTCTGAATCTGCCCGAATCCGCCGAACAGGACATTGGTAAATGAGCGGTTCATCGCCCGGCACATGATGATCGATAGAATGAAGCCGCTCGCGCCGTCGAGAGCACCCGCAGTAATCAAAAGCTTACTATCGATAACGAAACCCATGGCGACGGCGGAAAGACCGGCATACGCATTCAAGATCGAGATCACGGTTGGCATGTCGGCCCCGCCGATGGGAATAATCAGCAGGACGCCGAACACGAGTGCCAGAATGACCATCAGGGGAAACACGAGAGCACCCCAACCGGCACTCGGTTGCGCGATCAACAACAGGCCCAAAAGTGCTGCCAGGCACAAGACGCCCAGATTGGTCAGGTTTTGAAACCGATAGGTGACGGGCCGCTGCGGAATCCAGGGAACTTCTTGCAATTTGCCCGCCGCCATCAGGCTGCCCGTGAGCGTAAGAAAGCCCAGAATCACCTCCGCCACGATCGCGCACATGCGGAAATGCGTTAGCTCGGCCGATCCTTTGCCTCTCCAGAGGTAAAACTCCGCGGCGCCGACCAGCCCCGCGGCGAGACCGCCGAACGCATGGGAAAGGGCTGTCCGTTGCGGCACGGCGGTCAGCGAGACCATCGCCAGCGGCATGCCCACCACAAAACCGGCGATCATGGCCAGAATGATCCAGCCGTGGTTAACGATCTGAGGCTGAATCCACGTCGCCAAAATGGCCACAGTCATGCCCGCCACGCCGGCGAAAACGCCGCGGCGGGCTGTTTTCGGCGTATTCATCCAATGCAGCGAGAAGATAAACAGGACGGCCGCCACCAGATAAGCCAGATGCTCCACGGCGCGATTCATGGCTTCTCCGACTGGCGCGTCTGCTTGAACATGCGGAGCATCCGATCCGTGATCAAAAAGCCACTCACAATGTTCGTCATGGAGGCAAACAGGGCGATGGCGCCCATGAAGCGGATCGTGGCCGGATAGTCGCTGCCCGTCACCACGATCGAACCGACCACGGCAATCGCGGAAATGGCATTGGTCAGCGACATCAGCGGCGTATGCAGCAGCCGCGACACACGGCCGATCACTCCCAGTCCGATAAAGGCCGAGAGCACAAACACGAACAATAGCGACCAGTAATCGACGAACTCTTCGTTCATCCGTTCCTCCTGTTTGGAGCGTCAAGGGGACTCAATTGTGTGAATCGGAGGCGGAGGCTTCAATTCAGTGGCCCGTTTTTTTTGTCCCACCCGCGGTTTCGATGGGCGGACGAAAATTGGACAACGAGGCAATGCCGACGTTGGCCCGTGCTTTGCACCGGCTGCAAACGACCCCCAATCGGCTGAAAAACGTACGCGGACTGGCTGCACGCAGCCCAGGTTGATGCTGCTTTGCTCAATGGAACCAAGCGCCCAGGCTTTCAGTCGTTCCATGACAACCACGCAGCTCTCTTTGATGTTTCCGGACAGAACTCTTTGGTTCTCGTAGGGCAGGGAGGAGAGTCGTGCGCGAAAACTGGGAAATCGGGCCGGAAGCCGACACCGCGGTCGCTCTAAGTCCCTTGCCGTCAGGCGAGCAACGGCCGAAATCCGAATGGGGGCATCGAGTCATGATGAACGCGGACCCGGGCTCGCCGCGCAAAAGGCAAAAATCCTGCTGGTGGACGACCGGCCTGCGAACTTGTTGGTCTATGAATTGGTCCTGGCCGAGCTGAACGAACAACTGGTGATGGTGCATTCCGGCGAAGAGGCTCTCGAACAAGTCGAGTCCCAGGACTTCGCCGTGATCCTGCTCGACGTCAACATGCCGGGCCTGGGCGGTTTCGATACGGCCCGACGCATTCGCGCCAATCCGCGGCGCGCCCATCTGCCGATCATTTTCATGACGGCCTTCGCCGACGACTTCCGCGTCGCGGAAGGCTATGCGCACGGAGCGGTCGATTACATTCAGACTCCCGTCGTTCCGGAGGTGCTACGGGCCAAGGTCAAGGTTTTTGCCGACCTTTACCATATGTCCGAGGAACTGCACCGGCAGCGCAACGCCGAAGCCGCCCGCGAAAGCGCAGAACGCGTCCGGCTGATCCTGGACTCGTCTTTGGACGCGGTCGTGACAATCGACGAACGGGGGTGCGTCACCGGTTGGAACCCGCAGGCCGCGACAACTTTCGGATGGACCCGGGAGGACACCCTCGGAAAAGATCTGGCCGATCTGGTCATCCCGGAACGCTTCCGGGCCGCGCATCGCCGCGGGCTGAAACACTTTTTGACGACCGGGGAAGGCCCGCTCTTGAATCGGCGGCTGGAGCTGGCGGCCATCCGCAAGGACGGAGTGGAAATCCCTGTGGAATTGACGATTTCGCCCCTCTCGTTGCCCGATCGGTACGAGTTCAGCGCCTTCATTCGCGATATCACGCAGCGGAGGGCGTCCGAGGAACAGATCCGTCACTATGCCAACGAGTTGGAGCGCAGTAACCGCGAGCTGGATCAGTTCGCCTATTCGGCGTCGCACGACTTGCGATCCCCTCTGCGGGCGATTGCACAAATGACTTCCTGGATGACGGAAGACCATGGCAAAGAGCTGCCCGAGGATGTCTGCCGTGATTTGGGGCTGATCCAACGTCGCGTGCGGCGGATGCAGCAGCTCCTGGACGACATGCTCGACTATGCGCGGGCCGGCCGGCAGGATGGCGACCTCACCCAAGTCGATGCCGAAAAGCTGGTGCAAGAGATCATCGACCTGTTGGGACCCCCCGCCGGCTTCTCGGTCTGCGTGGGGGCCATGCCGACGCTCATCACGCATCGCGCTCCGCTCTCACAAGTGCTGCGGAACTTGATCGGCAATGCGATCAAACATCATGACCACGCCGTAGGGCATATTGAGATCTCGGCCAGCGACTTGGGCAACGCCATCGAGTTCGTCGTCCGCGACGATGGACCGGGAATTCCGCGGGAGTACCACGAAGAGATCTTCCAGATGTTCTCCACTCTCAAGCCGCGCGACGTGATGGAAGGGAGCGGCATGGGCCTCGCGATGGTGCGAAAAATTATCGAAAACCGCAGGGGAGAGATTCATGTTGAGTCCGCCGAGGGCCGCGGCGCGACATTCCGTTTTACCTGGCCGAAATCGGTGGAGGCCTGACTGATGACCGATTCCGAAGTGAGCATCTTGATTGTGGACGACGACGAAATCGACACGCGAGCGGTGGAACGCGCCCTGCGTCAACAGCGGATCGTGAATCCCGTCTACAGGGCGGGGAACGGACAGGAGGGGCTGGCGATGCTCCGCGGCGAGGGGGGCCGGCAGAAGGTTCCCCGCCCGTATCTGATCCTGCTCGACTTGAACATGCCACGCATGAACGGCTTGCAGTTTCTGCAGGAGCTTCGCGGTGATTCGAGTCTCTCGGACAGCATCGTGTTCGTGCTGACCAGCTCGCGCCGACGAAGACAAGGCCGCTGCCTACGAGCAACATATCGCGGGATACCTGGTGAAGCCCGATACCGGCAGTGGGTTCCTGCGGGCCGTGCAGATGCTCGAGCGGTTCGTGTTGAGCGTCCAGTTTCCGCCGTCTCACGGAGAACCGGCGAGCCATGGTCAACGGCACTGACAGACCCCAAGTCCGCGTGTTGATGGTGGACGACGACCTTGTGGATCGCCGCGCCGTCTGCCGGGCGCTCGGAGAGGGATACGTTGTGACCGAGGCCGAGGATGGGAGCCAGGCCCGGCGATCCTTCGATTCCGCTGTGCCCGATTGCGTGCTGCTCGATTACAACATCCCCGGCACCAATACTCTCGAGTTGCTTGATCGTTTTCGCCAGCGTGCCCCGGTGGTGATGCTCACCGGGCAAGACGACGTGGAAGCGGCCATTGCCGCCATGAAGGCGGGGGCGCAGGATTATCTCTGCAAGAACGAGTTCTCGGCCGAACGTCTCAACCAGGCGATCCACCGTTCGATCGACAAGGCCGAACGGCAACGGCGCCAACTCGATGCACGCGATCGCTTGCGGAGCGAGTACCGCTCCGAAAAGCGCCGCCGACGCCAACTCGAGGCGTCGCTGCAAATCGCCCGCGATATCCAGCAGAACTTGATTCCCTCGCGGGCGCCGCAGGTCGAGGGTTTTGACTTTTGCGGGGTCTGCCTGCCGATCGAAGAGACCGCCGGCGATTTCTTCGATTACGTCCCCATGGTGGATGGAAGCTTGGGGGTCGTCTTGGGAGACATTTCCGGGCACGGCATTGGCCCGGCACTCCTGACGGCCGAGACGCGCGCGTATTTCCGCGCCCTGAGCCGCGCGAGTTCCGACGTCGGCCAGGTCACTACGATCGTCAACCGGTTGCTGTGGGACGATGTGATCGGGGGACGGTTCGCGACCCTCTTTTTCGCACGGCTCGATCCGACCGCCCGGTCGCTGACGTACGCCTCGGCGGGACATCCGGCGTATCTGGTTCACCGCTCGGGCCAGCTCACCGTGCTGGACAGTCAGACTCCCCCCTTGGGGATGTTCGAGGATCTCGTCATCCCCACGAGCGCAGCCGTCTCTCTCGCGGCAGATGACGTTCTGCTTTTGGCGAGCGACGGTCTCTTCGATACGGCCGCGCCCGACGGCACGCACCTCGGGCGGGATCGTTGCCTCCGACTCGTCGCAGAACACTGCGAGAGCCCCGTCGAAACGATCGTCGACGAATTGCTGCACGCGACCCGCGTGTTTGCCCAGGGAATGCCGCTTCACGACGATTTAACGATCGTTGTCGCCAAGGTCAACTAAGTCGCCAGGCCCAGTCGACGCTCCGTCCGTCGCCCCCCATTGAGCGATGCGGTGGCCGCCGTTATCTTCAGCGGCCGGGTCGCAGAATCCCCAATCCGCGAAGGAGACAGCATGTTCGAGCGAGAACTTCGCCTCAATGGCCTGATGAACGGATACCTGGCGCGGTTGCTCGCGGATTTCGACGACGGCCAGCTCAACATTCCGATCGCGGACGGCGGGAACTCGCCCGCGTGGATCCTGGCGCATTTGGCCGTGGCCAACGACTATGCTTTGCGGATGTTGGGCGAGCCGCGGCTTGCTCCCGCGGAATGGCACAAGCGATTCGGCCCCGGCCGCTCTCCGAAAGACGATCCCAATCCGCTGCCGTCAAAATTGGAGTTGGCCGAGAACCTAAAGACAGGCCACCAGGCTCTCCTTGCCGCAGCTCCCAAAGCCGATCCCGAGCGGATGAACGTGCCCCAAACGGTTGAGTTCTTCAAAGGCACGCCGGTCGAGACGATTGGTGACGTCGTCGCGCATCTGCTAACAACGCATCTGGCTATGCACCTAGGACAACTTTCCGCTTGGCGGCGCACACAGGGACGGCCTGTCATGTTTTGAGCGCTCGCTTCGTCGAATCGATCGGCGACAGCATGAATGCGAAACGCCCGCTCAGAACCCCGTCAAATACTGGCTCACTTCCCAAGGTGTGATTTGCCGCTCATAGGTTTCGTACTCCTTGGTCTTGAGATCAATGTAATCGCCGGCGATCACGCCAAGGGCCTTGCGAACGATTTCGTCCTCTGTCATCTCGCCGATTGCTTCGTACAGCGACTGCGGCAAGAGCCGGATGCCGGCGGCACGGATTTCGTCGAGCGAACGTTCGTACATATTGCCGACATTCGGCGGCCCGGGGTCGAGCCGGCGCTGGATGCCGTCGAGACCCGCCGACAACATGGCTGCGAGTCCCAGGTACGGGTTGCAGCCGGCCGAAACCGTGCGGTCCTCGCAATGTCCCGGTCCGGCCACGCGGATCATTTGCGTGCGGTTGTTGTCGCCGTAGCCGGCAAAGGCGGGCGTCCAACTGAAGCCGGAACGCGTGGAATAGAGTCCCTGCCCCAGCTTGAGCCGCTTGTAGCAGTTCACCGTCGGGCTGGTCACTGCGCACACGGCCCGCGCGTGAGCGATTACCCCTCCGAGGAAGTGGTACGCGGTCTGCGACAGGCCCAGGCCCTTCGAATCCGATTCATCGAGAAACAGGTTCTTCCCTGTCTTGGCGTCGGCCAAGTGGAAGTGAACGTGCAGGCCGCTCCCCGTCTGGTCGGCGAACGGCTTGGGCATGTGCGTGGCAATCGCACCGTATTTGCGGGCGATCTGCCCCGACGCCATCTTGAAGAACGTGATGCGGTCCGCCGTCGTCAGGGCGTCGGAGTAGTTGAAATTGACCTCGAACTGCGAATTGCCGTCTTCGTGGTCCGCCTGGTACACGCCCCACCCAAGGTCGTTGAGCGACTGAGTCAGCTCCTGCAAAAACTCCATCGCGGGAGCCATCGAGCGGAAGTCGTAGCACGGCTTCGTCAGTCGATCGACCCCGTGTGGATCCCAGGGGCGGATCGTGCCGTCCTCCGCGCGTGTGACGAGAAAAAACTCCGGCTCCATCCCCACGTTGAAGACGTACCCGTGGGAGCGGGCCTCGGCCAGGACCCGCAGCAGGTTCGTCCGGCAGCAATAGGGATGCGGCTGGCCGTCGACGAACAGGTTCGAGGCAAACCGGGCGGTGTTCGGCTGCCAGGGAAGCCGCGTGTAGGTCGCGGGGTCGATGCGGGCCAGCATGTCGTGCGAATGCGGACCTTGCCCCGCTCCCCACAGGGCCGCTCCGGCGAAACCGGCCCCGACGTCCAGCACGTCGTCGAGGCAGGCTGCGGGAACCATTTTTGCCTTGGCGGCGCCGTGGATATCGACGAACTGCACAAGCAAAAACTCGATCCCGTCGCGATCGAGCGATTTCCGCAGCTCGGAACGATCGTGTGTCATGTGTCACTTTCCTCAAGCTCTGAAACAGAAACTTCGTCCAAGCTGTCGTCGATTCGCCGTGACGTGCTGCGCGGGGGCGTCGCCGCCCGGTTCGGCCCATTGTGGCAAGACGCCCCTTTTTCAGCTACGAATCGGGCCTTTTGGACCGAATGCCCCACCCGCGGTAGAATAAAGCTTTGAGGACGATCGAACTTTGAATCAGCCTGTAGCAGCCCCATTGAATCGCCGCCGCCTGACACTCGTCGTGATTATCGCGTCCCTGGGTCTGTGCGCGGTCGGTTATGCCGCCTTCCGACCCGCCCAGCCTGTGATCGCCGATCCGCCTGTCCAGGTCGTCACAAACGTGGCGCCGTCGGCCCAAGCCACTGGCGGGCCAGTGCTCCCGCCAGTGGCACCCGTCGACTCCCTCACCCCTCGCCCCTCACCCCTCGCCCCTCACCCCTCTTCTCCTCCGGTGCCGGCCCCGGAGGGAATGGTTTGGATTCCTGGCGGCACGTTCACGATGGGTGACGACGAGGGGACGCCAGACGAGAGCCCTGCACACTCCGTGACGCTCGACGGTTTCTGGATGGATCGCACCGAAGTCACCAACGCCCAGTTCAAAAAGTTCGTCGATGCGACGCACTATCTCACCGTCGCCGAGCGCACGCCCAAGCGGGAAGACTTCCGCGGCGCGGTCCCCAATATCAACGACATTCCGGCCGAGAACCTTGTCGCCGGCTCGATCTGCTTCAACGAGCGTTTTGATCGCAAGACGCTGACCAAGGACGATCCCCTCTGGCCGTACCAGGTGTGGAAGTACGTGAAAGGCGCCAACTGGAAACATCCCGAAGGGCCCGCCACCAGCATTGACGACCGCATGCAGCATCCGGTCGTGCACGTCTCCTGGGACGACGCGGTCGCCTACTGCAAGTGGGCCGGCAAACGGCTGCCGACCGAGGCAGAATGGGAATACGCCGCTCGCGGCGGGCTCAAGGGAGCCATTTATCCGTGGGGCAACGAACTCGTGCGGAATGGAAAATGGATGCTCAACATCTGGCAGGGTGAATTCCCGAATTCGAACGAAGTGAAGGACGGCTTCCGCACGACGGCCCCGGTTGCCTCATTTCCTTCCAACGGTTATGGCCTGTTCGACATGGCCGGAAACGTGTGGGAGTGGTGCAGTGACTTTTACCGGCCCGACTATTACCGCTATAGTCCGTTACGAAATCCCCCGGGCCCCTCCGACAGCTACGATCCGAACGAGCCGACCTACGTGAAACGCGTGCAGCGAGGTGGTTCCTTCATGTGCAGCGATAACTATTGCCGCGGCTACCGGGTGGCCGCCCGGATGAAGGGCACCCCCGACAGCGGCACCTATCACACCGGCTTCCGCTGCGTGCAAGTAGCGAGGGCTCAGGGGTCAGGGAGTAGGGAGCGGCCAAAATGATCCAACTGTCCTCAACGGCCTGACGTCTCTGTATTGTCCGATTCCGTTTTTCGTTTTCCCTCACCCCTCACCCCTCGTCCCTCACCCCTCTCACATGCGTGTTCTCTCAGGAATCCAGCCAACCGGTGTGCCGCATTGGGGCAACTACTTCGGTGCCATCCGTCAGCACATCGACCTGCAGAATAACGAGCAGGCGTTTTACTTCATTGCCGATCTGCACGCCCTCACCACGATCCACGACGCGAAGGTACTGCAGGACTACACCCGCGAGGTGGCCCTGACGTATCTCGCCCTGGGCCTCGATCCCAAGCGGGCCACCCTCTTCCGGCAATCGGACGTGCCGGAGGTCGCCGAGCTCACGTGGCTACTCATGACCGTCACACCGATGCACCTTCTGGAAAAATGTCACGCGTACAAGGACAAAAAGGCCAAAGGCCTGCCGGCCGACGCCGGGCTCTTCAACTACCCCGTGCTGATGGCGGCCGACATTTTGCTCTACGACAGCGACCTCGTCCCCGTCGGGGCCGACCAGGTGCAGCACATCGAGGTGACCCGCGACATCGCCCAGCGGATCAACGGGATCTACGGCGAAGTCCTCACCCTGCCCAACGCACACGTCGTCGAGGCCACGGCCAAGGTGCCGGGGACCGACGGCGAAAAGATGTCGAAAAGCTACGGCAACACAATCGAGATTTTCGAGGAGCCCAAAAAACTCCGCAAAAAGATCATGTCGATCAAGACCGACTCGACCCCCGTCGAGGCCCCCAAAGATCCCGACCGCTGCTCTCTCTTCGCTCTCTACACCCTCTTTGCCACGCCCGAGCAACAGGCCGCCCTGGCCGCTCGCTATCGCGCCGGCGGAATGGGATACGGCGAGGCAAAACAGGCGCTCTACGAGGCGGCCCTCGCCTATTTTGCGGAAGCCCGGGCCCGTCGCGAGCAACTGATCGCGGACCCCGCAACGGTCGAATCGATCCTCAAATCCGGCGCCGAAAAGGCCCGTGCCAAGGGGCGGGAAGTCCTCGACCGCGTCCGCCGCGCCTGCGGGTTAGGGAAAACGCCCACGTAACTTGCTCGTCGCTTAAGCCCACCCAAAGCTTGGATGGGCTGGCGCATTCAGGTGCGCAAAAATCCCGACACGCTTTTTCCCGCGACATGGTACAATCTGCTGAACCGCATCGCGGCTAAGCAGTTCCGCCGTTCGCCACAGGAACAAATAATGAACGCCGTCCGCCGGCACGTCTCGCACGCGTTCCGCACCTTGCTCTGTTTCGCCGTGATCACGTCGGCAACGGCAACGTGCCTCCGCGCCGGTGAAACCGAGGCCAGCCGCACGCCGCCGATCATCGGCCGGCACCTTCCCGACTTCCTCCTGCCCGACACGGCCGGCAAGCAGGTGGCCCTGCACGACCTGACCGCCAAGGCCGGCGACAAGGGGCTCGTGATCGTCTACTTTATGGGGATCGACTGCCCCATCTCGAACCTCTATCTCAAAGACCTGGCCGACCTGGCCAAACGGCACGAGAAGCAGGGCGTCCGGATCGTCGGCATTCAAGCCAACGCCGGCATCACACCGGCCAGCGCCGCCGAGCACGCCCGCCAGTACAAAGTCGCCTTCCCCGTCCTGATCGACGCCGGGCAGCGCGTCGCCCGCCAGTTCGCCGCGACCCGCACGGCCGAGGTCTTCGTCCTCGACCGGCTCCGCTCCGTCCGCTATCACGGCGAGATCGACGACCGCTACGGCTACACCTACAAGCGAGGCGAACCGACGCGGCGTGAACTCGAACAGGCCGTGCAGGAACTGCTGGCCGGCAAGCCCGTCTCGGTGGCCGAGACGACTCCCCGCGGCTGCCTGATCACGCACGACGATCGCCCGACCGCGAGTTCCAACGTCACTTACGCCCGCGACATCTCCCGCATCTTTCAACATCGCTGCCAGGAGTGCCACCGCGCCGGCGAAGTCGCCCCGTTCGCCCTCGAAGGCTATGACGATGCCGTCGAGCACTCGGCCATGATCAAAGAGGTCGTGATTCAACGGCGAATGCCCCCCTGGCACGCCGACCCGCGCTACGGCAAGTTCACCAACGACCGCCGGCTCACGCAGGACGAGATCGACAAAATCGTCGAGTGGACCGACGCGGGCGCCCCCTTGGGCGACAAGCACGAACTACCCCCGCCGCGGAAATTCGCCGAAGGCTGGCAGATCGGCCAGCCCGATCTCGTCTTCCAGCTCCGCAAGCCCGTGAAAGTGCCCGCGACGGGAACCGTCCCCTACATGTACTTCACCGTCCCCACGAAACTGAAAGAGGATGTCTGGGTTCAGGCGGCCGAGGCGCGACCGGGCAATCCCTCGGTCGTGCACCACATCATCGTCTTCTTCCGCACTCCCGACGGAAACTCGGGCGACGGCCTCGAGGATCACCACCTCTGCGGCACCGCCCCGGGCGATCCGCCGCTCGTGCTGCCGCCGGGTGTCGCCCGCCTGCTGCCCGCCGGTTCCGAGCTCGTCTTCCAGATGCACTACACGCCCAATGGCAAGGCGGCAACCGACCAATCGAAAGTCGGCCTGATCCTCTACAAAGGCCCCAAAGGCGATAAAAAAGCGAAGCCCGAGCGGGCCGCCCTGACGCATGCCGTGCTGAACATGGATTTTCGCATCCCGGCGAACGATCCCAACTACCGCGTCGAATCGGCGTACCGCTTCCCCGACGATGCCATGATCTACCAGCTCATGCCCCACATGCACTGGCGGGGCAAGGATTTCCTCTACGAACTGAAATACCCGGATGGGCGGACCGAAACGCTGCTTTCGGTCCCGCAGTACGACTTCGGCTGGCAGAACACGTACCGCCTCCAGCAGCCGGTCAAAGTTCCCAAGGGCTCGACGCTGCACTGCGTGGCCCATTTCGACAACTCGAAAGACAACCCGGCCAACCCCAACCCGAATAAGGCCGTCCGCTGGGGCGACCAGACCTGGGAAGAAATGATGATCGGCTGGGTCACCTACTCCTGGAAAGACCAGTCGAAACACGCCGCCGACTGAAATCGTGGGGCGAGCGGCCAGCTTGCCGCTTTTTGGTGCAACTGTACTCACCGAGCCGACGGGTTAATCCCGTCGGACGTCCGCCGAGATTAACTCCGCGGCTAGTGATCTCGAATCGGGTGGTAATGGTCGCCCTGCGTGTCAGTGCCGGCTTGATTTCACCCTAAAATGCGCCCAATCACCGCTCAGAACGTCATGCACAACGTGCCGCCGTCGACGACCAGCGTTTGGCCCGTAATGTAGCTGCCGGCTTCGGTGGCTAAGAGCAGGGCCGGACCGGCGAGTTCTTTGGGGTCGCCCCAGCGGCCGACGGCGGTCCGCTTGGCGAAGACCGCCTTTTCTTCGGCACTTAAAAGTTTGCCGGGGAGATCGGTCAAAAACGGGCCGGGGGCCAGGCAGTTGACCGTGATGCCGAACGGACCCAGTTCCAACGCACTCGCGCGTGCCAGGCCGATCAGGGCCGACTTGGTCGCCGAGTAGCTGTCGCGACCCGCCTTCGAGGCCAGCCCCATGATCGACGAGATGTGGATCACGCGGCCCCACTTGCGCCCCTTCATCTGCGGGACGAGGGCCCGCGTGAGGGCCATGCACGACGAAAGATTGAGCTCGACGATCCGGTCCCAGTTGGCGTCCGTGATCTTGTCGCACTCCTCTGGCACGTTCGAGCCGGCGTTGTTGACCAGCACGTCGACGCGGCCAAACTCGGCGAGCGCCGCCTTCGCCAGCCGATCGCACTCGCTGCGGCGGGTCATATCGGCCACGACATATTTGCCGCGGGCCTCGGTCCCGGCCCGAATCTCGTCGAGGGCCGCCTTCAGTTCGTCTTCGTGCCGGCTCGAAATCACCACGTCGGCCCCCGCCTCGGCAAACGCCCGCGCCATGGCCTTGCCGAGGCCCTTGCTGCCGCCCGTCACGAGTGCCACACGCCCCGAAAGATCAAACAGCGAGTTCTTCATCGTGTGCCTTCCTGTGAATGAAAAGTTCACCGTGTTTTACCATTCGGCAGGCGCGAAGTCGAAGAACGAAACGGGACAATGACGAATGTCGAAGATCCGCCGCGGCGGGACGAATGACCGATGACTCAGGCGACCGGCGTGGGGCCTTTGGGGCGGGCAAAGACGTTTTCAACAGAAGGTAGCCGTTGAGTCCGCGAAATCCGCCTGAGGCGGAAAGCCAACGAAGGCAGGCGGCGTCTCTCTTTCTCCGGCGTTCCCGTGCTCGATCGGTTCGCTTGACCACCAAGCACAGAACGGGATCCCTCCGGTGCGGCTTTCAAGCGTGGGGCGCGTCGGCCAGGCGGAACCGGACCGCCATCCCCTGCGGGCTGGCTACTGAACTGAGAAACGCCCTTCCCACCCGTCAAGCAGTGTGAACGCTGGCAGGGCAGGAAAAGGTGTCACGAACCCATGGCGACATGGCTCGTGATATCATGCCCGGCTTCCGCATGTTCCGCGGGCGGGAGTGGCAACAGCAGCTATTCAGGAAATACGCCTGGAATCAAGCGCTGCATTCGCTCCATTGCCAGTTTTTGCAGACGCCGCAGCGTCATGTCCAGCTTTTCCGGACGAAAGCCGTCAACAATGGCATCCCAGTTTGACTTTACGAATGCGACTTGATCAGCCAGCGACATCTCGTCGTCGGCGCGATTGAAGAGAAAGTTTTGAATCAATCCCCCGTCGTGCCAGACGTCGTTGCTGTGCGTCGCATCAGCAACACCAAAGGTCCAAATGCCCCGGTCCTTCCTGATTTCGACGGAGATTCGACCGTCGCAATATTCTAATTCGACATCGCCGACTTGCTTTTTGACCGGTCCCCACTGGCGCTTGCACACGAGACCTTGACTCAGGCAAAAATCTTCTAGCTCGGAAATCGCCGCGGGAACCTCGGTTCTCATGATTTTGCATCCGACTTGGTGGCGAGTCTGCGACAGGAGGTTCCGGCAAATGTTGCGAATCCACCCAATGCTTGCGTTTCTCACGGGAGCCTAACAGGACAGGGTTGAGCGACCAGAAAAGTACGCAGCCGCTGACGGAACAAAACCGCAAAGACTACCGATGCCGATCGAGTGCAATCGAGACGGCCATCGCGGCTCGTGCGTTAATCCGGCGATCAACCCAAACGCCATCCCGAATCCAAGCGGGAAGGCGATCTCAATTCTCCGGTGCACCCGTTGCTTCCGCTCATCGCGCCGTACGTTACTCATGCCGTCATTTTAGCGCCGCGGCAAAAGGATCCTAACATGTTGTTCTCCCGGACCATTGCAGCACTCCCGTCCCCTTTAAGTCTCCTTGAATACTTCTTTGATTCTTTCGTCAGGTCTTAACTGTCCTGCTCTATAAGCCATTATTCTACGACGATCATTGTTAGTGTAAAAATGGAGATGTATTAAAACGCCATATTTATCGTCCAGTTCCATCTTTGAGATAATAAACCCTGCTTGTAATTTTGGAATGATAACAGCATTATTCGTAGCACAATGTCGGGAATAAATTAGCTGAAACCCCTTTTGCGAAAGCACCTCAATACATCGTCCAAGCAATGCGCCATAAAGTCCCTTGCGCCTATGGTCTTTCAGAATCCCGGAACTAACCATGTAAAATGTCGACGCGCTCTCCTGGGATCCCCAGCTCCATCCAACAAACTTATTGTCCTTGTCGAAAACACCTAGGTACAGTTTGTATTGATGGCCCAGACCTTGTCCTAGTTCTTTAATGTGCTCTAGTTCGGCAGAACTTAGAATGTCCCGGAGGTCGTAGCTATGAACGTCTTCAAAAACCGATGCTTTGCATTTATCAAATAGCGGCGTGAACTCTTCTTCGGTTAGTTCCCTGATCGAATAATCTGGAGTCATGTAGATGTTGCCTAAGTAAATGGTGAGTATCGATGCGTCGAAACAGGTGTCACGAAACTTTGTTGGCAGCCGGGCAAGCATCCTGACGAAGTACTCGCAAACGGGTTCCTGACACTGTGTCAGCAACCAATAACCATTCGTTCCTGCCATCTTCTATCGGCCTTCGGCCCCTCACCCGGCCTTCGGCCACCCTCTCCCATGGGGAGAGGGGAAGAAGAACCCTCGCCCTTTGGGAGAGGGTGGCCGAAGGCCGGGTGAGGGGCCGGCGAGGAAGCGGGACTTGTCAGCTCCGCCCTGTCTGACGCGCAATGAGGGATTGATAGATCGCCTCAAGCACCGTTTCCGTGTCGCCGAGCAGCTCGTGGTTCCAATACCGATTGACGCGAATGCCCCGGTGCGCGAGAAATTCGGTTCGCGCTGCATCACGGCGTCGTCCCTCGTCGGTGTTGTGCTGACCGCCATCCACTTCAACTGCCAATCTGGCTTCTTCGCAGGAGAAGTCGAGTATGTACCGGTCGATCGGGTGCTGGCGGCGGAATTTGAAACCCCCCAGACGCCGGTTCCGCAGCAGCATCCACAACAGCGCCTCCGCATCGGTTTGCTCCTGGCGAAGCTTGCGGGCCCGCTCGAGCAGTTGTGGATCGAGCAGTGAACGGAGGCCTCGTCTCCCTGGAGGAATTTCGTTTTCCATGCGCTGGCCCTCCGCGGTTTCCGGCGTGCTTGCGACAGCGTACCGCGGGAGGACGAGTGATGGGAGTGCGATCGGGATCCGATGGCGACTCGACGCCCCTCACCCGGCCTTCGGCCACCCTCTCCCAGAGGGCGAGGGATTCTTTCTCCCCTCTCCCCACGGGAGAGGGGTCGGGGGTGAGGGGGCTGGCGGCATTCCCAAGCAGAGCTGGAGAACGAAAGGCGCCGCGTCACTCCCGCGTGATGAACTCGTCGAGGTTTTAGCAGCACGCGCGCTGGCGGACCACCCAGGTACCCGTCGCGACGGGTGCGGGGCTGAAGAGAGTACTGCCTCATTTTTTCGCGCAGAGCCTGGCCGGCGCGGCGGATCGTCAGCGCCATGCCCTGGCGTTCTCTGACAAAATACGCCCGCAGTGATCGCAACCGCCGCCAGGTCTCCGATCGCAAAACGGCGTGCAACTGTCGATTGTGGCTGCGGTTGCGTCACAACTGTGCAGGCTCGGGAGTTTTTGGGTCAAAGAAAGGAGACGGGAGATGTCCGGCGCAAGCGATTGTCACGATGGACGATCCGCTTCGGTCTCTAACAAGCGATGCAGTTCTTCGACCAACTGTGGCCAATCGGTCACAACGGTGAGTCGGGAGTCCGTGCTGGCACGTCGGTTCCATTTGTGACCGTACACGAAGGATCGCACGCCGTTTTCGGCAAACCCAACGGCCGTTTCCAAATGATCGTCTATAGCCGCGTCAAACTCCGCCACCTCCCACTTCCCTTGTCTCCCAAAGGACGAGTGCACGTTTGCAGAAAACCCAGGAAAGTGGCGCTCTACCCACTCCGTAGCCTTCTTGAGCGCCCTATCATGCCGTCCGGTGACAATCCAGATATCCCAACCGTCGGCCAAGGCCCGGAGGCCCTCGAGCGAACCACTCGTCGGTCGGATTAAGTCGACGTATCCCGAATTCGGATCTTGAAATATCTGGTGAACTGCGTTCCACACTTCCTTCGACACGCGCAAGCCAGCAGAATTCTGACAAAGGCAATACTCGAACTCGACGATATCTTCGTACTCATACTTGATGCCCGAGGGGTTCTCCGTAGAGACCGTGGCAACGCGGATTATTTCTCGCATTATTGAATCGGTTTCGGCCAGCACATTATCAATATCGACGCACACTCGCGGCTTCCTCGCTAAAAGTATCTTTGACATCCTCGGAAGCACCCTAGGCACCAGTAAAATCAGTGAATCGGACGATTGTAACGCGATCCCGCACGACCTCAGAAATAACGTGTGCTATCCGCGCCGGAAAAGGTTCGAGCGCTGCATATATTGAACCGAAATCTTGCGGCCGGATCTGAAAACCTATGCAGTCGATGTTCACAACACCAATCGCTGTGGTCAGCATCGACGGCAAAAGGATTGGTCGGCAGCTTGAGTCGCCAAAAAGTCGGCCAATACGTTCCCGACCGGCGCTCAACGCATCACGTGCTCGACCAAAAGTTCCTCAAGGGTTGGCTATTGGCGACCCTTCAGTTTTTTACCCTTCCACGCTCGTAAATAGTCGACTTACGCACGAACCGCTGTCACCAATTTCACCTCGGTGCCCCTCTGCGAGCCGTTTAACGCTAAATGTATCGCCCTTGCAGGGCTTCTGTGGCTATTCTTAGGGGCGGCAATAATCCCACGGCTTCGGCCGCCTGCGCCCTGGGCTTTAGAATCTGGCCCCGGCAGGGCCTGAACCAGATCCGCGTGCTCGGGCACGCGATGCTTGTGGTCGCTCGCGCGAATCGCAAGTGGCGGTATTATTCCCGTGTGATAAACTCGTCCAGGTTCAACAGCACACGAGCGGCCGCGGACCAGGCGGCCAAATCGTGGGGCGAGCTGACTTTGGCGAGCTCAGTCGAGCCGCTAGCTTGCCCGTGAACAATGAGCTCAGAACCAGCACGGGCACGCAAGCTGCGTGCCCCACGAGGCTTCGCCGCCACCGTCTCGTGTGAGCGATAGAACGCTCGCTGCTCGGCGAGATACGCGGCGAGCCGTTCCTCTTCCGCTGGGCTTGGTTCGCGGGAGAGGCAGACCACAAAGGCGCGGCGGAGGCGCGACGCATCGTCCTGGGCCGGATCCTTCAAAATGCGTTCGGCCAGGGCTTCGGCGATTTCGACGAAGACGCGGTCGTTGGCCAGCGTCAATGCTTGCAGCGGCGTGTTCGAGCGGGCGCGGCGGGTGCAGGTCGTGTTGGCTTCCGGTGCGTCGAAAGTCGGCAGCATCGGGTACGGGCTGCTTCGCCAGTAGTGGATGTACATGCCGCGGCGGTAGCGGTCGGGGCCGTGGCTTTCGGGCCAGGCCTTCTTCTGCTGGGTGACGATGAACAGCCCCGCCGGCTGCGGCGGGTAGACGCTGGGGCCGCCGATCTTGTCGGACAACAGGCCGCTGGCGGCCAGGGCCGCGTCGCGGACGATTTCGGCCTCGAGCCGCAGGCGCGACTGGCGGGCCAGGAGGCGATTGTTCGCGTCATGCTCACGGAGGTCGTCCCGCACGAACGAGCTTTGCCGATACGTGGCCGACGTGACGATCAGTCGGTGCAGGCTCTTGCGGCTCCAGCCGCGGTGAACCATTTCGCTGGCCAGCCAATCGAGCAGCTCGGGATGCGTCGGCAGCGAGCCTTGCGTGCCGAAGTCGTTTTCGGTGTCGACGAGGCCCGCACCGAAAAAGTGCTGCCACATGCGGTTGACCGTGACGCGGGCCGTGAGCGGGTTGGCCGGATCGAAGAGCCACCTGGCCAGGTCGAGCCGCGTGGGCTGCGCGATTTTCTTCCGCAGCGGCGGGAGGAACGCGGGGACGCCGCCGGTGACGCGGATGCCCGGCCGCAGGAAGTCGCCGCGGATCATCACGTGCGACTCGCGGGGATGCGCGAGCTCCTGCATCACCAACGTGGTCGGCACGGCCCGCGCGATGCCAGTTTCTGCGATTTGAGCGCATCGACGCGGGCGGCCAACGGTGCGCGGTCCCGGTCGGTCTGGCGAAAGGCGGCGGCCAGCTCGACGCGCTGGGCCTTGGTCCGCTTTGCCGGCGGGACCAGGGCGATGGCGCGGATGGAATTGAGGGTTTTGAGCGCGTCGGCTGGGCTCCCCGCGGCACTCAGCCGCAGGCGTCCGATGAGGAAATTCGGTTCCGAAAACTCGTGCCGCAGAATGACTTCGATCCGCGAGCCCCCCGGATTGCGAATCGGTTCTTGTGGAAAGACGACCAGCTCACGATCGACGTGGGGATTGCCGGTTTTGGTCCCGATCGACCAGCCGGTCGAGCGGTTGCCGTCGATGGCATGGGCGGCCGGATACCCCTCTTGCGCGTGGTCCGCGATGGCGGCCGCCAGCTTGATCGAACGCCAGGCGCCCGAGCCAATTGCAGGGCCGCTGGATTTGAGCGGCCTGGCCCGCAGCTCGAACTCGCTCAGCACGAAATTGCCGGCCGCGTCGCTCCGTCCGGGGCCAAGCAGCGGCAAGCTATTGTGCGTGAGGGCCTCGAGGCGGATCGCCGTGATTTCACCGTCAGGAACGTCGGCCTCGATGTGGTACGTGTCGTTGGCCGGCACGCTGAAATCGACGACGAGCGACTCGTCGCCGATCGGGTTGAGGATGGCCCCTTTTTCCGTCCGCACGGCCGCCGGGTGCAAGACCTTCCACGCGACGGCGGGTTTCGCAGCAATCCGCTGCTCCCACGCGGGCTGCGACGCCATCAAAGTTCGATCGTGCGCGGCGAGCGGTTTTTCTGTTTCGGCGATCTGCCGCTCGAGCTGCTTCAGGCGGCGGGCCTGGTCCGCAGAGGCGACGGAGAAGGTCGGCTCGGCGCAGTTGTTGAAGATGGCGAACATGTTGTAGTAGTCGCGCTGCGAGATCGGGTCGAACTTGTGGTGATGGCACTGGGCGCAGCCGATGGTCAGGCCGAGGAAGACGGCCCCCGTCGTGTTGACGCGGTCCATCACCGCCTCGATGCGGAACTGCTCCTTGTCGACGCCCCCCTCTTCGTTGACGAGCGTATTGCGGTGAAAGCCGGTGGCGACGACCTCCTCGGGCGTGTGCTTCGGCAACAGGTCGCCGGCCAATTGCTCGATGGCGAACTGGTCGAACGGGAGATCCTCGTTGATGGCCGCGATGACCCAGTCGCGGTATTTCCAGATCGAGCGCGGGCTGTCGATGGTGAAGCCGTTGGAGTCGGCATAGCGGGCCTGGTCGAGCCAGTGCCGGCCCCACCGCTCGCCGTAGGCGGGCGACGCGAGCATGCGATCGACGAGCCGTTCGTAGGCGCCGGGAGCCGTGTCGCGGCGAAAGGCCTCAACCTCGTCGGGCCGCGGCGGCAGTCCGCGAAGATCGAGACTGAGCCGGCGAATGAGCGTCGAGCGATCGGCTTCGGGCGAGGGGGCCAGATGCTCGGCCGCAAGGCGGGCGCGGATAAACGCGTCGATCGGATTGCCGAGCGGCTCGCCGCCCGCGACGCGCGGGACGCTCGGCCGGCGGATCGGCTCGAAGGACCAATGTCTTTTCGTTCTCGAGGGCAGAGCGTCGGCCGGGCCTTTGGCCCCTTCGTTGATCCACCGCTCGATGAGGGTGATTTTTTCCTTGGCCAACCGCGGCGCCTCGGCCGGCATCGGCGTCAGGTCGCCCTGTCCCGTGATCGCCTGAAACAGGAGGCTCTTGGCGGCCTTGCCCGGCACGACGGCCGGCCCGCGATCGCCCCCCTTGTAGACGAAAGAAAACCGATCCAGCCGCAACCCCGACTGCGACTCGCTCGGCCCGTGGCACTTGAGGCAATGCTGAGTAAACAGCGGCTGGACCTGCGAGGCAAAGTCGACGGGGTGATCGGCGGCAAAGAGCGCGGCGCCCCGAGCACGGCCAGCAAGCACGCGCCGAGGAGAATCCGCGAACCAGGCAACTTCATCGCTCGCACCCAAGCAGCGGGAGAACGCATCAATGAGTTTCTATGTTAACGCCGCCGGCAAGGAGGCAGCAAGCACGGCAATTCGAGGTGGGACGCGTTGAGCGTATTTGATTTTCGCCGGCGAGTTCTCGCCGGCGGAGGCGGGAGGGCCCGAGGACGGCTTGCCCCGGGCCGATTCGTGCGATGTCGATTTTCCAGCCGCGCCTCGCAGCAAGTGCGGGCTGCGCACTTTCATTCGCGAAATTATACGGCACGAGTCAATGGGCTTCTGCCGCGGTTTCCTCGAGTGGAAATGCGAGGCGAGGGGCTCGGGATTTTTCTGTGGTGAGGTCCCCTTTTTTTACGCCGCAGAAAAACCAGAAAAATGCCCCAAACCGCAGAAAAATCGGCCTGTCGGAGGCGGGGTGGGGGCCCCCAGGGAGCGGACGGCGGTGCGGTTTGCCTTTTTTTGTCTCGAAAAAGGCAAAAAATGGACTGGACACTTAGTCGTCGATGGGGTGGACGGGCCGTCGATTGATTACGTCGCCGTGTTCCTGTCCAATCCAAGGCAAGGACTTTTTCGTTTCTGTTGTGGCACCTGGATATTCTCCGGTGAAAACGTTTGACGAACTCGTGGCGTCGCGCCGGACCTGGATTGAGGAGGTCCTCAAGCCCTGGTGCCGGCAGGCGACGCTGGCCGATCTCAAGCGGGCCGAGCTGGAGTGGGCCGAGCTGGCCGGGCGGATCGACGCGCAGTCGACGTTATGGACCTGGGCCTGGGGCCGGTTCCCCGACCTGGTTCACGAGCTTCTGGCCGGCGTCGATGAAACGTACGAGGTCGCCGTCACGCTAGCGGACGGTTCGGAGTACGTGGGTTATCCCGACAACCGCAAAAGCCAGGCGGGGCGGCTCGTTTTATCGTCGACCGAGAGCGGGCCGACGCGACGGCTCGTCGAGCATGGGCCCTGGCCGATCGACACGATTGCCGCGGTGAAGCGGCTGCTGGAGACGTGACGGATGTCGATGCGATCGATTTACTTCATCCTGGCCGCCCTGCACATCGTCTCGATGGTGGTGACGGGCATCTTGTGGACGCTGATCGACTTGGGTTATGGGAAGTCGCTCAAGGCGAATTACCGCGACATTCGGGCGGTCCATTTCGGTTCGCTGTACCTGGTGCCGTGGTTTTTGGGACTGGCGTATGCGTTCGACCGTTTGCACGTGCCGGATTGGCATCAGATCTTTTTTCCGGCCGGGTTAGGGGCCTTGGTCTTTTTTTCGGGGCTGGGATACGTTTTCCCGCGACAGCCAGGGTTGGACCCGTTTTATTACTGGACCAAGGGCTGGCCGATGGTCCTCTCGATGTTCGGGCTGGCGTGCCTGGTCGTCGCGCTCTTTTGGACGGCGGCCGTCCTGGTGATTTATGCCGTCGCGTGACCGCTGATGCGTCGCCATGCGTTTTTCCTCGTCCTTCTGCTGGCGGCGGCCGTCTTGTGGTTCGTCCTGCTGTTCACCTCGCAGACGCACGTGCATAGCGACGAGGCCATTATCGGCCTCATGGGAAAACACATCGCGGAAGGGCGGTATTTTCCCTTCTACATGTACGGGCAGAATTACAACGCCGGGGCGGCCTGGGAAGCCTATCTTGCCGCGCTCTCCTATCGAGTTTTCGGCTTTGGGGCAGTGCCGCTGAAGGCGTGCATTGTCGTCGTGTCGCTGGCGTGCCTGGTCGTGTTTTACATGGCGGCTTGCCGGTTTTATGGCCGGCAAACGGCGGCGTTGGCCTCGCTCGCCTTTGCTTTGTCCCCGTCGCTTCTCAAATGGCATTTTCAAGTGCGGGGATACTCGTGGTATTTCCTGTCGCTCCCCTTGCTGCTCCTCCTGTTTTGGTCGGTGGAGGAACGGCCGTCTCCCAAGAGGGGACCGACGTTTCTGTTCGGTTTGGCCAGCGGGGTTTGCGTCTGGTGCCTGGAACTGGTCCTGGCGCCGGTCGGCGGCTTGTGGCTGTTGCTGGCCGTGCGGCGGAAGTTGAGCCTGTCGGACGCGGCGATGGGCATTTTGGGATTCGTCGTGGGCTATCTGCCTGCCGTCGCGTTCAATTTGTCCCATTCGCTGGGCAACTGGCGCGAGGTGTTCTTCACCAAGACGCGGGGCGGATCGTCCTTTTTTTCTCTGGCAACGGCGTGGGAAATTCTGTCGCAGGAGATGCCCAAGTTCTTCGGCCCCGATACGGTCCTGTGGTATTTCCCGGAAAAACCGGTTTCCGGTTACGTTTTCTATGCGATTGCCGCGGCAGCCGTGGCACTGGCGGCCTTTCCGTTCGTCAAGAGTCCGTCGAAGCTCTGGCAGACGCTTGCTGGAGGGACGAGCGACGCGGACAAGGACCTGCTGCTGCTGGTTCTCACTCTGGCCACGTTTGTGCCGTACGTTGTCGCCCCTTTCCGCGTGCCGGGATATTTCTTGGCGGGATGCGTTTTCCTCTCGCTCCTCACGGGGCGGTTGCTGTGGCGAACGTTGTCGGCCCCGCGGATTCCGATTCGCGTTGTGGGGGGCGGAATACTGGCGGCGATGGTGTTGGTCGGCGGGCTCGTCTTTTTTGAGGTGGGAAAACACGATCAAATCGAGACGCTAACCCTCGATCGAGCGGGCAAATTGCAGATGTCACGCGTGCCCGGGGCCGATCTCGATGCCGTCGAGGGCCGCCTGCGTCAGGACGAAGTCTCGAGTGTCTGGACGACGCCGTCGTTCGTTTATCCGCTCCTTTTCGACAGCGGCGAGAAGCTGGCCGTCTCGGCGGCGATCTTCGGCATGGACCGCAACGTCTATCCGCCCGGTGTGCCGCGACGGCAGCCCCGTCCGGACCAGCGGACGGCCTTCGTCATGGAAAGCGACGCGCCGGTTCGGGCGTCAATCGAAGGGGGCTTCGCCCAAGTTCGCGGTCCGCGTCCGCTCCTCCAGGAATTCGGCACGCTCACCGTCATCGAAGTGAGCCCGTCAAGGCACTAATTCGCGTCGCCGCTCGACGGCTTGACATCCTGGTGCCAATCGGGTCGCATACGGTTTCGCATGTCACGACAAACCTCAAGACAAATGCCCACCGGCCACGAGCGCGCGATGGCCCAACAAGGATCGTGAGGGAACTTCGCCAATGCCCAATGGGCCGTCGCAACCTCCGGTCCCGTCGCATCCGTTCCGCTGGATTCCCGAGATTTGGGATCTGGGTCGCCGCCGCGTCCGCCCGCAGGCCCGCTTGATGTTCCTTTCGCTGGTGGTCGGCGTGATTGCCGGCGTCGGGGCGATCGTGTTCTTCGCGGCGTGCCAGTACGTCTTCCATTACGCGCTCGACGCGGGCGCCGGCTATCACCCCGTGACGCCGGGGGGCGAACCCCCGATGCTGGCCGAAACGAGTACGCCCCTGCAGCCGTGGCTGCTGTTGATCATTCCGACGGTGGGGGGACTTCTGAGCGGCCTGTTGGTCTTCAGCGTCGCTCCCGAAGCGGAAGGACACGGAACCGACGCGGCGATTGCCGCCTATCACTACCACCAGGGGTTGATCCGACCGCGCGTGCCCCTGGTCAAGATCGTGGCGAGTGCGCTGACGCTCGGCACGGGGGGTTCCGGCGGACGCGAGGGGCCGATTGCGCAGATCGGGGCCGGCTTCGGCTCTTTTTTGGGGAACGTCCTGCATCTACGGCCGATTGAGCGGCGGACGCTGATGGCGGCCGGCATGGGAGCGGGTGTGGGGGCAATTTTCCGGGCACCTCTGGCGGGGGCCCTCTTCGCCGCCGAGGTCCTTTACCGCTCTCCCGATTTCGAATCGGAGGTGATCATCCCGGCGGGGCTCGCCAGCGTGACGGCGTATTGCACGTTCGGCGCGGCGTTCGGCTGGGCACCCCTGTTTACGATTCCGGACGACGTGCGGGCCCTGTTGACCTTCAACACGCCGCTGCGGTTGGTCTCCTACCTGTTGCTGGCCCTGTTTTTGGTGGTGCTGGCTACGCTCTATACGCGGACCTTTTACGGGCTGACGCATTTATTTCATCAACTGAAACTCCCGCCGCACATCAAGCCGGCGATCGGCGCGTTCTTGAGCAGCGTGATCGGTCTCGCCCTCTATTACCTGTTTGGCCATGACCAGTCGGCCCTGGCGGTGCTGTCGTTCGGATACGGCATTTTGCAGCACGCGATGACCGCGAAGGTGGGCCAGCACGCGGACCTTGCGATTGCGCTGTTGTTGCTCGCGGTTGCACTCGGCAAGATCCTGACGACGAGCCTGACCATCGGCAGCGGCGGGTCGGGAGGCGTTTTTGGCCCCTCGATGGTGATCGGAGGCTGCGCGGGAGGGGCGCTGGGGCTGTTCCTGCACTGGCTGCGGCCGTGGCTGGCGCCGCAGCCGGCCACCTTCGTCATCGTGGGGATGGCCGGCTTCTTTGCGGCGGCCGCCAAGACTCCTTTTTCCACGATCGTGATTGTCAGCGAAATGACGGGGAATTATGACCTTTTGCTGCCCACGCTGTGGGTCTGCGCGCTGACATTTCTCCTCTCCGACGAGCAATCGATCTACAGTTCCCAGGTCGAAAGCCGCTCGCGTTCGCCGGCGCACCAGGGCGATTATGTTCGCGAAGTCCTGACGGGGCTCCACGTCAGCCAGTTCGTGCTGCCGCAGGAGCAGATTCCCTTCCTGCATCCGGAAGACCGCCTCGACGAGGTTTTGGGCTCACTGACGACCACGTCTTGCAATTCGCTGCCGGTCGTGGATCGCAATGGGCACCTGGTCGGTGTGTTGTCCCTCGAAGAGGCGCACCTGGCCGCCCAGTCGCCCCATGCGCGGTCGATGATTCTGGCAGCCGACTTGATGCGCACGGACGTTGATCCGCTCAGGCTCAATGACCGTGTCGATCGGCGCTGGAATTGTTCGTGGAGAACGATCTCACCGCGCTTCCCGTCGTGGACGGGGCGTCCGATCCGAAAGTGCTCGGCGTGGTCAAGCGATCGGATATCTCGAACGCCTACCTCCGCCATGTTCACGGCGTGATCGAGGAAGGCGAGATCGCGGCACACTTTTAAGCAATTGAGGACGCAATGATGCCGCTCGACCGCGGTCGCTCGCTTTGGGCGTCGCACGGGCCATCGATTGCCGGTGCACTCGGCGCGATTCTTTTTTTGTGCGCGGGAATGGTGGATGGCCGGGCCGCGGCTGCCGGCGGCATCCCGGACAATGTCGTCCTGCTGTCCAATCTACGCTATCGCGACGGTTCCCGTGCGTGCGTGCTCGATCTGGCCCTTCCGAAAGCACGTGCCGACCGACCGCGGGCGGCGGTCGTCGTGATTCACGGCGGGGGGTGGATTGAAGGGGACAAGTCGAGCTTTGACGTGCAGCGGACGCCGGGAAACATTATCGATTTCGCGGCGGCCGGCTTCGTCGCGGCGAGCGTCAATTACCGCCTCTCCCGCGAGGCTCCCTTTCCAGCCGGTCTCTACGACTGTCAGGCCGCGGTGCGCTGGCTGCGAGCGCACGCGGGAGAGTATCACCTCGACCCGCACCGCATCGGAGCCTACGGAAACTCGGCCGGAGGCCATCTGGCACTCTTGCTGGGACTGCTCGGGCCTTCGAGCGGCCTGGACGAACGGGGCGGACCGTTTCTCGCGGAAGCGAGCGGAGTCGAGGCCGTCGTCAGCGACAGCGGTCCCATCGATCTCGTCGCGGAGCACAAGAATGGCACGATCCGCACGGTGATCGAGCGTTTTCTCGGCGGACCACCCGATCAAAAGCGGCTGGCCGAGTATCAGGCGGCCTCGCCCATCAATCACCTTGTGGGAAAGACGCCGCCGCTCTTATTGATTTACGGCGAAGCCGATAACCAGGTCGACGCAAGGACGGCCGACCACCTCGTCTCGGAACTGAGCCATCGCGGCCAGCGGGAGATCAGCTATTTCCGGTTAGCGGGCGTCGGCCACTGCCCGCATTCGCTGATCCGCGTTCCGTACCTGCGTCCGGTGGTGATCGAGTTTTTCCAGCGTACGCTGGGAAAGTGACCGCGACGAACGCTATCCCGCGCGACGGGTGTTGCGTCGGTTCGGCGGCGCCTCTTCCTCGTTTCTGCGGACGTTGTACTTCGTGTAGAGCCGCTGCATCCAGTCGCCGGCGAGCTGCTGCTGCTGGGGCATATTGAGGTAGTCGTACGTCGTGCGGCCGCCGAACATGAAGCCGCTGCTGAAGAGCCTTTCTTTCAGGAACCGGGCGCGGAACGCCTCTTTTTCGGCGTCGTCGGCCGGGTGGCGCGTTTTCACGCGGACGACGTAATAAGCCGTCGGCCCGAGATTGGGAACGACACGCACGTCACCCACCTTCATTTCGTCGAAAACGGCCTTCATAAACGCTTCGTCCGGGTTTGAGACACCGGTGATTTCGGAGAGCCGCGGCGTCGGATCGGGCATCAAATTGCGCGGAGCGGCCGATTGCACCGTGTACCAGGCGAACGGGGGCGTGGGGACGACGACGACGGCCGGCCCTTTGTCCGATGGCGTCACTTTCTGGCCGGCCAAAGCCTCCGGCATCCCTTGCTTGGACTTGCGAATCAGGTCGGCCAGCGCGTCGGCCCGGTCTTTGGCTTTTTTCTGGGCGAATTCGGCGATCTTCCAGCCGCGGACGGCCTGCTCCCGCACGCCCGGGTCCTTGAGCGTCGGCACATGTTCGGCAAGGTCTTGCACCTTCCAATACGCGAATCGATGCGATTCCCCCTCTTCTGCCCGGTACGGCTCGTACAACAGCTCCGGCGATGAGAGGAAGAGGATTTGCATGACCTGCACCGGCGCACGCTGCTGGAATTGATCCTCGACCGGCTCGGTGCCGTCGGCGATCGGATACTTTTCGGCCGAATTGCGAAGCTCTTCGGCCGACAAGAGCGGGGTCAGCACAGACACGAGCTGATGCTTGGCCGCATATTCGGAAACGGCCTTCGTCCGCTCTTCGGCCGACATTTTTGGCACGCCGCCGATCTCCGCCGGGTTCAATTGCTCGCGCAGCGATTGGAGGAAGTCGAACGCCGCCTCGATCTTTTCTTTCATCGCGGCTTGCGTCCGCGTGCGGAGGATCTGATCGCGGATTTCATGCTTGAGGATTTCGTCGAGCGGGCGGAACTCGGGCTCGGGTCCTTCGGGCGTTTTCGTCGTCGAGGAAAAGATCGAGTTCGCGTCGGTCGGCTTCGTTGCGGTCGGCTTCGCTCCCGCCGGCTTGGTTGTGGGCGGCTGTTTGGCAGTGGGTGTCGTCCCGGACTGTGTCGTCCGGACTGTGTGTCGGACTGTGCCGCTCCGGACTGTGTCGTCCCGGACTTAGCGGCAGGCGGCTGCGGCAAGGCCGGTGCGCTCGGCTCTTGGATATCGTCCGCAGCGGCTAATTGGATCGGTTCGGCACGCCAATCCGCCAGCGCGAGCATTTCACCTTCGGGCTGCGTCGGTCGCAGCGGCTTGCGGTCGTTGAAGGTCCCCGATTTGGAGTTCGGTTTGGCTTCTGTCTTTTTGGGTGCGCTCTTGGCCGGAAGACTGGCACCGTTTTTCCCGGGGGCGGCGTTTTTTTGCACGGGAGCCGGGCGGCCGGCCGGAGCTTTGGTCGCGCCGGGGAGAGACAACGTTGGCCCCGTGGGGGATGTCGGCGTCGAAGTCGCGGCCGGGTGGTTCCGGTACTCTTCGTGATGGTCGTCGTAGTACTTCTTGATTTCCTGATCCGTGACCGGCTTCTTGGCGACCTCTTTCTCCGTGGCGGCAAAGTCCGCCTGCAGATATTCGACGCGGACGCGCCGCGGCTGTCGCAGCCCCGGTCCGCCGGGAAACGCGGGCGGAATCTGCTTCCAGGCGTCGAAGTAAGTCAAGAGTTGGTCTTCGGTCGGATTCGGCGCGGCGCTCAGAAAATCGGCCACGGGGACGGCCGCCACATCGAGCGTTTCGGTCACCTGGAGCTTGCGATACTCCTCCCAGTACTCTGCGGGGCTGGGGACCGATCGCGGGATCAACATCTCCATGGCGAGCCGCGCCTTGAGTTCGCCGCGGATTGCGTCGAAGACTTCCGATTCGCTCTGGCGCATCGACTTGATCACGCTGTTGAAGTCCGTGGACGTCAGTTTCTTGTTCGTGACGCGGTTGATGTAGTCGGAGACCGCATGCTCCGAAACGACGATGCCCATCTCGTCGGCCTCTTTGTCGAGCAGAAAACCGAGAACGACATCTCCGCTGAGGTCGTCCTGCTCGCGTCCAAAGCCGAACAGTGAGCGGCGGATTTGCTGCTCCAGCATCTGGGCGAACATCGGGTTGTTCTGCATGGCCGGCGTGATGTCGGCCTTTTCGATCGCCAGCTTGATGAATTGGTTGGCCGTGTTGCGACGGGAAATGAGGTTGTTCAGTTCGTTGTGCGAGAGGTTCCCCGCGTCGGTTTCAACTGGAGGCTTGGGCCCCGCTCCGCCGTGAAGCGTGAGATACACGCCCACAATGATGCCGAGCACGATTCCGAGACCTCCGAACGTAACGGGCTCGCCCCGCCGCCAGCCAATGAATCCGAAGATCCCCATGCCGACCACGCCGCACAGAATGGGCAGCGTGGCGTTGCTGGTGTCGCCGGTAAAACTACCCATCACCATGAAAGAGAACATGGCCAGTCCGGTCAGGACGACCATGAGCATTTTTTGGTGCTTTCGAAAGACTGCAAACGGCGATTTCATTCCCGGTTCCCCGCGCGGAGCCGCAGTGTCCAACAAAGGGACACACTTGACAGACTCCGCAGAGTTATTCTATCCATTGCCCAGTCGCGCTCTCTTGACGACGCCTTCCCCCGGCGACGACGGATTGCCAAAGCGGCATCGTCAAAAGGGCTTGGGCGCCCCTCAGTTGAGCGCAGCCCTCGCTCAGGCAATCGCCGCGTATTTTAGCGGTCGACAGACCGGACACAAGGCCAACACCTGTCGGGAGCAAGCCGCGTCGCGCCAAAAGGAATGATTTCGTGGCGGTGAAGAAAAACAAGGGTTTGGTCGTGGTGGAGTCGCCCGCCAAAGCCCGGAAAATCGGCGGGTATCTGGGCCACGAGTATACCGTGATGGCCAGCATGGGGCATGTCCGCGATCTGCCCGCCAACGCCTCGGAAATCCCGGAAGAGATCAAGAAGCAGAAAAAGTCCTGGGCCTCGCTCGGCGTCAACGTCGAACACGACTTCGAGCCGCTGTACGTCGTTCCCAAAGATAAACGAAAAATTGTCGCCCAGCTCAAACTGGCTCTCAAAGACGCTTCCGAACTGATTCTGGCGACCGACGAAGACCGCGAGGGGGAGAGCATCGGCTGGCACTTGAGCCAGATATTGAAGCCGAAGGTCCCCGTCAAGCGGATGGTCTTTTCCGAGATCACCAGCGAAGCCATCCACAACGCGATCCAACACACCCGCAAGCTCGATACGAACCTGGTGGAAGCCCAGGAAACCCGCCGGGTGCTCGACCGGCTGTACGGTTACACGCTCAGCCCGCTGCTCTGGAAAAAAATCGCCCGCGGCCTTTCGGCCGGACGCGTGCAATCGGTCGCTGTGCGTCTTCTGGTCGAACGCGAGCTCGAGCGGCTCGCGTTTCGCAGCGGCACGTATTGGGACCTTGCCGCGCACATGCGCGTGTCGGACCAGGCGGCTGCCGCCGGCACGGGTGAATCGGCTGAGTTCACAGCGACCCTCGCCACGGTTGCCGGAAAGCGCGTGGCGACAGGGAAGGATTTCGACGAGTCGACCGGCCGCCTGAAAGAGGGAGTCGATGCCGTCCTCTTGAGTGAGACCGAGGCAACGTCACTTCGCGAGCGGATTTTTTCCGGTCCCTGGCGGGTGTCGTCCGTCGAGCAGCGCCCGCAGACGCGGCGTCCGGCCCCTCCATTCACGACCAGCACCTTGCAGCAAGAGGCCAACCGCAAACTGGGCTACAGCGCTAAAGACACGATGAGCATCGCCCAGCGTCTATATGAGAACGGCTTCATCACTTATATGCGTACCGACAGCGTGCAGCTCTCGAGCGAGGCGTTGAGCGCGGTGCGCCGTTCCGTGAAGGACCGCTACGGCGACGCCTATTTGGAACCCTCCGAACGCACCTACGTCACCAAGAGCCGCAACGCACAGGAAGCTCACGAGGCGATCCGGCCGGCTGGCACTGAAATGCACACGTCCGAGGAGCTAGGCCTCAACGGACGCGAGTCGGACCTGTACGCGATGATCTGGAAGCGGACCATCGCCACGCAGATGGTCGACGCCCGCCTCGTCTTTGAGACGGCAACTATCGTCTCCGGCGATGCGGAGTTCCGCGCCACGGGCCGCCACATCGAGTTTCCCGGCTATTTCCGGGCGTACGTTGAGGGGAGCGACGATCCGGAAGCGGCCCTCGACGACCAGGAAGCGGCCCTTCCGCCTCTCACGACGGAATCGCGCTTGGACTGCAAGGAGCTGGAAGCCCTCTCGCACGAGACGAAGCCTCCGGCCCGATTCACAGAAGCGACCCTCGTCCGCACGCTCGAAGCTGAAGGGATCGGCCGCCCCAGCACGTACGCCAGCATCATCGGCACGATCCAGGATCGCGGTTACGTCCGCAAGCAGGCCAACCAGCTCGTGCCGACCTTCACGGCGATGGCTGTCACAAGGTTATTGGAGCAATACTTTCCGCGGCTGGTCGACGTCGGCTTTACGGCCAAGATGGAGCAGACCCTCGACGACATCTCGAACGGCGAAGCCGAACGGTTGCCCTATCTCACGTCGTTTTACGCCGGTTCGGACGGACTGGTCGAACAGGTCAAATCCAAAGAAGAAACGATCGATCCGCGCGAAGCCTGTTCGCTCAAGCTCGACAATGTCGAACCTGTGGTGCGGGTGGGCCGCTTCGGCCCCTATTTCGAGCAGCAGACCAACGGCAAGAAGCTCACCGTATCGATTCCCAACGACGTGGCGCCAGCCGAGATTTCGGAAGAGGTCGTGCAGCGCCTGATCGAGGAAAAGGAACGCGGTGCCGAGCCCTTGGGCCTCGATCCCGATACAGGGCTGCCGATCTTCGTCCTTTCCGGCCGGTTCGGCCCCTATTTGCAATTGGGAGAAGTGCCGGAGGAGGGACCGAAGCCGCGCCGCGCCAGCATTCCGAAAGGGATTTCGCCGGCGAACATCACCCTCGAGGCGGCCCTGAGACTTCTCAGCCTGCCTCGGACATTGGGCGATCACCCGGAGAGCGGCAAGCCGGTGCGGGCCGGTATTGGCCGCTTTGGCCCCTATGTCGTGCACGAAGCAAACCCCAAGGTTTATAAGTCGTTCGGACCGGGGGGAACATTCGAGCTCAACGGGCGTCGCTACGACGTCTTCGACGTCGACCTGCCAACGTCCGTCGAGATGCTCAAGCAAGCCCGCAAACGGGCGAGCGCCACTCCCTTGCGGGAGCTGGGCCAGCACCCGGAAGACGGCACTCCCATTGCGATTTTCGAGGGTCGCTATGGGCAGTACGTCAAATACGGCCCGGTGAATGTGACGATCCCCAAGGGGACCGCCATCGAGGATGTCCGCCTGGAACAGGTCGTCCAATGGGCGGCCGACAAAATCGACAGCGGCCGAGGCGTTCCTCGCCGCAAGCGGGCCTCCAAAGCACCCACGAACGGCCAACCCGCCGCGAAGCCAAAACAAGCCAAGCCGCCGGCACCGAAAAAGAAGGCCCCGCCGCCCAAGAAGGCGGCGAAAGCCAAGACCAAGGGCGCGAAGCGGCCCAAGCGGAAAAAAGGCAAGTCCGACTAGACTCAGCCGAGCGATAAGTCGACCGCTCCGATGCGCGGCTCTCGCACATCGACAAAGCCTTGCAGCTTGCCGATGGCGACGATTCCGGTCTCCGTCACGGTGAAACCGCGGGCCCTGTCCAGATCGAGGTCATAGCCGACGGTCATCCCCTCGGGGACGACGACCCCTTTGTCGATGATGGCCCGGCGGATCTTCGCGTGCCGCCCGACCGAGACCCCCTCGAACAGAATGCTGTCCTGCACGTGGGCCCAACTGTTGACGCGCACGTTGGGGGAGAGAATCGATCTCTCGACGCGTCCGCCCGAAATGATCGAGCCCGCACAAATCATGCTGTCGAGCGCCATGCCGGCCCGCGGATTGGGGCCGCCGAACTGGGCAAACACGAACTTCGGCGGCGGCAGTGGCGGATGGTACGTGCGGATTTCCCAGGCTTGGTCGTACAGGTTCAGCTGCGGTTCGACGGCCACGAGGTCCATGTTGGCCTCGTAATACGCGTCGAGCGTCCCGACGTCGCGCCAGTACCGCGAATTGCCCGAGTTCCGATCGCGAAACGGGAAGGCCCGCACTCGATGCGTGGGGATGATCGATGGCACGATATCCTTGCCGAAATCGTGCGCGCTTTCGGTAATGGTGGCGTCGCGGCAGAGCTGATCGAACAGGAAATTGGCGTTGAAGACGTAAATCCCCATCGACGCGAGACAGCGCGTGGGATCGTCGGGCATCGGCTCGGGATTGGCCGGCTTCTCGAGGAATTTTACCACCCGGTTCGACTCGTCGACCTGCATCACGCCGAACTGCGAACCCTGCTTCAGCTCGACCGGAATGCAGCCGATCGTGCAATCGGCCCGGTTCGCAATGTGATCCTCCACGACCTCGGAATAATCCATCTTGTAGATGTGGTCGCCGGCGAGGATCAGGACGTAATCGGGACGCGTCTTCTCGATCGAATAGATGTTCTGGTAAACGGCGTCGGCCGTCCCTTGGTACCAATGCTCGTCGATTCGCTGCTGCGGGGGTAAGACGTCGATGAACTCATCGAGTTCGCGGCACAGAAACCGCCAGCCCAGGTTCAGATGCCGATCAAGACTGGCCGCCTTGTACTGCGTCAGCACCAACATGCGGCGCAGTCCGCTGTTGATGCAATTGGAGAGAGCGAAGTCGATGATGCGATAGATTCCGCCGAAGGGGACCGCCGGTTTGGCACGGTCCCGCGTCAGCGGTTCCAGGCGAGCCCCTTTTCCGCCCGCCAAGACCAAGGCCACCACTCGCTTCATCCACTCCTCCCTCCGGAAATTATGGCCGGCCCCTTCGACCGGGCCTCGATGCTAATATATACACGAGCGTTCGCTCAAGCGGGCGCCATTCCCCAACTCGACGCGCTGCGACCTGTGCGCACGATTCCCGGGTACTTGTTCACGCGGTCGCCTCGGGACACCGCGCGGCGCATTTCGGAAGAATTGCCAAGCCCCAGGTCGGCGGCCAATACGGTTCTGCGAGATCGCGTTCATGAAGAATGATTCCGGCGTCATCACACTCGAGATGATGCGGCAGGCCCTCTACACGGCCGTCGTGTGCGACGTGCTCGATTCGTTGGGTTTCCCGCGGCAATCACCGCCGGTGTCCCTCCAGCCGCTTTCCGGCGACGCGGTGCTGATCGGCCGCGCAAAAACGACCCTTTGGTCGGACATGGTCGATCCGGACCCTTCCCCGTACGAATTGGAACTTCAGGCCGTCGACGCGTGCCAGCCCGACGACGTGCTCATCGCGGCGGCCGGTGGATCGACCCGTTCGGGGATCTGGGGCGAGCTTTTATCGACCGCCGCGCGAAACCGCGGCTGCCGCGGCGCGATCGTCGACGGGTGCGTGCGTGACGTCGCCAAAATGCGGGGAATGCGATTTCCCGTCTTCGCCCGAACGACTTCGCCCTACGACAGCAAGGACCGCCAGCGCGTGACGGCCATCGACGTGCCCGTGGAAATCGCCGGCGTCACCTTCCACCCCGGGGAAATCGTCATTGCAGACATCGATGGCGTGGCCGTGATCCCACGCTCGGTCGAAACGGAAGTCATCCGGCGGGCCTGGAACAAAGTCCACGCCGAAAACGAGGTCCGATCGGCCATCCAAAATGGGATGAAGGCGACCGAAGCCTATCGGCGGTTTGGAGTTCTTTGAGCCTTTGATGATAAAAAATTCGGATTAGCCAAAGTTTTCCGAATGTCCCGCCGATACTGGATGATGTGAGTTACCAGTCTGCTCTCATCATGCCTTTCTGCAATTTTGCCCATCCTATCGATCTGCTTGCCTAGTCTGCACGATCTTTCCTGATCGTCAATTCCGCTCGTCTTTCCGTTAATTCAACCTGCTGACAGTCAATTAGTTACGCAACCCGCCTTCTCCTCTGCGGGTTTTCCGGTCTTTTTTACATTTCCTCTCCGAGAGTCCTGCCAAAGTGCCTTCGGCGCTTCGATTCTGGTTTCCGCAGAGTACGCTGCGTTCGGCAGCGGCAATCATGATTGCCGTTCTGTGCGGATGCTCCATGACCCAGAAGCCCGTAACTTACCTGGGGCACTCAGATCTCCAATATTACAAGGGTCTCGCCACAAAAATTGATTTCGCCAACTGCCCGGATCCGGATAACCCGGTGGCCTATGCATCCCAAGAGCCGCGGCGAATCCGCCACCTGCGAAAAGATCGCATTTGGGATCTCACCCTGTCAGAAGCGATCCACATCGCGCTCAAGAACAACAAGATCATCCGGACGCGTGAACAGATCAACTTCCCCCGAAATCCCCTGGTTCAGAATCCGGACCAGATCCCTTCGGTCTTCGACCCGGCCCTGCAGGAAACGGGCGTCCTGTTCGGACAGCGCGGCGTCGAGGCCGCCCTTTCCGATTTCGATGCCCAGTTTTCGACGAGCCTGGAGTGGAATCACAACGCCCAGATTGAGAACAACGAGGGGTTGACCGCCGTCCCCCTCGTCAACGGCTTGCCGACGCTGATCCAGGATCAGGGCACGTTCAAGGCTCGTCTCGACAAGACGTTTGCCGACTCGAGCGAACTCTCGTTCATCAACGAGTGGGACTACCTGCAGAACAACGTCACTGGCAACCTGTTTCCCTCGGTCTACACCGGATTTGTGCGGGCCGAATACCGCAGACCACTGCTCGCCGGCTCGGGGACTGATTACACGCGGATCGCCGGCCCCCTCAGTAAAAGCTTTCAGGGCGTGGCCAACGGCGTCGTCATCGCCCGGATCAACAGCGACATCGCCATCGCCGACTTCGAGGCGGCCGTGCACGCCCTGGTCCGCGATGTGCAAACCGTGTATTGGGACCTGTCGCTGGCCTATCACGCCTACGACACCGAGCGGACCAATCGCGAAAACGTGCTCAACACCTGGCGGCTCATCGAGTCGAAGACCAAGCAGGGCCTCGAAGGGGGCAGCGCCGCGGATGAGAGCCAGGCTCTCGACAACTATTTCGAGGCGCAGGGCCGGGCTCAGGACTCTCTCGCCAACTTGTACACGGTCGAAGAGCAATTTCGCCGGCTGTTGGGGCTCCCCGTCAACGATGGCCGCGTGATTCGGCCCTGCGACGAGCCGACGGTCGCCGAATTTATTCCCGACTGGCACATCGCCCTGGCGCAAGGCATCACGCGTCGCCCCGAAATTCGCAAGCAGAAATGGAACATCAAAAGCGCGGAGCTGCAGTTGTCCGCCGCGAAGAGCCTCGTTCGCCCCCGCCTGGACCTGGTGGCCGGTGGACAGATCAACGCCTTCGGCAACACCTTGATCAGCCAGCAGTCTGAACTGAACCAGCCCGACTCGAGTGCCTTCTCCTCGCTGGCCGAAGCGCAGCAGACGAGTTGGAACATCGGCTTCGAGGCGTCGATCCCGCTCGGCTTGCGGAACGCCCACGTGCAGGTCCGCAACCACGAACTGCAGTTGGCCAAGGCGCGGGCCGCCCTGGCGACCCAGGAACAAGACGTTTCGCACGAAATTGCCGAGGCCTTCCAGAACCTCGACCGTGCCTACACCGCAGCCCAGAACGCCTTTAATCGCCGCACGTACGCCGCCGAGCGCGTGGCCGCCTACAAGGCCCAATACGAACTGAAAGGAACGATCGCCGACCCCCTGCTCCGTGCCCAACAAAGCCTGGCGATCGCGCAGGTCTCATACTTCCAGGCGATTACGCAGTACAACCAGGCGGTGACCAACTTTTATTACCGTACGGGCACGATCCTCGACGAAAGCAATGTGACGATCGCCGAAGACATGTGGGACCGGCACGCCTACGCCGACGCCCTGCGGGAAGCGTGGGCCCGCAGCCACGGCACGCCCAACCCGCTCTTGCACACGGAGCCGCCGGAATTCGTCGTGCCGCCGGGCCGTCCGACCAGTGCGATTCCGCCCGTGGCGCCGATCGGTGTGCCGCCTCTCGTGAATCAACCGCAATCGCAAGCGGCTACGAACGGCCCGCCGACTCCAACCCCGGTGCCACGGTCGGGTAACGAAGCCGCGCCAGCCGCCCCGTTGCCCTCGCCGCCGAGTGGTCCTGCGCGTCTGCCGGAGGCACTGATGCCTAGCCCGTCCGAGTCTGGTCCGATCATGCCGGTTTCCGCCGGACCGGAAAACTTTGTACCGCCGCTCACCGGGTCGCCGGTCACGACGGCCGCCTACCAGGTGGAATCGTTCGTCGCCCCGCTCACGGCCGCGCCGGCACTGGGCGTCGCACGGCCCGCTCAAAACCCGGGGCCGATGCTGAATATCGGGCCGCCGGTCGTTACGCCCCCGGCACAACCGGTGTTCCTCGCACCCGAGCGGCCCGCCGCCGCCGCCCTACAGCCGCAGTCAACGACCTGGAGCTCGCCTCAACCGGGAAGCGGGTCGGGCTCGTCCAACTCCTCGATCGAGGAACCGCACAGCGCCTCGGGCGATCAGTTCGACATGCCGCTCAACCAGGTTGGCCAGTAGGACCGAGCGAACGCCGCCGCCCGGCTCCCGGTTTTGAAGATGCGTTTGTCTCATTTTTCTAAGTGTCCAGGTCGCGCGAACTGAACAATTTTTGGACAACTCGGCGATTTTTCTGGTTTTTCTGCGGCGCAAAAAAAGGCCCAGGGCCACAGAAAAATCGCTCCGCCAAACCGGCCCCTTGACCCTTGCCGTAGAATTGAGAGTCGGACTGTTGCGCGACATGCGCGCCGACAGCCCGAGGAACGTGGCCCGTCAATGCAGTGAACGGCCCCCGCCGCCAGGAAGCTCGGCCGTCTCCGGGGCGATGGTGCGCTCTGCGCCTGTTGCAACCCCCGAAAGGGAAGTGGCACTCCCCAAGAGGAGTGCGGAGAGCAACAGCCGCTTCATCGAACGATCCCCCGCTCGACAGCCACGACGCGTGCTTCAGGTCCGAGAAATTCGGCGGCGTGCCATTTGTACCGCAGCGCAACACGAGCGCGCAAACCATGGAACCGCAGCGTTTTTGGGGCCGCCGCCTCGGTCAGCGCCCCAAGGGATGCCGCGAGGCCTGCTCATCCCGAAGAGGGCGTTCTGGTCGAGCGATCAATTTCCCGGAATCGGGATGCCGCGAGACTGTCGCGTTTCGGCACAAGCCTCCACAGCTTTGAAAAATTGACGTTTTGCGGAACTCCGTTCGACGAATATCGTGTAGGTCCACTGGTCATCGAGCGCAGGGAAACTCGTCAGGTTCCTAATGCAGCAACCTCCCAAGGCTCATCGGAGTCGCCCACGCGAGCAGGCGGTTCGTGCCGATGTCATCGTGATCGGCGCCGGGGCCGCTGGAGTGTTCGCCATGCGCGAGCTGGTCCGCTCCGGACTCACCGCCATCTGCGTCGAGGCACGCAATCGCATCGGGGGACGCATCTTCACCCGCCGCTCCCTCGCGCGGCACCCGATCGAGCTCGGGGCGGAATTCGTGCATGGCGAAAACAACGTCGTGCATCAACTCTGCCACGAGTACGGGCTGACTTTGGTTCCCCACGTGGGCGAGGCTTACTCCTGGTTTGACGGCCAATTCGTCCCGGACTCCCAATTGCCCCGTCCGCCGCAACAGTTGCTCCGCGAACTCCGCCTTTTGGCGGAGCAATTTCGCCGCGCGGGAAGGGGAGCCGCCCCGCTGCACGAATTCCTTGGCACGCCGGAGTGCACGGAGCTGTTGGCCCGATCGGCTGTCACGCAGCGCTACATCGAGCAGTTGCTCAAGAACGATCATTCCGTGGAACCGACGGTGCTCACGCTCGAAGGCTGGCTCGAGCCCGACGTCACCGGCTTCGAGGCGAACTTCCACATCGACGAAGGCTACTCGACCGTGCTGCATCGCGCCATCGACGAGGCAGGCCTCGACATCCGCCTCAACCGGCCCGTCCAGAGAATTGAATGGGATCCTGGCAGCGTGAGCGTCTTTGCCCGCAATCTGGCCCTGCAATCACGGGCGGTGCTTGTCACATTGCCTCTCGGCGTGCTCCAGCACGGCGCTGTGATCTTCGATGATCCGCTCCCCTCGTCGAAGATCGAGGCGATCCACGCGTTGCAGGCCGGCAAGGCGTTCAAAATGGTCACCAGCTTTCGCCCCCTGCACCGGGGCAAGTCGTTCTGGCCCGAAGGCATGGCGTTTCTCGCGAGCGCGCTCGACTCACAACTGCACTGGCCGACGTCGTTGCGGCGTCGCCGCGGGCAACGGCACCTGCTCACGCACCTCGTCGGGGGCGATGCGGCCGACCGTTTCGGACACCATCCCGATCCGCCTCAGGCGATCCTCAACCAACTCGTCCACATGTTCGAGAACGAGCGGATCCGTGATCTCTTTGTGCGTGCCGAGTGGCGCGTGTGGCACGACGATCCTTACAGCCAAAGCGGCTACTCCGCACTCCCGGACGACCCGCTTTCGGATGCCCGGCAAGCGCTCGGCATGCCGGTGGCGGACACCTTGTTCTTCGCCGGCGAAGCCGTCGGGGTCAAAGGCAAGCCGGGCAACGTGGCGTCCGTCCACGGAGCGATCGAAAGCGGAATCCAAGCTGCACGCGATGTGGTTGTTTCATTAAGAAGCTGATCGCCTGGTTCCTGGCCATTTTCTGACCCTTTCCTCCGCCTCAGTCGTTGTCGTGGCCGCGCGCAGCTCGATTGCGCATGGGCCACTGGTGCCAAAATGTGCAACTGGCGTGGTCACAATCACATTTCGCGCGATGGAATCCGATTTGTAGTTTCTGGCATTCATCGGGGGCACTTTTGAGATCGGCGGCCATTCTGGAAGCAGAAACCTTCTGTTTGCCGAGGTGACACTTCCACGATTGGCACAAACAACGCTTCGCGCCGACGGTACGAGAGATGCGGTTGATTGTCGTGACCAGGGCACGCGGCACAGACGCCGCGTATCAACAACCCAGTCGCATTCGGTGCGGATTTGAACGGACCAAGGACGTCCCGAGTCGTGTTCACCAACACGACCGCAATCCCGCCGATCGACATGGAGGTCAACATGGCGGCAATTCATTGGATCTGGATGACATTCGTAGCCCTGTCCACCGTCTTCGCAGCAAGCCTGTGGGTCACGATCATCGCGGAGTTTTGGAAAGGGAGCAGGCTGAGATCGCTCGCAGTTCGTTCATCGGGACACCAAAGCTCAGCAAAGGAATAGGCGCCGATTCGCATCCAAGATGCACCTCTCCCCGTGTCACTCGCGCCCCGACGTTGTCGGCGAGCTGGTGGCAGATTTGGAAGTAAAAGATCTCGTCGAATCGCGAAGTCCCTCTGTCCAGACGTCGAATCTCAACGCGATCGGTGTCTTCCGACGCCCCCGCCGGCACCGCGAAGAAATTTCGTTAGTGAATTGAACGGCCCCGGCCGCCGAGAAGCTCCGCGGCCTCACTTTCGAGGGCCCGCTCCTCGCCCGGCCTGAAGCCAAAATGGGCGCCGACGACGATCCCGTCACGGTTGATGAAAAAGACGGTCGGCGAGGCGAGGACGTGATAGTCGTCGCCGCCGACAGAGCCGCCCTGCAGCAGCGTGGGGAAGGGGGTTCTGTCCTTCTCCGCGATCTTTCGCACCATTTCGGCCGGTTCGTCCATCAGGTTCACCGCGAGCATCACCAGCCCCTCGTGTTCGTGCCGACGATAGAGCTCGGCTAAATGCGGAGCCTCGGCGCGGCAGGGAGGACAGCGGACGCCGGTGAACACGAGCACGGCCACTTTGCCCGCGATCAGCGGTGCGAGCGTGACGTCGTGTCCACTCAAATCTTTGAGCGTGAAATTCGGAGCGGGCTTACCGACCATGTAGCGCCGGGTTTCCCGCTCGTACAGGGCAAAGGCCGATTGACGCAGGATCGACCCCAACTCGTCTTCGTTCTTGAAGGGAAGCTTGAAAAACCGCGGCTGCCCGTCGGCCATGAGTGCGTTGAAACCGTTCTCGTAAACGGGTGCCAGTTTGGGCAGCGTGCTGGCGTCCCGCGCGACGTCTGCCGGCTTCGTCCACGGGATGGCCGCATGGGTTTCGACCAGCATGATGACGTTCGTCGTCCCGTCCTCGAGTTGCCGAATCGCGGTTCCCTCTTTGTCCGCGAAGGCCGTCTTCGGCCCCGTCACGGCGAGGTACGCGGTCTCGTGACTGTGAGCCGCCGTGTGCGGTGCCCGGTAGACGTCGGGCATCTGCTCCAGAACTTTGCGATTGGCCTCGCTGTCCCACGGCTCTTCCTGATGGTACTGCGAGTAAAGATCGTTCATGCCCAGCAAAGGAAGCAGCGTCACGCGCCAGCTGTACGGCGTTTTGCCGTCCGGGCCGGTCGAGACGGCCGGCGGAAAATGACCGTGCTGCGAATGGTACTCGTGGAGAGCCAAACCGATGCGACTTAGCTTCTGCTGACTGGCCGCGAGGGTGCCGCCGATGATTTCGGCGCCGGGACGCCCGCCGCAGTTCGTCGATCCCCACATTCGTAATGTTGGTCCGCTGCAGCAGGAGCCGCCGAAGCCCCTTCAGTTGCTTGAGATACGTCACAGCGCGATCGGAAACGCCTTCATGCACGTCGAGCGTTCTCAGGCTCTTCAGTCCGTCGAGTTGCGCCAGCTCAAAATCTTTGAGCCGATTCCTGTCGAGAGAGATCTCCCGCAACTTCGGCAAGTGACGCAGGTGCCGGAGACCGGCTCCGGTGATCGGCGTTTCCGTCAGCTCGAGCCTCTCGAGTGCGGACGAGTGGGCGAGGGGTGCCAACCCTTTGTCGGTGATGGCGACCTGGGCCAAGGCGAGGCATTTCAAAGCCCACGAGCCGCTGATTGCCGCTAGGCCCCGATCACTAACCTGACGACTGCGAACGGCGAGAAATTCCACATGGCTCAGCACGGGCCGCAGCTCTTCGAGGCGAGCATCGGTCACCCAATCGCCCGCGAGCGTGTGAGAAACCAGCTGATCGAGTTTTCCGAGCAGGGCCAGCGTCGGCTGGTCGAGCTGTTTCAGAATCGTCGCCGCCGTCGGTTCCCCTTTACGGGGGTAGAGATACGCGCCGGCTTTTCTCAGCGCTTCGACCGCCTGCGTTGTCTCCCGATCGTGCCTGTCAGCGTCACCCGCGCGGAGCGGTCCCGCGGCCGCGAGCAAAATACCGATACCGATGACTACGCTGCCAAGCACAGCCGTCGTCCGAACCATAGTCGTCGCTCGCCACAAGGTCACTCGCATCGGTGCTCAAGACTCCTCAAAGTTTCACGAGGCTGCCGCTGAAGAGCCATCAGCGGCGAAATGAACCCTCGCAAGAGACGCCGGCCCGCGGCCTTTTCGTCTAAGAAAAAAGGAGAAGTGGAGCAAAAACGGAGATGACAGCCGCTTCGGCTTTCGCTCAGTTCGCCGTTCTAGTTAGCCGGCCGAACGACAGCCACCCGGAACCCCGTATAAAACTCCCGTGCGCCGACGAAAAATGCTTCTCGGCTCGCCGAGCGGCATTGCCCGACACCGTAGCCCCAGGCTCCGCCTCGGCGGATGCGACGTGATCCGGTGGCGAGAACCTCGGGATTTTTTCCGCCGGGAGGTTTTTCGGATGCCCCGTCCCGACACCATTCCCACACGTTGCCGTGCATATCGGCAAAGCCCCAGGGGTTGAGTTTTTTCTTCCCGACTTCGTGAGCGTACTTTTCTCGCGCCGCCGTAGTGTTTGGTTGGAACCACGCATAATCTCCGAGTTTTGCCGCGTCGTCCCCAAAACTGAAGGCGGTGGTCGTCCCCGCGCGACAGGCGTATTCCCATTCGGCCTCCGTCGGCAGTGTGTATTGCCAGCCCGCCGGCAAGCGCCCCGATTCCCATTCGTTTTGCGACAGCAACTCGCAGAATTTCACGGCGTCGCTCCAGCTCACGTACGTTGCCGGATATGCGTCCCCTTCCTTCACATATTTGTTGCCGTGCCACGGCGACGTCTGCATGAGAGACCGCCACTGCGCCTGTGTCACCTCGTTTCCGCCCAGCCAGAATCCTCGCGTCAGCGTGACAGGGATCCGGGTGTCAATTCCGTCCGGTTTTCGACGGCTGCGCCGCGCCATCGGTTTGCCTCGTTCTTGGAACTCCCCATCGTGAATTTTCCCGGCGGGCACCAGATGAGCTTGATCTTCAGAGCATTATCGTCACGCAGCTGACCGACTTTCGTGCCGTCAAACGCGGGTGCCTTGCGTTGAACCGGGGTCTCGTCGGCAGCGGGGACCTGGCTGTGATTCGCACTCGCGGCGAACGCGAGCAGGACGACTCCAACGGGCAGCAGGTTTCTCATGAGGGAGCTGTTTTGGGTTGTGGAGCCGCTTGTCCAGACGCCGGCTTGGCACTCATCATTGCCAGAATTGCGGAGTCGGCTTGCCGTCGTTTCGTTCGAGCAGGCGCCGCAAAAGGCTTTGCGACGTCTCATTCGGGAGGAATTCAACGCTCCCGGCCGCGAAGAGGATGTTCACGCCCTTCTCGTGACGGCTCGAAATGCCGCGCTGCGATTCGGGATTGATCCCTCGCAGGGCCTGATCAAACGTCAAATCGCGAGGCTCCATCCAATTGATTCCCGAGTTGACCATTTCAACCACCGCAATGGTGTTTAGCGTGCCGTCGGTAATGTCTCGGAGCCGCACGCACTTTGCGCCGGAAAAACGGTTCTCGGTCCGACAACGACAACGTAGCTCGCTTCGGTCTCCGGACCGTTGTTTTCGGCCGGGCATCGATAAGCCATGAGGTCCGATGCCAGTTCGCGGTTGTGTGGGCCGTCCCACGGCTCATCAAAGCGATATCTTTGATACGTCGACTCGAATGCCGAACCGAAGAACGGTAGCAGCAGCACGCGCCAACTATGCATCGGTTTGCCGTTTTTAGCTGCGATGTATGCCGGCGGAAAGCAATGGTACTTATCGTGGTAGTTGTGCAGCGCGATTCCTATTTGCGTCAGCAGGTTCCTGCATTCCGTCCGCCTAGACTGCGGGTGGGACGTCGAGGTCGCGGGGAAGAGCAACACCGCGAGGAGGACCAGCAGCACGACCGCCGACACAACTTGCAGGAGCGACGGCTTCACTGGCTTGCTCGGTTGATCCGATTGCTTACGCATGGCACGTAGCGAATCCGCCTTCAGTTCATCGGAAGCCGGGGAGAGGGCTTTCCGTCGTTGATTTCCAGGAGCAGGCGCAGATCACCGGTTGGAAAGTCGTTCCTGAAGAAGCGAACGCTCCCGTCGGCAAACGCAGCCTGAGCGCCGTCCTCGTGATGGCTCGATATTCCGAGCTGTGAATCGGGGTTGATGCCACGGAGTGCCTGGTCAAAGGTCAAATCGCGCGGCTCCATCCAATTGATGCGCGAGTTAACCATCTCGACGACCATGATCGTCAATGTCGTGCCATCGCCGATATCCTTGATCCGCACACATTTTTCGCCGGGAAACATTGTCGATGGCCCAACGACGACGACGTAGCTCGTGTCGGTCTTCGGCGTTTTGTCTGCTGGGCAGTGATACATGTACGGCGCCTGGGACACCAGCTCGCGGTTGTGCGGGCCGTTCCACGGCTCGTCAAAGCGGTAGCGTTCGTAGACGGCTCGATAATCCAGGTAGGGAAGGATCAAGACCCGCCAACTGTGCATCGGCCGGCCATTTTTATCCGCCACGTACGCCGGCGGGAAGCAGCCGTAGTCGTCGTGGTAGTTGTGAAGCGCAAGCGCGATTTGCTTGAGATTGTTCTTGCACTCGCCTCGAGGAGGCCGACCGCCATCGGTTTGCACCGGCGGCAGTAATAGAGCCACGGTCGTAAATCCTAATGCGACCGCGACCCCGAGAATCGCGAGGCGGGAAAACCACCGCTTCATCTGTTGCTTCTCGCCGCCCAGAACTCAACATCCCTGAATGTCTGACGTTGCTACGCCTGATCGTGCGCCCATCGAAGAATTTGTGAGCCGAGCGGTGCTCCTCTTCTCAAAGTTCTGCGAGGCAATCGCAAAAAAATCGGTTATGAAGCAAACCCTCGAAAGAGACGCCCGAGGGTGGCCGTTTCGTCTAAGAAAAAGCGCGAATTGGTGCAACGCTCTGGTGCGCAGACGAAATCCAGTTCCGCGGCTGTTGCAGGCCGAGTTTCGACGGATCAAAGTCCCTTCTGTGTGAATTGGATCACGCGGAAGAACTCGGGACGGTGCATCGGGTTGAGGTTCGCCCTTTCGAGAACCATGTCCATTCTCCACGTCATCATCGATCGCCCCTCTTTCGCCGCCGGTGGACTGTAGGAAACAGCGCCGATCCGTGAAGGGAGCCAGACGCCGGGAGTGATCTCCTGGAACTCGCTCACCTGTCCCGTGCCGGCCGGCAGCTTTTCACTGAAGTTCGGGCGAAAGCAGTCCATCTTGATCGGCAAATAATTGCGGTCCATGGCGACCCAGAAATGCGCGACCTGCGCGACGTGCCCGGCGTGTCTGAGCTCGTTGCGGAGGCGAAGGCACCGCAGGCCGTTCACCGATTCCTCCTGCTCAACTTGCCAGGAGATTTGCTCGCCAAAGGGCCCCTTTTGTGCGGAGAGAAATGCCGAAAAGGGGACCGGGAGATTCCAGGACGCGTACAGAAACGTGTCCGGCCGGAAAACGCGGTCGTTCTGAATACGCCCCGATTGAACAGACAAGTGACCTTTTGGGGTGGGCGTGTCCCGGCCATCGTAAGCAGTCCGGGTGTGCTGGCCATCGTAAGCCATAATCGTCGCCAGTGTCCCTCTCGTACCATCATCGTTGAGCATCTTTGATTCCTGCTCCAAGTACGACAGGTCCCCCTGCAAAACAACACGGACGCGGCTCGATGTCGTCACGGCCGCTGGTATCTTTCCGCCACGCCTGTTGACGGCTGGGAAAGTGGGATTGTCGTATTCGGCGCAGGACCATTTCAATGTTGCTTGTGAGCTTTTCAGCCGCACGAACCCGATCGATGATTTCCGGCATCGTCGGCGTCCGCTCGCGCGGCCCGGCCCAGACGGCGAGAGGACAAGCGGCAATCAGTGAACAGGCGATCCAAAGCCCCCATTGAAGACTTGTTCGACAATCGTGGTGGGAATGCGTTCGATCCATGTGACATCTCCAATTTTGGCGGAAGGTGACGATGGGAAATGCCCGCCCGTATTGTAATCAGGTAGGTTTTAGAGCTAGGAGGGGCGTTCGGTTGCCGCAGAGTTCGTCCAGACGAGTGTGCCCTCACGATTCCTCAATCAGAATGCCGCGTCCTTCAAGGAATTCCCGAATCCGTTTCTTCTGCAACCACCCACTGTAAAAGAGGGGCGGCTCTCCCTCAAGGACGAATTCGTAGCCGAGCCGCGTGTGTTTGACCTGGCGAATGTTTTCAAGCGGCAGCTTCGCCACGAAGGTCGTCTTGAGCAATTGCTTCCGCCGTTTGTCATCGAGCTGGGCCAATTCGGGATCGGCCAGGTGGTCGGGCGGGGGAATGGGGCGTCGCGAGTCCAAATACGCCAGATCAACGCACCGACGACACCAAACGCATGCGCCCAAATCATCGACGAATTCTCGACCGGGCGCAGCACGAAAAGCGATCGATCCGTGAAGAGTAATCGTCCGGATCCGGATTTCGAGCCGTAGTTCACGAGTCCGTCGACACTCAGATGCATGGGCTGGGCCTCAGTTCCGTAGTGGTCCGTCTCCTCGAAAATGGCGGGCTCTGGGTGCCACTGGCGGGGGCTTTGGCCCGCCAGTAATTTCTTCGCGGGCCAAACGGCATCGGCACTGGCGGCCCAAAGCTGCCGCCAATGGCACCCCCGTGGTGCCTGGTATTTTCCGATAGACCGTGCCGTAGAGCATGCTGTGCATGCCGATTCGACAGAGGATGAATTCAGGGGATAACAAATCGGCAGGCACAGGATGCCCTACAAAACTCGATCTCATTTTCGCTCTTGGCTGACGGTGTTGCGCTGCTGCAGGTTCGGAAAAGGGGGATGCAGCACTACGTCCGTATAGGTTCCGTTGATGTTTTTGCGCGTGGCGAAACTTCCGGTCCAGGGTTCAATCCTGTCCGTCACAATGTCGTAGACTTCGACACCCCTGGGCGAGAGATAAACGAACTTTCGATTTTTCTCCTCGAGAACAGAGCGGCACTCGTAGCCGGTTGCCTCCGCAACCCCCTCAAAGCGCAGTTGACGAACGATGTGCGTGTCGTCAAAGACGAGCAACCGATATTCGCCGGGATTGTGCGGTTCCTGGCAGAAGACGACCCACTGGCGGCTCTCCGGAATGGGCTGGCAGAGTTGCCAGGCCTGTTCGACGTCGCGCAGAAAGGTCAATTCGCGCAGCGGTTTGCCGGGCTCGCGCAAATGGTTTGTGAACCACACGGCGTGCTCCCAGGGCACGAGGCCGTGCGGACCGGGAAACCAGCCTCGCGTTTCCTCGTGCCTCAGCCGCACGAACTCCTCGACGACCTGGCCCTGGGCATTCGTGCGGGCACGCACGGTTTCCGTGTGCTGCGAGTAACGGGGAGCAAAAAAGAGCCAGGAAAAATAACCGCCGCCGGAGAGCAACGCCACCGAGAGCGCAATCGCCAGTGCTCCGAGGAGCCGCGAGTTTCGATCGCCAGCGCGTTGCGAATCGACCATGCGTGCGTCCAGTTGTCAAACTGCAAACCATCCTAAGGTGCCGCCGATTCGAGTCGCAAGATGTTTTTCTCGTTCCCAAGCTCCTGCTTGGGGACGCCCTTTTCCGAAGCTCCCGCTTCGCGATTTTCCGACGTCTACCGCCAGTCCGTGACCATCTCGATCAGTCCCGGCGAACCGGGGTCGTTCCGGTCCATTGCTCGGTCTTTTCGATCACGTGCAGTCAACCGGCGATCGTGTTGGTGAAGAGGGACGGAGATGCGGTGTCGAAGAAACGACATCGAATGCGTGTCGCGCCGGGCATGATGACGCGAAGCCGAGTCCGCCGAAGTCGGAGGCGTTCCCAAGCAGGAGCTTGAGAACGAGGTCAAGGCGAAGCCGAGAGCAATCTACCGGTCGATTTCGCCCATCACGATGTCGAGGGAGCCGACGATCGCGGGGATGTCGCCTAAGAGAAAATCCTTGCAGATCGGGCCGGTGATCGAGAGGTTGCAGAAGCAGGAGCTCTTGGCCCGGGCGCGGAGCGGTTCGGCGTCACCGTTGCCGACGATGTAGAAGCCCATCTGGCCGCGGGGGCACTCGGTCTCGAGGTAGACCTCGTCCTTGGGGAGCTTGGTGCTCATCTTGTAGGGGACGCGGTAGCTCCCCTGGGCCGTCGGGTAGCGGTCCATCGCCTGCCGCACGAGGCCGATCGCCTGCACGAGTTCGAGCATGCGGACGTAGAACCGGCACCAGTTATCCCCCACCACGACTTCCGGCGGGGCCTCGGGAAAGGGGGCGACCGGGATGTGGAACTTGTAGCCTTCGTACATCCGCGTATAGATCGGATCGCCGTCGCGGCGGAGGTCCCAGTCGACGCCGCTGCCGCGAAGGACCGGGCCGGTGCAGCCGTAGCTCTTGGCCATTTCCGGCGTGAGGATCCCCAGGCCGGCCGTGCGCTTGATGAAGATCTGGTTCCGGGTGAGCAGCGTGTGATATCCCCGCACCCGCCTCTCGAGCCAGTCGAGAAACATCCGCGTCGCGTCGAGCCAGGAGAGTTTCAGCGTGGGCTTTTTGCCCACGAGCGACGCCAGGCCGGGGGGAATCGTGATGATTTCCGGCAAGTCGTGCGTCGCCCCGCCCATGGTGAGGTAGCTGTAGGTGAGCCGGGCGCCGCACGCTTCTTCGAACAGGTCGAGAATGATTTCGCGTTCGCGGAAGGCGTACAGGAACGGGCTGAACGTCCCCAGGTCGAGCCCGTAGGCGCCCATGCCGACTAGGTGGCTGGCGACGCGGCCCAACTCGGCGATGATCACGCGAAGGACCACCGCCTTCTCGGGCAGCTCCAGCTTGACCAGCTTTTCGACCGCCAGCGACCAGCCGAGATTCATGTTCATCCCGGCCAGGTAGTCCATCCGGTCGGTGTAGGGAATCCACTGCGGCGGCGCGAGGTTCTCGCCGATCTTTTCGGCGCAGCGGTGCAGATAGCCGATGTGCGGCGTCACTTCGTGCACGATTTCGCCGTCGGTCCGCAGCAGCAGGCGCAGCACGCCGTGCGTGCTGGGATGCTGCGGGCCCATGTTGACCAGCATTTCGTCGGTCCGCACGTCGAACTCAACGACGCGGGCGTCTTCCAGTTGCAGACTCATATTTGATTCACCGTCATGTGTGCTTCGTCGTGAGCACTAAGTCGGCCGCCGTTTAACGGCCCCGAATTTCGTGGTACTCGAGCGGCATCTCGTAATCTTTGCGGAGGGGATGGCCCACCCAATCCTCGGGACAGAGGATGCGGCAGAGGTTGGGGTGGCCGAGAAAACGGATGCCCATCAAATCGTAGGTTTCCCGCTCGTGCCAGTCGGCGATGCCCCACACGCCGGCGACCGAGTCGACCTCGGGGAGTCTGGCCCGGCTGGTCGTTCTTCCAGCGGGGGAGCTTCACCTTGAGCGTGATTTTGTGTTTCAGCACGAAGCTCGACAGGTGGTAGACGACTTCGATGTGCGGCTCGTGCCCGAACTTGGCCGCTTTTTTCGGGTCGGGCTGCAGATAGTCGACGCCGCAGAGGTTGTTGAGATGGTCCATCTGCAACCGCGGATCGTCGCGGAGGAACATGCTCACCTCGACGATAGCGGCGGGAGCGACTTCGACCCAGGGATCGGTGGCCGTCATATTGGCGCCGACGATGCGATCGGCACCGAACCGGCTCACGAGCAACTCGTTGATTTCTGCGGCATTCATGCAATTTATCCCACGGATTGCGGCACGCGGCGCGGCGGAGCAGCCGGCGTATTCGGCGCGAGGATTTCAGTAGGCAAGACGTTCTTCCGCGAGATGGCCCGCACCCAGTCGAGGTCGCCCCGCTTCCAGACGTAGGCAAATCCGACCAGAAGCACGCCGAAGAAGACCAGGATGTCGACGAGGCTCAGCAGGGCCAGTTGATGGGCCGCCGTGTGACGTGATCGGCTGCACCGATTGCGTCGCGGGGACGTTGAGCAGCTTGGCACTGATCGCGGTGCGTCCCGCTTCGCTCAGCCGGGGATCCATCAACTGCGTGGAGCCGCCGTAAATCAGGGCCCACGGAAAGAAGAAGGCGACTTCGACGTCGAAGATGATGAACAACAACGCGACGACATAAAACCGCAGGTCGAACTGGATGTAGCTCGAGCCGATCGTCGGTTCGCCGCACTCGTAAATCGCTTCCTTCTCGACGGTGGGAAGCTTGGGGCGGATGAAGTAGCCGATCGCCAGGGGAAGCACCAGAAAGACCACGGCGATGATGCCGAAGACAGAAAATGCCCGACGAGATCTGTCATCTCAAATTGCCTGTCAATTCACTCGACACTTGGTTTTTGGGGTGACCTCCCGGGGAGGTCACGCGCGAGGCCTGGCCGCGAAAAAACCGCGCAGGTCAGGGGGCGAATATATCGAAAGTCGTAGCGCTCTGCCACGCTCGCACGGCGTGTTTTGTGCGACTTTCGGGTCGGTTCTGTAGGGTGGGACAAGCTCGTGAAACGAGCGCCGGCCCACCACGAGCGCGATTCGAGCGTCCGAATGGTGGGCCTGCGCCGTTTGGCTCGCTGGTCACACCCTACGGGCACTTTAGGAGCGTTGGCCCGGGTCGGCCGGTTTCCGGCCGCCCGTCGACGTTTCGAGGAGCGATTGCCGTCCGCCGAAACCGGCGTTGAGTTCGTGCCAGAAGGTGATCTCGCCTTCGCCCAGCTTCCAGCAGAGATACGCTTCGCGGCCGTCGATTTGAGTCAAAAAGTCGACCAGACCGGCAACGGGGTCCTTCATCTCAACGCCGAGGCGGCGTAATTCGTCGCCGAATTCGTTGAGGCGGTCGATGTCCTTTTCGATCTCGTCCTCGATCTGCTGCACTTCCTCCTCGTACGAATCGTCGTCGCGGCGGTGGCCGGGCGCCTGGCGGACTCGGGAAAGGCGGTCCCGGCGTTCTTGCACGTCGTTGTACAGGTTGACGATGTCGTCGACGATCGCTCGCACGAGCGGAAGCATCGCGTTGGCTTCGGCGAGGGTGAAGTATTTCTTGGAAGCGGTTGCATTCATGGCGTGGACCTCACGGCGATCGATCCGTCCTGATCGACGCCCTCAATGGTCAGGAGCCGACTCAAATTGAAACGGGCTCGGCTCCCCCTGAACCCAGACTGGCTCATACAACACTTTCGACTCAGACACGACGGTCGGATTCAACGTCGCCTGGCCCCACGCGACCTGCAAGGGGAGTTTCGCGTAGTCGACGATACAGCCGTCGCGGCTGTAACAACTCAAGTCAAAATTCGATCCCATAAAGATGCAGTCGACCGGGCACGGCTCGACGCACAATGCGCAAAACATGCACTTCGTGTAATCGATGGTGAAACCATCAATCCGGAAGCCCTTGCCGACCGGTGCTTTCTCTTTTTCGATATAAATGCAGTCAACCGGGCAGGCCACCGCACATTTTTCGCAACCGATACAAGTTGTCAGGTCAAAACGGTGGAACCCCCGGTACCGCGGTTTGACCGGCACCGGGACTTCCGGGTACTCAAAGACTTCCGTGAAGGTCCTGCGTCGGTACGTCTTTCCCATGATTCCAAGGGTCACCAACAGCCCCTGGATCACCGTGGCAATGGCCACCCAGACGTTCCGAAACCACTGAATCATGCGTCACTCACTTCAACCGGACACGCCGCCGGCGGCGGGGGTTCGATCGACCTTTGTTCTCTCATCGGCAAGCCGTGTGCCACGAATTGCCGGATCTCCCCAAGACTCGCAAAATCTCCTGCAAAATCCGCTCCGACCTCACCGAATTATAGGACTGCCCAGTCGCAACGCAAGGGAGCCGAAACCGGCTCGTTGCCCGCTTTTCAGACGTGTTTTGCCGGGAAATCGGTCAATCGTTTCAAAATTTCCGAAGCCTTGCCCGAGTCGATCGCGGCGGCCGCCAGCGCGACCGCCTCTCGCGGAGAGTCGCTACTTTGCGCTACGAGAAGAGCGGCGGCCGCGTTGGCCAAAACAATGTTTCGGGCCGGTCCTCGGGCACCCGCAAAGACGTCGCGGATTCGCTGCGCGCTTTCGGCGGCCGTGGAAATTCGCAACTCGTCGACGCGGCACTCCGGCAGCCCCAAGAGGCCGGCCGTCCACTCGGATACCTCGATTTTCCCGTTCTCAACTCGCAACACGGTCGTTTGGCCCCAGAGGCTCACCTCGTCCAATTCATCGTTGCCGCACACGACCAGCGCGCGGGTCGTTCCCAACCGTGCGAGCGCCTCGGCAAGTTTGTGCGCGATTGCCACACGGCCCGTCCCGATCAGTTGGAAGTCGGCCCCGGCTGGGTTGGTCAGCGGGCCGAGCAAATTGAAAATCGTGCGGAAGCCGAGCTGCTTGCGGACCGGCGCGGCATATTTCATGGCCCCGTGAACTAAAGGGGCGAAACAGAAGCCGAGACCGATTTCGTCGACAGCGCGGGCCACTTCTTCCGGCGTCAGATCGATCCGCACGCCGAGCGCCTCGAGCACGTCGGCCGAACCGCTGCGGCTGGAGACGCCCCGATTCGAATGCTTCGCCACCGGCACACCGCAGGCGGCCGTCACAAATGCGGTCGCCGTGCTGACGTTAAAGGTGTTGAGCTCGTCGCCGCCCGTGCCACACGTGTCGAGCAGGCCGCGACGGCTGATCGGGATGCGGATCGCCCGCTCGCGCAGAGCGCGAGCGGCCCCGACGATCTCGTCGACCGACTCGCCTTTGAAGCGGAGGGCGGTCAGCAGCATGCCCAGGCCGATGGCCGAGGCGTTGCCGTCCATCACCTGCAGGACGGCCGCTTCCATTTCGTTCTCGGTGAGACTGCTCTGTTTGAGCAGAATCGAAATGGCGTTGTGGATCGCGTCAGCCATGCCGGAATGAGGGGCGCAGGGTGAGGGGTGCGGGGCGAGGGATCAGAAAAACAAATACGCAGGGGGAGGACAACGCTCCTGCCGCGTCTTCGAGGACGGAAAACGGCTCGGCGGGTGACTCGCTCTCCCGGGGGTGCTGAACAATCAACATGCACCGCCCACCACTCATTTGATTCTCTCCTGCGTCTCTTTTAGTATCGGCAAAGCCGGCACGTCGCGGAAGCACAGAAATTGCGTTGACCACACGTTTTGCACACTTCGACGGGCGATGATTGTCCGCCTCGCTCCCCTCGAGGCCGACACGCACGCCGGTCGAGGGTTCGAATGCCCCTCAAAATTGGGGCACTTGTGAATGGCGCAAGCTGCTGTCGCGAATAGCAGTTTGCAGGGTGGAAAGGATCCCCATTGCCGCAGAAGTTGATTATCGATGCCGATCCCGGAATCGGTGACGCCCTGGCGATTGCCGTCGCCCTGTTCGATCCCGAAATCGATCTGGTGGGCGTGACGGCGACGGCCGGCTGCGTCTCCGGACGGACCGCGACGCGAAACGTGCAGGCAATCGTCGAGAACCTCGATTCGCCCAAGTGGCCGCGGCTGGGTGGCTCGACCTCGGACGTGCCGGTGGAATCGCCCCCGCTCGATCCCGTGGGCGAAATGGTGGCCAAGATCAACGGCCCGTCGGGATTGGGCAATATCGAAGTCGAGGTGGCCGACCTGCACAACATCCGCGACCCGGCCCGCGTCCTGACCGAGTTGGTGCGGATGGCCCCCAACGAGATCACCCTGCTGACTCTCGGTCCTCTGACCAACGTCGAACGGGCCTGCGAGCGCAACCCCGACTTCCTCGGGACGCTCAAGCGGTTTATCTGCCTATGCGGGGCGGTTGACGGGGGCGGAGACGTGACGGCGTCGGCCGAGTTTAACGTTTATTGCGATCCGGAAGCGGCCCGCAACGTGCTGCGGATGCCGGCCACCAAGACGCTGATTCCGCTCGAAATCAGTCGCCAGGCTGTGCTGACGATGGACCACATCCAGCGGCTGGGAATCGATGAGACGACCCGCCGTGGGCGGTTCTTTAAAGATTTGCTGACCTACTCCTTCCGGGCCTACCACGAAGAAATGGGGCGGGAAGGAATCCCGCTGCGAGAGATCGTGGCGCTGGCCGCCGTGACGCGGCTCGACCTGTTCGAGAGCCGGCGGATGGCGATCGACGTCGAAGTGGCTGGCGAATTGACCCGTGGCATGACGGTCGCCGACCGCCGCATGACGATCCCAGTCCACCGCCTGAACATGGAAGTCCCCAACCGCGTGTCGGACGCGGGCGTGCTGGAGTATTTCTGCCGGATTTTGCACGAAATCGTGGCGTGACGTCGGGGTGGCAAGCGAGCCGCTCGATAAGCGTGCCAAAGTCAGCTTTCCCCGCGAAAAAACGTCTCTCCGCGTCGGCTGGCCCTGGAACGCGGGCCGCCCCTTTCGTAGTGTGAAGGGTCGTAGACCACAGGGCCGGTTTCAGTGGGCGTCGTTAACGCCCCCACTGGGCCAACCGAAGTGCGAAAACATTCCAAAGCGAGGGGAGCCGTGATTCGATCGTTCCGTTTCCGATTGTTGGTACCGGCGGCCGTGTTGGTTTGCCTGTTCTTCGCGGTCTCGGCCGCACAGGCTGAGATCGAAGTGGGGACGGGCGTGCGCATCATTACGCCCAACCCGCTCCTGCCCGTTTCGGGAGGAATCGGACCGGGGTCGCCGGTGCACGACAAGCGCGGCGAGCTCAACGTGCGGGCGATCGCATTTCGCCGCGGCGATGTGGCCGTCGGCGTGGTGTGCGTCGACGTGATCGGCTTTCCCGGCGTTTTGGCTGACCGCGTGCGGGCCAAGTGCCCGCGAATCCCCAAGAACAACATTCTGATCGGCTGCACGCACACGCACAGCGCGCCCGACTGCTACGGTTTTCCCAACCGATCGGGTGGACACAGCGGCGATCTGAAATACATGGACTTCGTCTGCAACGAGGCGGCGGCCGCCCTCAACGAGGCGATCGACCATCTGCAACCTTGCTGGATCAAGATTGCCACAGCCAAGGCCCGCGGCAAGATCGCCTACAACTATTACGCTCCGGCCCTCTACGACCAGCGGATGAGCGTGATTCAGGCTGTCACTCCGGCGGGGAAGACGGTCGCCACGCTCGTGAATTACGCGATTCATCCCGAGGTGCTCGGGCCCAACGCCGGCTTCTGCAGCCCGGACCTCGTCGGTCCGTTGCGCGATAAGCTGGAGCAACTGGCCGGCGGCACGGCCATCTTCATGAACGGGGCGCAGGGGGGAATGATCACCGCCGACAACCGCCTGCTCGATCATCCCGAAAACCCGCAAGAGGCGAAATGGAAAGACGCCCGCACGTGGGACGAGTGCCTGCGAATCGGCCACCTCATGGCCGACGAAGCGCAGCGGATCATCAAAGACGCGCCGGTGCAGAAGGACCCGCACCTCGTGTGCCACTCGCTCGACGTGCAGTTCCCGGTCGACTCTCCTTTGATGTGGGCCATCATCGTTGGTTCGCCGTTGAACTATCCGCACAACGACAACCACTCGATCACGGCCCGGCTTAATCTCGTGAACCTGGGGAACGCCCAGATCGCGACGATCCCGGGCGAAGCGCTGCCGAACATCGGCTTTTATCTCAAGCGGAAAATGCACGGCGAGCACAATTTGCTCTTCGGCCTCACGAACGACGCCTTCGGCTACATTTTGACGAAGGTCGATTTCAAGAGCTTCCCGCGGTACGACTATGTGTCGCGGACGTCGCTGGGCGAAATGACGGGAGAGATCCTGATCGACAACGTGCTCAAGCTGGTCAACAGCAGCGAACTGCCCGAACACCTCTCGTCGAAGTGAGTCGGCGATCGACGTCGAGTGGCCGCGCCGATGCGGTCACTCGTTGGGCCGCGTGGGCCGCTCTCGCGGGTCGGCTTCGTCTTCGATCGGAACGGGGCGCAACCACCAACCCCACAAGAGGTAGTGGATCGCCCCGAAGGCGAAGAAGCCCAGGACGACCGCGACGAAACCGAAGACTTGCGGCAAGACGAGGGCGATCAGTCCCAGCAAACCGGCCGCGACCGCCAGCAGTCCCAGCAGAGCCAGGATAGTCGGCGCGTTGCTGGGCGCAGGTCCGCTCATGATGCTTCCAGCAGCCTTTTCAGCTCGCGATGCCGATGCGTGAGCCCCTGCTCGAGCGATGTCTTCAGCCGCTCGGCCGTCAGCAGAAAGCCGAGCAATCCCCCCGGCGGCTCGAACTCGATCCGGTCGGTGACGCGGACGGTCCCGTCCTCCTGGGGCGCGAAATCGTGATCATGCACGTAGCGGCCGAGCGGCCCCTTGACCTGCGCTTCCTGAAAACGGTGCGGATGGACGAACTCGGTGATTTCGTAGATCACGTTTTGCGGCATGCCGAATCCGAGGATCTGCACCTCGAAACGCGAGCCGAGAGCCATTTGTGGTGGCGATTGCACGAGCCGCAATTGCAAGTCGGGGGGAACAATCTTCGTGAAGTTCTCGCTCGACGTGAGGAAGGCGAAAATACGTTCGACTGGGGAGCGGACGAAGACGGAGGCTTCCACACGTGCCATAAGATTCGGTCCTGAGAGTGTGGGACGATCGCGATCTGCCGCGGCGGCGACTGCGAACCTCTTGCATCTTAGGGAAGCCCGCCGCCGACGGGAAGCGGCAAACACGAACCCGTTGCGTCACCAGGCGTGGCTTGGCAGGGGAGCCGGCCAGCGAGATACTTGAAGACGGCTCGGCCCGCCGGGTGACGCGAAGAGGGCGCGCGATTTGGAACCAACCGTGGAGTTGCACGAGACGCAACAACGTTCAGGCGCGGCGCTCGGAACCGGCCCGGTCGATTTCGGGCGGCCGGCGCATTTTGGCTCGCCCCAAGAGGAATATGTCGCCGCGACGAGCGAGGCGGCCCTGTTTGACTTAAGCGACCGCACGCAGATCGAGTTGTCCGGTGCAGATCGAGTGCGGTTCCTGCACAGTTTCTGCACCAATGACGTCAAGCGCCTGTCGCCCGGAGAAGGGTGCGAGGCCTTCGTGACGAACGTCAAAGGAAAAGTGATCGGGCACGTTTGGATCGATGCGCTCGACTCGAGCCTGTGGCTCGATGCCGACGCCGGATCCGCCGAGCGAATCCTGCCCCATCTGGAACGCTACGTCATCAACGAGGACGTCACGATTACCGATCGATCGGCAGACGGGGCTGAATTGCTCGCCGTCGGCCCGGAAGCGACCGGCCGGTTGGCCCGCCTCGGGATCGACGTCGACGCCCTCGACAATCTCGAGCACCGGGCGGGCAAACTTGCCGGCGCGACTGTCCGCGTCCGCCGCTTCGATGTGGGGCCGCATCGCGGGTATGCGATTTTTGCCGAACGCAACCGGCTGGCCGCCTGTTGGCAGAGCCTGGTCGAGGCGGGAGTACGTGCGGCGGGTGCGGAAGTCTGGACCGCCTTGCGGATTGAGGCGGGGCTGCCGGTCTTCGGCGTCGATCTCAGCGACGACAATCTGGCCCAGGAAGTGGGCCGCACGAAGACGGCAATCTCCTTCACGAAAGGCTGCTACCTGGGCCAGGAACCGATCGCCCGGCTGGATGCGCTGGGCCACGTTAATCGGGAACTGCGGAGCCTGCGGCTCGTCGGCAGCAGTGTTCCCGCGTCAGGCATGCGCGTCTTTGCAGACGCGGCCGGTTCGGCGGTGGTCGGCACGGTCACTTCGTCGGCGTTGTCGTTTGCGACGAACTCGCCGGTCGCGATGGCCCTGCTTCGCTCGAGTTCCAGCGCGTGCGGCCAGCAGGTCTTTGTCGAAGGGAATCCGCCGACCGAGGCTACGGTCTTTTGGTATCCCGCGAATTGATGTAGAAAGAATTTATGATTTCCACGAGTCGCCTCCTGGGCCGGATTCTGCTGGCGATTTTCTTTGTTGCCGCCGTCGGGCCTGCCGCGCGGCCGAGCATGCGGTGATCAAGCTCGAGATCACCGGGCCGGACGGGAAACAGGAGTCGTTCGCCGATCAGGAACCGCCGCCGGGCGGAATCAAGCGCAGGCCGCGGATGGCCGTGAAGCACGGCGCGCCGCTCATTTTCGAGTTCTTCCTCACCAACGCCTATCCGCACAAGCAAATCGAGGGAGTGACCGTGCGGTACTTCGTCCTGCGAACGGGCGCGTTTGGCGCCAAAGAACTCCCCGACGTGAAAGGGGCCGTCGCGCAGGGGACGGTCAACATGAACTTCAAGCCGAAGTGCCGCGTCGGCGCCCGGTTCAACCTGCGGATCGACGACCCGGGCATCTATGTCGTCCGCGTTGACACGCAAAACACGCAGAGCGATCACGAACACTTCTCGGCCATCGATCTGGAAGTGAAATGAGGGACGAGTGACGAGCTAAATGCTTGACTCATCACTCGCCACTCTCGACTCACATGTGGGACGCCGATCAATACACGAAGTTCTCGCGCGAGCGCTCACGGCCGTTTGACGATTTGATGGCCCAAGTGACGGCTGAGCGTCCCGAATTCATCGTGGATCTCGGCTGCGGCACGGGAAGCCTCACGCGAACCCTCGCCGAGCGGTGGCCTGCGGCGCGTGTGCTGGGAATCGACAGTTCGGCCGAGATGCTCGAAAAAGCCCGGCCGCAGGCGATTCCCGATCGGGTCGAATTCGTTCGGGCCGACATCGGCCAATGGAAACCCGATCGGCCCGCCGACTTGATCGTGAGTAACGCCGCCCTGCACTGGATTCCGGATCACGAAGCGCTTTTGCGGCGGCTGGCCGGCATGCTCTCGCCGCAGGGCACGCTGGCCGTCCAGATGCCCGATCGTTTTCGCACGCCGAGCCAGGAAGCCATCGAGGCGGCATCGGCCGACCCGCGGTGGAGTTCGCGCCTGGCCGGGATTGGCCTCAACCGGGAATCCGCCCGGCCGGTCTTGTGGTACGTCGCCTTTTTGCTGGACTTGGGGTTTCGAGTCAATGCCTGGCACACGACGTATGTGCACATCCTGTCAGGCGAGAATCCGGTCCTCGACTGGCTAAAAGGAACGGCTCTCAGGCCACTACTTGCACGCCTTGATGCTGCCCAAGAGGCGGACTTTCTCAACGAAGTTGGCACGCGCCTGAAGGCGACGTTTCCCCCGACGGGGGACGTGACATTTTTTCCCATGCCGCGGCTCTTTTTCGTGGCGAGCCGGGTCTGAAATGGCAGTCAGATCTCGGGACGGTGGCGGATGATCTCCCCCTCGACGAGGTATACAACATCCTCGGCGATATTGGTCGCGTGATCGGCGACACGCTCGACGTGGCGGGAGGCCGAGAAGAGGTGCAACAGCGGCTCGACATGGGCCGGTGTCTCTTTCATCCGCGTGAGGATTTCGCCGATGATCTCTCGGTTCAGCCGGTCGACCTGCTCGTCGCGTGCGCAGACGCGACGGGCAAGTCCGGTGTCCAGATCGACGTAGGCGTCGATGCTGTTGCGGAGCATCTCGCCGGCGATGGCCGCCATCTCCTTCAGATTGGCCGGGGCGTAGACTTCGGGCCAGGTGACGAGGCCGCAGGCCCGCTCGGCGATGTGGACGGCCAGGTCGGCCACGCGCTCCAGTTCGTTCGAGATCTTGAAGACGCTCGTGATGCGGCGGAGGTCGGTGGCGACGGGCTGGTGCATCGCCAGGATCTTGAGGCACTCCTCTTCAATCCGCACGTCCCACTGGTCGATCTCGTCGTCCTTGACCGCCATCGCGCGGGCTTTTTCATGGTCCGGCTCGGCCAGCTCGTCGACCGCCTGGTGGACCATTTCTTCGACCATGGCGCACATCGAGAGGATGTCGTGGTGCAGGTCGTCGAGCTCCCGCGAGAGGTGCTTCGTCATGGGCGATTATCCGAACCGGCCGGTGATGTACTCCTCCGTCTGTTTCTGTCCGGGCCTGGTGAAGATCTTTTGCGTGGTGTCGATTTCAATCAGGTGTCCGTGGTTGAAAAAAGCGGTCCGATCGCTGATGCGGGCCGCCTGCTGCATGTTATGCGTGACGATAATAATCGTGTAATTGCCCTTGAGCTCGAAAATCAAGTCTTCGACCCGTGCGGTCGACGCGGGATCGAGCGCCGAGGCCGGCTCGTCCATCAATAAAACGTCCGGATCGGTCGCCAAAGCCCGCGCAATACAGAGTCGCTGCTGTTGCCCGCCGGAAAGCGCCAGAGCCGAATCGCCCAGCCGGTCCTTCACCTCGTCCCACAAGGCGGCCCGCTGCAACGAAGCCTCGACGAGCGCGGAGAGGCTTTTCATATTCTTCTGCCCTCCGATCCGCGGCCCGTAAGCGACGTTCTCGAAGATCGACTTGGGAAACGGGGTCGATTTCTGAAAGACCATGCCGACCCGTTTCCGCAGGGCGACGACGTCGATTGTCGGGTGGTAGATGTCGGTCCCCTCGAGCAGGACCCGGCCCGAGGCACGGGTCCCCTCGATGATGTCGTTCATGCGGTTGAGCGTCCGCAAAAACGTGCTCTTGCCGCATCCCGAGGGACCAATCAGCGCCGTGACGGCCCGTTCGGGAATGGACACGGTCACATCAAAAAGCGCCTGGCTGCCGCCGTAATAGAAGCAGAGGTTCTGAACCTCGAGCTTAGGCTTCCGGCACGCGTTGGGATCCGCCTGGGACAGCGATCTTGCCTCGACCCGGTCGCGAACGATGGCCGAAAGTGCGTTGAGCATAAGCCGACCGGTTTCCTTCTACCAGCGTGCCCTGCGCCGCATGCGGGCGCGGACCACGCTCGCGGCGATGTTGAACACCTGGAGCAAAACCAAGAGCACGAGAATCGCCGCCGCCGCGACGTGTTGATACGCCGCCTCGGGCCGCGAAACCCAGTTGAAAATCTGGATGGGCAGGGCCGTAAAAGGGTCAAACGGAGCCTCGAGCACACTACTCGGCCGGCGGAGGACGTCAGCCGGCGATTCGATCCCGCCGGGAGTCGCCGCCACGAAGACCGCGGCCCCAACCATCAACAGCGGGGCCGTCTCGCCGATCGCCCGCGACACGGCCAGAATGACGCCCGTGACGATTCCCGGAATGGCTGCCGGCAGGACCTGGTGCCGCACCGTTTGCCAGCGCGTCGCCCCCAAGGCGTACGACGCATGACGAATCGACGGAGGCACGGCACGCAGCGCCTCGCGCGAGGCGACGATCACGATCGGCAGAATCAAGAGTGCCAAGGTGAGGGCGCCGGCAAGGACGGTCCGGCCGAGCGGAAGGGGAATTTGCAGGTGCGTGAAAGGGAGCCAGATCTCGAGGATCTTCGGATGGTTCCGGAAAACGCCGAACATCTTAACGAAGACAGCCATCCCCAGAATCCCGTAAACGATGGATGGGACGCCGGCCAGGTTGGACAGGTTGATTTCGATCAGCGTCCGCAGCCAACCCCTCTTGCCGTATTCCTCGAGGAACAGAGCGGCCCCCACTCCCACGGGGACGGCTACGAGCGTTGCCAGCGAAACGAGCCAAAAGCTGCCCCACAGGCCGGCCAGCACTCCCGCCTGCTCGGGGTGCCGCGAATCGTAGCTGGTGAGAAACGACCAGGAGAGCCAGCCGCCTCCCTTCCACAGCACGCCCAACAGCAAAACCAAGAGCACGCCCAATCCGAACCACGTGGAGCAGGCGCAGGCCCACTCGAACGCTCTCTCGGTCCAGCGCGAGGGGGCGGGGCGATCGCTTTTCAGCAAACTTGTCGCCGGTTCGGCGGAGGCCGCGCTCATTGATACACCTCGCGGAACCGCCGCATCACGAGTTCGGACAGGATGTTCATCGCCAGCGTGATCACGAAGAGCGTCATGGCAACGGCGAAGAGCGCCTTGAAATCGAGGCTCCCCTGCGACTTGTCGCCGAAGCTGACGTTGACGATGAAGGCCGTCATCGTCTCCACGCTGCGGAACGGATTCAGCGTCAGCGCCGGCGTCTGTCCGGCGGCAATCGCCACGGCCATGGTTTCGCCGATCGCGCGGGAGATCGCGAGCAGAAACGAAGCCAGCACGCCGGAAAGGGCCGCCGGAACGACGACCTTGGCCGAAACGTGATATTTCGTTGAGCCGAGCGCATAGGCTGCTTCTCGTAGAGCCTGCGGAACCGAGCGCAAGGCATCCTCGCTCAGCGAGGTGACGATCGGAATGATCATGATGGCCACGACGATGCCGGCGCTCGCCGCGTTAAAATACTGCACGTTGAAGCCGAAGAGCCCATGAAAAATGGGCCGCAGCACATACGGCGTCACAAAGACCAAGGCACAATAGCCGTAAACGACGGTCGGAATCCCGGCCAGGATTTCCAGGATCGGTTTGACGATGTTTCGCGTGCGGGGAGAGGCGTATTCGCTGAGATAGACCGCGCCCGCCAGGCCGATCGGTAATCCAATCAGAGCGGCAATCCCCGCGACCAGGAAGGTGCCCGAAATCAAAGGGAGAATACCGAAGTGCTTCTCCTCGAATTGGGGCGTCCACTGTGTGCCGGTGAAGAATTCGAGGGGCGAAACCTCCTGGAAGAAGGCCCGGTGCGGCGGCACGGCAATCAGAGTTTCCGTCACCAGCACGTAAATGATGCCCAGCGTCGTCGCGATCGACGCCAGCGCGCAGCACAAGAGGCAGAACCAGATCGCCTGCTCGCGCGCCTGCGCGAGTGAAAAACGGCGCGTCAGGCGGATTGGCTCGTCGGTATTGGAAGGCAAGGGGTTGGTCGACATGGGAGGGGGCGAGTCACTTCCCTTGCAATGCTTGCTGGAGCCGTGCCCGGCACTCGGCGACACTGGCCGCTGGCAGCGGAATGTAATGCACCTCGGAGACGAAAGCCGGGGCCTGTTCGAGATAGAAAGTCACGAAAGCGGCAACCTCGGGACGACGCAGCGATTTGCGGTTGACGTAGACAAACAACGGTCGCGAAAGAGGCTTGTATCGACCGCTCAAGATCGACTCATCGGTGGGAGCGACCCCCGGCGCCGCGGTGCCGGCGGCCGTTTTGCTGTCGGTCGTGGGAACGATGCGGAGTGCCCGCAACGAATCTCGGTTCAACGTGTAGTAGGCGTAGCCGAAATACCCAATCGCTCCTGCGTCCCCCTCGACCCCTTGAATCAGGATATTGTCGTTCGAGCTTGGCGTGTAATCAGTGCGGCTGTTTCCTCTTCGGCTGCAAACGACCTCCGTGAAATACTCAAAGGTGCCGGAATCGGTGTCCGGTCCGTAGAGCACGATTTCCTGCTTGGGAAAGGCCGGATCGAGTTCATTCCAGTTCTGGATTCGGCTGTGCGACTCCCAAAGCTGCTTGAGCTGACCGACGGTGAGCGAACTGCACCATGTATTCTTTGGGTTGACGACGACCGAGATGCCGTCAATTCCAATCGGCAATTCGAGATAGCCAACGCCGTTACGGCGGCAGGCGTCAACCTCCTCGGGCTCGATCGGGCGGGACGCATCGCACACATCGAGTTCGTCGACAACGAATCGCCTGAAGCCCCCTGCTGTCCCGGCGACCCCAATCGGAATGGCCACTTTGGGGTGCCGCTTCATGAAATCTTCGGCCGCTGCCTGGGTAATTGGGTAAACGGTGCTGGATCCATCGACCGCGATCCGCCCGCGAAGGAGGGCGTAGGTCGAACCGGAACCATCGCTCGTCGTTGCCCCGATGGACGTTCCCGTCGCGAGTGTCGTCTCGGCGTCGCGGATGCTACAGCCAGCGAAAGTCACCGCCAGCATGGCAATTAGGAGACGGCGCCAGTGATGGGAGATGGGGGGAAAGCACAGCACGGGAGGGTCCTTGCAGGCCATCGTCCCATGCGCCCGTTAAGAAACGATGAAGACCCCAGCGGTCAGAACTTATGCCCTTCCTGCGGCCCGTTGGCGGTCAGCGTCAAGATTTCCGGGCCGTTCTCGGTCATCAGCAGGGTGTGCTCGAACTGGGCCGACAGGCTGCGATCCTTTGTACGGACGGTCCATTTATCTTTGTGGTCGAGGACTGTCTCCCAGGTCCCCACATTGAGCATCGGCTCGATGGTGAAGCAGACGCCGGGCGGGATCACTTCGCTCACGTTGTTCGGGTGTGGGAAGTGGGGGATGCCAGGGTCTTGATGGAACTGCCGCCCGATGCCGTGCCCCTGGTACTCGCGGACGACTTCAAAGCCATAGGTGCGTGCGTAGTCGAAAATCGCCCGGCCGATGTCGTTCACCCGGCCGTTCGGCTTGATGGCCCGAATTCCGCGGAAAAGGCAATCGAACGTTACCTGGACGAGCTTTCGCGCCGTCTCGGAAACCTTGCCAATCAGGAACGTCTCCGACTGGTCGCCGTACCAGCCGCTCACGATAGTGGTGAGGTCGACGTTGACGATATCCCCCTCGCGCAGTTCGGTCGCATCGGGGATGCCGTGGCACACAACCTCGTTGATGCTGGTGCAGACGCTTTTGGGGAATCCCTGATACCCGAGGCAGGCGGGGATGTGGCCGTGGTCGAGCGTGTACGTGTGGACGAGCCGATCGATCTCGTTCGTGGTGATGCCGGCCTGCACGTGCGGGCGAATAAAGTCCATCAACTGCGCGTTGAAACGGCTGGCGGCGCAGTCCATCCCGCTCTGCTTCGTCGTAAATCGGAATGGTTGGCAACGATCGCTTTCGACGCACGACGCCCGATTTCCTATGATGAATGCAGTCCGAAAGCGGACCGTTGCTTCCGAGGCTCATGCATCCGGCTCCAACTCGGAGTTGTCAATTGCATTGTTGCTGTCGAAGCCGTGAAGTTCAACTCGTTTGAGCCGCCTGCCGAGAGCGTTCGATTGTGGTTCGACCTGCGAAACGGAAAAACAAAAAAACGTCGTTGATGGGAAGCCATCAACGCTGCTGGATTTGGGGCCGCATGAGCGTCGTGGAAACGCTGCGGGCGGCCCGGTGGCCCATTCTCGAATTACATCTCAGCGAGGACCTGCCACACGACGAACTCGACGCGGCCACGCGGCTCGCCGAATCGCTCAACCTGGCGGTCTCCCTCAAAAGCGCCCAGGACCTCTCGCAACTGTGCCATTCGGAAGAGCATCAAGGTTACCTCGCCAAGATGCCTCCCTTTCCCTACGATGATGCCGACGAATTGCTGCGAAAAAGGCCCGATCGAACATTCTATGTGCTGCTCGACGCTGTGCAAGACCCATTCAATTTCGGAGCGATCCTCCGCAGTGCCGAAGCGCTGGGAGTCGACGCTGTCTTCGTCGGAACCGCTAACCAGGTCGAGGTGACGAGCCTCGTCGTCCGCACCTCGTCAGGCGCCGTCAACCATCTGCCGCTCGCCAAGGTCGACGACCTGGCCGCTTGGATCGGCCGGTTGAAGGAAGCGGGCGTAAGAATTATCGGGACGGCTCCCCGCGCCAAATGCGACGTCTCGCGCGTGGACTTTCGTCGTGCGGTGGGAGTCGTACTCGGCAACGAAGCCATCGGCGTCCGTCCTGAAATCCTCGCACTGTGCGAAGAGCGGGTCTCCATCCGCCAGCGAGGACATGTCGGCTCGCTGAATGCCGCCGTCTCCGCCGGTATTCTCTTTTATGAAGTCTCTCGCCAGCGGAATGAAACGGCGGCGAGCGACTGATCGAGCCAACCAGCGGTCCCATGCGAGTCGCGACGGCCGCCAGCAAGATAGGTAAACGAAGGGGCCGGCCTTGGCATTGAGCTTGCGGAATCCTCACAGCATCCTAGCGACCTTCCGCGCGGCCCGAGGCCGTGATCGAGGTCCGCCTGCCTGCGGGACGTCCCTCAGATGCGTGGCGGGAGGTGGAAGAGATGGCCCGCCAGCACCGAGTCCCCGTCCTCCATGGGGCCAGCCGCGATGAGCGTCGCCGCACGCGCAACCAGCGTGACGTTTCGGGCGGGCGCGGCGGCGAGGCGGAGGCAACCGTCAAAGAGCGATCCGAAGTTTCGCTCGAAATGCTCTTCTCGGACGATCGTTCCGACAGCCAAATGGCGCTGGCCGCACAAAAAACTGGTGAGCGGACGCCGCGCTTATGGTTCGCATTGGACCAGATCCAAGACCCGCATAACGTCGGAGCGATCTTTCGGAGCGCGGCTTTCTTCGGGGTCGCGGGAATCGTCGTGACGCGCGACCGCTCGGCTCCCTTGAACGGGACGGCTTACGACGTCGCCTCGGGCGGAGTCGAGGCCGTCCCCTATGCAAACCCTGTCAATCTTTGCCGAACCTTGGAGATTGCGAAGAAAGCCGGACTGTGGATCCTTGGCGCGTCCGAACATGCCGAGACGGACTTGCGCGAAGTCGATCGCGACCGCTCGTGGGTTGTGGTCGTCGGGAACGAAGAGTCGGGCCTGCGCCGCTTGACGGCGGAGACGTGCGACGAGATGTGCCGCATCGCCTCGAGGGGGGCCGTGGGATCGTTGAACGTTTCGGTCGCCGCGGGTGTGGTCATGGCAGTTCTCTCCGGGCGGTGACTTCGTTCGTTCCAATCTCTGAGGTCCGCTGCGCGGCCGCGTTGCCGACGGGGATCGGGGCTTCGAGTTTCACCCGGGATTTCGACCGGGGCGAGACTCGAAAGCTCGACGCCTCGTCCTCCCGCTAGGAGCCTTGATCTCGCTCGGGACCGCGCTTTCCCTTGCCCGGCCTGCGTCTCAGGCCGAATTGCGATCGCAGGTTTCGCAGCTCATCAATTTGGCGTTTGAGTTCAAGGATCGCTTCGTACGTCACTTCCACGAACCGCGCAAGCGACGGGCGACCCCCGATGCCTTGATCGATGCAGCCTTTCATCTCGGCGAACACATCTCCACGAGGGGGACCAGGCATTTTTTCCTCCCCAGCAATATTCGAAGGGCAACCATGCCACCAAATCTCACTCACGAACTTTCGACAGAGGAACATGCAACTTCGGTGCCGAAAGCCGGGATTTGGGTCCGAGTAAATCGACATAATCTGGCCCCCATTAAAGGACTTCCGGCAGTTCGTGACTTTCTTTTAATCACCGGCAAATGCGCCTCTTCGTGCTGAGCGTTGATCTTTCGCTGTGCTGTGAAGAGCTCCAACTCCTCCGAATGATTGCGTCGTGACGACGGCACGGCCGAAGCGGATTTCGCAGTCTGGTCACGACGCGCCGCAGGGTTCCGAGGCACGACCGGCGCCACCGGAAGGTCGTGCGCTGGGTCGGCCGTACAGGAACCCCAGCCGGTTGACCGACCCAAGCCATGATGTAGCCTTCTCTTCGGAATGGATCACCATGGCGGACCTTAAGGGAAAACTTACTCCTGCCGAATTCCTGGCCGCACTAAAAGGACGCAAGCCCCCGGCGAAGCACATCGCTCCGCCGGCGACGGAAAGCATCGAGCAGCTCGATCTTTCCCACCTGCCGGCCGGGCCGGCCGTGCTTGAAGCCGAGTCGCAGGAATCAACGCAGTCGGACGACGCCGCGAACGAAGACGCCGGCGAAGGGACACCGTCCGCGCACAGCGCCTACATCGGCCACTATGTCAAGCGCAATTCCCGCCTCACGGAGCTGTTCGACCGGGTCAATACGCTTCTCGGTGGAAGTTCCGCCCAGCAGCCGGGTGAACCGTTCCGACCCAAGGCGCCCGAAACACTCGAAGAGACGGGACTCACCTTCGAGGAGATCGAGCGGCTGATTTTGAAGTTCCTGCTCGCCAAGGGATCCGGACGCGGACGAGGAATCGCCAACCAGGTGCGGCTCCCCTTCCAGATCGTCGACCCGCTCCTCAAGCAGTTGAAGCAGGAGCAACTGGTCGCCTTCAAAGGGGCGGCCGAAATGGGCGACTACGACTTTGTGATCACGGAGCTGGGCCGCGAGCGGGCCCGCCGCTATCTCGACGAGTGCACGTATTTCGGTGCGGCTCCCGTGACGCTCCCGGATTATCTGCAGGCCATGGCGGCGCAGACAATCGCCAAGCAGCACGCCACCGAAGAGGACTTGAAACGGGCCTTCGCCGACCTGGTCGTTCCTCCCAGGATGCTGGATCGACTTGGACCGGCCATCAATTCAGGCCGCGGCATGTTCCTGTTCGGCAATCCCGGCAACGGCAAAACGAGCATCGCCGAGCGGGTCACGCGTTCATTCGGCACCACCATCTGGATCCCGCGGACCTTGGGCATCGACGGCGACATCATCCGCCTGTACGACCCAGGGATTCATGACGCCGTCGAATCGGAGGCCGCCGACGGCATCTTGAACCTCGACGGTGTCGACCACCGCTGGATCCAGATCGCCCGGCCGACGGTCGCGGCCGGCGGCGAATTGACGATGCAGGAACTCGAGGTCGTGCAGAATCCGCAGACCAAGATCTGCGAAGCGCCGCTGCAATTAAAAAGCAATTGCGGCGTCTTGATCATCGACGACTTCGGCCGGCAGGCGATGCCCGTCGAGACGCTCCTCAATCGGTGGATCGTCCCGCTCGAAAAACGGTACGACTTCCTCAACATCCCCAGCGGCAAGAAAATTCAGGTACCGTTCGATCAGCTCATCATTTTCTCCACCAATCTGGAACCCAGAGACCTCGTCGACGGAGCCTTTCTGCGGCGTATTCCCTATAAGATTGAAGTCCCCGATCCGACTGAGGAGGACTTCCGCTCGTTGTGCAAGCTGATGGCCCCCAATCTCGGATTCGAATACGAGAACGAACCAATCGACTATCTGATTGAAAAACACTACAAGCAGGCGGGCCGTCCCTTCCGCGCGTGCCATCCGCGCGACCTGATGCTGCAGGTGCGCAACTATTGCATGTATAAGCAAACACCCAAGAAACTCTCGGCCGAGGCGTTCGACGTCGCCATTGAAAACTACTTTTCCGTGATGTGAGCCGCTAACCGCGAAGTTCCGTTATGCTCAGGCGTCGCCCTGCGGTGCAGGGGGCGAATTGTTACGGTTCTCCATTGTTTTCGGCCGCGTGAGAGAAACCGTGTTTTCGGAACCGCATCCGCTTCGATTCCTTCGCAACCTCGGCCGCAGCCGCGAGATCGCCGCCGTCCTCTTGAAGCACGGCTTTGGCGACGTCGTGCAGCAGCTCAAGCTCGATCGCTACCTGCGGTGGGGTCGGCGCGTGATCCTCCGCGAGCGGAACGTTCCGGAACATCACGAGACGCGGGCCCGACGTTTTCGCCGGGCGCTCGAGGACCTGGGTCCGACGTTCGTCAAATTCGGCCAGGTTTTGAGCACGCGCCCCGACCTGATCCCGCCCTCGGTGATTGAAGAACTGTCGCGGCTGCAGGAACACGTCCGGCCCTTTCCAACCGAAGAGGTCATCCGCTGCCTCGAAGAGGAGCTGGAACGGCCCGTCAGCGAACTTTTCGCCAGGTTCGATCCCGTTCCGTTGGCCGCCGGATCTCTGGCACAGGTCCACACGGCTCAGAGTCACGACGGCCACGCGCTGGCGATCAAAGTTCGGCGGCCCAACGCCGTCCGCGAGGTCGAGCGGGATTTGGCGCTGATGTCGGAGTTGGCGATTCTGATCGAGCGGCATATTCCCGAAGCGGACGTTTTCGATCCGGTCGGACTGGTCAACCATTTCGCCCGCACGATTCGCCGCGAACTGAATTTCGCCCGCGAGGGGCGGACCATCGAAGAGTTCGCGCGCCTCTTTCGCAACGACGCGACACTGGCCGTGCCGAAGGTCTATTGGGACCTTTCGTCCGAGGCCGTTTTGACAATGGATTTTGTCAATGGCTGCCACATCGACGACCCAGCGGCGCTCGCCGCCCTGCACCTCGATCCGGCGGCCGTCGCCTCGCGCGGCGCCCGCATCTTCATGAAGATGACGTTCGAGATCGGGATGTTCCACGGCGATCCGCATCCCGGCAACATCCGCGTGCTCCCCGATGGCACGATCTGCCTGCTGGATTACGGCATGATCGGCGTGATCGAGGACACGCAGCGGGAACTTCTGGTCGATCTCTTTTTGGCAATCACGCACCGGAACCTGAACCGCACCGTCGAACTGCTGCAGGTTGTCGGGCAGCCCTTTCGGCCGATCGATACGCCCCTGTTGCGGGCCGACGTGCGCGACTTCATCGAGAATTACTACGGCGTTCCGCTCGAACGGCTGAAGGTGGGACGGATGCTTTCCGATTTCGTCGCCGTCCTGCTCAACCACGGCATTCGCTGCCCGGCCGACCTGATGCTTTTGGTCCGCTGCCTGGTGACGCTGGAAGGTGTCGGGCGCGACATCGATCCGTCGTTCAACCTGGCGGCCGAGCTGGCCCCCTTTATGGAACGCGTCGTCACGGAGCGCTACAACCCGCGAAGGATGCTCGACCGGCTGACCGACGAGACGCGGATGCTCGCCGGACTCGCCCGCGACATTCCCCGCTATATTGGCCGCTCGCTCGAAAAACTGAGCAAGGACGAACTCAAGGTTCAATTCGAGCACACGGGACTCGACAAGTTGATTACCGAGGTGGACCGCTCCAGCAATCGCGTCGTCATCGGCGTGGTGATGGCCTCGCTCATCATCTCATCGTCACTGGTGCTGCGGGCCGGATCCGCGTCGCTGTGGTTCAGCATTCCGGTCTTCGTGCTCTGGAGCCTTCTGGGCATCTGGCTCATTTACGGCGTTTTCCGCAGCGGCCGGCTCTAGCCACGCTCGCTCCCCTTTGGGCAGACCGATCATGACGCCTCGCACGCAGGGCCGAGACCGACGGAGCGACCGGGCGTGATCTCTGCCAAAGCCATCTTGTTCGTTCTGCTGGGGGGCGCAGCGGCGTTCTTCTGTTCCGTGTGGGCCGCAGGCGTCATCGAGAGCAATCGGCGGCGACTGCCGAACCCTTATTATCTTTTCGTCGGTTTCCTGACCGATTTCTTCGACACCCTGGGGATCGGCTCGTATGCCGTGACAACCTCGTTGTATCGCTTGTTTAAGTCGGTTGCCGATGAAGAGATCCCCGGCACGTTGAATGTCGGCCATGCGCTGCCGACGGTCACGCAAGCGTTCATTTACATCACCCTGATCAAAGTGGAGATGAAAACGCTCGTCCTGTTGATCAGCGCCTCGGTCCTGGGCGCGTGGCTCGGCGCGGGGATTGTGACGCGGCTCCCCCGCCGCCGGATCCAGATCGGCATGGGAGTGGTCCTCTTGGCGGCGGCCGTCTTGATTCTGGGCGGATTATTGCAGTTCCTGCCGGCGGAAGGAGACGCGACGCAATTGGAGGGCTTTCGGCTCTACACGGCGATGGTCGGCAATTTCTGTTTCGGCGCGCTGATGATGATCGGCATCGGCGCCTACGCGCCGATCATGGTGATGGTGAACTTGCTGGGCATGAACTCGAAAGCGGCTTTTCCGATCATGATGGGTTCCTGTGCCTTTTTGATGCCCATCGCCAGCTTGCGCTTTATCCGGAGCGGCAAATACGATCCGCGCGGCCCTGGGCCTGACGATCGGCGGCACGCCGGCCGTGCTCCTGGCCGCCTTCCTCATCAAGTCGATGTCCCTCACGACCGTTCGCTGGTTAGTGGTGGTGGTCGTCGTCTATGCTGCAGGGTCGATGCTGTGGGCCGCCCGTGCAGACGCCGCGCGTCGGCCCAAACGGAAGAACTCGCACGCGTTCGAATCGAAGATTGAGATGTCCCAAGCTGCTCGTTCGGCCTGGTCCACTGCCTGCAAACTCGAGACGCTGCCGTCACGGTGCGCAGATCGCGGCCGTCTTGATCCTTGCTGGAACGGCTGCCGTTGCTCAAGAGCCGGCGACGTTCAAGGCCCAAGCACCCCAACTGGAAGAGCGATCGCAAGCGGAATGGATCAACTCTAAGCCCCTGAAGCTCTCACAGCTTCGCGGCCAGGTCGTGATTCTCCATTTCTGGACGTTCGGGTGCATCAACTGCCAGCACAACTATCCGACGCTCAAAGCGTGGCAAAAAGCATTTGCGAAAAAAGGCGTCACGATCATCGGCGTTCACACACCCGAAACTTCAGCTGAACGCAACAACCAAAACGTCCGCAAAAGTGCCAAAAAAAACGGCCTGACGTATCCAATTGTCGTCGATCCGGAGGGCGCAACCTGGAAGACTTGGGGCAATCGGATGTGGCCCTCGACCTACCTCATCGACAAGAACGGCTTCGTCCGCTACCGCTGGGACGGGGAATTTAATTGGAAGAGAGCCAAGGGCGCGGCCGCGATGAAGAAGAAGATCGAGCAGCTGCTTGCTGAGCCGGCGTCTGACGCAACCGGCAGTTCTCAGCAATAACCGCGTCGTCGTGGCGCACCGATCCTGTGATGCTTGCGATCGCTCTTCGGGCCAGATCCCGAGGCCGATTCAGCCTTCGGCCGGATGAAAACGCTCGCCGGCGGCTGCTTTGCGGCGCAGTGACTCGCACGGCGTAAATCGCGGATGGTCTTTCGAGAGCCGGTCGAGCGTCTCGACGATCTTGGCAAGGCCGACCGAATCGGCGTAACGCAACGGCCCGCCGCGGAAGGGGGCAAAACCGGTCCCGAAGACCATGGCCAGATCGACTTCATCGGCACTGGCCACGACTTTTTCATCGAGGCAACGGGCCGCCTCGTTAATGATCGGATAGACCAGCCGTTGCACGATCGCTTCGTGCGAGAGCGCTTTCCGTGGCGTGGGTGAGCGTCGGGCCAAGTCGGCAATCGCCGCCGAGACTGTCGGATTGAGCTGGCGGGGAAGAAATCGCTTCTTGATCAGGACCTTCGGCGGTCCGCTCTTGCCTTCGGAGGCCATCCGCAGCGAAATCCACAGCGGGGCAGGCTCCATCCGTTCGCCATACGCTTTCTGCATGTTTTCGGAGACGTGGCTCGACACGCCGAGACCGACCAGGTCAATCAGTTCGAGGGGCCCCATCGGCATGCCGAACTCCACCGCCGCCCGATCGACCTCCAGCGGATCCTCGACTTCTGCGACCAGGTGGCCCGCCTCATTCATGTAGGGCGCCACCAGCCGGTTGACGAGGAAGCCCGCACAGTCACCGACCAGCACGATCGTCTTGCCGATTCGCGATGCCACGGCGGCCGCCATGGCGACCGATTGCGGATTCGATTGCGGGCCGCGGACGACTTCGACCAAAGGCATGCGGTCGGGCGGGTTGAAAAAGTGCAGACCCACGACGCGTTCCGGATGGGCCACGGTGCGAGCGATGTCGGCCACCGTCAGCGAGCTGGTGTTCGTCGCCAGCACGCAATCGGGGCGGGTCGCGGCGGCCAGTTCGTCAAAAACCTTGTGCTTCACATCGAGCTCTTCCAGGACCGCTTCCAGCACGATGTCGGCGTTCTTCAGTCCGCGATAATCGGTCGTGGGGCTCAAATGGTCGAGGGCCTGAATTCCCTCGATCGCCGTAATCCGCTTGCGCCGCACGTCGGAGGAGATCGAGCTTTCGGACCGTCTTCATCCCTTTGGCAACAAACGCGGGATTGAGATCTTTGAGGCGCGTCCAAATCCGGCGGCGAGCCATCAAGAGCGCGATGCCGGCTCCCATCGCCCCGGCGCCGATCACCGCGGCCTGGTGAATGGAATCGGCATCGACCTCGGCGCCGACGCTCGCAGGAGCCTTTTTGGCCGCCTCGCTGAGGAAGAAGAGGCGTACCAGCTCGCGCGTCACCGGACTTTCGCCCAAGCGGGCGTTGGCTTCGCGGACGAGCCGCAGTTGCTCCTCGTGGGTTTGGCCGAGGCCGTCGCGCAGGACGTTAATAATCTCAAACGGGGCCGGATAGTGGCCGTGCGTGGTGGCGAGAACTTGCTTGGTCGCCTGCCAGAGTACGAGTTTTTTGAGCGGGCCGAGCGCGTTGACCAGCCGGGCCGCGCCGCGGAGGCGATGCGGACGGACGTTCCGGCCCTCGGACTGAAGGATTTCGCGGGCCACGTAATCAAGTGCCTCATTCGGGACGGCGTCGTGGACGAGCCCCTTCCGCGCGGCCTGCCGACCGTTGAGCGTACGCCCCGTGAGCAGCATCGGGACGGCTTCCATGAAACCGACGGCCCGCGGCAGCCGCACCGTTCCACCCCAGCCGGGGACGATGCCGAGTTTCACCTCCGGCAGCCCGAGCTGCGTCTTGCGCCCGTCGTCGGCGATGCGATAGCGACAGGCCAGGGCGAACTCGAGCCCGCCGCCGAGGCACGCGCCGGAAATCAGCGCCACGGTCGGGATCGAAAGCGCGGCGAGGTTGTCAAAGACCTGTTGCCCCGATTCGACGAAATCGCGCGCCTCATCCGGCGATTGGAGCTTCTGGAACTCGGTGATATCCGCACCGGCAATGAAGTTGCCTGACTTGCCGCTCTTGAAGATGACTCCGCGAATGGCCGAATTCGCCTGAACGCTCGAGAGCAACTGCGAAAGCTCGGCCAGAGTGGCTCGCGACAGCGCGTTGACGGGCCGATCCGTCCAGTTGATCTCGACCCACAGCACGCCATCTTTGGGCTCGCCCGCATGCCACATCATGGTTTGGGTTGTTTCTTTCCGTTCGGTAACTTGTCGACCTAATTCGCCCCATCCAGTCGTTCCACGATCGCCGCGCCCCCTGGCCGCCACCGACACACATCGTGGCGAGGCCGAGCGTCTCATGGCGGCGGCCCAGTTCATTAAGGACCGTCAGCACGAGACGCGCACCGCTGGCCCCCACGGGATGTCCGAGTGCGATGGCGCCGCCGTTCACATTGAGCTTGTTTTCATCGATCGGTCCGAGGACCGAGGCGCCATCGGTTCCCGCGCAGTCGGCCGGCGGCGATTCAAAGCACTTGAGACAAGCGAGGACCTGAGCGGCGAAGGCTTCGTTGATTTCGATCAGTTCGAGGTCGGACATATGCAGGCCCGTTGCGCGAAGGACGCGGCTTGTCGAATAGACCGGCCCCAAGCCCATGCGGGACGGGTCGCAACCCGCGTAGGCATAGCCACGGATCCGACCCGTCACAGGCAGGCCGAGAGCGCGTGCCTTGTCGTCGTTCATCAAGAGCAGGGCGACGGCCCCATCGGTTACCCCGCACGAGTTGCCGACCGTGACCGTTCCCCAGCGGCGGTCAAAATACGGCTTGAGCCGCGCCAGGGCCTCGAGCGTCTGGCTCTCCCGCGGCCCCACGTCCTGGGTGACGGGATTGGGACTCTTTTCGGGATAAAAGGTCATGACCTCATCGTTCAGCCGACCCTCGCTCCAGGCGGCGACGGCCCGCTGATGGCTTCGCAGGGCAAAGAGGTCCTGCGCCTCGCGGCTGATGCCGTATTCGCGGGCGAGCTTTTCGGCCGTATCGCCCATCATCAGACCGGAGACCGGATCGGTCAGCCCTTGCTTGATCCCGATAATGGGTGCCAGGTCGCGCGGTCGAATGCGGGCCAAGGCACGTAGCTTCTTCCAACTGCTCTTGGCGGTCGTCATTTCAAAAAAGTCATCCGTGAGCGATTTCTTCCACAGCAGGGGAATATTGCTCATCGAGTCGACGCCGACGGCGATCACGGCCTGCGCCCGGCCGCCGCGAATGCGTTCGTACGCCTCGGTCACCGCCTCGAGGCCGCTGGCACAATTCCGGTTCACGGTGTGTGCCACGCGGTCCTTGGGGATGCCGGCCCGCAGCGAGATGACGCGAGAGACGTTGGCCGCGTCGGTGGGAGCGACATTGCCCGTAATGACCTCGTCGATCGCGGCCGGATCGAGATTGAAGCGTTCGAGCAGCTCGCGGACGACAACGCGGCCCAGTTCCTGCGCGGGGACGAGATTGAACGGCCCCCCCGCCTTCACGAACGGCGTGCGCACTCCACCAACGATGATCGGCTCAGCCATCCCCAACCTCCAAGCGCCAGGCCGCGCGAGCTACGGACGACCGGTCGCGGAGAGCCGCCGGGTCCGCTGTTGCGGTCCCCGTTCTCCACTCGGAGACACAGGATCGTGGCATCGCACCCGACAAGATGTCCGGAGGTCACCACGACCAGACCCACACGTTTTGACCGGCCAATTACCGATGGAAATGATACTCGGCGTTGGCCCGGTCAAAGTCTCCGTCGGTCAGTCGAGCATCGACGACGACGTCCGAGTACATGTAATACTCGATGAGCGTCGCCTCGTCGAGGGCCGATCCTTCCAGGTGCTGGCCCGGTTCGGGCCACGTGTAGTTCGCCACGCGGAGCGGCACATTCCACTGGCGGTCAATGTACTGCACCGACTTTCGGTACAGAGGCGACTGCTCTCGCTCCGGATCCTCGAAGACATAAATCGAGCAGGTGCGACCATCGCAATCGGCGTCCGGCTTTTGCTCGACCCGCACGCGAATCTTGCTGCGCATCTCCAGCTCCCGGCGTTCGATCAACGTGTCGGTGAGCGCCAGAATTCCCAGTTTGGTGATGGGATAGCGGGAGTGCTCCAGCGCCAGCGACCCGAACGGGTCGATTTTGATGGCGGGAAGGATGCGCCCCTTCAGACCGCCGAGGTGAACCAGTAATTCGCCTTCATCTTTGCCGTCGACGTAGAGGACTTCTTTGCCGGCCTCGTCGCCGCTCTGCCATTTCATGAAGACCGAAAACGGCAGATGACGCACTTTGATGCCGAATGAAATTTCTTCGGAGAGCCAATCCCCGATTCGTTCCTGCTTGGCCAGTGTCGCAGTGTAGCCCGGAATGTGGCTGAACCGTTCACGGCCCGCCTTCAGGCAAGCGAAATGGTCTTTCAAAATCTGCGAATTCGGATCGTCGGCTGACCGGAGAGCGGGCGAGACAGGGGCGCGGTCGGGAAGCGCGACTGCGAGTTGCGTCACGCTGTTTAAAACGCGATTCGCGGCAAGCGGCGCGAGAGACAAGGGAGCGTTCGCGGCAGAATCCTTGGCGGACTCTTTGGATGCGGTCGGCCGAGTTTGAGTCCGAGCGGCTGGCAGATTTGCCACAACAGTCGGCGCTGCGAATTCAATGGCATGCGCGTGCGGCCGCGCGGCGGTCACGAAAAACAGGCCGGGGGAGACGTAAAGCAGCGCGGCAGCACCCACGAGGCACAGCCCAAGGGCGGCCGCGGTCCGCAAGGACCACCGTTTTCCCAGTCGGCTCCAGCACGCAATCACCGTCGACATCAATCAACCGCCGTTCGTTCTCCGACGCTTGTCCTCCGTGGGTTTGTCTCCGTGGGGATCGACTCGACGCAGCCTTCACGCAGCTTGCGTCGAAAAACTTTGCCGAGGAAATTTCGAGGCAAATCGCTCTCGGCGATTTCGACCAACCGCGGCCTCTTGTGCTTGGCCAGGTGCGCTTCGCAATGTGCGTCCAAGACGCTCCGATCAAAGCGACAGCCTGGTTTGGGAACGACCACCGCCTTGACGATTTCGCCTCGCTCGGGATCCGGGACGCCGATCACCGCCGCATCGGCAACGCCGGGACATGCTCGCAGGACTTCTTCGACGTCGCTGGGATAGACGTTAAAACCCGACGTGATGATCAGGTCTTTCTTCCGATCGACGATGCGAAAGAACCCGTCCGCGTCCCGCGTCGCCAGGTCGCCTGTGTAGAGCCATCCGTCGCGGATCGTGCGGGCCGTCGCCTCGGGATCGCTGAGATAGCCGAGCATGACCTGCGGCCCCTTGATGATCATCTCGCCGACATCACCGACGGGGACTTCAGCGCGGCCGTCGACCGGATCCACGATCCGTACATCAGTATCCGGCAACGGCAGTCCGATTGTCCCGGGGCGAGCCGTTCCATCGAGCGGACCGACGTGCGTCACGGGACTAGCTTCAGAAAGTCCAAACCCTTCAACAACGGTGGCTCCGGTGTGATTCGAGAATTCCTCAGCGACTCGCTGATCGAGCGGTGCGCCGCCGGAAATGCAATATCGCAGCGAGCGGAACTTGATCCGCCGCGTCCGGAGCAGGCTGTTGAGCCCGACGAGCATGGCCGGAACGGCCGGCATCACGGTCGGTTCATATTTTTCGATGAGTTGCAGGACCGTTTTGGGGACAAACCGATGGTGCATAACGATCGTCGCCGCCATCGATACCCCGGCCAATGCACAGGACGATAGACCATAGCTATGGAAGAAGGGAGTGACGGCGAGGACCGAATCGTGCCCCATCGTGGTGCCGGCCCAGGCGTGAATCTGGGTCGCATTCGCCACCAGGTTGCGATGGCTGAGGACCACCGCTTTGGGATGGCCCGTGGTGCCGCCGGTCGCCAGCAGGAACGCCGGATCGTCGAGCGACCGCAGTTCCGTCGGGACAAAATCGGGATTGGAACGAGGCATCTCCTCGTTGAACCATAACACGCGGCACTGCCGGCGCGGGGCACTGCGGAAAAACCGCCGTTGCCGGGCGAACCAATAGAGCGGCTGTTGCCAGCGGGGGAGCCGGTCTTTGAGCGTGGTGAGGACGACCGTTTGCGGCTGCGTCGGGCCGTCCCAGAAGAGCGGCGCCAACACGTCGAGTGCGACAGCCACGCGGCAGCCGGTCGCTGCAACAAGTGCGGAGACCTCTTCGGCCACCGACAGCGGACTGATCGCGACCGCCGCCGCTCCGGCCATCCAGATGCCGTTAATGGTCGACAGAAACTCCGGAACGTTGGGAAGCAAGATGCCGACGCGGTCGCCGGGTCTGACTCCCAGGCGAACGAGCATGCGCGCCGTGCGGCGCGCCTGTTCGGCCAGTTCCGCGTAGGTCGTCGTTCGATGCAGATGAACGCACGCGACCCGGTCCGGAAACTCGCAGGCACTATGCGCGAGCAATCCGCAAGCGGGGACCGCCGGATACTTCAGAGCCTTGGGAACGCAGACAGGATAATGAGCGAGCCACGGGCGGTCACTTTCCGCGAATGGCAATTGGCTTTCGGCCGCGGGTGGCAGGGAGTGCGGGCCGGCTTGGCTGTGCGACCCTTCGGCGATGCGCGGACTCAGCGGACAAAGCGCGTCCAGCGCCCTTCGCAAATCGAGCTCATTTTGAGCCGTTACCAAAGACCGCATCGCCGTCCTCCGAACTGACAGTTCGAGGAACCAAATGAGGCTGTCAGGACGTCAACTCAGCGAATGCAAACCGCATTCCGCCAAGCAGCGCGTCCTGCTGCGGGGTTCTGGTACGGCCAAACGTCCCTGAAGAAATGACTCGGTGACGATGTGACGTGATCGAATCGACGGCCGGGCCGGCACGGCCAGCACTAGTTCCAAGCCCTGAGCTGACCAGAATAACCGCCCTCTCTTAACTCATCGTTTTATTATAAGTCGATTTAAGCGCTGGCAATTGGGAAAATCCGGGCGCTTTGCGGATTGTGGCCACGTTCTTTGTCCGAGACGGCTTTTCCGGATTTCCAGTCAAACCCGATCCATCTTTCACCCCGATTCGACCCCGAAAGCGTATGATTTGACTTGCGGGGACGGCCCCTTACCGGGGGAAAGCCACTCGCGAGAATGGGGCAAAGGAGCCAAGCCGGTGCGGCGGATGCTGAAAAGTTCGGGCCGATTTGTCTGGCGGCTTGGCGTTTTGGTCGTCGGGCTGATCACGCTGATCGCCGGCATCATCATGATCTTTACCCCTGGCCCAGCCGTGGTTTTCATTCCGGCCGGTCTGGCCATTTTGGCAACCGAATTCGAGTGGGCCCGCCGCATTCTCCGCCGCGTCCGCCCCCTCATTGATGCCGCCATCGAGAAGGCCAAACGGAAGAAGGAAGAGGTCCAGGCCCGGCGCAACGCCAAAAAGGCCCGGTCAAGCGCGACAACCGCAAATACGGACCGGGACCCGACACGGACGCCGGTTGGAGTCGACTCTTCCTCAACCTGACGGCGGCCAAAAACTTGCCGCCCGGGCATCACACCGCTTTGACGGCCTCGACGGCCCGATTCATGAGTTTCGAATCGGGGTCGCGAGAGCCGCGGAGGTAGTAAACCGACGTCGCCAGCACGTGGGGCCGCCACTCGGGCGAGACAACTCCGAAATCTTCAAAAACGGCGGCCGCGTATTTGTAATGATGGGCGTCGAGCCCTTTGCGAAACAGGAGCCGCCGCGCCATCTTGTTATACGCTTCCGGCTGGGGATGTTTTTTGGCAAGGGCGAACGCTTTGGCCGCCGCGGTTGGAGTTTCCGGACCGATCAGTTCCAGCACTTCCGCCGCCGCCTTCGCGTCGTCGTCGGAAACCGATTCTTGGGGAAGTTCGGTGATCTTCACCGGGCGGAATCCGCCTTTCTTCATTGCTTCACGGAAACGGCCCATCCAGGCGACGCCGTGCAGCAACAGCAGCAGGCGCGTCTCCGGGTTGGCCGCCGTCCGATACGCATAGTGCAACGCGTTGGTCGAGGTGACGGCGTGAATGCCCTGAATCTTCGGTTGTCGCATAATCAATTCGCCGGCGGCCAGGTGGACGGCATCCCAGGCCCCTTGCGCCTCGGTCTTGCCCGATTCGAGCTGCGTCAAGAGCCGGTCGCACGTGTCGCCCACGCTGGCGGTCCGCATCGCGTCGAGCAAGTCCCGCGTCGCGCCCTCGTCGTGACCAGACCCGGTCCAACTCGCAGGCAGCCGTGGCAGCGCGCGTTTGGCCCGTTCGACGTTCGCCAGATAGTCGCCGTCGTCATGCGATTCGCCGGTGCGGCGTCTCCCTCTCGAATCGACGTCCAGCAAAGCCATGACGAGCGAGCGCATTGTCGGCTCAGCGTGTCGCCAGCCGATCGTCTGCAGCGTCCGCCATGAATTGGAGACGAAAATGCCCTTGTGGCCAATGTCGCGGAAATCGCGGGCGCCGTAGCGCCACATCGCCTCGACGACTTCATCGGCGCCGCGGCTGCGGACAAACGCGGCCACGGCGCGGCCAGCCCGCTCTTCGTCCCAGGCCTGCATGGCGGCATGGAATTCATCGGCGGCTTTCTCCGGCGACGGCAGCGCACCGGTCAGCTCGGGCATGTGCAAATTGCCCTGCCTCGCGTCGTTCTGCGACGATTTGAATTGATCGAGGGCCCAAAAGAGGGGCAAGAGCCGGTCTTCGGAAGCCGCATCGAGACTCATCTGGTTAGCCGAGTGAATCGCCAGCACGCAGTGGAACTTGAATCCCACCGGATGCGGTTTGACGTCGCGGATGCCGGCGAGAAAGAGAGCGGCCAGAAAGTTGCGGTACGGAAGCCCGCGGCGGAGTTGCTCCACCATCATGTCGAAGCACTTTTCGCGGGGCGTTTCCTCGATCAGGCGCACGACGGGTTCGACGTCGGGCGAGAACCGCACGAGGTCGGGCGTCACCTGCGCCTCTTTGCGGGCCGCGGGCGCCAGCGCACCGAGCGCGGCCGGAGTCGCACAGCCCAACAAAATTCCCGCACTGGCTGACGTTTTGAGAAAATCACGACGGGTCGGCATGGTTCCACTCCTTCGAGAGCGCTTCGGAACGAAGGCGGGTGAATTGGGCCTCGCAGCTGGCTCAAGTTTCGCCGATTGCCTCAAAACTCACAATCGTCGACGAACCGACACTGCCGTCAACGGGCCGAGACGGCCGGGAGTCCCCAAATGCCGCGGCCCGCGTGCCGCGCCTCATCGCCGGCATGGCGGAACCGCGTGGCCATCGATCGGTCGATATCGGCACCCGTTTCGGGGCGGGCCAGTCCGGAGCGGACCAGATCCTCGTTGAGCAGCGTTCCGTCGGAGTAAACGTAAGCCAGGAGGCGGCCTTCCCGGTCTTTTCGCTCGCGGTCGAATTCGAGGGCGATCTCGCGTCCTTCGACTCGACCGCGGACAAACTCGACGGCCTGCCTGGCGACCGGGCCCTTGTCGAGGCCGATGTCGATACCGATCAGCCGCAGGGGGATCTCTCCGTCCAAATGCAGCGTCCCCGCCTCGTCGACTTGAGCGACGTGGTAAGGGCCGCGTGCTTGGAAATCGAACTCATGCGCGGACGAACGCAGCCAGCCCCAGAGCCGGGCGGCAACCAAAAAACCCGCGACGATCAGCACCCAGTGGCTGCGTTGTCGCGGGAAGCGACCTCGGAATGGGACAAGACGCATTCCGACTCTCGTGGCGAGCGGACGGCGGCTCTCAAAGCGCACGGGCGCAAGAAATCTTTGCGGTCCGGTCGCCTCAGTTCTCGCTGAAATTCAGCCGACGCAGCGCGTCGCGCCCGATCGGGTCTTTCAGGAACCTTTTGTGACAGCGCGGACACAGGTCGTAGCGGAAGACTTTTGTGGCGCAGTCATCCAGTTCCGGTTTGCCGGTCTCTTCCATCTCGTGCAGGATTTCTGAGATTTCCTGCAAGTGATCGGCATCGAGATGTTCTTCGCTCACTTCTTCCGGATCGAAGGCGGGATAGACCTCGAGCTTGACGATGAATCGCTGATCGCCCAGCTCTTTCCCGCACAAATCGCACGTGAAGTGCAACATAAGAATCGAATCCTTCCCGAGTTTGGGATTGCAGGACCACTGCGTCCCGAACCGCGTGTCAAACGGTGCGGCACCGTCGCGCATCTCGCGAAGGCCTTTCGGCCGCGCCGTCTGAAGGTGCGTCGCACGCGTGCGCTCCGTGCGACGTTCGGCCCAATGACGACATCGATTGTAAGCAGATTTCGCGGAACGTGGAAAGTCCCAAATCTCGGAAATTTGAAACGAAGCAAACGCGGACCGTCGGGGTCATTTGACGCCGCGACACAAAGCGCACAGGCGCGAAAAGCGCCTGAAGAAATCAGACGCGGCGCATTTCGGAAAATCGACGGGCACAAAAATCGGAGGAGGGCACGGGAACGAAGAATTCCGCAAGCGCCGCATCACTCCCAGCCGTCGATCAACTCCTGCAGGCGCGTGTCGACGTTCGCATTGGTCGCCGCCGAGACGAGGGCCGGCGCTCCATACCGGAACGGACGGCAATCTGGCGATTCGGCGTGCCGGAATCGCGGGACGAGCCCGCCGCATCTTCCGACAATCCGTCATGGTCACGGCCACCCTCGTCTTCCAACTCGATGCCAATCCCGAGCGACGGGACCTCGGCAATGCTATTGGGCACGAGTTGATTGAGTTTCCGATAGAAATCGGCCTTCGAGAAACTCGTTTTGATCACGTAATCATGCGCACCGCCACGGATCGCCGCCATGACGGTCTGCTTGCTGGTGTCGGCCGTCAGCATGATGACTTTGACGTTTTTCAGGCCGGGATGCGCCGAAAGGCCTCAAGCGTTTTCAGCCCGTCCCAACCGGGCATATTCACGTCAATCACGGCGACGTCGGGCGTCAGTTCGAGCGCCTTGTAAAAACCTTCGGAACCCTCTGCCGCAACGGCGACGAGGCAATCCTTCCTCAACGCTGAAACAAGCAACGTGCGGATCAGGGGATCATCGTCGATGATGAGCACCCGGGTCGGAGAGGATTTCAAAGCGCACTCCTTGTTACGACAGGCGACCGGCCTTTGCGGAATCATCCGCGGGCCGACTGATGCTCCTTGATCCGCATGCCGGGCTCGGCCGGAAGGCCGTTAAAGACGTCATTGAGGATTCGCAACATCTCCAAACCGCGGGTCGAAATGCGATCGTTCGAGGATTCGACGTCCTCGGCACGCTCGCACACCATCTCGTCGGCCGGCGAATTCGACCTGCACAATTCGGCAAGAACGGCTTGCATGAATTTACCCATGATGACTGGCGGGACCCAGTGCCCGTGAATCAGGATTTCCCTTACGGCATCCGTCAGCGGATTCCCGAACGTTGACGTTTAACTATAGGTCGCAATCCGGAAACAAGACGAAGTTTTCTCAGCCCACGCCGCCCGAACTTGAGGCAAATTATCAACAGGGACCTGCTCAATCCAAATCGCGCCGACTTCTCGTCGCGATGTGCGCATCCGGCACGGCCGTTTCAGTCGGCACGGTCGGACTATTCGGCAATCGAGGGATCGAGCGGAAAGAGCGGCCGCCGCACAGAGCGATAGGGAAAACTCTTGAGATCGCTGCTGCAGGGCCCAGGCGTGGAAACGCTAAAACTCGCTTTCAAGATTGGATCATAAGCGCGGCGATGAGCGACCGCCGCTTTGATCCCGATTACAGAAAGCGACTCCGGCACGATTCCCTGGCTACGAACCTGCCCCAGGTCAAAAGGAGGCGTCTTCTTCGATGTGAGGAGAATTGTGATTCCGCCATGGCGGACGACCGCGCAAGGCCCCATCTCAATCCGCACGCCGCTCATCGACGCCAGATGGCTCTGCCGATCTTCCAATTCGAATCGACCGTCGCTGCGCGAGACCAGTTGCACTTCGAGGGGAAGCGGCGGATCGGTGAATCGGCTTTCCTTGCCTCCAACGAGCAATCGCTTCGATTCTCCTTCCGGCACATCGCACAAGGCGCTAACGGAAGCTGGATCATTGATGACGATGGCCGCCCCCTCGACGCCGCGCTCCAACAACGCACGCAAGACGGTCGGCGCATCCCCCGGCGCTCCGCCGCCAACGTTGTCGGCCGGCTCGACAAGTGCCACGGGCGTCTGACCGCGCGACACAGTCGAGCACTTTCGGCATGACTGTTTCGAGCGGCGGCTCAAGCACATTTCCTTGCTCGCGGTGGCGGACCGCAAAATCGCAGAGGGATCGGAGGTGCCGCCTCACCGGTTCCGGGTTGCCAAAAGTGACGGCCGAAAAACTGACCCCCGTGTCGAACGTGTCGGCAAATGAGAAACCCGCCATCACGTTGACGGCCGCGATCTTCGCAATCTCGGCGGCCATCGCTTCGAGCCCGCGCATTGGTTCGTCATCCGTGCCGGTCCCCGTCGGCGGCCACATGATTGGGACCGAGTCAAACAGGGCCGTCGGTTTGCGACCTGTCTTCAGGATCTGGTCGAGCATCGTCGCCGCGTTCATTGCCGCGATGCAGGCGTCAATGTGGGGATTGGTGCGATACGCCCAAAAACCCTGCGAGCCTTCAATTGTCCGACGTGAAATATTCCCGTGCAAATCGAGGACACCGCAAATCGGCAACTCGCCAGCACCGGGCAGCCGCCGCAGGCGCGCGATGAGTTCTCCTTCGACGTCGGGAATCGTTTGGCATACCATCGCCCCGTGAAGGACGAGAAAGATGCCGTCAATCTCGTCGTGGCGATACCGATCGTACGCGGAGACGAGCTCGCGCCAAAAAGTCTCGAAGACGGCGTCTTCCACGGTCCCGCTCGGCGTTGCCCGGAAATCGGCCGCGGGCAAGACCTCCCATCCACAGGAGCAAGCGACCTCGAGAGCACCGGCAAGCGGCGAGCCGTCGCCGGTGGCGTCAAGGATCTCCTCTCCCGTGCGAATGGAAAACCCGTCGAGCGACGTCGGCGTCTCGAGAAACGTGTGCGTTTCATGGAACAGTCCGGCAATCAGCACGCGTTTTTTCATCGGTTTGCCGGTTGGTTGCACAACCGTCCACGGACCCGTTAAATAGACTCGGCTCCTTTGTTAATCGATAATTCCAGAAACGTCTAACGTCTGTTGATGAAAAGGATCGTGCAGATGAGGTGCGTGCGCAAATTCTTGTCCCTGGTCGCGATCGCCGCGATCGCCGTCGTTCCCGTGATCGGTGTCGGGTGCAGCGACCAGTCGGCTAGCACCACATCGCAGCAGGCCTCGGCGCCTCCGAAGGGCGATAATGCGCCGCCGAAGGACGCCGCCAAAAAGTCCAAGAAGGACAAAAAGAAAAAGCCGGCGAGCACGACGGCGGAAAGCGGATCAACCACCGGTGGCGGCACGGTTCCTCCCGTCAAATGAAGGTGGTCATCCAGGGTTGATGTAATTCCCGATGCGCGACGTCTTGCAAGACCTCGAAGCCGCGATTCGCAGCCGCCAGCCGGTTGCCTACACCGCCCTGGTTGAAACCCGCGGATCGACGCCCCAAAAGCCCGGCGCGACCATGCTCGTCTTCCCCGACGGGTCGCAAACAGGGACCTTGGGGGGCGGCTGCGTCGAGGCGGAGGTGAAACGCCGCTCGTTGTTTCTGCTCGACGAGGGGCGGCCCGAGATCGTCACGTTTCACCTCGACGACAATTATGGTTGGGACGACGGACTGATCTGCGGCGGCCGGATGAAAATGCTGGTCGATCCCGTCCGGCCGGGCGATGACGTCGGTTACTACGACGCCCTTGCGACACGCGTCAACGAGGGGAAGGGTTTCACCGAGGCGGTCGTCCTCGATGCCGTACCCTCGGGAGCCGCACCGGCGGATCGATGGCTGGTGGATGCATCGGGAGAAATCGTGGCCCATCGCGGCAGCGACCTCCTCCCGGCCAGCTTATTGTCGAACGTCAAGCCCCTCTCCCAGCGTCCGAGGGCCTATGTCTCCGCGGGCGTTTCGTATCTGCCGCGGCTGCACCGCTCCCGTCTCGTGATCGTCGGTGCCGGCCACGTCGGTCAGAAGGTGGCCGAGTTGGCCACCGAATCCGATTTCGAGATTTGGGTCGTCGATGACCGCGAACAATACTGCAACGCCGAGCGGTTTCCTTTCGCCAAACGCCTTTTGCTCGGTCCGCTCGAAGAAATGCTGCGGGACCTCGCCGTCGACGAGAACACATTCTGCATCATTGTGACGCGCGGGCACCATCACGACGAAGAGGCCCTCTCTCTCCTGGCCAAGAGGCCGACGCGGTTTATCGGCATGATCGGCAGCCGCCGGAAAATCCGGCTGATTTTCGACGACCTGCTGCGAGACGGGATGCCCTCCGAGTGCCTCACGCGCGTGCACGCCCCTTTGGGACTCGAAATCGGCTCGCAAACCGTGCCGGAAATCGCGGTGAGCATCGTCGCCGAGCTGATCGCGCACCGCAATCTTCCGGATATTCCCCCGCCCTATCGGCGTTCCAGCGTGCTCGAGGAATCGCCGCAGCGGACCGGTCCTCGAGAAGAGTGAAAGAGGGACGGCCATGTTGACGCGCAGGCAGTTCGGGCAATCGGCCCTCGTCACGATGGGACTGGCCGCCGCGCGGTCCGTCTTACCGGGCGCGTGTTCCGCCGCGCCGGCCGCTCGGCGTGCCTCGAAATACATCGACATGCACACGCACGTCGGCACCGTCTGGAACGGCCACAAGGAACTCACCCCCTCGGGGCTCGTTCGCTGGATGGACGAGCACGACATCGAACAGGCGGTCGTGCTGCCGTTGACCTCTCCCGAATCGTCGAGCTTTCTCTGCCTCACCGAAGGAGCGCTCGCGGCCGCCAAGGAGTTTCCGCAACGACTCATTCCCTTTTGCTCAATCGATCCGCGAACGTCGGTCGTGGGGGGCGTGCGCGGTTTCGAGAGCATCATCCGCCGATACGTCGATCAGGGGGCCAAGGGATTCGGCGAACACAAGGTCGGCCTCGACTTTGACGATCCGCTAATGATGCAGATGTATGAGGTGTGCGAGAACATCGGCATTCCGCTGCTGTTCCACATGGATTCGATCCGCGGCAAGGACAAACCGGGGCTCCCGCGACTGGCTCACGCGCTGGCGACGTTTCCCAAGCTCACATTTATCGGCCACGGTCCCGGTTGGTGGGCGTCGATCTCCGGAGACGCTCAAGCCGCCGACTTCAATCGCTATCCCAAACGGCCGGTCAAGCCGGGCGGAGCGATCGACCGGCTGATGGACACGTATCCCAATATCTATGGCGACCTCTCGGCCGGCTCCGGCGCGGGAGCCCTGAGCCGCGATCCCGTCTTCGGCCGTCAGTTTCTGATCCGTCGCCAAGACCGGATTCTGTTCGGCACGGATTATCTCGAGCCCGGACAGCCCGTTCCTCAATTCGCGGTCCTCAAATCCCTGAAGCTTCCCGCCGACGTCGAGCGGAAAATCTGCCGCGCGAACGCCGAGCGGATGTTGAAGCTCAAAGGCTAATGGCGGCTGGACCAAATCGGACAAAGGCATCGCTCAACGACCATGGCCCTGGTGGAATCGCATCGCAAAGTAGAGGGTGACAGCCCGATGCGGATCGACCGCGTCGTGCAGGAACTCACCGGTCGCGCCCGGGCCGATGTCCGCGGCCTGTTTGACCACGGCTGCGTCCGCTTGAACAACGAAATCCGCACCGAGGCGGGAATCCGGGTGAAACCGGGCGATACGGTCGCCGTCCGCCACGATCCGAAAATGCGCTATCACGAGAAACCCAAACAGCGCGAAAACACGGCGTTTCGTCTCGTCTTCGAGGATGAGCAGCTGCTGGTCGTCGATAAGTCGGCCGCTCTGTTGACCGTGCCCACCGACCGCGGCGAGACGAATACGCTCTTCGATGCGATTGGCCGTTACCTCAATCGCCGTGGACATCGCGGACGGCCCGTCGTTGTGCATCGGCTCGATCGGGGAACGTCCGGACTTTTGGTCTTCGCCAAGAATCCCCGGATCGCGAGTGAGCTGCGAGACCAGTTCCGCGTCCGCAAGGCCGAGCGGGAATACGCCGTCCTGGTGGCCGGCACGCTGGAACGGGAACACGGCACATTTACGAGCCGACTGGCGACTACCAAAAGCCTGCAGCGTTACTCACTCGGACCGGGGCAGAAGGGGGGGAACCAAGAGGGCGAGCGAGCCGTGACGCATTTCCGCGTCCAGCAGCGGCTGCAGGGCGCGACCTGGATCGCGGCGACTCTGGAGACGGGAAAACGCAACCAGATTCGCGTCCATTTTGCGGAGGCGGGCCACCCCGTACTCGGGGACGAGCGGTACCGGCCCGATCTCGCGCACCTTCCCGCGTGGACCGCCAAGCGGCTGGCGCTGCACGCGGCGCTGCTCGGTTTCGAACATCCCCGGTCGCACAAATGGCTCCGTTTCGAGTCGCCCCTTCCGCCCGAGTTCGAACGGTTTCTCACCCGGACGCGAATCCATGGCTAATCCATTCGTTTACCGTCTCCGCGTGCGCTTCTGCGAATGCGATCCGCAAAAGGTCGCCTTCAACGGAAATTTCGCGCTGTACATCGACCTGGCCGTTTTCGAGTTCATGCGGGCACTCGGCTTTGGCGAATCGCTCGTCAAAGGGCCGCTCGACTACCAAGTCGTCAAACAGACGGTGGAATGGAAGGGACCGGCCCGCTTCGACCAGGCGGTCGAAGTCTCGGTTTGGGCGAAGCAGCTCGGCACGACGTCGTTCGTGATCGCCACCGCATTTCGGATTGCGGGGAATGACGCCATCATTGCCAACGGGGAAACGGTCTACGTCCTGGTCGATGCCGCCACGCTGACGAAGTCGCCGCTCCCGGCCGATTTTCGGGCGGCCTTGGAACGGGGCGCGCCGGGACTCTGTATCGACCACGCGAACTGCACGCTGCAACAGCGGGCCGACAGCTGAGCCGCCGACGGAAGAGCCAGCCGAATTCCCAAGCGGAGATCGGGAAGGAGGCAAAGAGACGGCAATCGGATCAGACGCCCGCGCGGAGAAAATCGATGTGGGACTGCCATTTGAGCAGTCGTTTCTGGTCTCCAAAAAAGGGCGCGACGCCCTCTGAGAGAAACTCGGCCACGTCCTCCAGCCGCTCCGAGCCCTGTTCGACGACGGCGATCACGTTGCTCTGCGTCAGGAGATAGTTGACGAACTGGTCGCGCGACATGGGAGTCTCCTGGTCATGCGTCTCCTTTTTGACCAGTGTGAAACCGAAGGGCCGGACAAAATCGTCGGTCACGCTCGTTCGCGATCGGGGCGGCGTCGGATAGCGGGCCAGGTACACGCTGCGATGCCATTCCGCAAAGTCGTCCTCTCCATGCAGTTGGCCGAGAAAACCGCTGTTGTAGATCACCAGCCAACCGTCGTCCCGCAGGACCCGGCGGGCTTCGCTCAAAAACGCCTCCGGCGCGAACCAGTGAAAGGCCAGCCCGACATTCAGCAGATCAAACGACCGGTCGGCAAACGGCAGCGACTCAGCCCGCGCCTGCTGATAGACGATCCCGGGGCCACCCGTGGCCTGCGCGAGCATCTCCGGCGAGCTGTCGATCCCGATCACCCGATCAGCGACCGCCGTGAGTGCGCGGGTCGACAGTCCAGTCCCGCAGCCGATATCCAACACGGAGGTAAATCGCGACCGACCGGTCACCTCGCAAATCCGCCGCACGATGGGGGGATGCAGATTGGGGCGCCGCGCGCATAGCGCTCGGCTGCGGTCGCGTGCGCGAAATAGTTCGCCCGTTTCGTCATCGCCGCTCATTCTACGACACGTCCCCCTTACACACGAAGAGCCGCACACGAAGTCAGCGGGCGCCCCGCGAGACTCGTCGCTCGTCGGCAAGTCCATCACCCGTTCGACGAAGCCAAAACCGAAGCTGGCCGGGTTTGAGTCGCCGCCCGACTCCCGCCACCGAGCTTCGGCCGGGTTGACGACCGCAAGATCCACGCCAGGCCCGCACTCAGCACGACGGCGCACACGATCCAGACCAGTCGATACGCCACCAACTTTTCCCTTTCGAGGACCGTCAGCTCCATCACGGCGCGGTGGCCGAAGATCGTGAATTGCACCCAGTATTCAAACGCGTACGTCCCGAGCCAAATCAGAATCAGCGGAAAGAGCAGGGCTTCGATCACCGCCAACGCCGTTCCATAGAGCCGGCCGTTCGATTCTCGAATCCGCTCGACCGCCACCCAGCCAAGGCCCGTTCCCAAAACAGGCCCGACGATTCCTGCTACCGCGGCCGCGACCAGCAGTCCCCGCATCAGCAGTTGATACCAAAAAGGGGGAGGCGGGGGCGGCGCTCCGTAGTAGGAGCCCGGTGTCAACATCAGACCCGCCAGGATCAGGCCGAAAAAGCTCGCCACCAGGCACCAGGCTCCTCGGACGGCCTCGCGACAAAGTCGGGGTTCCCCGCCCCTCGCTGCCTCGGACGCCGCGTGCGGCTCAGTCGGCCAGGTCTGTTTGTCGGAATAGCGCTCGGCGGGTCGAGCCGCGCCAGAACCGCGTCGACATCGGCCAGCCCCGGCGACTCCTTCTTCTGGGCGGCCAGCATGTCGAGAATCTGCGTCTCGAGATCGTCGACAACTCCACGCCGCTGGGTCCGGTCGGCACCGGCGGTTCGCAATTGGCTTTCGACCGCATCCAGATGCGCATCCACGTGAGCCCGCACTTCCGGCGACAGAGTGTCACTCATCACGTTTCTCCGGGGCGCCGTTGGCCAGCAGCGTGTCGACGGCGGAACTGAGTTCGTTCCAATATTGACGGAGTTGTCGCAAATGTTCCCGACCCTGCGCGGTCAGGCGGTAATACCGCCGCGGAGGCCCGCTCGGCGAAGGGGCCTGCCGCACGGCCACCAGTTTTTCGTCGGCCAATCGCGACAGGATCGGGTACAGGGTTGATTCGGTCGTCGCGAGCAGCGGATCGCGTCCCAGCCGCTGCAAGAGCTCATAACCGTACGCTTCACTCTCCCGCAGCCCGGCCAGCACACTCAGCTCGACCAGCCCCTTCTTCAACTGACTGGCCCAAGCCTTGTCCACAGCTACCTCGCAACACGATGTACCGATTCTACTCGCAGCCGGGGAGTCGTCAAGTGCGTAGGGCGGGACTAGGCCGTTTCGGCCGACGGCCCACCAATCCCGTTTGCGTGATCGTCGCTCAAAATGGTGGGCCGGCATCGCCAAGCCTCGCTTGTCCCACCCTACAAAGCTCAAACAGCCAGGTAACTCGCAATTAGCGGCACGAGGTTGAAGAGGAGGATGCAGACCTTGTAGAAGGTGATTCCGGCGAAATTAATCGCGTAGAAGTGTTCGGCGGAGACCCCGTACCAGCGAAGACAGATCCGCTGCATCCCGCCGAAGCCAACCAGGCTGAGCGCGGCCCAGAGCAGCAGCACCCCGTAGTTGATTACCGTGCACAACAACAGGAAATGACGCAAAGTCTCGATGTTCATGTTGTCACCCGGCCACCTTTCGATGGGCATCCTGGGGGAAACGAGACGACGGACGACTGCGCCGAGATCAATTCCTGAGAACGATGGTCTCCGGCAGCAGGGCTTGCAATTCCTGGGCGGTTTTTTCCGAGACCGTGCGAACGGGGAGCTGGACCTCCCACAGTCCCTTGAGGCGGCCGATCTCTTTCACGTTCGCATCGACGAACGGACAGGATACGGTCAAAAGCACCCTGAGTCGCTGAAGCTTGACCAGCGCCGTGAACCCGGACCCGGTGACTTTGGTTCCGCTGATGTTGAGTTCCGTGAGCACTTCCAGGCCGCCGAGTGCGCGCAGTCCTTCGTCCGTGATCGAAGTACCGGACAGGTCCAAGTCGGTGAGCTTCGTGAGTTTGCCGACCTCCTTGAGCGCCGCGTTTGTGATTTTGGTGCGACCCAGGTGAAGCTTGGTGAGTTCGCTGTGACGGGCGAGTTCGGAAAGACCGGCGTCGGAAACTCAAGATGAATTCAGGTTAAGCCGTCTCAGCTTTCTCAGCGGCCCCAAGCTTCGCAGGTCCGTCACGTACGTCCCAGCCAGTCCCAACTCGGTCAACTCCGCGAGCGCACCGAGTTGCTCGACGCCGGGATTCGTGATTAGCGTGCCGCCAAGCTCCAGGCGGACTAATTGTTTCATGTTCCCCAGCGTACGTGCGCCCGCGTTCGTGAGCTCGGTGTTGAGAAGATCCAAGGACGCCAGATGCGGCAACTTCGCCAATTGAGCGACGCCCGAATCGGTCACTCGCGCGCCCGTGAGGTTCAGTTTGACCAGGCTCGGCATTTGCGCGAGCTGGTGGACGCCGTTGTCCGTAATCCGCTCGATTCTCACATTGAGTTCTTGCAACTCGGCAAGCGGTCGCAGTGACGCAAGTCCCTTGTCGGTAATCGAAGTTTCCCCAAGATCGAGCCGCACGAGATGCCTGAAACGAGAGATCTCCTTCAAAGTGCTGTCCGTGATGCGTGTCGCGCCGAGACTTAACGAGGCCAACTTCGTGAGTCCGCCAAGCGCTCGGAAGCCCGTTCCGTTGACCCGCGTGATATCCAGGTTGAGCCGCTCCAGATTTTTCAGCGGAGCGAGCGCCGCCAAAGTGGCATCCGTCGTGTCGCCACAGCTGAGATTGAGATCCGTCAGATGTTCGAGCCCGCCGAGCTCTCTGAATCCGGCATCGGGGAAATGAGTGAATGAAAGGTCGAGCCGTGACAACCGAGGCAGCCCTCCGAGATGCTTCAATCCGAATCCCGCGATGCCGGTCAACTGCAGGTTGAGCTCCCGAAGATCCTTGAAATCCGCAAGTTGCTTGAGACCCTCATCGGTGATCTTGCTGGCCGTGAGATCGAGCCGTCTCAGGCCCACGAACCCCTTGAGCAAACGCAGGTCTTCGTCGCGGAACGGCAACAGCTCAGGCGCGTTGTGATGGCGCTCGATCTCGAGATCGGACTTCCTCAAGACCGCGACGACCGGCCGTCCGGGAAGGGAATCGTCGCGCTCGAACGTCCAACCACGCTGGTCAAGCCTGCGAATGCTTTCGGGCTCGGAGAGGTTTTCCGCGGCCGTCGCTGCCGGGCCGACCAGGAGTAGAAATAGAGCTGTTAAGTAGGGCCGTGGACGTTGGATTCGCATCAATTGCCACGCATCATTGCAGCGTGCTCCCGAAGCCGCGGAGGCCGCACCCGCCTATCACCCCGGCAGCTTTTCAACCCGCACGCCGAGCGGAAACGTGACCGGTTTCATCGCGTAGACGTCGGGGCCATAGCCCCGGATCTGATCGCGTTTGAGTTCGGCCACTTCGAGCGTGCCGCTCCACACGATGGCCTGGCCGGCGGCGTCGACTTCCACCGTGAGCAACGCGGCTTTTTGCAGGTCGTAGCCAAAAACTTTCTGCAGGACCTCGGTCACGTAGTTGAACGTGTGGAAGTCGTCGTTCTCGACGATCACCGCGTACGGCGGCTGCGTCTTGGGCCGCGATTTGTCTTTTTCCTTTTCGCGGCGCTTCGACTTCGCCTGGGGTCGGACGATGACATCCTGGTCGATCGTTGCAGCGGATTCGCTCATTGCCTTGTTCTGACTCCCGAAAGAGGCGGCGGTCCTCTTGCCACCGGCGCGGCAAGCAGGTGCACATTTAATTGTATCGAACCGAAAAAGTGCCGGAAGGCATGGTACGATTCGTCGGCCGCTTCCAACGTGCCTGTAAGTGCACCAGTGGCAAACCGCAAGAGAAGTCATGGATCTGACTGCCAAACAAATCGAAGCCGCCAAAGCCGGCCATCCGGTTGCCATCGAGACTGAAGGCGCAGGCCGCCTTTACCCTGTCAGCGAGGAACTCGTTCAGCAGCTGATGAATTTGCTGCAGTCGGAGCCTGAGCAGCAAGCCTTCCGCAAGTTCTCCATGCGAGAAGCCGCGCGTATCGTCGCCGGTGACTCTGAGAAATGACGATCTAACCTGGCTCGAAGCCCCTCACCCGGCCTTCGGCCACCCTCTCCCAAGGGGCGAGGAATCTTTCTCCCCTCTCCCTTCGGGAGAGGGGTCGGGGGGGAGGGGCCGTCTAAACGTTGGTCCGAGCCAAACTCGTAAAACCTCAATCGGCGGATCAGTTCTGCTGACTTATTTCGGCTCATACCCCAAATTCGGCGCGAGCCAGCGTTCGATTTCGGGGATCGGCATCTTTTTACGCGCGGCGTAGTTTTCGACCTGGTCGCGGGTGATGCGGTCGACGGAGAAGTAGCGCGATTCCGGATGTGCGAAGTAGAGGCCGCTGACTGCGGCGGCCGGCCACATGGCGAAGGATTCGGTGAGGCCGATGCCCGTGGCTTTTTCGGCCTGCAAGAGGTCGAAGAGCGTGCGTTTTTCCGTGTGGTCGGGGCAGGCCGGGTAGCCGAAGGCCGGGCGGATGCCGCGGTAGGTTTCGGCGATCAGATCCTCGGGCGCGAGTTGTTCCTCTTGTCCGTAGCCCCAATCGAGGCGGGCGCGGCGATGGAGGAATTCGGCGAACGCCTCCGCCAGACGGTCGGCGAGCGCTTTGGCCATGATGGCCGAGTAGTCGTCGTTCTGCCGTTCGAAGTGGGCGGCCAATTCGTCGCAGCCCAAGCCGGCGGTGACGGCGAAAGCGCCGACGTAATCGGTCCGGCCACTGTCGCGCGGTGCGACGTAGTCGGCCAATGATCGGAATTCGGCCTGCCCCTTCCGCTCCCATTGCTGACGGAGCATGGGGAAGCGGGCGGTTTCGCTTTTGCGACTCTCGTCGGTGTAGAGGATCACGTCATCGCCGTCGGAGTTGGCCGGCCAGAAACCGTAGACGCCCTTGGCAGTGAGCTTTTTCTCGACCACGATCTGGTCCAGGAGCCGGCGGGCCTCGTCGTAGACCCGGCGCGCCTCCGGACCGACCACTGGATCGTCGAAGATTTGCGGATATTTCCCCCGCAACTCCCACGTCTGGAAAAACGGCGACCAGTCGATGTAAGGCACGAGTTCCTCGAGTGGTTGCGGATCAATCACGCGAAGGCCGACGAAGGCGGGCCTGTCGATCCGCACGGTCGACCAATCCGTCTTGAAGCGGCGGGCCAGCGCGTCGGCGTACGGCACGAGCGCGCGCTCCTGCCGGTCGGCGAACGACTTGCGGTCGCGCTCCTGCGCCTCGTGGTTTTTGCGGACGAACTCGGGCTTCTTCTCCGCGTCCAACAGGTTTTCGACCACCGGCACCGAGACCGAGGCGTCGATCGAATGGACGACCGGCTCGGCATACGCGGGTGCGATCTTGACTGCCGTGTGCTTGGCACTCGTCGTGGCGCCGCCGATCAGGAGCGGCATCTTCATTCCGCGCCGCTGCATTTCGCGGGCGACGTGGACCATCTCTTCGAGCGACGGCGTGATCAGGCCGCTCAAGCCGACCGCGTCGGCCTTCTTTTCGATGGCCGTGTCGAGGATCTTGTCGGCCGGCACCATCACGCCCAGGTCGATCACCTCGAAGTTGTTGCACCGCATGACGACGCCGACGATGTTCTTGCCGATGTCGTGCACGTCACCTTTCACAGTCGCCATCACGATCGTGCCGCGATGCCGCGGACCGTCGGAGCCCTCTTTTTCGGCCTCCATAAAGGGGGTGAGGTAGGCGACCGCTTTTTTCATCACGCGGGCGCTTTTGACGACCTGCGGCAAGAACATTTTGCCGGCGCCGAAGAGCTCGCCGACGACGCCCATGCCGTCCATCAGCGGACCCTGGATCACCTTGAGGGGCCGGCCGAGCTTTTGGCGGGCCTCCTCGGTGTCGTCTTCGATGTGGTCGACGATGCCGTTGACGAGGGCGTGCGAGAGCCGCTGTTCGACGGTGCCGGCCCGCCAGGCTTCGTCCTTTTCGACCGTCTTGGTCTTGGCCGCGACCGTCTCGGCAAAGGTGACGAGCCGTTCGGTGGCATCGGGGCGGCGGTTGAAGAGGACGTCTTCGACGTGCTGGAGCAGCTTTTTGTCGATTTCTTCGTAGACGGCGATCTGGCCGGCGTTGACGATCCCCATGTCGAGGCCGGCCTGGATGGCGTGGTACAAGAAGGCCGCGTTCATCGCCTCGCGGACCGTCTCGTTCCCGCGGAAGGAAAACGACACGTTGCTCACGCCGCCGGAGGTCTTCGCGCCGGGGCAGGCTTTTTTGATTTGCCGCACGCCTTCGATGAATTCGACGGCGTAGTTGGCGTGCTCTTCGATCCCCGTGCCGACGGTGAGGATGTTGGCGTCGAAAATCACGTCTTCCGGTGCAAAGCCGATCTCTTCGGTCAACAGGCGGAAGGCCCGTTTGGCGATCGCCGTCTTGCGGTCGGCCGTGACGGCCTGCCCCTCTTCATCGAAGGCCATCACGATGGCGGCTGCTCCGTAACGGCGGACGAGCCGCGCTTGCCGCAGGAATTCGGCTTCCCCTTCCTTCAGGCTGATCGAGTTGACGATGCTCTTCCCTTGCACGCACTTGAGGCCCGCCTCGATCACCGACCACTTCGAGCTGTCAATCATCAGGGGGACGCGGGCGATCTCGGGCTCGGCCGCGATCAGGTGCAGGAAAGTCGACATCGCCTTTTCGCCATCGAGGAGCGCCTCGTCCATGTTGACGTCGAGCACGTTGGCGCCGTTGGCGACCTGGTCGCGGGCGACCTCGAGAGCCGCTTCGTAATCGCCGCTGCGGACGAGGCGGGCGAATTTTTTCGAGCCGGTGACGTTCGTCCGCTCGCCCACGATGATGAAATTTCCCTCGGGGCGGAGGGTGAGCGGTTCCAGGCCGCTCAAACGGGAGTAGCCGGGAATCATCGGACGCGGACGCGGGGCGACGTCTTCCATGGCGTCGGCGATGGCGCGGATGTGCTTGGGCGTGGTGCCGCAGCAGCCGCCGACGATGTTGAGCCAACCGTTCTCGGCAAACTCACGCAGCAACTGCCGCATGTGCTCGGGCGTTTCGTCGTAGCCGCCGAATTCGTTGGGCAGGCCGGCGTTTGGATGGCAGCTCACGAAGCAGGGCGCGATCCGCGAAAGTTCCTCGACGTAGGGCCGCATGCGGTCGGGGCCCAAGGCGCAATTGAGACCCACGCTCAGTGCGGGGAAATGCGCCACCGAGTTCCAAAAGGCCTCGACCGTCTGGCCGGAGAGGGTGCGGCCGCTGGCGTCGGTGATTGTGGCCGAGATCATCACCGGCAACTCGATCCCCCGCTCGTCGAAGAACTGCGAGATGGCGAACAGGCACGCCTTGAGGTTGAGCGTGTCGAAGGTCGTTTCGGGCATCAGGAGGTCGACGCCTCCGTCGTAAAGCGCCTCGACTTGCTCGCGGTAGGCGGCGGCCAGCTCATCGAACGTGATCGCGCGGAAGCCCGGGTTGTTCACGTCGGGCGAGAGCGAGGCGGTGCGGCTGGTGGGGCCGATGCTGCCGGCGACGAAGCGGGGCTTTTCCGGTTCGCGGGCGGTGAAGTCCTCGGCGGCTCGTTTGGCCAATTCGGCCGACGCCCGATTGATCGCGTAGACCTCTCCCTCGAGGCCGTATTCGGCAAGCGAGATCGACTGCGAATTGAAGGTGTTCGTCTCGACGATGTCGGCACCGGCTGCAAAGTATTGCCGGTGAATGTCTTCGATGATGTCGGGGCGGGTCAGGCTCAACAGGTCGTTGCAGCCTTTGAGGTCCTTCGGGTGATTGGCAAAGAGCTGCCCGCGGAAATCGGGCTCCTCGAGCGCATGGGCCTGGATCATGGTCCCCATGGCCCCGTCGAGAATCAGGATCCGCGTACGCAAGAGCTGCTCAAGCTGCGTGCGGACGGATGGCGGTGTCAGAACAGACATTCGAGAATCGTTTTCCCTCCCGGGTCTAAGTATAGGACCGACTTACGCGGGCCGAATCGCACCGAGCCGCTTCGGTCCGTGCCCCGCTCGGCAAGCGGGATCAACTGTCACTTAGGTAATTATGTAGGGATTAGGCCGTTCGATCACGGTCAGTTTGGGGTAATTTTACAGGAGCTGTAAAAGAGACCGCCCGTGGCTCGCAGGACGGTTGTGCCGACGGCACCTGCCAAATTGGCAAGCTGCCAGGTGTGATTTTTCTGTGGTGATGGCCGGGCGAGGGCCCTTTTTTTAAGCCGCAGAAAAACCAGAAAATTTACCGCGCCACTGCCAATGTGGCAGGAAACGGGGGGCACGCGGGCTCAAACTCGGGCCGGTGCCAGGCCCAACGCGTCGAGGATGATCTCGCAGGCTTTCGACCGGTTGAGCACGTAAAAGTGGATTCCCGGCACGCCGGCCTCGACCAGCTCGCGACACTGGTTGACGGCGTGCTCGACACCGATCTCGAACTGGGCCTGCGTGTCATCGCGGACGGCTTCCAGCCGGGCGGCCAGGTCGACCGGCATCTTCGCGCCGCAGAGGGACGTGATCCTCTGGATGCGGGCAAATTCTGTGATCGGCATGATGCCCGGAATCAGCGGAACCTGGATGCCGAGCTTCCGGTAACGGTCCTGGAAGTCGAAAAAGCTCCTGTTCTCGTAAAACAGTTGGGTGAAAACGGCGTCGGCCCCGGCCTCGACCTTCTGTTTGAGATGCTCGAGGTCGGCCTGAGGATCGGGTGCTTCCTGGTGCTTTTCGGGATAGCCGGCCACACCGATGCCGATTTCCGGGTGCCGCTGACGAAGGAAACCGACGAGCTCTTCCGCATAACGAAAACCGCAGGGGGCCGGCTCGAAGGTTTTGCTGCCAGCGGGCGGGTCGCCGCGGAGGGCCATGATGTTGCCGATGCCGCTCTGCGTGGCCTGATCAAGCCAGGCTTCCATCTCCTCGCGGGTCACCTCGACGCAGGTGAAATGCGCCGTCGCCGTCAGGCCGAACCGCTTCTGAATTTCGACGCACCAGTCGATGGTGCGGGTGCGGGTCGTTCCCCCCGCACCGTAGGTGCAGGAGATAAAAGCGGGCCGATACGGAGCCAGCCGGCCCAGCGTGCGGAGCAGACCTTCGTCGCCGTCCGGGGTTTTCGGTGGAAATATTTCAATCGACACGCCGCACCGGCCCTGGCGGTAGATTTCACCGATGCGCATGCGGTTTTCGACTCCCCAAAGTCAGACCGAACAACGACACGCTAACCTGACGGAGGCCATTATCTTACCAGCGCGAACAAAGGCCGGGAATGTGGCTTGCGCGGCGTCCGGGGCCGGCTGATCGGGCTGCTTGCCGCCCGGGCCGGCGTCTGTGAAGATACTGATCCCCTGGCAAGGTTTCGACCCAACCGGAGAATTCCGTTGATTGCAACCACCGTCCCCGCACTGTTGCTCGTCGGCCTGTTGGGAGCCGCCCCCGCGGACCATGCGACTCTTGAATTGCGTTACCACGGCTCGCTGGCCAAGACCTCCCGCGACGGGGATTCGACCGCGGAGCCGGCCAAACGGTTTGACCTGTACTGCCTGGCGACGCCCCTTGCCGACGGCGGCCGGGAGGTGACCTTTGTCGTCGACGAGCATGGCGGCGGGGGCTGGCCTTGGCCGGCGCGGTTTGGACGGGTGACGACCGACGCCAAGGGGCATCCATCGAAGGTCCGCATGCGGCTGCTGCACGAGCATGAGGGGACGCAATACGTTCTGTTCCTTCCGTTCCCTTTTTTTGAGTACGCCAATCGCGTGGAAAATGACGCCCGCTGGGAAGCTCCCCGCGAGTCGGAGTTCGTGAACCAGCGTGACGTGGCCCCGTGGAAATACCACGTCGCCGCCAGCCGCAAGGTCGGTTCGCACGACTGCTGGCGGGTCGATGTGACGAATAACTTCGGCCCGCAGGAGTCGGATTGGATCGACAAACAGAGCGGCATCCTGGTGAAGGCCGAACGGCGGATTGTCCTGGGCCGGGGGGAGAATTACCTGTTGCGGACGGTCCTCGACTCGGCCGGTCCGATTTCCGAGGAATCGCGTAAAAAAATCGTCCGTCCCGTCTCCGACCTGCTCCGCTTGCAGCAGGACCTGAAGCGGGCCGACGATGAGAAGTCGCCCGAGCTGACCGAGGCCCAGCTCAATGCGGCCTCCACTGCCCTCAAGTCGCTGGAACAACAGGCGGAGGGGACGCCGTTCGAGCAGCTCGTCGCGGCCATCGAGCGGGACGTCAACTCACAATCCCGCCGCTCGGGGGACGTCGAAAGCCTCGCCAAACGCTTTTTGGGAAAGCAGGCGCCGCAGATCCAATTGAACTCGCTCGACGGTGAAGAGGTTCCCGCCGCGGAGTACGCCGGCAAGATCGTGGTGCTGCACTTCTGGTCGTACGAGGGAGATCCGTTTCCGCCTGAGCCGTATGGCCAGATTGGCTTTCTTGACTTCCTCTATCAACGACGGCACAAGCTGGGCGTCAAGGTTTACGGCGTGGCCGTTGACCGCCGGCTGGCCGACAAATCGCTGGCACCGACCGTCCTGCGGTCGATCAAGAAGCTTCAAAGCTTTATGAATCTGAGCTATCCCGTCACGATCGACGGCGGAGGCGCTCTTGGAGAAATTCGGGGATCCCGAACGAGTCGGAGCCAAATTGCCGCTGTGGGTGTTGATCGACCCGTCGGGAAAGGTGGTCGAATACAAGGTCGGGACGTACGAAATTCAGCCGAACACGGGGCTGACGCAGCTCGACAAAAAGGTGACCGGCCTGATCCGGAAGCAGCGGCAGGAACGCGAGCACAAATAATTCGGGCTTTGGCTCAGCCGTTTGCCTGTTTCTGGCAGCGGACGACGTGATAGTTTCCGACCGCCTCGACAGAGACCGCCGCGAACAGCGCGGTGAGATGCTCCTCGTACCACTCGGTTTTCTTAGTGACGAACAGAGCAGTCCCCCCCGCCTTGAGGGCTTGGGCGGCGCGGCGGGCAAAAATCCCGGCGATGCGGAAATTGGAATAGTACGGTGGATTGGCGAGGGCTAGATCAAAGGCACCGCCGGCGATACCGTCAGCAGGCTGGCCTTTTTTGTCCTGTTCTGCCGTGCTTAATTCCACGCTCAGATTGGAAATCCCGTTGAGCCCGGCTCCGCGCTGGGTGCACTCGACCGCCCGGGCATTCGAATCGATCGCATGCACCGCCACGCCCTCGGCCCGAAGTGCCGCGGCCAGCGAGACGATCCCCGATCCACAGCCCAGTTCCAAGACGCGGTCTCCCGGACGGATTATGGCTGACTTGAGCAGCGCCCGGGCGCCGCCGTCGACCCGGCGGTGACTGAAGACGCCGGCGCGGCTGATTGCCTGGATCAGCCGCCCCTCATCGCGAAAGGGAAACTGGCATTCGTAGTTTTTCAGTTTCCGCAGCGGCTCGGTCTTGGTCGCGCTGAACAACGTCCCGTGCTTTAGTGGCCGCCGTGTGACTTTTGCGAACAGCTTTCGCAGCTCGTCGTGCAGCCACGAATCGCTCCGATTGTCGGTGGCGACGAACATCGACCCGCCGATTTTCAGCCGCACGTGCCCCGACTGAAGCAAGTCGCGAACGAGTTCCGAATCGCCGCTGGCCCCGACGGGAAGGACGAACAGGTCGACCTCTCCCTCGGGAAAATCGGCCGCGCACTCAAACCGCAAGTTGGCCGGGTGCTCGGCATGCAGGTTTTCTGCCTGATCTCGGGCATAGAGATCCAGGAACCAGCAACACGTGGCACTCGCGGGACGATTTTGGGCAGCGGCCGCGGCGAACTGTCCGCGGCCCAGCGAGGTGCACAAGAGCGACCCGGTCGGCATGTCACCCAGGGCTTCGATCAGGATCCGCTCTGCCGTGCGCACGGGGACCGGCGGCTTCTCCGACGGTTCGTCCGCATTAGCTTTGGCCCTTTTAGCCCTGACGCCGCGCCCTCTCATCCCCTACCCTTCATTCACGCGGCTCGGCAGATGTAGCACTTGAGGTACGCGGTCTCCAGGCAATGGACCGACGTGGGATGATCGGCGGCCTGGCCCCGCGATTCGAGAATCTGAATTGGCCGGCCGCTTCTCTGGGAAACGAGATCCGAGCATCGCGACAAAATCGTCGCGGCCGATCAGGCCGGAGCAACTGCAGCTCACCAGGATGCCGCCGGGAGCGAGGACGCCCAAGGCCAACTGGTTCAGGCTGTGATAACCGCGAAGTGCCTTGGCCAGACCGGCCCGGTGCCGCGTCAGCTTGGGCGGGTCGAGGATCACCGTATCGAATGATTCGCCGTCCGCCGCCAAACGCTCAAGGGCCTCGAAGGCGTCTGATTTTTCGAACCGGATGGCACACGAAACCTGGTTGAGTTCCGCGTTGGCTTTCGCCAGGCCGAGGGCCGCCTCGGAGACGTCGACCGCGTGAACCTCGCTCGCCTTGCCGACCTTGAGTGCCGTAAGGCCGAAGCCCCCCGTGTAACAAAAGACATCGAGGACGCGTTTTCCCGCGACATAGCGGGCGACGGCGGCCCGATTGTCACGCTGATCGAGGTAAAAGCCGGTCTTGTGACCCTGCACGACGTCGACGCCGTAGCGGACGCCGTTTTCGGACACGAACAACGGGCGGGGCGGCTCGGTCCCGCGCGCAATCCGTCAGCCACTTCCAGGTGCTCGGTCTCACGGATCCCTTTTTCCGTGCGCAGCCAGATCCCCTGCGGCCGAAGTTTGGCTTCCAGCAGATCGAGGATCACGTCCTTCCGATCGGCCAAGGCGAGTGACGTGAACTGCACGAGCAGCCATTCGCCGTAGCGATCGACAATCAGGCCCGAAATTCCGTCGGCTTCGCTGAAAACCAGCCGGCAGGCGCTCTCGGCATTCGGCTCACCATAGAGCGTCTGTCGCAGGGTAATCGCCGTGTCGAGCCGCCGCGACCAGAAATTGGCGTCGAGGACTTCTCCCTCTTCCCAGGAATAGAGCCGGACGCGGATTTGGCTGTGTGGGTTATAGAGTCCGCAGGCGATGAACTTGCCATCGGATGCATGCAGGGAAACGAGCTCTGCGGGCTTCGGCTCTCCCTCGATGCGGTCGATGGCGCCGGCGAAAACCCACGGATGCCGGCTAAAAAACGGGAGGGCGCGGCGTTCCTTGAGATAGACGCGAGGCGAGGTCGTAGGGGCGGCGGCGGCGGTCACGGCCTAGAGGGTAGCAGGATTCTTCAGAACGGCAATGTGGTCGAAGCGGGCTGAGACTTATCATCCTTCGGTGCGGACTGCGTGATTCGCCAGTCTGTGCTGACGATAAGCCTCGCACCCCGCCGATACGTGAGGTACGAAATGGCCCACTGGACCACGACAAAGAAGCGGTTTTTGAAACCCGTCAGATAGTAGATGTGGACGACGAGCCAGGCGAGCCACGCCAGAAAGCCCCCTAAGCGGAGCTTGCCCATTTCGGCGACGGCCCGGCTGCGTCCGATCGTCGCCATTTGCCCCTTGTTCAAGTAGTGGAACGGCACCCGCGACCGGCCGGCCAAATCGCCCAGGATTGTGCGTGCCGCGTACCGCCCCTGCTGCATGGCGACCGCCGCCAGCCCGGGGAGGGGCTTGCCCCCCTCCTCGACGTGCGCTCCGTCACCGATCACGAAAATGTTGGAGTGACCTGGAATGGTGAGATCCGGACCGACGATGACCCGACCTTGTCGGTCCAGCTCGGTGTTTAGCGTGCGATTGAGACCGGTTGCCCGCACGCCAGCGGCCCACAGCACGGTCGCGGCCCGTACGTGCTCTTTTCCGACAAACACGCCCTCGCGATCGACCTGCGTGACCGTGCTGTTCGTCCAGACTTGGACCCCCAAGGATTCGAGATCGCGGGTGGCACGGCTCGACTGTTCGGGGCTGAACGCGCCCAGGATCCGGGTTCCCGACTCGATCAGGATCACGCGGGCCAGCTTCGAGTCGATCTTGCGGAAATCGCGGGCCAGGGTGTAACGGCTCATTTCGCCGATCGCGCCGGCCAACTCGACTCCCGTCGGGCCCCCGCCGACGATCACGAACGTCAGGTAATACTTCCGCAAACCGAGGTCGTCCGACCGCTCGGCCTCCTCGAAGGCCAAGAGGATGCGGCGGCGGATCTCCGTTGCTTGTTCCAGGTTCTTGAGGCCCGGAGCGAATTCCTCCCAGTCGTCGTGGCCGAAATACGTGTCTTGCGCTCCGCAGGCCAGGATCAGCCAGTCGAACTCGAACGTGCCAAAGTCGGCGACGACCTCGTTTCGCTCCGGATGAACGGCCGTCACTTCGCCCTGCAAGACGCGGATATTCGCGTGCTTCGAGAGGATGCTCCGGATCGGAGCGGCGATCTCGGCGGGACTGAGGCCCGCCGTCGCCACCTGGTACAACAGCGGTTGAAACAGATGATGGTTCCGACGATCGATGAGCGTGACCTCGATCTCGGGCGCGGATCCAAGTTCTTTGGCCGCATTCAAACCGCCGAATCCGCCGCCGATGATCAGGACCCGTTGCATGGCGTTGAATGGTATCGAAAGGGAGGGGTCTTTTCCCATTCTAGGTCTCGGGATCGTTTCGACGGTGACACGCTTTTTTCGCGGGATTGGTATATTGAGGAAATACGGGTTCGGCCGCTTTCTGCCGGTCGAGAGCAATCGCGCGATGCAAAACCTGAGAGGAGATTGGTGCCATGTGGGTTCGCAAGTGGGAACGTGATCAGCAGAAGGGCGTCGACTCGCCCATCCCGACTCAGGTGCTCTCGAACGAGGAATTCATTCCCCGACCGCAGACAAAAGAACAACAGCAGTGGGAATCGCTGATCGGCGAGCTGGCCGAGGAGAAATCGCGCAAGCTCGGCATGGCACGCCGCGACTTCATGCGGACTTCAATGGGAATGGCGACCGCTTTTTTGGCATCAAATATGGTCTACGGGCCCAATTGGGACGTCGACGCGGCCGAGACGCTGGAGCCGGCCGCGACCGAGGAGAAATGGCCCAAGGGCGAATACTTCATCATGGACGTGCAGACGCACTTCACGGATTCGGCCGCCGGCCCCGTGATGGGCTTCCGGTCGATGGAGTTCGTCAAAAACATGGGCTTCAAGCTGAAAAACGACGTCGACGCCTACAGTTTTCCGAATTACGTGAAGGAGATCTTTTTCGACAGCGAAACGAGCATGGCCATCATTTCCGGCGTGCCCGGCAAAGAGATCAACAAGAACCCCAAGACGGGCAAGGTGCTGGAAGGCCGCGCCCGGACACCGGGCCTCGGCGAATTCTGCCGAGCTGGCTGATGTCGGAGTCGAAACGGCAGCTCAACGAATTGGCCAAGAGCCAGCGGGCCCTCTGCCAGGGGAACTGTGCCCCCAACCACTACTGGAACAGGAAAACGAACAAGCCCGACTTCACGGCCCTGTTCGAGCAGATGGAGCGCGAGGTCAAGATTTACGGCATCGACAGTTGGAAGTGGTACTGCCACACCGATCCGGGCCGCTCGGGCAATGGATTCAAGCTCGACGACGAGAAGCTGGCCTATCCCTTCTACCAGAAATCGCGCGAGCTCGGTCTGCAGCGGTTCAGCGTGCACAAGGGATATGCTTCGCAATCACGCACGTTGGGGCACCTCGCGCACCCGGCCGACATCGAGAAGGCCGCCAAGGACAATCCCGACATCACGTTCATCATCTATCATTCGGCCATGAAGCACGGCCCGGATGAGCCAGGGTTCAAGACGACGTTCCATCCAGACACGGGCGACTTCGCCTGGCACGCGGAGCTGATGAAGATCAAAGAACGCAATCCGGGGATGAACAACGTCTTCCCGGAGATCGGATCGGCCTTCGGCACCACGGTGATCGTGAATCCTCTGATGTGCCAGCACTTGATCGGCAAGAACATCAAGTACTACGGGGCCGACCACGTTATCTGGGGAACCGATTGCCTCTGGTGGGGCTCGCCGCAATGGGTGATCGACGCGTTCAAGCGATTCCAGATCAGCGACGAACTGTGTGACAAGTTCGGCTACAAGAAGGTGACGAAAGAGGACAAGGCCAAGATCTTCGGGCTGAATGCCGCCAAGATCTACGGCGTCGACGTGAACGAAAAACGCCATGCGCTGCCGTCGGACACCCTGTCGCAGTTGAAGGTTTCGTATCTCCAAGAGGGAGGCAAACCCGACAACGCCGCTCACGGCTGGGTTCGCGCGGACGTGTGACATCCATGTCGAAGCGTCGCCAATTGATTCGCCGCCCGCTCGGATTGGTCGGCGCCGTGGCTATTGTCGCGATCGTCGCAGGCGCTCTGGCCGTTGGAGTGCTGTCGGCCGGTCCGGCCTCTGCGCCCGCGCGGAAGGTGCCAATTGGGGGAGCGATCACGTCGCCTCTCCGCTCGCCGAGTTCGCCACGGGAGACGAGTGTTTGTTCTGTCATCGGGACCGTTTCGGCACGGATTGGTCGAAGAATTTCCACCAGCGAACGATGCGTCCCTTTGAGGCGGAAACGGTCTCTGCCGCCGCGCTCAAGGCGAATCCCCAGACGGGCCGCTTTGCCGACCAGGTCGAATTCCTGTTGGGAGAGCGTCGGCAGGTTCGGTTCCTCAAGCGATCGGCCGAGTATGGGAAACTGGTGATGCTGTCGGCCGCCTTTGCGCCACCGCCACGCGGCACGAACAGCCGGAGGGCACATGGAAAACTCATCGACTTGAAGGACGCGCATTGGGACGTGCAGACGTTTGCCAAACGATGTGCCGGCTGCCACACGACGGGGGTCGACCCGAAAACCCAAGCTTTTTCGTCGACTTCGCTCGACTGCTTCACCTGTCACGGCGTGGTCGCTCAAAAACATGCCGACACGAAAAAGGTCTTCCTGAGCAAAGCCCAGCACGATCCGCCACGTGTGATTGTCGCCATCTGCGGTCAGTGCCATCTTCGCAACGGCAAGTCACGGGCGACGGGCCTCCCCTATCCAACCAATTTCGTCGCAGGAGATAACCTGTTCCGCGACTTCCAAGTGGGACTGACCGACGCCGATCTCGCGACCATGAATCCGGGAGATCGTCACGTGGCCCAGAACGTGCGTGAGGTTCTCGAAGGAAAGAGCCAGACGAGTTGCGTGAGTTGTCACGACGTTCATCGGCAGACGACGACACAGCATCGACAGGTGGCCGAGGGTGCGACTTGCATCAGTTGCCATGGGCCCGGCAGGCCAAAAAAGGCATGGACGCGTTACGTAGTGCACAGCACCTTGTGCGGGTATTAAACCATCGTGGGGTAAGCTGCCAGCTTGCCCGTCTTTATTCAATAGGCTTTGCAGGGCAAGCTGGCAGCTTGCCCCACGAGACACGCCATGACTTCGACTAACGAGATCGACTACGAGCAGTCGCCCGACGGGGCCCCGCTGGATGAAACCGATATCAGCCTGCGGGCCTATTTTGCTCGCATGAGCGACGCCAAGCTCCGCGAGTACGACCCGAGCTGGTCCGACCAGCAGGTGACCGAGTGGGACGGCAATTTCCGCTCCGACGGCGCGTTGATGCTCGTCTGCTGCGAGCGCGACGTCGACGTCGAAGACTACCGCAATGTGCTCCACGAGCACCTGCGGATGCGCGGCATCCGGTCGTAGTCGATTATGACTCGCCGCGCGGCTGAGGCAGGGCGAGCTCTTGCAGGGTGATGTCCGAAAACCAGACTTCGCCCTCCTCGGCCACAAGGGTCACCCAGGGCGAGTCCTGTTTTCCCTCGGGGATCGGGACCGAGCCGACGGGACTCTCGTCGAGCAGGACCCACCAGGCGCCGGGCTGCCGTTGGACCGTGAGCGTGTGAGGATCGCTTCCGGTGTGATCGAGTGGCTTGAGATCGGTAATCCGCACGAACTTGGCAGAATCGTTCGCGCGATGTCCGATGCTGCCGCTCAACTTCTCTAGCCGGGCCACCAGCCGGTCGCCGTCGTCCACTTCATCGGCTCCGAATTCAATTTCGGCCGCCGTCGCCCCGTGCAGCTGAATCACGACCGACAGACTGAATTTCGTCAACGGCGACCTCTTGCTGCCGATTTGCTTGACGAGGGCATGCCGGCTGCGGCCGCTCGTTCCCGAGAGAACGCGTCCGCCTTCGCCGTTTCTTTTGACCGCCCACCCACCCGATTGCGTCCGCCATCCCGAGAGACTGATTCCGTCAAACAGATTCAATCCTAATCCCGTGGGGACAAGCGGCGGCGCTGACGAACCACGACGCGAAGAGAACAGCGACCAAGCGCCCCCGGCAGCGATGGCAGCGGCGACGGTTCCGCCCCCTAAAGTGAGCAAAAATCTCCGGCGGCCCAGGCTTGGCGGTCGAGGCGGTCGCGGGCTTCGCAGCGGCACGGTGCGGATCGCGGTCTTCTCAGGCGTAGCGTCGGTGCGAATGACCTGAGTCGTGGCGAATGCCGACGGGCCAGGGCGGGCGGGACGCGGTGCGTCATCAAGCTTCAGCGAGTCGATCCGGGCAATGAGCTCCGAGTAGTCGCCAATCCGGGCCGCCGGTTCGCGGACGGTCATGCGGCGGACAAGATCGGCTGAAGCTCCCGACACATAGGAATAATCCACTTGGAGGTCGAGGTACTCGGATGTCAGCTTGCTGGCGATGATTTGGGGCAGCGTCTTGGAGTGGAAGGGGGCGGCGCCGGCCAGCATGTGATAGGCCGTCGCGCCCAAAGAATAGATGTCGACGCGGTGGTCGAACGATTCGCCTTCGAGTTGCTCGGGCGCGAGATAATGCGGACTGCCGATCGCGGTATTCTGCTGCGTCAAGCGGGTCTTCACGTCGACATCGCGCGTGAGAAAAGCGAGGCCGAAATCCGTGATCTTGACCATCTTGAGTCCGCCCGGCAGTTCGAATCCGGACGGCGGTTCAACGAGCAGCAGATTGGCAGGCTTGATGTCACGGTGGATGATGCCCGCGGAGGCCGCGTGCGAAAGGCCGGCCGCCGCCTGGCGGACGAGTTTCCACGCCACGCCTTCCGCGAGCGGCCCCTCCTGCTCGATCGACTTTTCGACGTCGATCCCCTCGATCAGCTCCATCACAAAATAGAGTCGGCCTTGATGCCGGCCGAAATCGTAGGCGGCCACGATATTCGGATGCCGTAGTCGCGCGACCGCCAATGCCTCCTGCTCGAACCGCGCGAGCGACGTCTGGTCATGCATCTGACTCACCAGGATCGTCTTGACGGCGACGATGCGGTCGAGACTTTTCTGTCGTGCGCGAAACACGACGCCCATTCCGCCTTGGGCGATCAAATCGAGAATTTGGTATCCCGGCACAACGTCATTCGGCGCGAGCAAGGTTTCCACAATGTCGACCTGGACCGAATTGAGTAAACCGTTGCGAACCGCCAGTTGTGCCGTCGAGATTTCGCTTTCACTCCGCTGCGCCGCCAACTTGTGCGCCGCGATATCGTTCAGAAGCGACAGCCTGTGGGCCATCACCAAAAAGGCGTCCGGGGCTGTCGACGAGGTTTCATTCATCGGTGCTTGAGGCGCGTGAGGAGTTTCAGCCCGACTCCTGCTGGATGGCGTCCAGTTGCTTGAGGATCACTTTGATCGAGGGCCGGTCCGACAGGGTGGTGCCGACATAGGCAAACCGCACCTGCCCCTTTTTGTCGAGAATATAAGTCGCCGGCTTGGCGAGATCCTTGCGAATCCCGAGTGCGTCGACGGCCTTGAGACCGACGTCCAGCACGACCGGAAAAGGAGTCTTGCTGATGGCCAGCGCGGAGCCTCGAAAAGTCGCCTGCAGGAATTCCTCCAGACGTTGTGACTGGTCGGGTTTGGAAATCGGATAGACGAGGAGCACATTGGAATCGCGCTCGGTGATCGCGTTGAAATTCGAGATCAGGCCGGACGTATAAGCCGAGCAATAAGGACAAATGGAGCCGTTGTAGCCCTTCACGAACACGATCACCAGGTTTTGTTTGCCGACGAAATCGCGGGGGCGGATCATTTTTCCCGCCTGGTTGGTGAACTCGAGGTTCAGGATCGGCTCGCCGACGGTGGCATTCGCGACGGCGTCGTCATTGAAGCGAATTTCAGGCTCTGCGGACGAACCTGAGGACAAGTAACCGCCCCAACCGCAGCCGGCCATGAGCCCACTTGCGACGGCAACCGCCAAGAGGGCAACTCGCACCGCCATGATGGCATGTCCCTTTGCGCGCCCGATGTGGCCCTCCGCCCGCTCTGGAACTGCTGTCGCCTCAGGATTTAAGCGGGCGAGACGGCTAAATCGTAGCAGACATCTCCCCCAAAGTCCCGAACGCCATTCACGGTGCGTGGCGGACTTCCAACGTCACATGCACGACGTTCGGGCCCAGAAGGGAATCCGTGAGGCCTCTTCCATGAGCTGTAATCTGGCCGGAAACGTCGGCCAGAGGCGTCCTGCGTGTCACGTCGTCGTATTCGATGACCGGTCCGGTAACGTCGTCGTAGATATGACAATCGACGAACTCGACCCCGCCGGGTCGCTGCGTCCTTGATGTGTTGTGCAATTCAAGCAAGAGAGGGACCCGCGGGCCGGTGTATTCCCGAGCGCGGGAAACCCAGGAATTCTTCCAGGAACAATTGACGAAGCGGACTTTCACACCGCCGGCGGACTTGTCGTAGATCTTCGCCCCTTCGCGGCCGGTGTTCTCGGCGATGCAGTTGCGGAACTCGATGGTGCCTTTCGGGCTGTCGTCGTGCACGGTGCCAATTGCCATGCCGGACCACCCGCGCATCGACGGATCCTTGAAATCGCCGGGCGCCATCCCCGGTTGACCCATGCGAGAGACGCAGTTTTCAAACCGGATCGAAACCGGCTGGCTCTTCGAGGACATCCGATTGAGATAAATCAGGATCTCGTGGCCCGAGTTGTTCTCGAAGCGGCAATTCCGCACCACGCATTCACTCAACTGCTCTTCCGGAAGGTCGGGCTCCAGATCGATGCCCGCCTCCGGCGGCGTCCCCCATGTTCCGGAGAAAATGCAATTCTCGATCAGAAGTTTCTTGGCGTTGACCACGCTGATTCCCTGGCGGTGGTTGTCATGGCAGACGCAATCCCGGATCGTGATCTCCTCGCAGGGGCGGTGATTCGTTCCCGAGCCGAGCATGATGCCATCGCCGCCCGTACTCTCGATCCGCACTCCCTCCACGCGCACATGCCGGCAACCGTAAGACCCGATTCCCATCCGCCATTCCGCGCGGATAGGGAGGATGCTGATAATCGGTCTTACGCATCCGCAAGATCGCTCCATAACCGCGAATCGTGATGTCTTCCTTGTCAAAGGCGGAGAGCAGCGAATCGCCTCCGCCTCGAAATTCTCCCTTCTTGGCCAGAAGCATCACGCCCGGCTCGAAGATGAGTTCCAGGTGGCTGCGCAGGCGCAGGGGCCGGACGATCCAGGGCTGGCCCACATACGGGACGACGACTCGTTTCGCCCCGGAATTGATCGCGGCCTGGACCGCGTCGGTGGCATCGTCCGGTTTGAAACCCCACCAGAGCGCCTCGGCGGTGTCACGCTTACCGGCTTTTAATTCAGCAATCGCCTCTGCACCGGGAAGGGTCGCCGGTGCCGCAGCCATGCAAAACGGAGATGCCGAAACGAGGAAGATGCACAATCCGCTGAGACTGCGAGGCATACAGTGAAAGTTCCGCTGAGGAGGCTGCAAGGTCTTCGTATTTTGTCCTTTGTGATCTGTTGGGGTCGTCATGCGGCAGCTCGAGGCAGGATCGAAGATGAGCAAACTGTCATGGACCGAAGATAACTGATTCGAGTCAGATGGCGCGTCGATTTAACCGATAGAAACGATTTTAACGGACATGAGGGTCGCGGTGCGCCCCGCGAGCCGGGACTTCCGTAGCGTTATTCGCAGCATCTGTTTACATTTCCGCCCGAAGTTCGCTGCCGGTCGCCTGTTACCGCGGTTGCGGTCGAGCGACATCGCGAGGGATCGCAGACCCGATGAACCGATCACGTTCTGTCTCTGAGACGTCGGTCGGGCTGTTTGCCTTTCTGGACGTGTTGATGTCCACGATGGGGTCGCTGATCCTCGTCCTCATGGTGGTGACACCCAAGATCCGCCAGGAGTCGGTGGCCAAGGCCGCCGTCGCTGCGCAGCGCGGGGTCGAGGCACGCCGTGCGATCGAGGCAAAGGGAGAGGCGGACAAAAAGCCCGCGTCCTACGTTCCGCCCCCCGTTGAGCCGCCCCGCGAAACGGTCGATCTCAACGCGAAACTCAAAGTGCAGTTGGCGGAACTTTCGCAGGAGATGCAAGAGCGGCGGAAAGTTAGCGAAGCCAAGCTCGAAGAACTTGGATCGGCACAGGCCGCGCTCCAGAAGAACCAAGCGGAACTGGATGCGCTCGAAAAGAGATTGGAAGCCATTCTCCGCGCGAAGCGCCGCCTGGCGGAATCGGTCTCGAACGTTTCGCACGAAGGGATCGCGGTCGAAAACGAACTCACGAGCACCGCGACGCGACTCCGCACGATCCGCGGTCAGATCGCCCGCGCTTCGACGACGTATACGTTCGTCGCCTACGACGGCGTTTCTGGGACGACGCGACGTCCCGTCTTGATCGAGTGTGCCCACGGCCACATCACATTTCTCCAGGAAGGCATCTCGCTGTCAACGGCCGACGTCAGCGGGTTTTCGCCCATGTACAACCCGTTGCGGGCGGGGGCTCAGGCACTGCTGGAGTATTGGTACACACATTCGGCACCCGGCGATCCGCGTCCCTACGTGCTGCTCGTCGTTCGGCCCAGCGGCACCGTCGCCTATTACGAGGCGCGGCACCTCTTGGAGCGAATGAAAGATCCCTTTGGATATGAGTTGCTGCCGGACGATCTAAAGCTCAACGTGCCACCGCCGATCCCTGAAGCGGCTGACGCATGCCGCAAGGCGATCGAAAAGGCGTTTGCCGAACGGGTCGACGCCTTTAAGGATGTCTTCGCCAGCGGGTCGGGACTCGGACGGAGCAAACTGCTTGCCGGCTCCGGCACCGATCCTTTCGGGAAAGCGCTGAGTGGCCACGAGGGTGGATCGCCGTCCCCGTTCGATGGTCTGGGCAACTCGCCGCTCGTCGATTCGAAGGGGACAAGTCAGACGCCGGGAAATACCGGCGGTGGACAATCGGGTCAATCAGGGGGATCCGCATCACAGTCGGCGGGCAATGGCACATCCGGCGGGCCGAACGTCGCCCAATCGGAAAACGGTGCGTTGGGGACTGGATCGACGCCAACAGGCTCTCCAGGCGCTGGCACAGCGGGGACCGGTTCATCGAGCCCGGGCACGTCCACTCCGGGGACAGGAATCACCGGCGATCGTCAGGCCGGCATGATGTTGTCCGACACTGGTCCATTGGCCACGGGTCGCACAAACGGCGAAGCAGGCGGCACGTCTGTGATGGGCATTGGGACGCCCGGAGCGAACGGCGGTTCGGCTGTCATTCGGCCGGGCTCCGGCGACGGAAGTGGCGGCGGTCTGCTCACCGGCGGTCTGAATGGAGCCGGCCCGTCAGGCGGTGGCACCGGACCCGGTGGGACCGGTCCCGGAGTTCCTGTTCCTGGTTCCCCGTCTGGCGCCGGCATGCCGGGATCTCCAGGTCCGAATTCCGGTGGATTGTTGACAGGATCGCCTGGGCCAGGCACGCCCGGTGCAACGGGTCAAGGTTCCACCGGCCCACTCGGCACGGCGCAAGGTACGCCAGTCGTCGGCAGCCCTGTTCCTGGGGCGCCAGGAACAAACGCGGCGGTCCAAGGAACTCTCGTGATGCGTCCCGACGGTTCGAGCGTCGGTTTACCGGGCAATACCGGGTTGTCGGGAAATGGCTCGCCGGGAATCGGGGGACCTGCTCCCGCATCACCCGACAGCGGATTTGCCAGCACCAAAGATGCGCCCGGGACAGGGCCGCAAGGCCCAGCGTCCGGTGCCTCGCCGAGTCAATCCGATTTTCCACCGTCGATCATCCCCCGCGCGGGTGGCGGCGACTCCTCCGGATTGGGCTCGGGTTCGGACAAGCTTGCGGTCGGACATCCCACACCCGGCGTCAGCGGCAACGAAACCGCGGAGGGACAGGCGGAATCGCCGACCGGTCCGCCGGACGGATTGGAGCCCGGATTGTTGCCGGCCGCGCCTCAAATCGGATCGTCGCCATCGGGCCAATTCGGTCCGATTCAATCGGGATCGATTCATTCCGGGTCAACGCAATCTGGTTCGAGCCAATTCGGCTCGGTCCCCGGCGGTGCGACCGAAGGTGGCACGGGAGAAGTCGCCTCAGATTCAACGCAGTCGCCGCCCGCGCAGCCGTCGGGCTCCGGGACATCGGCCGGCGGCAGCAATGCGCAGTCGGATCCGGGTCAAGTCGGCGGCATGCCCTCATTCGGCTCTCCGGAGCCGACGGCAAATGGAGGGGACGACGGCGGCTCACCTTCGGGGAGCGAATCTTCGCCAGGCAGCAAGTCGTCGGACGGATCGTCGAGATTCGCCGCAAATGGCGACGATTACGACGCGCCGCGCCGCGCCAGCCAGCAGGCGACCTATCGCTGGGGCATTTCCAGTCCCCGCGCGAGCATCGGCTATGAACACGACGTGCGGATTTATATCGAACGCGCACGAATCTTTGTCGGCAGCCAGCCTCCGATTCCCTGCGGCAGGGGCGAGAGCAGTCGGCAACTGGAGCTCGCCGTATTGCGGGCCCTCAATCGCGAGGCGCACACTTGGGGACGGCCGCGTGAGAACTTTTACTGGGTGCCGAGTCCCCAAATCGTCGTCTGCGCAGGGGGACTTGTGCAATACGAGCGAATTCAGCCGGCTTTCGAGCGACTCAGTCTGAATTCGACCGTCGAGTATCGCTTGGAACTCTCACGGCCGTCGCCGCTGCCGAGACTTGTGACGGAGTAACATGATGGCACGCGAAAAAGGCGACGACATCGAGTTTGGATCCGACTCGTTTCTCGACGTCGTCGCGAATATCGTGGGCATTCTGATCATCCTGATCGTCGTTGCCGGCATTAAGGCCGGGGCGGCCCCTGTCACGGCGGTGCGCGTCGCGGCTTATTTGCAAAAACATCCGGTTCCGGCTCCCGCCTCTCCCGCCGTCGCACCGACGCCGACCATCCCGGCAAAGCTCAAGCCAGCGGCTCCCGTGGCGAGACCGCCGCTTATCATCCCGCAGTCTCCTGAGCTCGTGCGGCAAGCCGAGAACTTGAAATCCGAATTCACCACGTTGGAAGGGGATTCCAAGGCTTCCCAGACACAGATCCAGACCACGTCGCACGACGAAAAAGAAATCGAACGCCGAATTGCCAAGGTCAAGCGAGCCATCGAGGAAGAGCTAAGCGGCTTCAAGCACGAAAAGGAACTGCTGGCTGAGGCCGAGAGCAAGCTCGATCACGACAAATCAGGCCTGATGCAACTCGAAGTCGACGTTCAGAAGGTCGAGTCACAAAAAACGCCGCCCAAAAAACTCGAGCATCGGCTCACGCCACTCAGCCGGATGATTCAGGGGAAGGAACTCCACTATCAATTACTCAACAACCGCGTGGCGTATTTGCCGATTCAGGAGTTGATGGAGCGGATGCGTCTGAGCATCGCCGAACGGCGCAGCCGATTATTTCGTGACGGGGCACAGCGGGGCGAAGTCGGCCCGGTTGCCGGTTTCCGCATGGATTACCTCGTCCGCGTGCGGCGGTTGTCGACCATCGACGAATTGAGGGAAGGCTCGTCAATGACGGTCGAATTGAGCAAATGGCAGCTCAATCCCGAGCCGGATCTCGATTCGGAAGGAATCGACGAAGTGCTCAGGCCCGGCTCCGACTTTTTGCGTTACCTGCGCGGGGCCGACGCCGAGACGACCATCACACTCTGGGTCTACCCCGACAGTTTCGAGATGTACCGCAAGTTGCAGGAATTCGCCCATCGCGAGAATTTCACGGTGGCGGCTCGACCGCTGCCGATGGGGATTCCGATTGCCGGTTCGCCACAAGGTTCGCGATCGGCAGGCCAGTGATCTTCAATTGACACCCTGCGGGGATGTCGGTTTAATCTGCTCCCCGCGAACAGCTCCAAATTCCTATATCTCCCAGTTTCATGCGAGGCGTCGATGTCTCAGAAGCGGAAAACGGGCCAGGTTCGAGTGTTCGACGCATCGTTCATGTTGTCGATCCTGTTGACGGCGGCGTTCTACGTCGTGATGTACCTGCCGTCAATGCGCGCGTCGATCCTGCAGCACTACACGACCGAGCATGTCGTCGAATACGTGATCGTGTGGCTGTTCGCCTGGGGCATCATTGACATCATGCTGAAACTGATGGCCTTTCCGCGCGAAATTTTCGCGCTCCGGCAGGAATGGCTTCCCCCGCGACAGGGGCGCGAGCCGATGACCAACGCCCATGCACTGCTCCAGCAAATCCGCGAAAAGCCGAATTGGCTGTTGGAATCGCGGGTCGGCAAGCGGTTGGTCCAGGCACTCGAGTACGTGACCGAAAAATGCTCCCCCAAGGACTACCGCGAACATCTGCGTTACCTGGCCGAGCAGGATGAAGACGCGGCACACGCCACCTACGTGCTGATCCGCTTCGTGATCGGTGTGACGCCGGTCCTCGGTTTTCTCGGCACCGTGATCCATTTCGGCACGGCACTCAGCGGCATTTCGTTCGACGAAATGACCGAGAAACTGCCGACCGTCGTGGGCGAGATGGGAACGGCTTTCAACACCACCTCGGTGGCCCTCGTGGCGGCCATGACCATGATGTTTTCGCTCTTTTTGTGTCAGCGGATCGAGCGGAGCATCACTCACGCCATCGACCGGCTCGTCGATCGCGAACTGCTCAAGCGATTCGAGTTCAAGGACCCGAGCATTACTCCGTTCCTGACGGCGGTCCAGTCGGCCAACGAAGAGGCCCTGGCGGCGATCAACTCGACCTTGGCCCGGCAAATCGAAGTCTGGGTCGCCGCACTCGATTCGGTCTTCCAGCGGTTTGACCAGCGGCAAGGCAACGAAGTCCAGAACTGGCAGCACGCGCTCGAGGTGATCGAGGAACGCCATCAGGCCTACGACCTACACCGCGAAGAGCAACTGCGGCAATCGCTCGCGGTTGCCGACTCACGCCAGGAGGCCCAGCTCGCACAAATTCAGTCGCTCGTGGAGCGGGCCGTTTCGCTCCGCGAGGACTTCGCCGTGTTCATCAAGACGCTGGATCAGATCGCTCGCGGCGAAGGCAAGCTGATCGAGCTGCAAGACACGCTGGCCGAAAATCTGCGGGCCATCCACGAGACCCAGCAAATCGACAAGGCCCTCCACGGACTGACCGCGGCCATTCACTTGATCACAGCCCGCCAATACCACTCGGCGGCCGCGTGATCCGACGCGAACGGGGTGCCGCTGGAATTCGGCGGACCCGTTGGAATGGGTGCCTCCCCGAATTGAGGCTACGCTGTTTGGCTTGCCGCTCGCCTCTGTTGCCTTACTCGACCACCTGATAAACCGCACCGCCGCCGGGTGGAAGTGTGAGCGTTGTGCGGTCCTTCACAATGGTAAGGTCCGGCGCGTTGCCCATGGGAACCAGTGAGTCGACCTTCTTGTTCAATGAGAGGCGTGATCGAGCCTGTGGTTCGTTGCGGCGACGAAACGATCACCACGTAGGTCGCACCTCCCGACGCGCCGAGGTAATTGATGTAGTCGCCGGGCAATTTAGTGCTGTAGAAGCTCACGGGCGTTGGGTTCGGCGGAGAATTAATCAGCGTGTGTGAGGCCAGCAGGACATTCTCGACGGATTTGATATCGGGGATGGTTTGACTCTGCAACTGCAAGAGCTGCGGCCCTGGGGTGTAGTCGGGAAAACTCGCGAGGCCGGGATAGCTGTCGGTATCGTGGGCCGTCTTATAGGCCCAAGAAGATCCCTTCGGCGGTGCTTTCGTGTCGGTGGCAACCCACTGTGGAATCTGAGAGTAGGTAAAAAAGATGATTCCTTTGGCTCCCATCGCGGCAGCCGCCCAAGCTTCCCACGACACTTGAGCAGGCGTCGGCATCAGCCACTCGAGTCCCGATCCGGCCGCCACAGTGACCGTTCCGTCGGCATTAATGTCGTAGCCTCCTTCGACTCCTTGGAACGCCTGGCCCATCGCCCAGACTTGTGGGTTGCCGTTTTTATAGGCCGTCCCGATGTCCGTGGCCATGTCTAGAAAATAGGCATAGGAACTGTTTCCGGTTGGCCCCGAGTTGGGATCGGCGAAAAAGGGATACCGATCAAACGAAACCCAGGGGAGCGTTTTCACCTGTCCCAGAATCGATGAGATGGTTCCCGGAGCCAGCACGGTCGTGACGGGCAGATTCGCCGCCTGTGCCTGGAGCACATACGACGCCAGTTGTTTCGCTTCCGCGGCCGGTGGTTCATCGGCAATGCTAAAGGCAAAAGGTTTCGGGGTCGCTCCCGTCCAGAGAGTTTCCACGATACCCAGAGCCGATGCGATGAACGCGTTATTGTTTTGCTTGGAGTTTAAGTAGAAATCCCCGTCAGAGCCGTTGATGACCATGACTCCCGCCTGCTGTGCGGCCGCGGCGAATTCCGAGACTTCGGCACTGACGTATTCCGGACCATCGGTCGTCCAAACCAGGTTGAAACTGTTATTTGCCGTCAGCACGGGGAAAAAGGTCGTGGTCAAAAACGTGCTCAGGTTTTGCGCGATTGGCGGCCGTATCGGTGTAGCCGGGAACGTAGGTCGTTTCCCAGGCTGTATACACCCCAAACACAAACTGACTGGTCGGAGCATTGATATTCTGAGCGGCGACCGTTGAAAACGGAGTGAGTAACAAGACAAGAGAAAAAAGCAGAAAGAGCAAGCGTCGCGAACTCATCTCTTCGAACTCCGAAACAGTGCGGGTCTATCGGGAAGTGCAGCTTTTGTCGCCAACTCATCGCAGCAAGAACGGTTACATAACTCAGACTAACCAGCCCTGCGAGGGGGTCGCAATAAGTATTCACCCGAAAATCAGTCACCGACAGGCCAGGGCAGGCCCCGAGCCCGGAATAGAGGGCGGCGCAGGCACTCCGCGATCACCGATCCTCCGAGCAAGATGAGGGCGCCCAATCCACCACAGGGCCACTGCGGCTGTTTCGGAAAAAGACTGACTTTGCCACCTTCGAAGGTGTCGCGCCAATTGGGATCGGACACACCTTCCACTCCGGCGGCCGACCGCGAAAAATTCGCAGGCCAACTCCTCCGCGGCTCGTCGGAGATGACTCATGTCCCTTTTAATTCTCCTTGTCTCGCATCGAGTTAACTCGAAGAATGTAAGTGGCGCCAGGCAGCAGGACGATCGGTCCTGTCTGACGTCTCCGCGGCTGCTGAGCCGATCTGCGAAGCACGCCATGTTTCGAATTGCAACCATCTTGCACCCGACCGATTTCTCGCCTTCCTCTGACCATGCCTTTCAGCTGGCCTGCTCCCTAGCCCGCGACCATGGAAGCCGGCTTATCGTCCTGCATGTCGCCGAGCCGCCTGTCGTTGCTTACGCGGACACAATGACTCCACCGCCCGACGGGGAATGGAGAGCGCTCGAGGACAGTCTGCTTCAAATCAAGCCAGTGGACCCGGAGGTCCGAGTGGAACATTTGCTGAAAATGGGGAAACCGACGGTAGAGATCCTTCGCGTGGCCGAGGAGAGCAACTGCGACCTGATCGTAATGGGGACGCATGGCCGGCGAGGACTGGCGCGAATGCTGATGGGCAGCGTCGCTGAGCACGTCGTGCGGAATGCGACCTGTGCCGTGCTGGTTGTCAAGACTCACATGCTGGAGACTCCGACTGCCTGAGGCGGAGAACCGCGCGGCTCCCCAGCCCTCGTCACTCAGGATCGCAAGCCACGTTGCCCGAGGCACGGCCACGCTGCCCGTGCTTATCTGTCCCGCGGCCGAGCTCTTCCGGACAGTGGAATAAATCTTGTCGTCCGAGCTTGCGCCTCTGCGTGGCACATGATTTGCGGACCTACCCATCGGTGTTCAAATAAAAAGGGGCGGGCAAGCGAATGCAAAGTTTCAGTGGAAGGAGTGTGTGAAATGAAGACGACTTGGATCCTCGCGGCCGCCACGGCAACGTGCCTGTGGGCGCTCCGCACACAAGTTGTCGCTGCTGACTCGACGCCGACGGACCAGGACTTCCTGAGGCAAGCGGATCAAATCGACTTGACGGAGGTCAAGCTAGGGAAAATTGCCCAGCACGACGCTGCAGCGACGGTCGTCAAGGACTTTGGCGAGCGGATGGTGCGAGATCACTCGCGGATGAACCAGGATCTGCAAGCAATTGCGCCCAGGAGAATGTGAGATTGCCGAAGCGACTCGATCGGAAGGATCAGGAATTGGTGTCGAAGTTGTCGAAACTGAGCGGAGCCGCGTTCAATCGCGCCTACACCAAGGACATGGTTCCCGGTCACAAAGCAGCCATTGCGAAGTTCGAGGCCGAGGCGAAGAATGGCCGCAACCCCGCCGTCAAGGCGTGGGCGGACAAGTGGTGTCCGACCCTGGAGGAACATCTGCGGGCGGCTGAGAAGGCGGCCCACGCGATTGGCGGAGTCTGAAGACGGCGAAGCATACGATCTGATCGGCAGCGCGCCGCCCTGGGCGCTCAGGCCGTGTTCGAGGAAGGGCCTGCCGGAAGCTGTCCGTCGGAAAACGATTCGAGGGATGATGCAACCGCATCGAGAATCCGCCCTTTCGTGACGATTCCGACGACCTCCTCGGCTTCGGCGGAGCAGCTATCTTTTGAGACCAGCGCCGTGAGCGCCCGATAGGCGCGCAGGGGGTCCACGATCTCACTCACCGTCGCGGCCGCGCGGACGATCACAAACGGTCTCGAGCGGCAGCTCTTTAATTCGAGGTGCCGTGCGGCCCTTCGTGATCGCCCGCCACGCCACGTCTTCTTCCAAAGGACCTTTCATGCGCTTGCCGTCGCTGACGAGAAATGAGAAGTTTTCGTCTTCGTTGCCCAGACGATCGACGATCGTTTTGAGGGCATCGTTCCCGGAAAGAATCGTGAAGCGCTGGTCCAAAAGGTCGCTGGCCCGCGTCAGGAATTGCGCGTTCGTCTGCAGCGCTTCGGGCATGTGGTGTCCGAAACGCGCGAGTTTCAGCGTGTAAATGCTGTCAGTACAAATCACTTTTCGCACGCTGTAGCTTACGGCGCCCCCCTGATCGTCATGGGGATGACGACCCTGTAATCCAGGGTCATCTCGAAAATCATCACGATGGAAGCGACGGCAGCAACCATCGG
>CAWHWU010000018.1:0-18000 GCA_963833105.1 uncultured Planctomycetaceae bacterium
GATCAGGACGATCACGTCGCCCGGCTGGATCTTCCGCTCTGTTCGCCCCTTGATGGCGGCGACCGCCTCGCGCTCACTGGTGAAGACGCGTGCCGGGCCGATCTTCCGATAGACGCCGTCGGCATCGACCACGCTCGGATCGATCGACGTGCTTTTGATGACCGAGCCTTCCGGTGCGATGTTCCCCTGCGGAAACGTCACCGTGCTCGTCAGTCCTCGAGCTGCGCGCCTGCGGAGGCGACATGATCACGTCATCGGCGTCGACGCCGTCGCGCTCTTTGAGCAATTCGCGGAGACGCGTGCGGCGATCCGAACGCTCCCACCACTCGAGGACGTCTCCCAGACGCTTGCCGGCGACTGTTATGGCGTCGAGCCGCAAGAGGCCGAGCGTCCGCAAGATGCAGCATCACCTCGGGCACGCCGCCGGCGAGGAACAGGCGGATCGTCGGATGGCCGACCGGCCCGTTGGGAAGGACGTCGACCAGCCGCGGCACGGCTCGGTTGACGCGGCTCCAATCATCGACCGTCGGACGCCGCAGTCCCGCCTCGAAGGCGACGGCCGGGATATGGAGCAAGAGATTGGTCGATCCGCCGCACGCCGCATGGACGGCCAGCGCGTTCGAGCGCGTCATCGGTGAGGATGTCGCGCGTGGCGATTTTGTCACGGGCGAGTGCCACGACGGCCCGCGCCGCCTGGCGGCGCAGCCGCCAGCCAGATCGGCTGACCCGACGGAGCCAGTGCCGTGTGCGGCAGCGCGAGGCCCAGCGCCTCGGCCACGACCTGCGACGTGGCCGCCGTGCCGAGGAACTGGCAGCCTCCACCGGCCGAGCCGCAGGCACGGCAGCCCATGTCAGCGGCGTATTCGCGGGTGATATCCCCCTCGGCGAAACGGGCACCGATCGACTGCACTTTGCCGGCATCCTCGGCGTCGAGCGCCGGCAGCGTCACGCCGCCCGGGACGATCACCGTGGGCAAATCGTGCTGAGCGGCCAGTGCCATCATCATGGCCGGCAGCCCCTTGTCGCAGGTGGCGACGCCGATCACGCCCCGCCGCAGCGGCAACGAACGGATGAGCCGCTTGAGGACCACGGCCGCATCGTTGCGATACGGCAGAGCTGTCCATCATGGCGGTCGTCCCCTGCGAACGGCCGTCGCACGGGTCGCTCACCGCGGCGGCGAAGGGGAGCCGCTCGAGGCGGTTAAGCTCCTCGGCGGCGGCCTTCACGAGCAGACCGACCTCCCAGTGCCCCGTGTGATAACCGAGCGCAATCGGCTTCCCATTCTCGGCCCGCAGGCCTCCCTGAGTGCTCAGCACCAGGACCTGATCCCGCAGCAGCTGGTTGGGATCCCAACCCATGCCGGCACTCTGCGTCATGCCGAAAAGATCGCCGCTCGGGCTATTGAGGAGCATCTCGTCGGTGAGCGGCAGAGTCCCGGCGGGTCCGGCCGCGCGGGTGGCCACGTCCAAAAGCGAAGAGTCGGTCGCGTCCAGCAGCTCGTCGAGGGGGTGTGTCATAGGAGGGTTTTAGTGGCCAAAGGCCGAGGGAAAGGCGGGAAAACGGGTAGTGGGTGCGTCTTGTGTTGGTGGTCAGGGCCATCGCTTGAAGATGAGCGGGGCCATTACTCCACCAATCACCCCGACGATAACAGCGGCCCACAGCTTGGGCGGCATGCCGAGACTAACTATGAATAGGGCGCCGGCAATCCCGTACAGAATCGCGGCTATGGCTGCGGGGCGCGACAGAGGCCCAATGCGATGAGGGTGGCGAACCACCTGTTTCCCGTCCGGCTTGTCGGCCATCGGAATCCCCCATCTGTGTCACCCGCATTGTACCGCTTTCGGGGGTCATTGGACGGCAAGTCTCCAGCCGATCGGGTTTACGGAAAAACGACCGGGTAACAGCCTTCCGGGATAACCGGATACAGGAAAGACTGAGGCAATGGGGTTGCCAAGGCCCGTTTTCACCAACACAACTCGCACCCACTACCGGAAAACGAATTATTCAACAGGAGGGAACAGAGGTAACGGAGAAAAGCGTCGGGCAAAACCTCTGTTGCCTCCCTTAGCTCCTGTTAAAAAATGTCTTTTGCCTGCTTTCTTTGTGTCCTTGGAGAACTTTGTGGTTCCGTGATTTGTCAGCCCTCCGCAGGGGCTGTCTAAAATCAATAAAGGGCGGTGGTTCCGCCGATTATAGACCTTGCCGGCGAATTGCCGCGACGCTGCGGGCGGAACGATATAATTATGCAGAAGGGCAAGCTGGCAGCTTACCCCGCGAAGAGGCTTTTTGATGACAACGCAACTTCCCTTGGTCGATCGCGTCGAGGAACGCTATGAAGATCCCCTCGACCTGATGGACGAGATCGACGCGCTCAAAAAAGAAAAAGACGCGACGATCCTGGCCCATTACTACGTCGACGGGGAGATTCAGGACGTGGCCGACTTTGTCGGCGACAGCCTCAAGCTGTCTCGTGACGCGGCCGGCGTGCAGTCGGCGGTGATCGTCTTTAGCGGCGTCCACTTCATGGCCGAGACGGCCAAGATGCTCAATCCCGAGAAGAAAGTTCTGATCCCCGACCTCTTAGCGGGCTGCTCGCTCGCGGAGAGCTGCCCGTACGAGAAACTGTTGGCCCGGCAGGAGGAGCTTCGCCGCCAGGGACACGATTTCGAGACGGTGGCCTACATCAACACGACGGCGGCCGTCAAAAGCCTGTGCGATTGGATCGTCACGAGCGGCAACGCCCGCGAGATCATCGATCGGGTGCCGAAGGAGAAGGAAATCCTGTTCGTGCCCGACCAGCACCTGGGCCGTTACCTCGAGGAGGTGAGCGGGCGGAAAATGATCCTCTGGCCGGGCGCGTGCATGGTGCACGAGATTTTCAGCCTGCAGGACCTGTTGCGGGCCAAGAGGAATAATCCGGGGTGTATCGTCCTGGCCCATCCCGAGTGCCCGCAGAATATCCTCGCAGTGAGCGACGTGGTGGCCGGCACGGAAAAGATGCGGAAGTACGTCGCCTCGGTCGCCGCGCCGACGAAGTTCCTCGTCGCCACAGAAGCCAATATGATCTATCCGCTGCAGAAAGCGGCCCCGCAGCACGAGTACATCCCCGTGCCGGGGATCATGACCTCGACCGGGCAGACGTGCGCGTGCAACCGCTGCCCGCACATGGGCCGTAACACCTTGGCGAAGGTCCGCGACTGCCTCAAATTCGGCCGGCCGGAGATCGCCTGGCAGCCGTACTTCGAGAAGGCGGCGGCCGTCGTGCGTCGCAGCTTGCTGAGCTGAAGCGGCTCAATCTCGCGGCGACGAAAGCAGCCGTCGCGCGCCGAGCCCCTGCGGAGTCCGCTTGGCCGTCCTCGTGGTGCCGACAGCGCAGCACACTCCAATGCTCAATTCTACGGCAAGGGTCAAGGGGGGGATCCGCGAGGCCCGATTTTTCTGTGGTGCTTTCCCTTTTTTTAAGCCGCAGAAAAACCAGAAAAATCGCGGTTTTTGCGGTTTCCTGTGCAAAAATTGTTCAGGGCCCGCGACCTGGACACTTGGGTAAATGAGAAAAATCGTGCTGCGACGTCTCATTTCGAGGCGCGGGCGTCGCCGTTCGGCATGCCGACAGGGAGTGGGATCTGCACGGGCGACATGAGGTACGCGATCAAGTCGCGGACCTCTTTTTCCGGCAGCACGTCGAGCTGTCCTTCGGGCATCAGCGAGAGTTCCGACTTGCGGATCTCCTCGATGTCGGACCGGTTGAGCACGAGCCGTTCGGTCGGCGTTTGCATGGCGACCGTCGGTCCCCCCTGATCGCTGAGGATGCCGTTGAGCACGCGGCCATCGGACAGGACGACGGTCGACATCCGATACGCGGGGGCCACGAGGGCCGACGGGTCGACGATGTTTTCCAGCAGGTAGTCGAGGTTCGACCGTTGGGAACCGGTCAAATCGGGGCCGATTCTGCCCCCTTGGCCGAAGAGCGTATGGCACGAGGCACAGGTCTGCGTGAACCGGTGGCGGCCATTGGGCCGATCCGCCGCCGACAGAGCCTCTGCGGTCAGCACGCTTTTCAATTGGTCGATGCGCCGGCGTTTCGTGGCGGAGATGGATTTGAGCTCGGGCCAGAGTACGGCCACCTGGCGGCGAATGTCGTCGCCGGGAAAAGTCGACATTTGCCGGACCTGAAACGCGGGGACCAGTTCGCGGCGGATTTTTCCCGAGTGGACGGCGGCCAACAGCAGGCGGGCCCAGGCCGGCCGTGAGCTGAGCGTGACGACCACGGCCGCCTGCGCAGGCGGTTTGAGTGAGGAATATCGATCCAGCAAAATCTTCGGCAATTTGGGGTCGTCGAAGGCGGCCAGACCGCGGGCCGCGTCGGCCCCGACGTCCCGGTCGTCCAGCAAGCTCAATAAGAACGGGACCGTTTCCTTTCCGCGCGCCTCGACGAGGACGCGGACCGCGTCGTGCCGGGCCGGCGGATTGGCCCCTTTTTCCTTGGCGATTTTCATCAGCTCTTTCAGGGCCCGGCCGTCGCCGAAAACGACCGACAGCTCGCGGGCGAGCCGGCGGACTTCGGGATCGGGACTCGGCTCGAATCCTGTTTTTTGTGCCGACTTCCAAGTTCGCGGCATCGGCGCCTTCCGCCAACCGCGCAGGGACTCGGCCATTCCTGCGAGAATCGCTCGCGTCCGCTCGGTATGACCGACCTGGCCGGCCAATGTGACGAGTTGCTCGACCGGTTGCGGCACGAGTTTCAGATTCTCCGTCAAACGCCGGGCGATGCAGCGGACCAAAGGGAGCATCGGGCTCGACTCGACCAACCGCACGGCACGCAAAGGGTCTTCCGGAACGGCCGGTTCGATCCCGTACCAGATCATTAACGGCAGCACGCGGTCGCCGGCAAAGTCGGCACGGGCGGCAAGTCCCTCCGCCAGCGACCAACGGTCAGCCGGCGGCAACTCCTGCAGGGCCGAGGCCAGATACAAGAGGACCAGCCCCGACCGCTCGTGCGGAGCCAGGGTGGAAAATGCGTGAACTGCTCCGGCGGACGGCGTTTTGCCGTCGCCCAAGAGCCGCACCGCCCAGGCGCGAATGCTTTCATCCTTATGGGCGAGTTGGCTCAAAAGCCATGGCTCGGGCGCTCCACCGGTGACGTACAGGCACCAGAGTGCCCGGAGTTTGTGAACCGGATCGGGGTCGTCGGCGAAGAGCTTTCTCAGATTGGCGTGGACTTCGGCCATTGGGCGGCCGGCCGCGCTTCGTTGCTGCAGGATCTGGCGCGACTGGCGGGCGTACCAATCGTTCTTGTCGCGCTGGAGCTCGACCAGTTGGGCATCGCTCAAGCTGGCGACGTCGGCGATTTTGGGCCGCGGCGGCTGGCCGTAAACGACTTTGAACACTCGGCCCGAGTTGCGGTCGACGCCGTCGGCACCGTGACACTCGCCGATATCCGACCAGTCAGCGATGTAAACGCCGCCGTCCGAACCGGAGATCAGCTCGAGCCCTCGGAACCACGGGTCGGCCGACTTGAGGAAATCGGCCGCGTGCCGTCCGACGTAACCGGAGCCGCGCCGTTCCAGCGTGTCATTGTTTAGGCGGCGGCCATGCAGGTTGATGGTGAACATCGTCCCGCGGTAGCGGTCGGGCCAGTTGCCCCCCTGGTAAATCAGCAGTCCGGCGTGCGCGTGGCCGCCGCCCGCCTGGTCGGTGGTGCGGGAGACGCCGATCTTCCGGATGTCGCTCCAGCGTTCGGCCGTGTCCCAGTGGAAATGGTCGGCGGTCTGACCGAGAAGCTCATAGACGTGCGGATTGTCGTCCTCGCCGTACATTCGTTGGAAGTGCGGCTCCGGGCACGGCGTGCCAGAGATGGCCGATGACGGTGTTGATGAAAAATAGCTCCCCCTGAGCGTTCCAATCCATGCCCCACGGATTGGTCGTACCCCGGCAGACGACCTCGAAAATCCTCCGCGTAGGATGGTAGCGCCAAACGCAGCAGTTGATCGGTGTCCGCTGGGACGGGAGCGTCCCGGGCACGCCGACGTACGACGTGGCCTGAATTCCGTGCCGACCGTAAAGCCAGCCGTCCGGCCCCCAGCGCAAGCCGTTGGCGATATTGTGCCGCACGACACCGTCGTCAAACCCGTCGAGCACGACCTGCGGCTTGCCGTCCGGGACGTCGTCTCCGTTCCGGTCGGGAATGAAGAGCAGCCGCGGCGGACAGAGAGCCCACACGCCGCCGAAACCGATCTCCACGCTGGTCAGTTTTTGTCCTTGGTCCCAAAAGACGGTCTGCCGGTCGGCCCGACCGTCATGGTCGGTATCTTCCAGAATGAGAATTCGGTCATGTTGCGACAGGTCAAAGTTGATCTTCGCGTCGGAATACGTGTTGTTTTCGGCCACCCAGAGACGGCCGCGGGAATCGGTCGTCATTCCGATCGGCTGTCGAAGCAGAGGCTCGGACGCGAAGAGCGAGACGTGAAAGCCCGGTGGCACTGTCATTCCGGCGGCCGCCTGCTCGGGAGGAGTGAGCTTGGGCGGAGGCGCGGCCGATTTCGCGGCCGATTTCGGCGGAGGGCTGTTCGTGTGGGACTCAGCGGCGAAGCCACGAATCTCCGCCGTCAGAACTGCGAGGCCAAAAACGACGCACGTGCGAAGCGACGAACCACGGATCATACAGGATTTTCCGGCCCAAAACGGTCAGGGCGCCGGTCGTCATAACGACCTTATCTTCCGGCGCAAAGCGTCAAGTTTAGCAGCCGACATGCGATTCCACACGCCGTAGCCTTGCTCGGTGAACCTGGATGGGACGTAGCAAATAAACGAGGAGGGTCGCTCGACGAGCCGGGTAAATGCCGATTCGAGGGAACTTCTGTTTTGTGGTGGAATCTTCGGCTGGTTAAATAAAAGTTGAGTGTGATTGGCAAAAACCGAGACATTATTGAAAGGGGGATAACGGCGAGCGATGGACAGTCCCAAAAATTCCAAAAGGCCGCCGGAACGTGATGGGCGGCCCGCATGAAGATCTTGAAAACGCTCTCCCGTTTCTTGTTTGGCCTTCTTTTCGTGGGCGCGGGCGTGATGCATTTCGTGGCGCCGGCCTTCTACTTGAAAATCATGCCCCCCTACATCCCGTTTCATCTCGCGCTCGTGTATCTCAGCGGTCTGTTTGAGATCGGCCTGGGTGCGATGCTGCTGGTTCGCAATTGGGCTCGGCTGGCGGGTTGGGGACTGATTCTTTTGCTGATCGCTGTTTTTCCGGCGAACATTTACGTGTACCAGCACCAGGACTTGTTTCCGGGCCTCTCGCCCTTTTGGCATCTGATGCGGCTGCCGATCCAGGGCGTGCTGATTCTGTGGGCCTACTGGTACACGCGCCCCGATCGACCGGCGGAGGTCAAAACCTAGTGCCGGGCCGGACAGAACATGAGTACCTCACCGCGACGGAGCGCCCACTTGAGAGTTTCGAGGCCAAAGGGGCCTGATCGACGAAAATGTTCTCGCGTTTTTACAAAACCAAAATCGAATGGCGCCGCGTCGCTGTCTACCAGCCCGTGAGCGTCGCGGGACTCGCACTTTTCAACGAGGACGGTTCGGACCGGCAAGACATCCTGGAAACATGCCAAGTCGGAATGCGCGTCGTCCTGCGCCGCGATCCAACGAGCAGCGATCCGAACCGCGTCGCGCTCTTGGTGAATGAAGGTCGCCAAATCGGTGAATTGCCTGCGGAAGTCGCCGAGTGGCTCGCCCCCCTGCTCGATTCGGGGAAGTCGGCGTTCGATGCGGAAATCTGGTCCCTCGAGAAAAAATGGACAGACTGAATGCCGCGAGCGATTCGTTTGCCGGCTAATGTTGACGCAGCATGACCTGGTGCCGGTGAAGCGATTCTCCTGGTCGGCCTGGCTCCGCGGCGACGGCCGCTCGCGCCGAGAATTGGCGTCCGATAGGACCGTCTTCCGTCAGCTGTCGCCGCCGGCGGCACCGTGCTCGAAATACCATTCGAGCAGCGTGCCAAAGGGAGGACTGAAAGCGGCGGGGTCGATCTGCAAAAGCGCTTTGAGCTCATCCAAGCCAAAATACGTGAGGCTGGCCACTTCCTCCTCGTTTGGAGTCGGCACGGCGTCGGTCATCGCGCGGTACAGGACCGTGTGCTCATTCGCCGTCGCGGGGCTCGCGGGAAGTTTGACCAGAAACTCGAACACCGCCTCAAGACCGATCTCCTCCAGCAACTCCCGAGGGGCGCATTCCTCGTACGTTTCCCCGCGCCGACGTGCCCCGACGCGGAGGACGTGTAGGTCAGCGGATATTCGTCCTTGGACGCTGACCGCCGTTGGACGAGAAGCTGGTTTCGCGAGTTAAAGACAAAGATGTGGACGGCCCGATGCAGCAGTCCCCGGGCGTGGACGACGCTCCGCCGTTCCTGCCGCAGGACTCGATCCTCGGGATCGACGACGTCGAACTGCTCCTCCTCGTCCGCGGTCAAGCTGGCACCTCACCAATTGGCTTTTGCGACTTGATCACTGGCGACCCCGACCCCGGCTGGCAGGTATTGAATGGGAGCAGGCGAATGACTTCTGCGGCTTCATCGCCGTCGTCGACCGATCAACTGCCCCGTTTACGGCCGTGCGGCCGCGAAGAGTCAGCCATCGACTTCGGAATGAAATTAACGTACCCGATGAACATCTCGTCAAACGTTTGTTCGCCGAACTGCGCGTCGACCAGCGGGAAGATGTTGTTCGGGTTATCGGCCGAATTGTCCCAGTGCGCTTCGACTATGATCTTCGAACCTTTCTTCAGGACAATCGGCTTGGCGAGCTGGTATTGAGGCTGCCAGTTGAAATCCCACCGCGGCACCGAGAGCAGTGTCTCTTTTTTGCCGTCCGGCCAGACGACTTTAAAAACGAATGATTTGCCCCGCACATGCAAATGGGGCATCAAGGTCGTCAGGATGACGTCGCCGTTGACGGCCTGCTCGGAAAACTCCATATGGTCCGGGTTACCGGCCGGGATATTGATGTCGAGTTTGCCGAGCGCATACGTTTGAACTTCACGCTCTTTCGGATTCTTGGCGAGGACGATGCCGAATTTCGACTGATCCTCGGTCGCGGTGCCGTTGGGCGTATAGTGCATCTGAAATCGGAGCCGCGCGCCCTTGGGGATTTTCTTGGCGTATCCCTTGGGGAACACGAAATAGGTGCTTCCCGGGGCTCCGGCCGCGAAAAACCCTTTCACGAGTCCATCTTGCGACCTCGAATGGTCCTTCGGGAAATCGAGCAGCACCAGCATGTGATGGACCACGGTCCGATTGCCGAATCGGCACTCGACCGCTTGAACCCAAGTGTCCTGCGTAAAAACGGAAGACGCGTAGATGTTCTGGTAGTCGACCACTCCCGTCGCCGGGACATGGAACGGACGCTCCATCGTGAAGACTCGGTCCGGCTTGCCGATGTTCCATCCGTCGACAAATTTCTTTTCCGGCGGCTTTTCGGCCGGATTGCCCTCAGGGCATCCCTCGTCGACCCACTGCGAAATGGTGTCGATCTCCGCCTCGCTCAGACTGATGTCGTTCGAGAACTTGCCGAAATGCGGATCGGCCGGCCAGGGGGGCATGCGCCGCTCGAGCACCGCCTCGCGAATCGTCGGCCCCCAGTCGCGGACTTCCGCAAAGTCCTTCAATGCGAACGGACCAATCTCTCCTTTGCGGTGGCACTGCTGGCAGCGGTTCTGCAAGACCGGAAGCACATCGCGATAAAAACTTGTGTGGGCTGTTTCCGCAGCCTTGGTCACCCGGCCAATGTGGCAACCTTGGACAGGTGTCTCGGCAACGCTCACCGCGCGAGCCGCGAGCAGCGCGTCGACCGCGTCAACGACATAGTTTTTCGTCGGCTGGGAGCGGCGCTGACGGTAACCGTACTGGTCGTCGACCATGCCGTGATACCGCACCGCTCGATTGGCATCGAGAACGAAGACTTCGGGCGTCCGTTCGGCGCCGAACAGCCGGGCGACGTTGTTTCCGGCATCCTTGAGCACGGGGAAGGTCACTTTGTGGAGACGGGCCTGCTTGTGCACGTCGTCGAAAGTGTCCTGAGCGTTTGAGTTGACGGCGATTAAGCCGACCGACTTGTCCTTATACTTCTGGGCCAACTCGACGAGCCGCGGGTAATACAGGTTGGCGAGCGGGCACTCGACTCCCAGGAAGGCCACGACCAGAATCTTTTGCTTGCTGTCGGCTAATTGAAATGTCGTGTTATCGACGGCCGTCGCTGAAAAGGGGGGAATGTTACGGCCCAGGATGGGACCTTCTCCGGAGGCGGAATCACCGCGTTTCGTCTCCGCACTTCCGATCGCGGCCGCCAACGTGTCGTGACCAGGCGCGGGGTGATTCGCGTTCGCCATCGACTGGACGGGCGATTGAACCGGCTCGGCTCCGTCTTTGCCCGACTTTTCGGTAGCGGTTGGAGCTGCGGCCTGTTTTTCGCTGCCGGCTTTCGCCTTCACCGGGACAGATTTCGCCGTCTCACTTTCCTCTGGAGGTTGTGCGGCGTTTTCCTCTTTTTCTTGCGAAGCGATCGGTGCGTTGGCGGAACTCGACTGGGCCAGGGGAGACGGAGCACGCGCCCAGAGACTGAATAGAGGAGCAAGCCCATCAGGAGTGAACCGCCGACAAACGCCCCGATGATCAGCGGCAGTTTTTGCGCGGAATTCGACGCCGATCTGCGGTGTGCGACCATCGACGAAGTGCGGGGAGGAAGAGCGGGCTCGCTGCCGTAATCATCATCAGCCGAGTCTTCCGCGGCCATCTCGAATTTATCCGGGTCGGACGCGGAAGCCGCCCGGGATTTCGTTTTTCTCTTGCGCTCGGTCTTCGCGGCGGTTGGCAGTTCGGCCGTCAGTTCGTCCTGCTCGGTGTCCGTATCGACGAGCATGGCATCGAACTCGCCCGAGCCGGAACGCCCGCGTTTACCTCCGCGTGCGGTGCCGCCCGAGTGTCCGTCCTCATCCACGAAAGACAGTTCGACCGTCGCTGGATCGTCTTCTGCCTCGGTATCTTCGAGCATGGCCTCGAATTCGGCCGTCTCCGTTTCGCTCATCGATTTCCAGACCGCAGAGCTTCGCGGCTTTTTCTTCGAAGGCGCATCGTTCTTAGTCGGCTTGGCGACCGGCGTGGGCAGCGGGCGGCCGACAAGATCGTCGTCTTCGGCCAGCAAAATGGTGTCCGGATCCGCACTGCTTGTGCCGGGCGGTTTTTTCAAAGCGGCGGCTTCTTTCGGCCTCGCCGGTTTTGAAGCAGTGATCTGCGCGTCCGCTGCGGCAGGCGCCTGGATGAGGACCGGCTTTTTGCACGCCGGGCAAGCGACTCGTTTACCGATGAGCGAAGGCTTACTGATCTTAAGAACCGCTTCGCAGGCCGGACAAACGATTGAGATCGACGACGCCATTGTGAGGCGGCTCCTCGAGGGAAACTGCAAATCCTTTCAAATAGGATACCTGAAATTTTTCCCAGCAGTACCCCTTTTTTGCTAAATTTATTTCTCCTTAAGTGCCGCCACAACAGAGCGTTCGATGTCCTTGTTGTCAAACGGATGGTCCGGATCGCCTCCGAACTTCCAACGGGCGATCCCCTTGCGGTCATAGATCTTAAAATGCGGCAATGCCCCGCCGTCGATGTCGAAGGCACCGAAAGCCGCGTCCTGATCGTCGATTCGGTTGCTGAGGTTCGTGATCTCGGCATTCTGTGATTGGAGAAAGTGCAACGCTTTCTCCTGATCCTTGGGATCGGGACTATCCATACAGACGGAAACGACAGTCAGTCCGTCGGGACCGTATTTCTTGGCAAGCGCCAGCGTGTGCGGGAACTTTTCGCGGCAGGGCCCGCACCAAGTCGCCCAAAAATCGACGAGGACGACTTTTCCTTTCTGGCCAGCAATGATTCTCTTGTAGTCGTCCGCTGTCACTGGCTGAAGGTGCACGTTGCTCGAGGGTGCCAGAGCGACGGCCTTGTCTCCCTTGCGAGCGGCCGGCAGCGAATCCGTTGTCGCCGGGAGCGTCTTCGCCGACGATGCGCCCCCGGTCGCTGCAGGCGGCCCATCCGCATGCGAACAACCCAGGATCGAAGCGGTCACGATTGCCGCCGCGACGGTGGCAATTTTTGCTCGGACGCTCACAGGGACGCCGCACGCGGTCATTCTCCTCCACTCCCTTCCGACGGAAATTGCGGTTTGCCATATTCGATCCCGCAACCGGTCGCCCGCGTCTCACCGGGATCTGGTCGCTTGCCAGCCAAGAGGGCCCGCACGGCGTCGTGAGCAAATTCGCGATGCACCTTATCCGGTTCGATGTTGTCGTCGAATCGTCCCATGTAGGCGATGTTGCGGGCGTGATCGAGAACAAAGATCTGTGGCGTCACGGTCGCGCCGTAGTCCTTGCCCGTCTGCTGCGTCGGGTCGGAAAGATAGTCAAAATTGAAGTGCGCGTTCTTGGCATGCTCCTTCATTTTTTGCAAGCGATCAGGCGGCAGCAGACTGCAGCTGATGGCGACGAACGTCACGCCGCGCGACTTGTACTCATTCACGAAATTGATGAATCGATCTTCGTAAAGCTGCGAGACAGGGCATTGATTGCACGTGAAGGCAATCACCAGAATCTTGGTCGTTTTGTAGTCGTCCAGGCTGTGCCTCGCCCCGTCGACGCCCTCCAAACCTTTCCATTTCGGGGCCGGCTTGCCGATCTCCAATTTGCGGTTGAAATTGCCCGCCCAAACCGGCGACCACGTGGCCCACGTGATCAAGGCCAAAAGTACCAACAAACGTCGCCACGCGCACTTGACCGACATGGACGCCCTCCGATCTGGGAGATTTCGCGTCATTCCTCCGAGCCTAGCGCGTGTTTACTGCATCAAGGTTGAATGTTCAATGGCGTCCCTGCGAATTCTGGTACGCCGAAAGGGTCGAAACGGTTGGGTCCGCGAGCGGACGCGCCGACGACGTTGACCCCAATCGCCATCCTGCTAGAATGCGCGCCGTTGAACGAGGGCCGACTCGAGTCGATCGAAGCGGACCCACGACGGGGCGTGGCTCAGCCTGGCTAGAGCGCTTGGTTCGGGACCAAGAGGTCGCTGGTTCAAATCCAGTCGCCCCGACTATTTTTCAGAAATGAGCCCTTCGGCGAGAACGTCGAAGGGCTTTCTCATTGTCGGGACAAGAGTTACGCCGTCGAGCGTGCAGTTCAAACACACGATTTCGAGGATTCGACGCTTTGCGGCGTAATCGGCGGTAAGCCATTGCTGGCGAAGCGTTTGCGAAAGTTCAAACACTTTCGACGCCAACTCGGCGGTTTCGTCGTGTGAGCGGTCGAACGCATCAAGTTGCAGCTTGATCGAGGCCAGCCGATCGCGCATTTCCGTGTTCTTGCGTGCAAACGTTTCCTGGTCGATGTCTTCGGCCAGCCGCAGGTTGAGCAGGCGATCCTGCTGCTGCAACGATCAGCGTCTCCTGACGCTGTAGTTCCGGCCGTTGCGCCAGGGAGTCCGCTTGCGCGTCCCGCGTCTGCGACGCCAGCACCATGCGGAACCAGTCGCGGACCCTTTCATCCTCGATCCGCATTTTGTCGAAGACGGCCAGCACCTGCTTGTCGAGATCGGCCTCCGGCACGCGAATGCGGGGATGGCCGGCTTCGTGTACTTGGCGCAGCGATAGTAGACGTAAGAGCGGGAGCCGGCCTTCGTCTTTTTTGTTTTGCATTCCCCGGTGATCGGATGCCCGCAATGGGCACAGGTCATCAACTCGCCACCGTAGGTGAGACGCGTGGCAGTGGTAATTCTGCCCGCCGAGAAGAACTTGCACCCGGTCCCAGGTCGCCCGGTCGATCAGCGGCTCATGCTTGCCGGGATACCACTCGCCCTTGTGGAGGATTTCGCCGATGTAGGCCCGATCCTTGAGGATGTTGTGGACCGAGCTTCGCGGGAACTTCGGCGTGGACGCTCGGAAGACCAAGCCTTCGGCGTTGATCCGCTCGACCAGGCCGTCGAGCGTCAGGTTTTCGTAGGCGTAGAGATGGAAGATGCGTGCTGCACGTTGGCCGCGGCTTGCGGATCAATCTCAACCATGCCGCGACCGTCCTTGCGGACGTTGCGGTAGCCGTAGGGACCGCGAGAGACGAACCAGCCCTCCTGCACGCGACGGGCCAGCCCTTCGCGGACATCGACCGATTGTTGTTCGGTGTAGAAGCTGGCCATGTTCGCCAGCGTCCGCCGCATCATGCGGCCGGCAGGCGTGTTTTCGGTCGGCTGCGAAACGGAAATGAACGGCAGGTCGTATTCCGACTCCAGCCGTTCGAGTTCGACGTAATCGAAGAGGTTGCGGGCGGCCCGGTCCACCTTGTAGAAGAGCAGCCCGTCGAGGAAGCCCGCGTTCTTCTTGGCGTAGGCGACCAGTTCGCGGAACGTCTTGCGTTCGTCGCCCTTGCTGGCCGTCTCGGCGATGCGGAAGAACTTGGCGATTTCGCCGCCCGGCCTGCTCGCGTATCGCCGCAGGGCTTCTTCCTGCACTTCGAGGCTGAAGCCTTCGCGTTCCTGTTCCCGACTGCTCACCCGTGCCAGTGCGCACGAACTGTTTCGCCACGGCCGTTCTCCGAACCCGTCGTTGAGTCTCGATTTTCGCAGAACGATGGCCAGAGCAACCGACAAATCAGCCAGCGACCAAAAGTTCAAACGGTGTCCTGTGAAGTGGGACCAGCGTCTCGCCCACGAGGGTAAAGCCCTCGAAGACGATTTCGAGAATTCGGCGTTTGGTCGTGAAATCGGCGGACGGCCATTTGTCCAGGATCAGCCGGAAGACCTGGGTCGCTTCGGCTGATCGCCCAGCGTCTTTGGATTGATCCGACATCACGGCTTGGATCTGCTCTCCAGGTGCGTCTGACGGCCCTCAAGCTCGGACTGCTTGGCGTCAAACCGTTCATCGTCGATTTTGCCGCCGATCCGAAGTTCCAGGAGTTCGTCCTGCTGGCTGACGACACGGGATACTTGACGCTTCAGTTCGGTGACTTTGTCTTCGGATGCTCCGTGCGTTTCCTTAAGTCGTTCCCGATGTACGGCGATCAGCCAGGAGCGGAGGGGCTCGCATCTTCTGTGCATTTGCTCGAAGAGGGCAAGCACCTGGGCATCGAGCAACGATGCTTTGACTCTCACTCTGGGATGCTTGCCGACGTTGTACCGGGCACAGCGGTAATACGTGTAACGTCGCAGCCCTGCCGCAGTCCGCTTCTCCTTCGTCTCTCCGCTGATCGGTCGCCCGCAAAAGCCGCAGGTGATCAATTCCCCGGCGTAAAGCATCTCGTGCGACCGATAAACCTTTTTGCCGAGGAGCACCTGGACCCGGTCCCAGATTTGGCTGTCGATCAACGGCTCATGGACGCCTGGGTGCCAATCGCCGTGGAATTTGACCTTACCGATGTAATGGCGGTCGTGGAGGAGTCCATAGATTTTGCTCAGACTGAACTTCGGCCTCGACGGGGAGTAAAAAATGCCCTCCTCGTACAGCCGTTCAACCAGGGTCTCAACGGACAGCCCGTGATAGGCGAACAACCGAAAGATCGATTGGACCTTCGGGCCGTTCTCTGGATGAATCTCTACTACGCTTCGGCGGTTCCGGCGCACATTGCGGTAACCAAACGGTGCTCGGGAGGGCGGCAGGCCGCTTTGTACTCTTTTGGCAATCCCCTCTCGAACATCAACAGACTGCTGTTCGGTGGTGAATGAGGCAATCGTCGCCAGTTGCCGACGCATCATTCGGCCTGCGCGTGTTTTGTGTCGGTTGGGTGATCGAGATGAACTCAATGCCGAAATCGGATTCGAGTTCTTCGAGAAGAAGGAAGTCCTTCAAATTTCTGGCCGCACGATCGACCTTGTAGAACAGGATTCCGTCTAGCGTCTCGTGGTGCCGCTTTGCGAAGGCGATGACCTCATTGAAGACCTTCCGCTCTTGGGATTTCGTGGCCGTTTCGGCGATTCGAAAGGTTTCGACGAGCTTGGCTTCATGCTTCTCGGCGAATTCCTCGAATGCATCCTCCTGCACGTCGAGGGGAATCCCTCACGTTCCTGCTCTCGGCTGCTGACTCTCGCCAGGGCGATGAACCGCTTCATCTTCTCGTTCTTGCTCACGTGGAGCGAACAGGCCAAATGCGTCGAACAATTCAGCGACGTTGGCGAGGATCGCAACTGCGTCAGTCGGAGTCAGTTGCTCGCCGGTGAACGGCTGCCAGGCATTGATCGTCTGTTCGATCAGTTCCGGCGACACCCATGCGAGTGGCCCGGTGGCAACTCGCCCTTTGCGGCCCATCGATCTGCGTCCATTGGTCCACAACACGACCTCGATTCGTCCGCAATGCCTCTACCGATTCCATGTCACGACCAACACGTGGTCACGGACTCGGTGCGTGAAATCAAACGCAGGGGACAGCGGTTCAACCGCCTGGGAGGACGACGGGATGATACGCAGAGCGTGGCAGGCTCAAGGAATGGCTCAAAACCGGCACAGCTATGTCAGGAATTTTTTGGGAATGAAGTAGCCTTTTTTGGGAACTCTCTGAATGAGACGGCCGATGTCGGGGTAGTCCCGTACCAGTTTATTGAGTGGTCGGTCGATACGCTCGTATTCAAGAAGCTCCCCATGGTCTTTCTGCATCTGGGAGAAACTCGTCAAGTTGCCGTTCGCTCGAACGAGGGAATCGACGATGAGGATGTACGGCAAGTCGAGGGGGTATGTCTTCCCGTAAACAGTGACCTCCTTGATCTTCAAGTTGACAGTCAACCCTGGGTTACCCAGTGGTGTTCCCAAAACGTAATCGATGACTTGCAGCAAAAACAGCGGCCCAGAACGGGCAGGAGTGAGGAGAGACAATTTGCACGGAGGCTTCACTTGCTTCAAGGATCTGGAACGCCACGAGGCACTTTCTTTGTCCCGAGATCGAGTATCACCTTCTCTTCGATGAACTCTGACAGTTGAGCGGTGGTCTTCGCAAATTCACACAGCGATTGGAGAAAATGTCCACGCCCGCTCGACGGCTTGTACACGTGAAAACGCCGGGACAATGGAAAGTTTAGGGCAAAATACTGCGCACACCTGTCGGCCCAATCCTGAAGTCGCTCTGCACCGCCCCGGTCGTTTTTCAGGCCGCACCACCAAACGCACGATTTGCGATCCGGGAGAGGATCGAACCATGAGCGAGTTTCAGGGTTGGCGTAAATGGTGTGAAAGTTGTGCTTTTCCCATTCGCTCAGCCAGGTTCGCAGAAAATCGTGCTCCTGCTCGCTCCATGAAATTGGCGTCGGTGGCGAGGACTTAATGATGTCGAAGCCGCACCACTTGTAGTCGTAGCGAATGTTGATGAGTTCGTCTCGAAGGCGTTCCATTCGTTTTTCGGGATTCCGGCATTTCAATCCTCTTAAGGAAAAATTGCACCCAAAAATTGCTCAAGCCAACGGCGATTGTCCAAAGAAAACACAAATCTGCCAGTGGCGGCTGGATGACCGGTGGTTCACTCACGCCGCCGCATCCTGGAACCAGAAGTCGAACCGAGATCAAAGGCGGCGATTGACCGGATTTGTGGGAGGGCGAACGGTGAACTCGATGCGGGCGTGGGCGTATCTTGGTGTCCTGGTGGCCGTGCTTGCCGTATCGGCCGCTCCCAGTGCCGACGAGACCAGGAAGCCAAAGAGCGTTTTTTCTGCGCTCAAGGTCGGCCAGTCCGTGTTCTGAAGGACGAGGGCTCGGTCTTCTCCATCACGTTCTTCGAGCCCGAATTGCCGCAGAGCCACAAGGTCGTCGAAATCGGCGACAACTTCGTCGTCGTGCGTGACATCGCCGAGATCACCGAGACGCTCATCCCGGTTTATGCGGTGAAGGCCATCGTAAAGGTGAAAACGAAGCCACAGTGAATGCCGAGCAAATCGACATCCGTGCCGAAGTTGCTGAGGTCCAGGGCGAACTGCATTCGTTCCGAAAGCGAGTTCTGCCCGCC
>CAWHWU010000019.1:0-352429 GCA_963833105.1 uncultured Planctomycetaceae bacterium
TGCACAACGTCGAAGATCCAAGGCCGCATCGGCCCGACAGAATGACTTGTTCGTCGTCGCTGCTGCCTCAAATTGTCGATCAAGCGGAGTACGCTTTTCGCCGGGTACCAGCCGAAGCCCGCGAAGAACTGGTTCAGGAGGCCATCTCGCAAGCCTATGGCATGTTCGCGAGTCTATGCCGCCGGGGCCAGATTTTTCTTGCCTACGCGACACCGCTCACGAAATTCGCCGTCCGCCACGTTCGTGCTGGCCGGCGACTTGGCTCGAGCTTTAATGCGAGCGATGTCACGTCGCTGTCTGGCCAGGCAAGCAGCGGCGTTGCGATCATGCGGCTCGATCAATTTGATTGTCGGACTGGCGAATGGCGTGAAGTTCTGGTCGAAAGCCGCACGGCCGGTCCGGCCGAGACGGCCGCCGCTCGGATCGACTGGTCGAACTGGCTGCAATCCTTGTCTCGGCGTCAACGGGCGATTGCCTGCACTCTTGCCAGCGGAGAGTCGACCGGAACGACAGCTGGCAAATTCGGGCTCAGTGCCGCCCGAATCAGCCAATTACGTGCATGGCTCCGCGAACACTGGCGGCGATTTCATGATCTGGAAATGGAAGGCTCGCTGGCCCCCGCATGATCCCAGGTCGCTTAAAAAAGGCACGTTTCGCGGCAGATTATTCTGGGAACGGCAATAGCCGTCGCCGCTTCTGACCTGTCGGTCCTCGCCGCGTGCAGGGACCGCGGGTCTTTTTTTGTTGCCGATCGAAGTCAATCACGACGTTCACACAAAGGAGGAACCGCTTGACCACCACCGTCGCCCTGGCCACCTGCTCCCTGCTTCTGCTGGGGACCGTGGCGGCACTCGTCCGAGAGGTCCGGCTTCGCCGGGCCCTTCAGCGTCTGTTGTTTCGACTGTTGACTCTGTGGAGGAACCTGCATGCCAAGCGCCAGCCGCCGTCTGCTGACGTGGCTCGTCCTGATTGCAATTCCAATTATCGCCGGCTGTAGCTCGGACAACGAGCGCCTCGCCGATCTGTCCCGCCAAAGTCTGGACCGCCAAGCCGAGCAGAACCGGCTCGTGGAAGCGAATAACCGGCAAGTCATCGACGCTTCCCAAAAGCTCGTCGAAGCCGAGGCTCAAGCCCGACGCGATAGCAGCCAACTGCAGCAGCAAATCCAGGCGGAGACGATCGGGCGTCAACCAGCAGCGTGATGCGCTGGAGCAGGAGCGCCGCGAGATCGCCAGCCAGCGAAACCGCGATCCGATCATCGCCGAATCGATTCAAGCGGCCGTCGGCGTGCTGGTCGCCATCTTGCCGCTGGCCGTGGCCGTTATTTGCTGCGGGGTCTGTTTCACCGGTCCGACGAGGAGGCCATGGCAGACGTCCTGGTCGAGGAACTGCTGAATCATGACCTGTTATTCGCGAATCCTGAGGGGCTGTGTCTTCCATCCGACGCGGCCGTCTTGCCTCGTTTGCCCTCGTCCGAGGCCGGCAAGTCAAGATCGGCGTCTGACGGCGAAAAGCGTCACACCGCCTGACAATCAGGCCGGCCCAGCCGTCCTCGTCCACGTCGAAGGGACCCATGACGTCGAGTTCCTCCGCCGCATCAGCCGTGTGCTCTGCAAGCACAACCCGACGATTCCCGACTTAGGTCTCCTCGAAGCAAACGGCCTGATTGCGTTTTTCACGTCCAGCTCCAGCCCGTTGTCGTCCCTTGCCCGCGATCGATCGGTTGCGGAATTCTGTCTCTATGACCGAGAAATCCCGCCGATGACGGACGAGCGAACCCGACTCGTCAGTCTCTTAAACCGGCGTTCGGCCTGCCGTGCGGTGCTGACGCGGAAGCGAGCCATCGAGAACTATCTTCATCCGGACTCCATCCGCGACGCGTCTGGAGTCGAGATTACGTTCGGCGACTTCGACGACGTTGCTGAGATCACAGCCAAGGCGACGTTCAACCCCAAGGAGGGTGGCTCCTGGGAATCGTTGTCCCGCCGCGCCCGCCGTCGACTGCGCGACAAGGCGAAGAAATGGCTCAATCGAGATGCCGTCGACCAGATGACGCCGGAACGGCTCGCGGAGCGAGATCCCGGACGGCGAAGTGATCGGCTGGCTGCGCACGATCGCCGAACTGGCGACCGCGCCCGTCGACGCATCCGTCTGATTCCCCGACGGGGGGATTTCCCATCAGAAAGGAGAAAGATGTCTCACATTGTCACGATCGAAACCGAAATCCGAGACGTCGCCGCCGCACAAGCGGCCTGTGCGCGCCTCAAGTTGCCGGCTCCGGTGCCCGGCTCCCACACACTTTTCAGTGGAACGGTCGAAGGCTTGGCCGTGCAACTCCCCGGCTGGCAGTATCCGGCCGTCTGTAACCTGTCCACGGGCAAAGTCGAGTTCGACAACTATGGCGGCCGCTGGGGCGACCGGGCGGAGCTTGACCGCTTCTTCCAGGCCTATGCCGTCGAGAAGGCCAAAATCGAAGCCCGCCGCAAGGGCCACAGCGTTAGCGAGCAGTCTCTGGCCAATGGGTCGATCAAGCTCACCGTCCAGGTCGGAGGTGCCGCATGAAGACGATCGAAATCATCGTCGCTCCCAATGGCCAGACCAGTGTCCAGACCAAGGGCTTTACCGGCAGCGAATGCCGGCAGGCAAGTGAATTCATCGAGACGGCCCTCGGCCGCCAATCGCACGAGCAGCTCACCGGCGAGTTCTACACTCAGGAAAGCGAGCTACAACGGCTGCAGGAGGGGAGGTGACATGAGCGCGCCACGTCGCCGCATTCTGCGGCCGATCCCGCCACCGTCTGAAAACGGACGACGCCAACACTTGCTCGCTTCTCGGCGCGCCCGACTGGAAGCCGAGCAGCGGAACTTGGCGCGTTGGATGAGCCGGCTCAAACGGGCTTTCCACGCGGTCGAGAAAAACCAGGCTCGCGTGTGCCGTCTGGAACGCGAAATCGCCCGCCTCGAACAGGGCTGAGTAAGCCTCTCTCTCAGGGCACGAGCATTTCGGTTCGTGCATCCCCCAACCCAACTAACAGAACGTAGGAGATTCTCCATGACGCTTTCCCAGCGCCTGGCGGAGTACGTGCGCGCGTGCTTCACGGGCATCTGGATTCAATCCCATGAACATGACGACGCCCTGGCCGAAATCGCCCGGCTGTGCCGTGCCGAAAACTGGCGGCTGGCCACCTGGGATATCGACCGCGGCTTGTCAGTTGCCGGCCAAGAGGCCGACACCTCGGGCGCCGATCCGTTGTCGGCAATTCGCGCGGTGAGCGCTTTGGCCGACCCCAAGGGCACGGCTTTACTCGTGCTGGACAACTTTCACCGGTTCCTGAACTCGGCCGAAGTCGTGCAGGCACTCGTCCGTCAGATCGCCTCCGGCAAACAGAACCGGACCTTTTTGCTGGTGCTCTCTCCTGTCGTGCAAATTCCCGTCGAGCTGGAGAAGCTGTTTGTGGTCCTGGAACATGAGCTTCCAGACAGGGATCAGTTGGAAGCCATCGCTCGAGGGACCGCCACCGAACCGGACGATCTGCCGGAGGCTGCCGATCTGGCGCGGGTGATTGATGCGGCCAGTGGCTTGACCCGCTACGAAGCCGAGGGCGCCTTCAGCCTGTCGATCGCCCGTCATGGCCGGCTGTCGGCCGACGTCATCTGGGAGCTCAAGGCCCAGACACTCAAGAAGAGCGGGCTGTTACAGCTCTACCGGGGCACAGAACGGTTTGCTGATTTGGGCGGGATGGAATCGCTCAAAGACTTTTGCCGGCGGACTCTCCGGCGGCGCACGGAGGTGAATTCGACCGTCCAGCCGCGTGGAATCCTGCTGCTCAGCCCCCCGGGTTGCGGCAAGAGCGCCCTGGCCAAGGCACTGGGCAACGAGGTGGGACGGCCCACGATTATTCTCGACGTCGGCGCCCTGTTGGGCTCCTTGGTCGGCCAATCCGAGCAGAACATCCGCCAGGCGCTCAAGATCGCCGATGCCATGGCGCCCTGCGTGCTCATGGCAGACGAGCTCGACAAGGCATTAAGCGGTGTCGCGTCAAGCGGCCAAACCGATTCGGGCGTCAGCGCACGGCTCTTTGGAACGTTGCTCACCTGGCTCAACGACCACGAGACGGACGTCTTCTTCATCGGGACGTGTAACGACGTCTCGAAACTCCCACCGGAATTCTCACGGGCCGAACGGTTCGACGGAGTCTTCTTCGTCGATCTGCCCGGTCAGCGCGAGAAGCAGGCCATCTGGGAGATGTATCTGCGGAAGTTCGGCTTGGACGCAAAACAGCCCAAGCCGGTCGACCAGGATTGGACGGGAGCCGAGATCCGGGCCTGCTGCCGGCTCTCGGCCTTGCTGGACGTTCCCCTGTTGGAGGCGGGGAAGAACATCGTTCCGGTGGCCGTCACAGCGGCCGAATCAGTCGCCCGGCTCAGGACCTGGGCCAGCGGGCGGTGTCTTTCGGCCGACAAGCCGGGGATTTATGTCCGCGAGGACGTGCCGCCCGATGCAGCGGCCCGGCGGCGGATCAGCCGCAAGGCGTCCAACAACTGATCGCAGATCAACGATCGCGCTCTTCGTGAAGTTCTTTTTCTCTTGGTCCCTGTCCCAGTAATCGATGTCCTCGTCTTCAAGGAGCTTGTCTCTGCATGAGCACACTTCTGGATGAACCTGTTCAACGCCGGGCCGAATCGTCGGGAGGGCGGCTCCGCGCTTCCACGGCGGCGATCCGGCTCTCTTTCACCTGGTTTGGAACCCGTAAGACCCTCACGCCCCAGCAGAAGGCGCAAGCCGCCGACACGTTCGGCGCCGAGGGCGAATTCCTGTCGGCCGGCAAGAAACTGATCGACACCAGGCATCCCGATTTCAAGGCCGTGACCGGCGTCCGCGGCCGGATTGTCTCTTACTGGCGGGGAATCAGCCTGCCCTATCCGGAACCGGGGATTCGGCTGATCCGTCAGGACGACATCGGACCGGTCAACCTGCAGCTCACGACGCTCAAGGCCGACCTGCAGGAGGCGGTCAGACCATCTCGACAGCCACTTCGCCTCGCTCAAGTCGGCCGCCCGCGAGCGGCTCGGGAGCCTCTACAACCCGGCCGACTATCCCCAGTCTTTGAGCGGCCTCTTCGACGTCACCTGGGACTTCCCCTCGGTCGAGCCGCCGGACTACCTGCAGCGGCTCAGCCCCGAGCTCTACGAGCAGGAATGCCGCCGCGTGGCGGCCCAGTTCGACGAGGCCGTGCAACTGGCCGAGCAGGCCTTTTTGCAGGAGCTGTCCCAACTCGTCTCACACCTGACGGAGCGGCTGAGCGGAACCGAAGACGGCAAGCCGAAGGTTTTTCGGGACTCGGTCGTGGAGAACCTGAGCGAGTTCTTTGGACGGTTCCGTCGGCTCAACATCCGCTCCAACGACCAGCTCGATGAAATCGTCGACCAAGCCCAGCGCGTGGTGCGGGGCGTCGAGCCGCAGGCTCTGCGTGACAACGTCAACCTCCGCAACCGGGTCACCAGTCAGCTTTCGGGCGTGCAGTCGGTCGTCGACGGTCTGTTGGTCGATCGCCCGCGGAGAAACATCCTGCGGGCCAGACCGGCGGAGCCGGCCTGATGGAACTCATCGTCTCCCCGCAGGGGCAGGTGCACTGCCTGTACGACGAGAGCCTGGATCTCTCGGCACTCGGCCCGCTGTCGATTCGGCGGGCCTCCCATGTCGAGCCGACCCCCGATGGCCAATGGACGGCCGATCTTTCTCCGCTCAGTGGCCCCGTCCTGGGACCCTTTCCGCTGCGCAGTGCCGCTTTGGCTGCTGAAGAGGGCTGGATCATGCGGAACTGGCTGCCATCAGGCGGCTGACCTCAGGCGAGTGGTCGCTGGCCCTCCTGGGGTTTGTCAGCCGGTGGAGGCGGCGCCGCGGCGCCGTCTTCCACGGTGCGCGAATCGAAGAGGCCGGTTCCTTTCAACTCGGCGGATGACGGCGTCCGCTGATTCTCGGCTTCGTCGGGCTGTGGAATGAATTCGATGATGAACGCTGTTTCCCCGACCGAAACCAGGTCGGCATCCTGCAAGAGGGTCGCTTCACCGGCGGCGATGCGACGTCCGTTGACGAAGGTCCCGTTCTTGCTCCCCAGATCAAGAATCCGCAGCGTGAATTCCTCAAGCTGCAGTGCGCAGTGGTGCCGGCTCACAAATTCGCCGGGTGGACGCAAGTCGCAGTCCGCCTCGCGTCCGACTAACAGTCGGGTCCCGACTTCGACGGTCTGACCCGCCAGTGGCCCATTGGCGACACGGATGCGCGCCTTCATGTGCGGGGAGGTCCTTGCGCGAAAACAGGGCGCCTGGCGACAGCGAAACTGTCGCCGGTCGAGCAGCCCGAGCGAATGCGAAAAAGCAGCAACGCGGCGAGAGATGGGCCACTGTGTGTCACCGCGTTGCCGCCCAAAGGCGGCTTAGCTTAGCAGGCGGGCCGGGCCAACTGAAATCGGTAAGAACCCTCGTTCGGCGACTGCCAAGGACGCGAATCGGCTAGGTCGCGTTGGCCGGCTGATTTCAACTCCATCTCACCGGTCTGCCATACGCCCCATGACGCGGGGCGGTTGTGTTGTTTTCCACACGGCCGCCTCGTTTTTGGGGCGGCCGCTTTGTTTCTCTGGTCTTTTTGTCCAAAGGAAAAAGCGATGACCCAGAACGAGCTCAATCGCGCCGTGGCGCGCGCGACCGGCGAATCGGTCTCTCTCATTTCGAGCATGGGATTTGTCCCGCTGAGCGACACTCCGCACGAGCGCGAGCCGCAGACGGTCGACTGGGACAAAACCCAACAAAACCGGCGGGTCTCCCTGCAGCCGCGCCGTCAGGCGGCCCGCATTCACTGCCTGAAACAGTCTCATCCATCACGTCCCCGGATGATTGTCCGGGGACCCTTTCTCCCATGCATTTTCAATCAGAAAGGAACGTCTTGATTACGCTGACACGAAAACTTGCCCGGCAAGTTCACGATGTGTTTCGTCGAGCCTTGCCCAAACCAACGTCCGGCTCACCGCAGCCTGTCGTCCTTGAGGCCAATCCCGCTGGCCTGTCGATCCGCTCGTGGTCGCTGACAGCGGCCGTCGAATTCCACGAGGCCGGCAAGCTTACCGCCGAAACGCTGACAATCCCGCTGGATGCGCTCAAGTCGTGTGCCGGCTCCCGTCCCGAACCCGTGACGTTCGAAAAGACCGACCGCAACCAGGCCGTGCTCCGCTGGAACGATCGCGGCATCCCTCAAGTCGCGTCATTCGACGTTCCGGAGGCGAACGGCGAATTTCCTTCCGCTCCTGAGCGGCTGTCAAAAGCCGGGGAAGGCTTCTTGTCCGCGCTCCGAGATGCCATCGACACGACCGACAACGATTCCATCCGCTACGCCAGTCAACTGCATCCGCTTGTGGGGCGCCGGCTCAATCGAGGCCACCGACACCCGTCAGGCTCTGGTCCAATCGGGCTTCAAGATTCCGTGGAACGGGGGGCTCCTCGTCCCGGCCAACCCTGTCTTCAAGTCGGTCGCCTTCTCGGATGACTGCGAAATCCGCATCGGCCGGAGCGAAAATTGGGTGGCCTTCCGCATCGGTCCTTGGACCATCCAGCTCGCCATCGAGAAAGAGCAGCGCTTCCCAGACATCAAAGGCTGTCTTCCCTTGGCGTCGGCCACCACGACCCGCTTGCGGATTTCGGACGCCGACGCTCGGTTTCTCGAGCGGAGCCTGTCGCGACTGCCAAATAATGAGACATCAAACGGCGCCGTGACGGTCGATCTCAACGGTGCCATTGCCGTGAGGGCCCGGTCGGTCGACTCCCCGGCTCCGATGGAGCTCCTGCTGACTGGCTCCTCCCGTCTGGGGGACCAGGTCTGCCTGGCGACCGATCGCAAGTTTCTCGAGCGGGCGGTGCGGTTGGGCTTTCGGGAGCTTTGCTTCGTGGCAGACAACGCGCCGCTCGTCTGTCGCGACGGCCAGCGGGAGTATTTCTGGGCGCTCCTGGACAAAAGCGGCATCGTCAAGTCGGCGCCCGATGCCGTTCGCATCGAGTCGATGAATGGCCAAGACTCCAGCGTTGCTGAACCGGCTGCTGAGCCGAAGCCTGTGGGCGGTCCCAGACGTAGATCGGCCAGGACTTTGACGGCAAGTGAAGAATCGGCTGACGCCAAGCCGGTCCAAGAATCAGAGCCTCTGCCGACCGGCGGAATCGAGGCGGAGGCGGCCAAGCAAGCTGATCCGCCGGACCGGCCAACCATTGAACAGGCGCTTCACCTTCGCGACGAGCTGCGAACTGCCCTCGAGCAAACCCGGCAGCTCATTTACTGCATCCGGCGGGACCGCAAGCGTTCCCGCCTGGCGACCCGATGATCGCGGCCGTGCATTTCTCTCCTGCAACGACGAAAGGAAAACCGATGGGAGCGCGTACGACGCTCAACGGAATCTATGCCGGCGGCGCACTCGTGGTCGCTGCCGTTGTCGGACTGACGGCTGGCTCCTGGATCGCGTTTGGCGCGAGCCTGTTGATCCTCTTGGCCCTGAGCCTCCAGTCCAAGCGAATTCGCCTCCGACGATCCCACTACCGATGCCGCAATCGCTTTTGAGGTCGAACTGTCTTGTCTCACCATACCTGAGGAGTCCTTGAACAATGCCGATGACCGTCAACGTTGGCTTGAGCCAAAAGCTGGGCCAACCCGATTATGGGTCGATCGGGGCCAGCTGCCACATCGAATGCGAGCTTGACGGCGGCCTGCTCGATCATGACCCGAACCTGTTTCAGAGCAAGATTCGCGAACTTTATGCGGCCTGCGCTCAGGCCGTTCACGATGAGCTGGGCCGTCAGCAGTCCAATCAGTCCCACAATTCTCCGGCGCCGGCAAACGGCAAGAAAAAGGCGACGAAGGAATCGAAGGCACCGGGGGTCCCTGCGACCCAAAATGGTTCCTACAACCATCAGGCGTCGGCCCGTCAAATCGAGTATCTCGAGCGGCTGGCCCGAGAGAATGCCGAGCTGGGTATCCGCCGGCTGGAGGCTGTTTCGCAGCGGATGCACGGTAAACCGATCGCCGGCTTGTCGAGTTTCGAGGCCTCGGGCTTGATCGACACGCTCAAGGCGATCAAGGAGGGCCGGTTCGATCTCCAAGCGGCCCTCGCAGGAGACGGCCGATGAACGCGATAGTCGCCGGCCCGGCTCCTGTCGGACGAGCCGATCCAGAGGCTCCCGGCAGTGTTTTTGATTACGTGAGTGCCAGCCGGCTCAATCTGTGGCTCAAGTGTCCGCTGGCTTTCCGGCTCAAGTACATCGACGGGATACGATTTCCGACGCCGCCCGCCGTCTTTTTGGGGAAGCGAGTCCACGCGGCGCTGGAATGGCATTACCGGAACCGGCAGCTTGGCCGGGAAGTCACCGCTGAGGAAGTCTGCCAGTCTCTGACGAGCTGCTGGGGTCCGGCTGTCGCCGAAGAGCAGATGGCCTTCGGTTCGTGCCTGGAAGAGTCCCAGCTCTTGGTGAAGGCCAATGAGCTCGTTCGCGCCTATCTGATGAAGGTCAAGGACGAAACCACTACTCCACTGGCAGTCGAGACGGCCGTCAGGGAACCGCTCGTCGACCCCGCGAGCGGCCAGGATCTGGGAATTCCGCTCCTCGGAGTGATGGACCTGGTCCTGCAAGAGGAGACCGGTCCCGTGATTGTCGATTTCAAAACGGCTGCCCGAGCTGACGAACTCTCGGAACTGGCCCACGAGATCCAGCTTGGGTGTTATGGCTATCTGTTTCGACAAGCGACCGGCACGCTCGAATCGGCCCTGGAGATCCGCCGGCTGGTGAAGACCAAAACGCCGCAGATTTCGTTTCACCGCTGGCCGGCGCGGACCGAACGGCACTTCGGCCGCCTGTTTGCGGTAATCCGCGCCTATCTCGACGACTTACACGCCGGCCGGTTTGTGTTTCGGCCAGGGCAGGCTTGCAGCTATTGCGACTTCCGAGAGCGGCATTGCCGCGAGTGGGCCGGGTGACAAGACACCACCGGATTCACCAGGAGCCAATGATGTTCAATCGACGAAAGTTTCTTGCCGGCCTCCTGGCCGGTCCCGCAGCCGCCCTGGCGGGCCCGACACCGGCCGCAACAGCCAGCGAACGAAAAATCTGGGTGATCGTCGGCGTCAACTGGTTCTACAACGACGAGTTCAGCTACGCCGAAGGCGACTATCTGACCGAGCATGCCTTGAACGACAAGGCGACCGCCGACGAGACATGCGCGCGGCTAATTGAAGAGTTCTGTGACCAGGAGGACCCGGACGACTTTGCCATGCCCGACGTCGTCTTGCCCGATGGCTGGAATACTTGGTCGAGGCGGCAACGGTGGGATTGGCACCTCGGCCTTGCGCACCAGCCAGAGCGTACCGGCGACGGAGCGGATGACGGATATGGGCTGGTCGCCACGCCGTTTGAAGTCCGTGAGATGACCATTCCCGCATCGGCCGTGCGACAGATCGAGGAAGGGCGCGAGCGGAGCCTTGACTCATGAGCAACGCCTACATTCATGCCGAACGCTCAGCCAAGAAATGGGGTGGGAAACCGGAAGACTACCGATCGATCCACCTCTGGTTCGATCAGACGAAGGCGCACGTTGGGGATAATCGCCATCGCGCGGTGCTTCACAACGCTTGGGGCATCCATTTGGCCGTCGAAGTCTTTGGTGATTTCATCACCAACAGTGCCGACTGCCGCGTCTTCGTAAAAGACATTGGCGAACAACATGTGACTGACGACTTGGGTTTCATTCCATCATTGAGCGACTGCCTGGCCGGCCTGAAGCTGGAGCCCTGGCTGGCCGGGGCGCTGGCCGAGTCCGCAAGACCGTCAGCCATGGTCGCCTCCAACAGCTCAGCGATGATTTGATGCCTCAAATCAGGGTCGCCCCAGTCCGCTTCCCGCTTGACTTGCCACGTGCCGATTTGGCACGGCGGCAAGTTCGAGCGGTGAGTGGACGAATCGGACAGCGGCAACAGATGACTCTTCCTTTTTTTTAACTCGTGGAGAAGCTGCCAACCTTCGTTGTGAGGCGTGAGCTCAAACTCATGAACACGCACTGGTGGGCACAAATGTGATGGTCAGCGTATACTGACCACAAAGTTGCATTTACGGCTCTAAGTTACGGATGTTTTCCCGAGCACGATGCAATGGCAAAACGGTCACGCAAGAGAACACCGAGGCTGGGAATTCACGAAGCGGAAATGAGGCAACTGCTGGGCGGCATCAACGACCGCTTTTCCGATTCCAGCCTGCGCCGCCTGCTAGCGGCGATTCACAACAATAGGCCGATTGTTCCTCCCGACGACAAAGGTTGGGACATTGGAGCACTGCTGCTCACGACGATGGTATTTGCCATGCGGATCACAGCATTGAAGAAAGAAAAGTCCGCTGGGGGAAAACCTAGAAAGAAAGGATCCAGCCGGAAGCGCGCCCGATCGATAAAATGAACAAATGAACTAATCGTGCTCGCCTGATTTTCGATCCGACACGGAGTGACGGAATCGAACCGCGACCGATTGTTGACGTCTCGGAGATCCCTCCGCAAAATACGCTGTCCCCAAAAACCATCTCAAATACTGGAGACATTGCGTGGTAAAAACCAAAAAAGAAGCGGTCAACAAAAGCCAAGCCATCCGAGATGCGTTGGCCGCCCATCCTGACAAATCGCCTGCGGAGATCGCCGAGGAATTGAAAGCCAAAGGGTTGGACGTCAACGCTCAATACGTGTCCACGATCAAGAGCAACGCCAAGGCCAAGAGACGTAAGCGGAAGCTTGTGAGGCTCCGAAAGCCGGGCGGCCGCGGGGCCACGAATGGCCTCGGCCCGGTCGGGGCTGCTCTGGACTTTATCCGTGCTGCGGGCGGTTTGGAGCAGGCCAAACACGCCCTTCAAACGGTTGAGGAGATCCACCTCGCCGTGCAGTAGCCAATGTCGCTTCTGCGTTTGGGACGGCGATGGGCCAGTCAACCGATTCTTGAATCTTGTCGACTGGTGCTGCTACTTTGAGATCGACGTTTGCTGACAGCCCTCAGCGATACCGCGCGCCCAAAATTCAAGTGGAGCGTGTCCGGGAATCGTCACAAGAAATTTCTGGGCAAAGGCGCCGGTCTGCTCAGGCGCGATGAAAGTCACCGTGAGGACGTGAACGAGCTTCGTTGAGTCATCTAATAAAGGCGACTTGAAGCTCCGAGGCCCCAACGCGCACTCAATTCGTTTGACGGCAAATGGCTGTCGCCCTCGAATTACGACGGCTTTTGTCGTCTGTGAGCCCCGAGCCAGGGCGCCGAGTTGGACAACCGAGGGCGTCAGCGTCAAATCAGGCTCGACCGACGCCTCGACAGGAATTGGGATCTCGGGACAATTCGTTTCGTTCGTCAATAAGAAGAGTTGCTCGCGGATCATTCCCGGCGGGGTGTCTGCTGCCAAACGGACCGAGAGGTCGTAATGTACTTGGCCAGCGGTGCGGCCCGTTTCAGCCAGATGGGCGGTGAGGTGCCGATTGTGTGTGCGGGCACCGGTCAGTTTCCAGTCCGAACGACCCGTATATGCGATCGATAACCGCCGTTCTTCAGCAAGGCCTTCTGCGACGGCACCAAAATCGATCGAGTTGGCACTCAGGACGATGTCGGGCCGAATGTAGACTTGCACCGGAATCGTGACAACAGCTGGCTGCGGTTGATCAAACGCGACCGAAACGGTCGACAATTTCTGTCGCTGGAACCGGTTGGTGTCCATCGAAACTTCGACGTACGTCGACTCGTGGCTCTTCACAAGCGTTTGAGCACACCTGGGCGTCGTACAGCCGCACGATGCCGTGACACTCGCGATATGAACGTGACCGCTGCAACGAGCGCGGGTTGGCGGTAGCCAGGCGCGGCCATCCTCACGAGGCAAATCGAGCGCGACGTGATAGGGAGCGGGAGTCCGGTCGAGTGGGGTTGGTAGAACTCGGGGGGCGATTAGCCGCTGGGGACGGCGGACCGTCGCCGGGCGCGTCGCTGGCGTTTTCGGGCGGCAGCGGCATGCGATTCTTGGACACGCTGCCTGACGCGGGCTTCCGGATGGTTTTGGATCCAGCGATCGGGCAGAAGCGATTCCAGTTCGGCCGGCGTCGCGGTGCGGATCCGGCGGAAGACATCCAGCAAGTACGCCTGCACGTCGATGTTGTGCCGCTTGCAGGTCATCGTCAGCGTATAGAAGACGGCCGCCGTCTCGCCGGCGTGTTCGTTGCCGAAAAACAGCCAGGCCTTTTTGCCCATGACCGGACCTTTGATCATGGCTTCGGTCCGATTGTTGTCGATCGGGATTCGGCCGTCTTCCAGAAATCGCTCGAAGGCTTCCCAGCGATTGCGGAGGTAGTTGATCCCGGCGCGAAGCGGCGATTTGGGCAACTCGTCTTGATCCCGCGCATCAAGCCAGGCCTTGATCCCCGTTACGATCGGCCGGGACTCGGCCTGACGCAACACCAGGCGCTCGTCGTCCGTCATGTCCCGGGCGCGATCTTCGATGTCGTACAGCTTTTGAATCTCCCCCAAGATCCAGGCCGCTTGCGGATGAGGTCCCGCCTCGATCAACGGCTCGAATTTGCGACGGGCGTGAGCCCAGCAACCCACAGCGATGATGCGATTTTTTGAAGCGGCAGCAATCAACTCGTAGCAGATGTAGGCGTCCGACTGGAGGTAGCCTTTGTAGTTCCCCACGATCCGACGAACATTCTCTTCGTCCTTGTGCGAGGCAAAGGCGAAGCACACATAAGGGTGGGCGGCGTCTCCGTACTGGGCGTACAGGTAGGCGCTGCGCGTGCGGCCGAGTTCGGGGCAGAGGATGTCACATGGCGTCTCATCGATGCCCTGCACCCAGGATTGCGTCGTCCGTTCTCGCATCAGCTCGACCAACGGCAGCGCGATGCCGGCCAAGCCCCGCATCCAACGCCACTGCGTCGCGCGGTGAATGGAGAAACCGACTCGCGCCAGAATGTCCTCTTCCCGGTAATACGGAATGTGATCGGCGAAACGACTGGCTGCCAGGTAGGCCAGAAACGCCACTCCCAAATAGCAGCGATCGATGAGCGGCTCGGGCGCGGACGCCGCCACCAAGCGGCCCTGGCCGGTCGCCTCATCCTCCCAGGCGATGACTTCTTCATAGTGCTCCAGCACCCGCACCCGTGCCTCTTGCAGTTCCACTTCTTCCCGAACGAAACGGAAGAAACGCTTCGCCCGAGGGTTATTCCACAATTCCGGCGGAACGTCCCGCTCGTCGAGCCGATGCAGGACCTTTTCACGCGGAATCGAGGCGTCCAGGACTCGCTTTTGCCGGCCTTGGGACGTACGTCGCGTTGGGCCCGCAGCCGTTGCGGCGAGCAACTCACTCGCGGACGGCCTGCCTTCCATGACGAGCATGCCGCGATTCATCGCGGAGGCTTCCGCGGCGGCTTGACCTGCCGCATCTTCTCCGTGGCCGGGCTCGAATCGTTCTCGACGCGAGCCGAACAATTGTCGTTTCAGGCTGGCCAGGTCCCGGTTGAGTTGCTCGATTCGTGCTTCGAGTCGCTCAATGGCTTCCGCCTGCCGAAGGATGATGGCATGGCAAGCCGGAAGATTGTCGGGGAGTTCCACGGGCGTGGAGACCATCGCCATGCCTCCTTGCATGCGTGATCTGCTCGGTCAGCAAGGCCCCGATTATCGCGATCCGGCTGAAGCGGGAAAGCTCAAAATCCGTCGCCACGCCTGGCCGTCGATTCGGTGGGAAATCGCCGAAAACGGAGCCGTTGCCGTGCCGACGTCAGGTCAATCCCTTCCAGCATCAGCGACAACTGGGCCGTACTCAATTCCAAACCGGGTCGCTCCTCCCCGGCAACGGCCGGCGGCCTTTGAAAACTTCCACGCGCCAATCGCTTGTACCAAATGCAAAAACCTGACCCGTCCCAATACAGGATCTTCATCAAGTCCTGGCGGCGATTGAGAAACACGAACAGATGGCCCGAGACCGGTTCCTGTCGGAGCACCCCTTCCGTCAGCAGGATCAGTCCTCGAAAGCTCTTGCGCATGTCGGTCGCGTCCCGGGCGAGGTACAGCTTGGTCTGGGCGGAAATGGCGATCATGTCATTCCTCCCCGGAGGAACCCGCCGAGATGTCGAGCACGGCCAGAATCCGCTTGAACGCGACCGGGTCGAAACTCGCCGGAACGCGAACGACATGGCCACGCGGATGAACGATCTCGATCGGGGCTCCGACGGTAAAGGGAAGAGCGATGGGAAGGAAAGGAGAGGTATCCCCCTGGCCGCCGCGATCACGGCCCGAGTCCGCCGCCACGCCGTCCCCCGACGCTCGGGCTCGGTGCCGACCGCGCTGACGCAGGGTTCGTCGCCACCAATAGAACCGGTGTTCGGAAATCCCCTCCTGGGCACAGAACCGCTTCGTTCCCAGGCCACTGGCTTCCTGCCGCCGAATCGCCTCCCGCCAATACCTCTCCTTCGCCGCATCGCGTGATTTCGCCATCTCCGCACCCCGCGCCGTTTTGGTGAATTCCTGAAAGCCCACGCCTCCAGGTTATCACCCGACACAAGATGCGCCGGTTGCAACGGTCACCCCGTTGCGGCCATGACCCTTTTTCCGTTCTGCCGGCTCTTCAGCAGCCAGGGACGCCTGTTCGGTCGAGGGCGTTTGAGCCGGCTGATCGCGTCCGACCACGTTGGCCGTCTTCTCGGTTCGCGCCCGAAGAGCAGCTTCCGCAGCCGGGTCATGCTGGTGTTTTTGTCGTCGATCAGTTCGGTGACGTAGGCGTACGATTCGAACAACGCCCGGATCAGCTTGAGATCTCTCTCTTCAAGACCCGTCTGCTCGGCGCGGCGCAGCAGCTCTTGCCACTTCTGCTCATTCATCTCGATGATCTCCGGCGGCAGACTCTTCATCGGACAGCCGGAACCCCACAGGAACAATCGCTCTGCCCGCGGAAGAAACTCGCGAGGCACTGACGGCCGGGGGTGTATCAAGAACCAGCCGATCGACGCAAGACGAGCCTGCACGCAGGGGCTGAAGGATCGTTCCTCGATCGATCATGCCGGCACCACGGGGCGCCAACAGGGCGCGGCTTTCGTGTTCTCGGGATCCCCTGCACACAGCAATACCTGCAGTTGATGGGCGGCCAGGGCTTTGGCGTGCTGATCGGCGCTGACCGGCCACCAGCGGAACCGGCCCTCGGAAAGGCGCTTGTACCTCGTGTCACAAAACGCCCTTTCCGATTGCATCACGGGACTGGTTGGCAAGCGACCGGTGCTTTCGCCTGACATAAACGAGGTGCTTTTAGTCTAGCCTTTCCGAGCCTTGGGAGTGACCAACTCGGGATTTCGTTGGGCCGTGTACGAGTTGGATTGGACCTTAAGCTTTTCGAGGCGTTTCAGCTCATCCTTGTCCGCCCAAACGATCCAGTGCTTTCCCGAGCGTGTCTTGCGTGAATGGACCCAGCCTTGTGTTGTCCAGTAATAGACCTTGGGGATGGGTGCCTCCAGTCGCGCAGCCAGGTCGCGGATCCACCACTCATCGAGGCCGAGCAGATCGTCGCGATAGAGTTCTCCCATCAAGCCTAGCCGCTGCATGAGGGGGAACAGGGCGCCAACAGTGAAGGCGCCCGGCGGCGCGGTGGTACGAAGCCTTCCTGGTTCAACCGTTCGACGATCGCCGGTACGCTCTTGCCTTCTTGATGCAGCGTCTTGATACTCGCGATCAGCAGGTCGTAATCGCGCAGTTGCGTGTAGCGGCCCACCGGACGGACTATTTGATGCTGGCTCGTAAAGCCACCGTGCCAACGAATCGAAACGTCCACATGCTCGCTGTTCTGTTCGACATGCACCACCACCTGATCGACAAGGCAACGCACGATGGCCTTCCGATCTTCGGGAGTCGTATGCGGCGCATTCCAAAGTGCAGACATGTTCTGGGTTGCGGCTCGGATGCGCTCGGCGTCAGAGTCGCTCAAGCTCGCTGGCGTCGATACCAGGAAGCGGTCATATTCTTCGCGGAGCTGACGCTGCTGACATAACGAATCTTCCCAACGCCGTTCGAGCGTCCGCGCCACCAGGCGGTTCTCCGGTTCGACGCTCTGATACTGACGCTCGGCGCGCTCTGACTCGTACTGGGCTCGCGCTAGACGCTGCCGCCAATGTTGGTGAAGGCGATCGCGTTCTTGTTGGATCTGGGCCGCTGCTTGCAGACTCAAGTCAAGTGCGGCCGGCTCCAGGGCGCGGAGCACTTGTTGGGCGACCAACTCGTCCACCGGCGGCGCTTTCAGCCCAAAGCAAGGCTGTTCGCGATCTTCAAAATAATGGGTGTCGCACCAGTAGTGCGCTTCTTCCTCTTCTCGGGATGGTAGCCGACGTTCATGCGATGCCCGCAACTACCGCAAACGATCAGCCCGCTCAGCAATGCCCTGCCGGCACGAGCCGCGCCTTGAGAGCCCGGAAAGGAGCGGTTCTCGCTGAGGCGCCGCTGGTTCGCCAAGTACTGTTCCCAACTAATGTACGCGGGCATGCGTCCTTGGATCAGCACGCGGATTTCACCGGGGGACAAGAACCACTTGCCGCCGTCAACCTTACCAGAGGCCGGGTTCTTGCGACCGGGCCGGTGGAATCCGTAAGCGTAGGCGCCGGCGTAGAACGGATGACGCAGTATTGCTAAAACGCGGTTATGCGTGGGACGACGCCATTCCAACTGGCCGCGTTTCGGCCCGCGCAAGGAGCGATAGCCGAATTGAACGTTGTTCTGCTTGAGATAGCAGAAGACCCGCCACACCGTCCCAAATTCCTCGAATTTGTCGAATACCAACTGGACGACGCCGCGAGCCTGTTCGTCCGGTTCCTGCGTGACTTCACCCGACGGCGACTTGACGTAGCCGATCGGCACGTGCAGGAACAATTCCCCACGTGCCGCCTTGTTGTCGCGGCCACGCTCCAACCGATTGCGCAACGTGATCAATTCGTACTCGCTCATGGCCCCTTTCATTCCCAACAGGAGCCTGTCGTTGCTGTCGTTCGCATCGTAGACGCCATCCTGGTCGTACAACAGGGTGTCGAACAAGGCACACACTTCCACCAAGTGGTGCCAGTCCTTGCACGATCGCGCCAGGCGACTCAATTCTAATCCCAACACCAATCCCACGTGGTCGAGAGTCACTTCCGTCAGCAGTCGCTGAAAGCCCGCGCGATTCTCGGAAAACTTCCCGCTCAGTCCCTGGTCCTCGTCGATCACAAGCACGCGATCAGCGGGCCAACCGAACTGCTGCGCCAATTCGGCCAGCGCGTATTGCCGCTCCCGTGACTCGCGGTTCTCCGAGACCTGATGCGGCGACGACTGGCGGATGTAAACGACTGCCAATCGCTGCCAATGACGATCCCGAATCTTCGATGATGGTCGCCATAACGACGATGTCGCTGGACCTTGCTTCGTTGGGATTTTCTTCGCCGCCGTTGCCCGCTCTTTCGAAGCGGCTGATTCGGCGCTCAACGTTCATCGTCCGCCTCCTTTTCGGGAGACGGCACGATCTGCCGACCTACGACGCACGCCAGGATTCGCAGCGCCTGCCGCCGCTTCTCCGGTGCTAGCTCGGTCCAGAGCTGCTCGAGAGGAACGACTCCCTCTGCCGCAGGGCGCGGGGGGGACGCATGGACTTCCTTTTCCGGACATGACTCACCTCCTTGGGCCGGATTGATGCGAGATTCCCACCATTCGGCAAGCTTCAGCAATGCCGACATGCTGATTATGGGTGCGCCGCCCGATTCCTGTGAAGACGAAGATTTGGGTGTCTTCTGCTTCGAGCTTCTTGTACCAAATGCAAAAACCTGACCCGTCCCAATACAGGATCTTCATCAAGTCCTGGCGGCGATTGAGAAACACGAACAGATGGCCCGAGACCGGTTCCTGTCGGAGCACCCCTTCCGTCAGCAGGATCAGTCCTCGAAAGCTCTTGCGCATGTCGGTCGCGTCCCGGGCGAGGTACAGCTTGGTCTGGGCGGAAATGGCGATCATGTCATTCCTCCCCGGAGGAACCCGCCGAGATGTCGAGCACGGCCAGAATCCGCTTGAACGCGACCGGGTCGAAACTCGCCGGAACGCGAACGACATGGCCACGCGGATGAACGATCTCGATCGGGGCTCCGACGGTAAAGGGAAGAGCGATGGGAAGGAAAGGAGAGGTATCCCCCTGGCCGCCGCGATCACGGCCCGAGTCCGCCGCCACGCCGTCCCCCGACGCTCGGGCTCGGTGCCGACCGCGCTGACGCAGGGTTCGTCGCCACCAATAGAACCGGTGTTCGGAAATCCCCTCCTGGGCACAGAACCGCTTCGTTCCCAGGCCACTGGCTTCCTGCCGCCGAATCGCCTCCCGCCAATACCTCTCCTTCGCCGCATCGCGTGATTTCGCCATCTCCGCACCCCGCGCCGTTTTGGTGAATTCCTGAAAGCCCACGCCTCCAGGTTATCACCCGACACAAGATGCGCCGGTTGCAACGGTCACGGCGAGACGGCGGCCGTCTTCTATACGCTGACGATGACCTGCAAGCGGCACAACATCGACGTGCAGGCGTACTTGCTGGATGTCTTCCGCCGGATCCGCACCGCGACGCCGGCCGAACTGGAATCGCTTCTGCCCGATCGCTGGATCCAAAACCATCCGGAAGCCCGCGTCAGGCAGCGTGTCCAAGAATCGCATGCCGCTGCCGCCCGAAAACGCCAGCGACGCGCCCGGCGACGGTCCGCCGTCCCCAGCGGCTAATCGCCCCCCGAGTTCTACCAACCCCACTCGACCGGACTCCCGCTCCCTATCACGTCGCGCTCGATTTGCCTCGTGAGGATGGCCGCGCCTGGCTACCGCCAACCCGCGCTCGTTGCAGCGGTCACGGTGGCCGAGCCAGTTGGGTATTTTTCTGCTTTTTCTGCGGTGTAAAAAAAGGGGGCCCTCACCACAGAAAAATCGGATCGCCACAGAAAAATCGCATTCGGATCAGTTTCCCGCGACGGATGCCGGAATGCCAGAGGGCCCGCGCAATTCGCCAGCGCACAAAGCGAGCCGGCCAACCGAGTTGCTGCTTTTTTGGCAGTTTGATCTTGAACGACTGCGCCATGCCGCGGTAAAATGGGGCCAATGCGATTGAGCGTCCTTTGATTCAACAGGTATCACACTTCGCAGTCTGAAGCTCGCTTCTCCTTATTCATGCCTGCCTAAAGCCCACGCGGTTCCCACCAAACAGCCGCATCCGCCCCACGCCTCGATTCAACACGTGGTACACCATTCCACCGGGCGCGACTCTGGCAGTCCGTGGCATGCTCCCAAACTAACTTCCAGACATCGCGTTGTCATTAAATGCGCCTGTCCCCTTTTTCCTGCCCATTAGTGCCATTCGCGCCTGTGCCCCTTCTGTTGGCCCCCTTTGTGCTGCCCTTTATCCGTTGACTTCACGTCGCTGTACACGACGGGTTCCAAATAGAAATAGCCCACCACATCGTCATATTCCGCACCGAGTGCCGGTACGTTTCCTTCAACATATTCGCGCCTGCCGTTCGGTCCATGGCTAATCATGTTCACTTTAATGAGCCGACCAACCCTACGATACTCAAACTCAAACGGTCTTTCCCAGCCATCGAGGCGCGAACGAATCTCGTCGCGTACCGGTGATCCCGCGGACGCCCATTCCGTGCAATAGCGGTCAGACGTGGCGACCTCAAGACAGTCCTCCACGGTCGCAGGATACGCCCCTTCACGTTCACGAAACTTCCATACAGCATACTCCACGCAGTTAATAATCGTACGCGTGCGATCGTACTGTCCCTTCAGTGATAGGGTCTTCCGTTCCACACACAACACACGTATTGTGGCAAGCGCGATCATTAAAACCAGTGCGCAGCAACCGGCCCACGTAGCTACTCGACGCAGGGTCCATCGCTTACTGGCCAAACAGTGGCGCAATCTTCGCATAGTCAGCTGCAATCCCGAGCTTATCCTGGACATCTGCCAGGTCCGCAGTTGTTACCGGCCCAAAATCGTGCTGGTACAAGCCGCCGGCGAACCCCACGATTATTGGATAATTAGTATGAATTCCAGTTATACGATACGGCTCCCAGAAGTTGCTCCACTGTGTTAGCCAGTCCTGCCTTGACATATCGCCGGCTATAACCAGGTTAGATGTGCTCCTTAACCGAACCAATGCCTGAAACGCATCGAGGAGACATTGAGCACCGTAGGCAAGCGCCTCCGCCTTACGGATAACTTGAGGATTTAAAGGTGCCAGCGAGCTTAAATACCAATCCTTCCTATCATCCCACGCATGAACGGTTTCGTGTGTGAGTACGGCTGGATCTATCTGCTCCACCGGCCGCTCCAGATACATTATATTTGTTGAGTATCCGTATGCGGCCGCCGAGCCAAGGTTTGGATTGATTTCTACCGAGACCACCTGCTTTTTGGCGGCGAGAAGAATACCCTGGAAGAAATAGGTAAAACCCATGATTCGGTACAACTCAGGCCATTGCTGTTCGAGCCACGTAGAATAAGACGCTAGTCTGTCGTAATATCCTTGAAGTAGAGCCCGGCCCTCAACAGCATCGGCGACAGAGTAGCCAATAAAAGCTGTTGTGACCCCTACCTAATCTTTGCCAGTTTTAGAAGAGGAAGTGGTAGAGTAATGGACCTCCTGGTGATAGATAACAAGCCGAGCTCGACGAGAGCGGCGGACTGCCTGACGATGGATCGAGTGCGTGATAGTGGTGCTGGTCGTCGTCTCCACGGAGGAGTGTTGTCGCACAATTGTATCGTGATGGCGAAGCACGGCGGCTCGGAATTCCGTTCGTTCCGGCTGCGTGATCGGCGAGCGCTCGGACCAGAGGTCGTCCGGCGCGGGGCCGAGATGACCCTGTGGACGCGCTACGCGTTGGCCTGACGGCGAGCCGTTTCCAGATCATCGCAGCTCCAGGTGCCGACGCGGGTTTCTCGGGCCGCGAGGAAGAGGGTGCGGACCTTCAGGCTGCCGATCCCCGCTTCGCAACTTCCATTGTATCGCGGTGTCCGCACAGGCGACGGCAGCCAGACGACATGGTGATCGGCGAGCAGGCCTTGCACGAGCTCGCTTTTGAAGGCCGAGCCGTTGTCGCTTTTGATGAGCAGCGGCGATCCGTGTTCGGCGAAGAGCGTGGCCAGGACGAGGGCCGTGCTGGCGGCTTCCATGTCCGGGACGGGAAGCCAGGCCAACTGGCAGCCGCTGGCCAGGTCACGCACGGCGAGGATCGCCGGATAAACGCCGTCGATGGGACAGGGGGCTTCGCTGTGGTCGACGGCCCACACCCGTCCGCTGCGGGGCCAGGTCAACTGTTCCTGGCTGAGGCGATGGGTGTCACGATAATCTCGGCGGTAGGCAACCTGGAGCTCGATCAGTTCCCGCCGCGGAAGATCCGGGAAGAGAGCCCGCAGCGTGGGAAGACCCAGACGAGGTCCGGTGTGATCGAGAACGTCCAGCACGGCGTGCCGTTCGAGCCAGGACGATTCCTGGACTGGCCGGCCACGCCACGGCGCCGCCAGAAGCTTCCCGTGCCGTCGTCTCCATTCGACCAAGGTCCTTGCGGCGACGCCCAGCTCCCGAGCCACTTGGGTGTAAGGACGGCCTTGGCCGTGGAGTTCTTGGAAGAGTTCGACGGCCCGCCGCCGCGCATGGTCCTCGCGCGTTCGCCGATCCCTCTGCCGCTCAAGAGACTTCGCACGCCGCGATGCGTGGGCGATGGCGTCCAGGTTGTCGATCGGAGGAGTCGGGTTCATCGTGGCTTCGGCATTCAACGTGTTCGAGGGTGCGAGGTATTCGGTTGCCGGTGGCTCCGACGGAGCCGTTTCCGACGGGACCGAACCGGCGTCGTTTTTTTTCCCGCCGCCTCGTGCGTGACGACATGCGGCAGGACGTGTGCGATCTCCTCGCGCACTCCGGCCAGTTCGAGTTCTGCCTGCAGATCGTCGAGGCGGCATTCCATGTCCGCCACTTGTTCCTGTTCCGGAGACGTCGGGTGCGACGGTCGGCCCAGAGGCCGGGGTTCCAGGTGGGCCAGGCCCGCCTGCAACACCCCGGCCCGCAGCCGATGGAACATGGCTTCGTGGATCCCCAGACGGCCGCAAGCCTCGCCGACCGTGAGGTTGCCGGCGACCGTCTCCAGGATCACTTCCAACCGTTCCTTGGCCCGCAGGGAGCCGGGCAGGTGTTGCACCAGCGCCGGCCCCAGCGGTTTGCGTCCCTGGCGCGTCATGCTTCGTGTTCCTCCTGTGAACGTGTCCCGGCCGATTTCTCCAGGCCTCCTTTGAGCAGTGCGGCTTCCCTGGCCTTCATCTCGGTCGCTGCCTGTTGTACTTGTCCGCCGTCTCCGCCGCGAGGATCTTTCGGCACGACCCGCAGGACGGCCGCCGCCTTGAGTGCCCGCACGGTCGGCTTCCGCTTCCGGCGCCCGACGCGATCCTTCATCGGCGTGTGCCCGTTCGGCGCGGCCGACGGCTTGAGTCCGAGGCTCCGCTGAGCCACGCGGACCAGGGCCTGCTGCCGGGCTGACTCGCGACGCGCCTGCTCCAGTTCCTTCTGCAGCCGCGCCACGCGGCCCTCCAGGGAAGGCTGTTTTCCCAGGGTACGCGGCTCAAGCGCCCTCACCATCCCCTCCAGCGCGGGTCTCGAGCTGATAGTAACGCGGCACGGCGATGCCTAACGCCGCCGCCGCATCCGCCGGCGTGCGCAATCCGCCCAAGACCTCCAGCACCGCCACGGCCCGCCGATTGGCTTCGCTGGTTCCTCCTTGGACTGTGTGGGCGCCTCGTGGCGCTTTCCGTTTGGCAACCGGCTGCGGAGTGGATGAGGAACTCATGGCGCGCCTCCTGGCTCTTCGCGCGTCGCCTCGGATTCGGATGCGGACAGGCCCGGCTCGACGGAGTCCACAGTCCCCTGAGCTGTTCCCGGCTCATCGGTTGCCGCCGCACGCGTTTTCTCGGACCAGTCATCCAGCGCCGATTCGCCGGGGCCCAGGTCGCTTTCCGGGTGGGGCCACACGGCCTCTGGCGAACCGTCGGGACAGATCGGTTGCGGCAGCTCATCGCTGGCCGATTCGGCCAACGGCGTGCCGGGAACTTCGGCCGGTCCGCCGCAGCCGGACGGAAGATCGATTTCTTCCCGGCCTTCTCCGCCACGATGCAGGATCACCCGGTCTCCTTCCCGGTGGACACTGAAGGGTTTCCCCTCCAAGAGCCCTGTGAGATAGACGGGTTGCTTCGGCACACCGTGCCGCGCCAACTCCAGCGCATTGGCGGCCACCCGCTCCCGCAATGTCTTGAGCACTTCCGGTGCTGCTCCGAAGTAGCGATCGGCCGGCACGAGGCCCTCGATCCCCTGGTGCGCCCGTTGGAAGTTATAGTGGTCAATGAACAGCCCGATCCGCCGCCGGGCATCTTCCAAGTCGCGGAACACGGCCGTCTCCACACACTCCCGCCAGAGCGTCCCCCAGAAGCGCTCGATCTTCCCGAGTGTTTGGGGATGGCGCGGCCGGGCGACGATCTGCCGGATGCCCCGTTTTTCCAGTTCGCGCGTGAACTGGCTTTTGCCGCGCCACGTGACGTACTGGGCTCCGTTATCGGTGAGGATCTCTTCGGGCGAGCCATACGCAGCCAGCGCCGCGCGCAACACCTCGATCACCAACGCCGCCGATTGGCTGGCGTGCAGACCATAGCCGGTGAGGAACCGGCTCTGATCGTCGAGGAAGCCCACCAGATACACGCGGCGGTTTTGCCGCTTCAAGACGAACGTGAACAGGTCGGTCTGCCACAACTGGTTGGGACGGGCCCGCTCGAAGGAGCGGACCTTGTCCGGATGCGGCTGCGTGGGCACCTCGTCCATCTGGTAGCCGGCCTCGTGCAGCACGCGGGCCACGGCTGCCGGACTGGCCGGCAGAGCCGGTCCGCGGAACAACATGTCGCTGATCCGCTGGCAGCCCCATTCGGGATGGGACTGCTTGAGCATCAGGATCGTGCGCTTGGTGAGCTCCGGCAGCCGGCTCCCCTTCGGTCCACCCCGGTGCTGGTCCAACAGACCGGCCGGTCCCAACTCCTCGAATCGCTTCTTCCAGCTGAACAGCGTGCACTTCGAGACGCCGACGAGCGCCGCAAAGTCTCCGGCCGGCAGACCGCTCCGCTGCCAAGTATCCAACAAGAGCACCCGCTGTTCGGGCGTCGTGGAAATCGAACGCGATTCGGCTCGCTTCCGGAGAGGACCGCCGCGGCGCCTGGCCACCAGATTCGGCGGTAACGGAGGTGCCGCGTCATCCGACACTGCTCCGCTCGGCGCCTCGCCCAACGCTTCCGCGTCGAGCCGTTCTTTCTCGACCGATTCCTCGCTTGCCGACGCCCCCGCAGCAAAACCTCCTCGACGCCCCGGTCCCAGGTCCCCCTCGGCCGGCCGCGCCGCGGGTGAAGATTCGCTTCGGCCAGGCCTCAGCGAATCTTCACCCGCGTTCCGAGTTTCCTCTCCCTGTCCCAGATGCTTTACTGGATCAAACATGGCTTCCTCCCTCTTCTGGAGGAGGCCATTCCTCTACCTCTTTAAGCTCTCACATCGGCAACCATTTCGGGAAGGGGGACAGGTACAATGGAATACGTTCTACAGGCCGTTCATTCAGAGCGGCACTAAGCCGACAATAGAGCAATTGTTGGGAAAGGCAACGGAGATTGACCAAATGTTCGGGTCGCAGTTCACGCCACCGGTGGGCGGAGGCGGGCAATGAGCAAACACTATGTTGTTGAACCGGAGGTTGCCGGCGGATGGGGTAAGAACACAGTCTTCAACGCGGCACCCGGGAAGGGTACTGCCGTCCACAAGCTTCATTACGAGTTCGAAGGATGGCTTGGCGACGAACTCTTGGAAAGTACGCCTTGTTTCATAGTCTCGGAGCGCATGGCTCGCGAAATCGGAGGAGCGGAGCTGACAGGTGTACGATTCGACGAAGTTGAAGTCACAGTTTCCCAGGAGTTCATGCAACTCTATCCAAGTCGGCAATTGCCGAAGTTTGTTTGGCTTAAGGTTCAGGGGACACCTGGGGGTGATGACTTTGGTACTGCACAGGATCTGAGGCTCGTCGTATCGGAGCGGGCACTTGAGGTGCTCAGGCGAGTGGGAATCGCACACGCGGCGGTCACGCCATTTGATGAACAGTAGCTGCCGTTGTGGTTCCCGGAAAATCCATTCGGCGGGGATCGGACAATATAGGGGACCAGAACAGAAAAGGTGTCAAGGTGCGCCGACGCAAAGCGGGAGAGTCGCGAATGAAAGAGTCGCACGAGGTAAGACCTAGCCAGCCGCCTCGGCCTCGAGTGATGCGTCGGACCGGGCAACCGATCCGGCGAAGCGTTCACAGAGGCACAGCCGGGCAGTGTATTGAACTCCGAAAACATCTCTCTGCGGTGGCCGACCTTGTCCTGACAAAGCGAAGGCAACAGTGACTGCGGGGAAGAAGTGATTTTGGACTCGGCGCATCCGGGCGCGTGGAAACGCGTGCAAAGTCCGTGCGACGCGACGGAAATCTATCGGAACGGCCTGCCGGCGTGTGGTGGGAACCGCGTGGGCTTGAGGCAGGCACGAATGAGGAGCAGCGAGAAAGAGGCGGGGAAGTGAAACTTGTTGAAGCAAAGGACGATCAATCGCACTGGCCCCATTTTACCGCGACAGGGCGCAGTCGTTCAAGATCAATCTGCCAAAAAAGTGGCAACGCGGTTCAGCGACTCGCTTTGCGTTCGGTCAACTGCGCGTTTGGCCCCGCGGAGGGTTCCCGCATCCGTTCGTGGAACCGGTTTGCAGGCGATTTTTCTGTGGCGATCCGACTTTTCTGTGGTGAGGCGTCCCTTTTTTTACGCCGCAGAAAAACCAGAAAAATCAAAAATCCCGCTGTGCCAGAGGGGTGCGTCGCGGAAAAATGGGGTGGAAAGACCCGTTTTGACCCGAAAAGTCCCGTTTTCACGCGTTTCGACAAACCTTCGTGCTGAGGCTTGCCGACGCCGCGGGGCTGGTGGCGACCCAGAGCGTCACGGTTTCCGTGGTCCAGAACGCGGCCCCGCCGCAGATGTAAGCGTCCGGCGGAACGCGTTGGTCTGCGGCACCGACAGATTCGGCCAGCATTGAGAAGAGCCTTGGTCAGCGCGGCGCCCAGTGATCGGGGAGCAACGCGCGGAGCTCGTCGCGGGACGCGTGGGGGAGCATGAGCGGCAGACGCCGCAGGACATCGCGCAGGTACGCGAAGGGATCGACTCCGTTGCGGTGGTGGCAACTGGCGATCAGGCCGAAGTGGACCGCCGCGGCACGGCCGCCCCGATCGCTGCCGCAAAACAGCCAATTGCGGCGTCCCAGGGCAATGCCCCGCAGGGCGCGTTCGGCCTCGTTATTGTCGATGTCGAGGAACCCGGCCTCGGAGTACCGGCACAGCGCCACCCAATTCGAGAGCGCATAGTCGATCGCCTGCCGCATCGGTTCCTTGGGAAGAAGTTTGCCGGCTTCCGTCGTAAGCCAGGCCTGGAAGGTCTCGAGCAAGGGCGTGGCGCGGGATTGCCGCTCGGCAGCGATCCGGGCATAGCGTTCCTCCGCCAACAGAATCCTTCCATTCGGCTTGGCACCGCTCGCGCAATTCGCGCTCGATCGCGTACAACTGGCCGATCCGCGCAAGGCGATCTGTCCCCGCGCAACGTCGGTGTTTTGGGCGTCCTTAAATTTTCTTCGGGAGTGAGCCCAGCAGGCGACCTCACGGATCTTCCCATGGGACTGAAGGAAGATCCCGTCGTAGCCGCTGAAGGCGTCGGCCTGAAGATAGCCCTCGAAGTCCTTGAGGATGCGGGCGGGGCCATCGCGCTTTCGGCTGGGCGTGTAATCGAACCACACCAGCCGATGCGCGTCGTCCCCGACGTAATCCCAGAACCGGGCCGTGTACTGCTCTTTGCGATGGGCGTTGCGTACGTCGACCGGCGTGTCGTCAGTATGCACGACGGCCGAGGCCAACACCTCATCGCGGCTTAACTCATCCAGCGGCCCCAGCAGATCGGCGCAGGCCAGCGACCAGTCGCACGTCGTCTGCCTTGAGAATCGCACGCCGTGCCGCTGGCCTACTCATTACCGGTCCAGTCTCTGAAAACATGAAGCTTGCGTCCAAAAAACCTACGACGCCGTCCCAACCCCGAAGCTTGTGATCGCTGTCGGCGCATGCGCAATCTCCGGCGGGCCGTACATCGACCATCCGGAAGTCCACAATGGCGCCGATTCGGTCGTCCCCGTCGATCTCTACATCCCCGGCTGCCCGCCACACCCGCTGACGATCCTCGATGGTATTCTGCGGCTTCTCGGGAAGCGGGATTGTCCAAACGCGGATTCCTCCGATCGCGGAATATCCGGAAAGTGAAGTAAGGGGAAGACAGAGACGACTCCCGGTGCCATTCTTGTTCGACGAAAATCGGCGCCCTGAGTCAGCCGGGTCCATTCCTGTGGCGTGAAGATCATCCTAACCCCAGCCACGACAACTCGTAAATCCGGGAGGCTCGGTCCTCCGCAGGTAATCAGCGATCCACGCTCAAAAGCAGCAGCCAGCCGCTCAACAAGCAAGCGTAGAGCAGCCACGATCCGCCGCCATACCGCCCGAAACAAATTGCTGGTTGTTCGTGGCCCCCCCGCCAGCGTGTCGTAAAGTCGTGCCTTTTTTGGGAACGCCGAGAATCGACCCGTTTACGGCATCCCGCAGCGCGCGGACTCCGCCCCGGCGCGACGACCATGGCAAAAGTGTCTTCGGGCCGCGGCGTTGATCGAACCGATTTCGGGATTCTTGCGATTCTAGAGCGCGGTGCTTGACCTGTGGCCTGCGGCACGATTCCAATCTCGCTGGGGGTCCGTCGGGCCGCCAATCAAGCACATACCATTAACGAGCCACAAGCCATGAAAAAGCAACTGATTCGCATCTCCATCTTACAATCCAGCAAGATCATGACGGCCTCTATGTCTTGATGGGCTTTATCTACACTCTCGTCGGCATTCCGATGATCATCTTCGCGAACGATCAGACGATCCGAATCATCGGAGTCATTTACGCTTTCGGGCCGATCGTTTTCGGCATTGTCGGTTTTATCTTCTTTGTCATTTTCGCGGCGATTTACAATCTTTTGGCCGAGTGGCTGGGTGGATTTGAATTCGAAATCAAAACCATCGACTAGCGGCCCAACTCCGCGCTGAAGGCGGCAGCCGCCCCGCTTTCCGTTCTCCCGTCACGGATGTTCGAAAACGGGTCGTCAGCTCCAGCGTCCCGATCGGCGGCAACGGCGGCAGCGTAGCCATAACTCTTTCCGCTGTCCGATCAAGCCAACCGTTTTTTTTGGAAGGCCGTGCCCAAAAAGTCACACGTATTTCGGTAGCCGGTTCTGTGTACCGGATTCCCGTACGTTTTGGCGGAATCGGCCGGTAGCGGGAAGACGGGCCAAAACTGCCCGGCGGCGGAGGGCGGAATTCGAACGAGTTTCTCGACGCGAATGGCGGATTTACGTCCAATCCGATGTGCGTGAATCGAAGACGCATGTGCGGTACGATGAATCGCGACAACTCGTGCTTGCTCAATGTCTTGCGGTTGAACTCGCCGGCCGGCAATTCTGTCGGCGACAAACGATGGCCGTTCGCAGAGGCAAAAACATGCGATTCGGAATGCGAATCTGGACGTGGTTGACTCCGATCGCCTTGTTGTGCTTGTCGCCGTCGCATGCCGCGGAGAACTTGCCGGGTTGGAGGGCCACCGGCCGTCAAGGGGCCGTCAGCGCCGGCGGCGCCGAGGCGGTCGAGGCGGGATTGGAGATTCTCAAGCGCGGTGGCAATGCGGCTGATTCTGCGGCGGCGACAATCCTCGCTTTGAGCGTCACCGATTCGGGTGGTTTCTGTTTCGGTGGCGAGGTGCCGATAATCGTTTATGACGCTCGGCGGAAGGTCGTGGAGGTCCTCGCGGGGCAAGGAGCCGCGCCACGCCTGGCCACGCGCGAATACTTTGCCCGCCGCGGAGGCATTCCGGGAACTGGACTCGAGCCCGCCGCGGTACCGGCGGCCTTCGATGCGGTGGTGACGTTGCTCGATCGTTACGGCACGTTGCGACTGGCCACGGTTGCCGAACCGACCTTGCAGCTGCTCGATCGCGGGCGGCTTCCCTGGCATCCGCTCTTGGCGCGTTCGCTGCGTCGACTGATCGCCGCGGAAGCCGCAGGGGGCGGCGATCGCAGCCGCGGCCTGCGTTTGGCGAGCGACTATTTCTATCGCGGGCCGCTCGCCCGCGAACTGGCCGCCTGGTGCCAGCAGCATGGCGGGTTGATCCGCTACGAAGATCTCGCTACGCATGTGACGCGCGTTGAGGAACCACTCTCTGTCGACTACCGAGGATACACGGTATTTAAATGTGGCGCTTGGACTCAAGGGCCCTCCCTGCTGGAGACTCTGCAGTTGCTGGAAGCGTTCGACTTGGCCGCGCTGGGACGCGACCAGCCGAAAACGATTCACCTCACGCTCGAAGCGATGAAGTTGGCCCTCGCCGATCGCGACGCCTGGTATGGCGATCCCTTGTTCGTGGATGTCCCCGTCGAAGCTCTGTTGTCGCCCTCCTACGCCAGCCTCCGCCGCCCGCTCATCGACCGCGAGCACGCATCGCTCGAACAACGTCCGGGGGATCCGCGTCGAAGCCGGGCGTTGCTGCCTGACATCGAAAAGCGGCACGGCCTTGCCGGCCCCGTTCACGACACGACGACCTGCGCCACGGCCGATCGCTGGGGAAATGTCGTCGTCGCCACACCCAGCGGTTGGAGCGGCGTCCAGGCCGGAGAGACGGGAATCTGGCTGGGGACGCGGCTGCAAAGCTTCAACACTTGGGCAGGCCATCCCAACTGCATCGTGCCCGGCAAGCGGCCGCGGATCACGTTGACTCCCACGTTGGTCCTCAAAGGTACGAAACCGGTCCTGGCCGTCAGTGTCGCCGGTGGCGACGGACAGGATCAGGCCGCCTTGCAGCTCGTCCTGAACGAGATTGATTTCCACCTGCCGGCCTCAGAATCGATCCAGTCTGTCCGCTTCGGCACCCGCCATCATTTGGGTTCGTTTCGCCAAACGCCCCCCGTATTGGGGAGTCTGCTGATCCAGGCGAATGCTCAGCCCGCCACCATCCAGGCGCTCGAGCGAATGGGACACAAGGTCGAAATCATCCGAGGCGCGCTGTGGGCACCCAGCGTGATCCGCATCGATCCGACGGGTCAATTCGATGCGGCCGGCGACGCCCACGCGGGACGTCACGCCGCGGCGTTCTAGCACGGGCCGACGCGACTTGAGAAGCCCCACCCGCCCCGGAAAGTCACACGTTTTCTCGAAATTGCTATGTCCGGCAGCCACCTTGAACGGATGCCGCTTATGTTCTCAAACATCGATCGGAGACGAGACTGGAAGAGAGGTCCGGCGATCACACCGCCACAGTCTGCAAAGGGAGGGGGGCCAGAACCCGCGCTCGACAAGTCGACCGTGGCCGACATCCCGTCCGGCCTCGTTTCCCAGATGAGCCGCGAGGAGCTGATTCGTGTCGTGCAGGCGGCGGAATTACCGCTGCTCCGTGCGCGCACCCGCGAGCGGTTGCCGTACTTCGACCGCACGACGCTAGAACGGCTGGTCCACCTGGCCCGCCGCTGCTGTCGCAACCAGGGGTACTGAAACTCGAAGGCTCTTGCCGGGCTTGGCGTGCATGCATTATTGGTTTTGGCTCTCAAGCGAACGAAGAAGTCAACAATGGTCCAGACTGGGAACAGCCCAAAATGCGAACATCACGTTAGGGGAGAACCATGATTCGAAACAGTGTCCCGCTAGGCAAGATTCTCGGGATTCGAATTGGCCTGGATTACTCTTGGTTCCTGGTTTTCGCGCTGCTCACTTGGCTTTTGGCGACCAACTACTTTCCTGAAGAGTTCAAAGGTTGGCCGTTAGCGCTGTACTGGGTCATGGGTGCGATCACTTCGATCATGCTTTTTGTGAGCGTTCTGCTGCACGAGCTAGGGCATTCGGTGGTCGCGCTCGGATACGGTGTCCCCGTGCGGAGCATTACGTTCTTCATTTTCGGCGGCGTCTCTCAGATCGAGGCCGAACCCCCCAGTGCCACGGCTGAGTTTCTGATTGCCATCGTGGGCCCCCTCATTAGCGTGGGCCTCGGGATACTCTTCTACGCGCTCGAGCCTGTGGCCGCCTTCAGTCAACCTCTGTTCGGCCTGGTCAAGTACCTGGCGTATATCAATCTGGCCCTTGGGTTGTTCAACCTCATCCCCGGGTATCCACTCGATGGCGGCCGCGTGTTTCGCGCCATTGTTTGGGGGATCACTAAGAACATGCACCGTGCGACGGTCGTCGCGGCAAACGCCGGCCGCGTCTTCGGATTGCTGTTCATCTTTTTCGGCGTGTTGCAGATGTTCTCCGGCAACTTTGGCGGAGGGATCTGGATCGCCTTTATCGGCTGGTTCCTCGACAGTGCCGCCACTGCGCAACTTCAACAGGCAACGCTCCAGGGTCTGCTCGCCGGGCACCGCGTCTCGCAGGCCATGCGCACTCATTGTGACACCGTTCCCGCCGACTCAACCCTCCAACGCTTGGTGGACGAACACGTCCTGAGGGGCGGGGCGCGCTGCCTCCTCGTCAATCACGGAGACAACACGGTGGGACTGATGACGTTGCATCGGATCAAAGAGGTGCCGCGGCAAGAATGGTCCACCACCACGGCCGCCCAGGCGATGGTCCCATTGGACCGGCTAAAGCGAATCGCCCCGGATGCCGAGCTGTGGACTGCGCTTGAGGAAATGGACCGCGATGGAGTCAACCAGTTGCCGGTGATGCGCGATGGTCACGTGGACGGAATGCTGGGTCGTGAAGACGTCATCACATTCCTGCGAACGCTGCAGGAGTTGGGGGCCTAACAGGCCACATTTCTCAGCGATTTTTATTAACCATGTTGCTCGACCAATCCGGTCAATGCTGAGGCGGGAGAGAAAGTGAATTCGCCTCGGAACGACGGTTCGAGAGATTGGGATCGATTGTGAGGAACCGATGGTAACCCATGCCAACCAGCCCAAGGCTCGAGAATCGACGCCTCAACCTGAACCTTGGGTGCGCATTGAACGCGGGACGGGCTCTTCTTCCACCGTCGGCCGTCGATCTTCCGGGAAATCTCTTCACCGGCGAGTTGGCTGCTCATCGGTTTTTGCTTTTCGGTCTCCATCTTGTCGCTGTTGGCCATCAGCGACAAGATGCCTGTAGCCCGCCGACCGCCGTCTCGAGCTCGTCACGTCATGCAGCCCGTCACGCGAGTTTCACGGCCGTCTGATCGCGAGCCATTTACACACCGGTGGTCAATTATCAGCCCACGGCGGTCTGGCCGTTTGGGGCATTGTTGCGACGCCGAGCTTTTCCAGGACAACAATGCGCGTCGCCTCGGCAAGCTGCGGCCACAGCGAAGCGCGTCCCGGAAACACGCTAAGCAGGTTCCACAATCGAGGCGGCTCTCGTTCGTGATCGATTACCGTCGGCATCGGAGCAAGTCCGGGCTCGACTTGATCAACGTGCATCGCTTGGACCGTTGTACCGGCCCATTCGATAACGTCATGCCGTTCCCGGCGGAACCCAGGAAACAACCGGCCCACGAGCGCCCAGATCCGGTCCACCTCGGAGGGTACGGCCATTTGGCCACCGGTGAACGAAATCGGCAACCATCGGCTGGACCCAAAGACCGAAACGCCAGGATGCGGAAGGTGGTTGAATCCGTCCATGTCGACCACACAAAACGGCACGTCGAGCAGTTCTGGCCGTACGGCCAGGCAATGAGTCTTGAGGGCCACTCGGGTGTACTCGGTTTGCCGAATTGCCCTGGGCCGATCGTTGCCCGGCCACAAACCGAATCCGCCCAGGTTGGCTGCAAGGATCACGAGGCGGGCCGCAATCTCTTCTCCCTTGGCCGTGACAACGCCCTGTACATGATCGCCGTTTATCAACAACTCGCGCACTGGCGTTTCCGTTCGGATTTCCACCCCCGAATGCTGGGCAGTTGACCCGAGGCGTTCCAGGAGGATCTCCAGTCGAATCGCGCGGTCCGGAAGGCGGAACGCGTGCTGGACGAACGGCCCAGATACTCCGTCCAGCACCTCTCGTGCAACGTTTACCGGAATTTCTTCAAACGGAATACCGGCCGCTGTCCATGTGTTCGTCCAATGAGACGTGATCGTTTCAGACGATGAGACAATATAGATCATCGGTGCCGTCGCCGGCTCCAGGCAATCGGGACAGAAGCGAATCGTCTGCTGCAGCGAGTCGTAGCAAAGCCGCGCGAGATTCTGCTGTGTTGGCGCGAACCAGGCGCCGCTGTAAAGCCAGCCCTGGCTTCTTGTGGAAGCGCCCTGTCCCAAATGCGAGGCTTCTAAGAGCGTTACGGCAAAACCTGTCTGGCCGAGCCGGACCGCTACCGACAGCCCAGCGATTCCGCCCCCGACGATCACGATCCGGCGCGATGTATGGTCACCCTGAATTGCCATCGCGGCTTCATTCCTATCGCGGCTCGTCAGACGTGTTCATGAGCGCGGCCTCCATCGTAGAGCTGATTCCGAGCAATCGCCAGCCATCACCAACGACGGGGAGCGACGTTCGCGTCGTGGACGGTCCGAGCAGCAGATTCCAGTTCCGGGGTCTCCTCGGAGTCGTTCGTGCGGTGAGATTCGCAGCCGTCGATGACCATCAGGATCGCGACGCACGAAGTTCGGTCCTACTGCGGTTCGACCTCAGACGCCAGACGTCCGGAACCCGCCTTGCGGTCGACGCGTTTTCACGCCGCAGAACCGGGGCTCAGCGACGAGAAACGGCTGCCTGATTCTGCCTTTGGTGGAATTCTCGTAAAGACCGTCATATTCGATCACTGGTTTCCGAATCTCTGATTTTTCAGAATACTTCAAAGGAAATTAGCGCAGCGCTGCCCGGCGGAACGACGAAGAGCGTAGGACGGGACGATGCTGAAATTGATCACTGCCAATCTCGCTGAGGGAGAAAAGACGCCCGACTGGGACATGCGAAAGCTCCGCACACACGTCGAGGCATTGAGGCACCGCAAACTGCACATGAATGCCGATCAGCATTCGCGGTTTGTGGTTCTCTGCAACCGTCTCCGTGGTCGGATGGCATTGCTGACCCGGGGTCATTAACCCTCCGCCGGCATCATGACAGGAAACGGCCTCTCCACTCATAGTGTGGACGTTCCGATCACGGGATCGCAAGCCTGGTTGGGCCGAATGCCGCGCTGCGATTGCGGATTCCTTGCCGCCTGGACCAGAAGTCAGCTCGAATTTCCTTTGCTACGCTTTGCAAATCGGCCGCCGACCAAGCCAAGCTGCGACGCGACCGGAGCCGGCCCGGGCCATCAGCACGGGCGCCAAAGCCCCTCGCTGCCCGCAGGACGCGAGCTGGGGATCCGGACGAGCGAAGAGAGGCCCGGCTCGTCCCAGCCCGAACGCGGGGATCAGAAAGCGGATTCGATGGGGCAGTGATTGGAAAGCCCTCGAATCGCGGATTGCTACGGTTTGCGTAGCTTGGCAAATGAATTCACCGAGGCCGACGGTCAAGGCCACCGCGTTGATGCCGCCGTCCCTTCATCCCAAGGCGTTCCAGTTCGCGTTCAAGATCGGCGAGCGTGAATTGGCACCACTCAGCAGCAAAGACCGCCATCACGATTCGGCAACGCAGCATCTCCTCGAAATACTCTTGAGAAATTCGAGACTTGGAAGTCGGAGTCTGGTCGCGCATCGCGTCGGCAATTGACTTCGAGACTGGTTCGGGATCGCCGTCAATTGCCAGCCGATAGACTTCGACGGCGCACTTTGCGGCCCTGGACCGCGCGTTCGTGCCATCTCCAGTGTTGATGTTGTCCAGATGGCCGAACAGGTCCTCGGCTTTAAGCGCCGCCACAGTCTCCACGATTCGTACAGCCCAGAGTTCCCAGGGCGCAGCTTCTTTCTCGGGGGCTTGCCGCCTGCCAGCGAGGTAATACAACGGTCCCCAAGCCCGGAGAACTCTGATTCGCCGCGCATCGTCGGCAGCGAGCCGAGCTTCGATGTCGGCAAGCCGCTTCGCCTTTGCCTCGGCCAGCATGGTTTCGGTGAAAGCGTTCCCTTCACGGGACCGGTTCTCTGGTGGAATCTGCCCCTTGACGGTCTCGCCGCAAATCTTGCGATCCATAATCCTGCCTCCCCTTCAGCCGGGTCGGCGGGCATCAGAGTAGCGGCAAACGCAGCGTCCGACAGCCCTGCTGCGCGCTGATTTTCAGCCTGCTCCCCCACGGCTAGCGACGAAGGCGCCCGACCGGCTTACCCCCATGACCGCGTCTGGTCCCGATCGTAACGCCGTGCGTGTCTGATTGCGAGAAGTTTTTGGCGACGGCTGCCAGCCCTTTCTCGGCTGCAGCGGCCCGCCCGCGGACGTTGTCTCGACGGCGGCGGCCGTTCTGGGACGCATGGGTTGAAAACTCCGAGAAGAAACCCGCGCCCCACAAAGGACATTCACTCTCCGGACAAATTCAGAGCGGCGGCAACCAACGCGCATCGCTGATCACGACAGCTTCCGTTCCGCCATGGGTCGTTGGCCAGTTGCCGTTCGACGTCGGGCGAATCAAGCAATCTCAAAGAGGCACGCCGCTCTTTGACCCCTGGGAAGCGAATCACGGCTGAAGCGATGCGGTTCGCCGTCGCTCCTCCCTCCGGTATTCCCACGGTGGCACCGGATTCGGCCCCGCTCACAAGCCACGACGTTTCTCTCGAGCCTCAAACTCGGTGTCGGTGAATTCGCCGGCCTTGTCGAAGCGGACGTAGCGCCAGGCGAAGCCATCACGGACCATGTCCAGATTTGCTCTGTTACAATTTGGCGCATCTGAATTGCCAGGAGGAAGCAGACATGAGGCAGGTCGTGTTATTGAGGCACGGCGAAAGCTTATGGAACAAAGAGAACCGCTTTACCGGTTGGACAGACGTCCCGTTGACTGAGAGGGGAGTCCAGGAGGCGATCAGCGCCGGCCGTCTGCTTCGCGAGCAGGGATACTCCTTCGATGTCACCCACACGTCCGTCCTCAACCGGGCGATCAAGACGCTCTGGCTCGTCCTGGAGGAGATGGACCTGATGTGGCTCCCAGTCGTCCATACCTGGCGCCTCAACGAGCGACACTACGGCTCTCTCCAGGGGCTCAACAAGGCGGAGATGGCCGCTAAGTATGGGGAAGAGCAGGTGAAGGTCTGGCGCCGCTCTTACGACACGCCGCCACCTGCCCTCGAAAGAACTGACCCACGTTACCCCGGTCATGAGCGCCGTTACGCGCGCCTCACGCCCGCGCAGTTGCCGTTGGCCGAGAGCCTGAAGGACACCGTTGATCGGTTTCTTCCATACTGGCACGACATTCTCGCTCCCGTGATCCGGTCAGGGCAGCGAGTCCTGGTCGCTGCCCACGGCAACAGCATTCGTGCCATGGTCAAGTACCTGGACGGCGTCTCTGACAGCGCGATCGTCGACGTCAATATCCCGACCGGCATCCCACTCGTTTATGAACTGGACGACGAATTGCGGCCCATCAAGCACTACTACCTGGGCGACCCAGAAGAGGCGAAGCGAGCCATGGAACAGGTCGCCAGCCAGGGCAAGGTCAAGGGCTTGGGTGTCGGTCTGTGATCTCGCTACCCCTGCAGCGATGGTATCGTGTCCGTCGGATTGCTTTGCGAGAAACTCAAGCCTTTTTCGCGATCGCCTTCAAAGGACCCCTCTGCCGGGAATGGACGGCCTGAGCGGCGCGGTTTACGCTCACGAAGTCACAATCGCGACGTTCGAGTTCCAAAAACTCGTCGAATCCGGGACGTCCGGTTTGAGGAACGTTTTTCGGAATTGACCCGGTGCGAGTTCGCGCCTCGGTCAATTTGACCGGTGCGCCACATAATCGGCGACCCCTCGACCTCGGATCTTTTACCCTCTGACGTCTGGCCGCTGGACTCTGGATCACGGGATGATCCGTTCTTTGCGCAATCGGGCGACCAAGTCCAAGAATGAACGCAGCGTTGACTTAGTGGTGGTGGCCGTATTCCGCGTCGGTGACCAGTTCCATCCAATCAAGCACTTTGCCATCGAGCTGTTCCTGAATGGCGATAAATGTCATAGGCGTGGTTGGCGCGGCGCCATGCCAGTGCTTCTCGCCAGGCGGGAACCAGATTACGTCGACCGGCCGAATCTCCTCGATGGGCCCTCCCCAGCGCTGCGCACGGCCGCAGCCGGCTGTCACGAGCAGGTACTGCCCCAGCGGATGAGTGTGCCATGCGGTGCGCGCGCCCGGCTCGAACGTGACATTCTGGCCGGTCGCGCGTGCCGGAGCCGTTGGTTGGAATAAGTGATCGATGAGGACCGTCCCGATAAACCAATCGGCCGGCCCTTTGCTCGATGGTCGTGACCCGTTTCGTTTGATGTCCATTTGGAGTTCCTGTGTTTCAATGAGAGCGGGGACATCCAATACCGTTGTTCGCCGGGGCGTCTCGGAGGAAATAGAGGCTGACTCATTTTGGCGGGATGACCCGCTCTTTCCGCAGCCGGGCGAAGAGGTCCAGGAATGAACTGAGCGTTGGCTGGTATTCGTGAAAGCCGGCCAGGCGGCTCTTCGTCATGTCGGTCACGACTTCGATCTCCCGCCCGAGATCCGCGTCCGTATGCCAGGCTGACTGGAGCTTGCTCAAGTCGCGTTCGACGAGCCGATGCGTCGCCGCGATGTCTGCCCAGATTGGGCCCTTGTCTGCCAGTTCTGGCTCAAGTGGCATCCGCTTCGACGGGTACGGAGCAGCCTCGATTTCGAAATCTGCCGCAAGCCGGGGCCACAGCCACCGCCAACGGAAGATGTCCCCGTTGACGATGTTGAATGCCTGGTTCCGGCCGGCTTCGGACGTGGCGGCCCATTCCATATGCTTCGCGAGGACACGGGTGTCGGTCACGTCCGTCAACCCCTCCCATTGCTGGATCGAGCCGGGAAAAACGAAGGGACGACCGGTCTCGCGACAGATCGTAGCGTAAACGGCCAGTGTCACGCCCATGTTCATCGACGTGCCAATTGAGTAACCGATGGTCGTGTGCGATCGGTGCACGCTCCAGGTGAAGCCTTGTCGCTTCGCCGCCTCGAAAAGCGCGTCTTCCTGAACGTAGAAGAAATTCGGATAGGAAAGCCGCGGCATCTCCTCGCGCAGCGGCGTATCCAGTTTGACCTTCGCGTACATCTCGAAGGGGCCGAGGTAGTGCTTGAGGCCGGTCACCAGGGCCACGTGCTTGAGGCCTCGGGATTGATCGAATGCCGCGAGTACGTTCCTGACGAGGGCACCGTTGGCCGCAACGTTCTCCTCTTCGGTTTTGCGACGGACCCAAGTTGTGAGGAAGACATGGGTCGGATTGACGTCCGCGAGCGAGGAGCAGAGCGCCGCCGGGTCCATCAAGTCGGCCGCGACGGGACGAACGCCACGAATGCCGCTCTGCGGCTGACGGGCGATGCCGTAAACTTCCCAACCTTTGGCGATCAGATGCTCGGCGAGATTGCTCCCAATCAAGCCGGTTGCCCCGGCAATAACTGCTCGAAATGCCATGGCTTCATTCCTTCACGATGGCGGCCAGAGAAATGACGCTGTTGATTGGCGCTACTGACTCAAAAACTCTTCGGTTCCATTCTTGTTCTCCAATCAGACCGTGACCGACTCTGAAATCAGTCGCCACGCAACTCAGAAGACTTCGATTTCATTGCGGATCGGAAGCGAGGTTTGCTTCATGGCGACCTGCTGGGCCAGTTGCTTGGCGTAGTAGGTATGGACTTGACCCTGCAACACAATGCCGTTGTCTCGAACGACCAGCCGCAGGTTTCGCACATGGCCGCTCAGCTGGCTCTGTGCGTGCGCTTCCAGTTGCCTAACCACGTTCGCGGGGGCGCCTGCCATCAACGCAGCCCCCCGGAGATGTAGAGGGTTTCACCCGTAATGAAGGCGGAGTCGGGGGACGCCAGGAAGACCACAGCCGGCGCAATGTCGTTCGGCCGGCCCATCCGGCCGAGCGGAGTCTGAGCTTCCGCCTGCTTCTGGAAATCGCTGCCTGGAATGCCCGCGGCATGGAGACCCTCCGTTTCGATGACTCCAGGATTGACTGCGTTAACGCGAATCTTGCGTGGCGCCAGTTCCTGGGCCAGGGATCTCGTGATCGCACTCACGGCCGCCTTGGTGGCGCTGTACACCGATGTGTTCGGCGGCGCCGATGTGGCGGCAAATGAGCTCATATTGACGATGCTGCCGCCGGAGGGACCGAAATATTTGACGGCTTCCTGCGTCGTCAATAAGAGGCCCAGCACGTTGAGGTCGAACTGCTTGTGAAAGTGCTCGGCGGTGATCGCCTCCAGCGAGCCAAATTCATAGATGCCGGCGTTGTTGACCAGGATGTCGAGTCTTCCGAACGCTTTCTTCGTCTCGGCAAACAAACGGCGGATGTCATCGAGCATGGCAACATTGGCCTGTACAGCTACGGCCTTTCCATCCGGCTGGCGGATGCGCTCGACGACCGCGTCGGCGCCGGCTTTGCTGCTGGCATAGTTGACCACAACCGCTGCGCCGGCTGCCGCCAACTGCTCGGCAATCGCAGCACCGATGCCTTTCGACGCCCCCGTAACCACCGCGACTTGGCCATTCAATTTCTTGGGCATGACAGAATCTCCGTTTCCTCATTTCACGACCGTGAACAATCAGCCGGCCGGCTCGCTCACTTCCCAAGCCTGGCCGCGTCAACTGGAAAGTCCTTGTGCCAGATAGCCGCCGTCCACAGCGAGGAGCTGGCCGGCGATGTAGTCTGAATCGCGAGGCGCGGTTGGTCGCCTTGGGCCATATCCGGTAACGCCCGGACGACATCCTGGTTAGAGCAATTCGACAGACACGGCGCAAAGGACCACGTCCTTCACGAGGAATGGAACATTACCCGTCATTATGGGAAATCCATGTGGCCGCGCAGAAGCCAATCCGTCTTCGCGAAAGGCAAATCGGAAGTCGCACAAGCGCCCCCTGAGTCGTGCCGACGTGCTGCTCGCTTCGCCGCCAGGCATTCGCGCAACGCGTTTTCGCCTGAGCCCGGTCGCACATTCTGAGCGGTCGGAAGGCTTCTAAACGGCCAGTCCCCAACCCCAATTTGGGCGTCACCTCCCGCGAGATAATGGAGAATGCAACCGCCGTGCCGCTGCGTTAGCGCCGAGGCGCTGTGCCATTCCGCGCGAAGTTAGGTCTGATTGGGAGACGTGGCTTTCGTTTAATTTTCGTGTGAACAAGGTAAGTCCCGAAAAGTCGTCGCGCGTGAGACACGCCATCAAACGACCGTATTTCGGAACGCGGCTTTCGTCGGCGCGACTCGTCACGCGACCTGCCTCCGCCCACACCGATCATCATTCCGCTGGACAGCGGCTGCCAGAAGATCACCGCAACGAAGGCGCCCGCCGCGGACGCGGCCGAGGGGGGATACAGTGCCGAGCGGGACGACCTGCGCCCATTAAGATCCAGACATTCATGCGGGGCAGGTGCTAAAATCTTTCCCTTCTGTTTTAACCGCTTTTTTGTCTAGCTACTTCTTCTTCTTCGAAACGTCTGGCGTAAAGCCGGCGGCTCGTCTCGCAAAATCGTGCACGGTCGTTTGGAACGACTGTTCCGGAAAATCCCGGCGGTATTGGTCCAGAAGTGCGATCACGTCCGCATCGACGAGGTAAGTCTTCAGAAGATTGTGCACCGCCTTGTGTTGAACCGGCGGCGTCCTCGTTCGGATCGCCCCCCTACCGGGCAAACATTCGCCCCTGGCCGAGCTGTCGCTCAACCCCGCCAGCCAGCCGTTCCCGCCAGGGGCCAGTCTCGGCAGCGTGGTTCGACAGGGAGCCGCTCCGTCTGCCGCGGGGTGTTGGCCACACTCTGCGGCAGACGGGGCCGCCAGTCCGACCGGATCGCCCCGTGGCGTGGGGCTCTTTTTCGGTTACTCTCCACGTCGCCTATCAGTTGGACATTCGATCTCATGATTGAGGTACTGCTTCACGGCCTCACAAAGGGCGTCAATCTCCGCCGTCGTGTTGTAGAGATGGCACGAGACGCGCAGGTAGCGGTGGCCGTGGCATTCTGTGACCGGTACCTCGATTTGATGCTGATCCCACAAAGTCTGTTGCAGTGGATGAATTGCGTTAGGACGGGCTTTTTGCGACGAGTCTGGTGGTAACGAAAGGGCGATCATCGAACCGTACCAGTCGTTTGAATCGGGGATCGTCGCGGACTGGCCTAGGATTGGTTCCAGACGCTGCCTCGCGTATTGAACCAGTTCGTGCGTCTGTCGGCGAAAGGCGTCCATTCCAAAGCCTTCCAGGAAATCGATCGCGGCCGGAACGGAGAGGAATGGTGCGGGGTCTCGTGTTCCAAGCCAGTTCAAATGATCCTGCCACCGTGGCGCGAGGCCGGCCAAGCTGCGACCCCAACTGGTCAGATGCGGCGTCAATTTCTGATGCCAGCTACGGTGAACATACAGGAAACCGGAGCCGAATGGGGCCGACAGCCATTTGTGCAGGCTGGCACAGTAAAAATCGCAGTCGAGCGCTCGCAAATTGACGTCGTGCATCGCGATCGCGTGCGGGCCGTCGATGCAGACCGGAATGCCACGCTGTCGAGCCGCTTTGCAGACTTCTTCGACCGGAAAGATGATCGCCGTAGGCGAAGTGATGTGACTGATGACGATCAGTTTTGTCTGCGGCGTGATCGCGGCTAGGATCGGTTGGCAGACGTCGGACCGATTTTCGAAGCGGCACGATATCTCACCTTGCTGGCTGGAACGCCCAAGCGTTGGCGAAACAACTTTTGCGCCGGTACGCTGGCACGCGACTCGCCAGATCCGAAAGACTGCTCCATATTCGTGGTCGTTCAGCAAAACTTCATCGCCGGGACCGAGAGGTAGTGACTGAGCGACGACGTTCATCGCGACCGTGGCATTATCGACAAAGACCAGGTCTCGATCCGACGCACCAACCAGTTGACCCAATCGGTGGGCAGCATTTTGCAAAGCCTTGTCGAATTGACGCAGATAGAAATCCATCGGATTGGAATTCAACCGCCGCGTCCATTCGTTTCGAACGTCTTGCACAATCCGAGGCGGCGGCCCGAACGATCCGTGATTGAGATAGGTCACACCATCGGCAATGGACCAATCACCCCGGCCGATGGATTGAACGTTTTGAGATGCCGAACCGTCGCCAGCCATTCATTGTTCCCTTCATGAAGTTCGATTGCCGAAGCATTCAGACAGATTGAATCGCAGAAGCCAATCCGTCCATGCGCGGCGCACTTAAGTACCGAGAGCATCGCGCTCCTTCGACGTGTTTGTGCCATAGGGCCGGGGCTCAACACGATTTTGGCGACCAAGGAGCCGGAGCGCGCTGGTTCGGCGATTACGGTCGATCCGACGCGTGCGTGGATGTCTGCGGGCCGCGTGCGTCCCAGAGTCTCATCGTCCGATCGCCACTACCCGAGGCGATTTGACGGCCGTCGGGGCTGAACGCGACGCACCAAACCCAGGAGGTGTGACCTTTGAGCGTCCGGATGTATTTGCCCGTCGCGGCATCCCACACTTTGGACGTCGTGTCGCGGCTGCCCGTCACAATCTCGCGGCTGTCGGGACTGTAGATCAAACTATGTACCGCAAGTGGATGGGCCTTGAACGAAAGGAGTTCCTGGCCGCTTGCGGCGTCCCAAACCTTCAACATGGCATCCCAACTGGCCGAGGCGATCCGACGACCGTCTGGGCTGTACGCCACGCTGCGCACTTCTTCGCCATGCCCCTTGAGAGTTCGAAATCTCGCGGCCGGTCGCCGAGTCCCAAATCTCGAGCACCCTGTCTCGCTCCGCCGAGATGAATTGCCGGCCGTCAGGACTGAAGTCCACACTATAAATCTCTGCCTTCACCTTTCTCTCTGTATGTCCGTCGAGAGTAAAAATCTCGTGGCCCGTCGCCAGGTCCCAGACCTTGAGCGTATTTCTCTCGCCGCCCGAAGCGATCCGTTTACTGTCGGGACTGATCGCGAGGCTTCGGACTCCGTCCGGGTTCGCTTCGATCGTACGAGTTTGCTTGCCGGTCGCCGCGTCCCAGAACCTCAGGGTCCTGTCATCGCTTCCCGAAACGATTTGCCGGCCGTCTGGAGTGTAGGCAACGTCCCGCAGAATGTCCGTGTGTCCTTTGAGCGTGAACAACTCCTGACCCGTCGCCGTGTCCCAGACCTTGAGCGTCCGATCCCAACTTCCGGAGACAACGCGGCGGCTATCCGGGCTGAAGGCGACACAATAAACGTCACTGCGGTGTCCCAAGAGCACCCGCAGTAATTCGCCTGAGGAAGAGGCATCGGACTTCGAGGAAAGCTTGGTTTCGCTTCCAGTCTTACGGACATTTTCGCCCGCGAACCCGTTCGCGGCGCAGGCGAGCACTGCGGCGGTCGCAAGCGCGACAACGCCGAATGGGGAAATCGACCGGCTGCGCAGCAGCGACTCGAATTGGTTCGCGGTCGACGGATTCCGAGAACCGCACGCCATGAATTTCCCTCACAACGAATGTGCGCGTCGGGGCGAGTGCCACCGACCAAACTTCGGTCGACGGTTCGTGCACTTTTAGGGCGCAGGAACAGCAGCCCTGAAGGCGAGGGAATCCGCCACCAGCGGAATTAGGCGGACCAAGTCCCTGTTTTCCATGTTACCGATGATGAACGTGCACAGACATGCCACGTGTCCCGTCGAGGGGGTCCGACGCATCACGGGTTCAAGTTGAAGAATCGACTAACCCAGCGCTACGTTTTTCGGCTGCCCAGCGCTATGTATTTCAGCCGCTGCCTACACACGCATTCCCGACATGGACGATCCCTCCGGCTAGGTTATGCTAACCTCATCGAGCGCAATCATTTCCAGATGAGTCAGGACACCAGGAACGTGATCTCATGAACACGCACAGAATGCTTCTCTTGGTTGTTGCTCTGTTTGCCAGTGGCGCGTGTTTCGCCGGAGAACAATCCACGAACCACGAGCGGCGATTTCTTTATGTCGCGGTGCCCGGGGAGCGGGATGATTTGCGCGATGGCGGGCATGGGATCCTCGTGTTCGACATCGATTCCGGGCATCGCTTCGTCCGACGCATTGCGATCGGGGGCCTCGACGAGCACAAAAAGCCGCTCAATGTAAAGGGAATCTGCGCCAGTGCGAAAACCGGGCGGCTTTACGTGAGCACGCCTCGGACTTTGATGGCGCTTGACCTGAGGACGGACCGGCTGCTGTGGGAGCGCCCATACGACGGGGGTTGCGACCGCATGTCGATTTCGCCGGATGGACGGACGATCTATTTGCCTTCGTTCGAGCACGAGCACTGGCATGTCGTCAACGCGGAGGACGGGGCCGTGATCGCCAAAATCGTTCCGCGGTCCCGGTCGCACAATACCGTCTTTGGGCTTGATGGCAAACATGTCTACCTTGCCGGATTGGGCTCGCCGTGGCTGACGGTTGCCGACACGGCGACGCACACCGTGTCGCGGCGGGTCGGCCCCTTTAGTGCGGCGATTCGGCCGTTTACAGTCAACGGCGAGCAGACGCTGTGCTTTGTCACCGTCAACGAGTTGCTCGGATTTGAAATCGGCGACATTACGACGGGAAAGAAGATTCACCGTGTCGAAGTCGCGGGCTTCAAAAAAGGGCCGACGAAACGGCATGGCTGTCCGAGCCACGGAGTCGGTCTGACGCCGGATGAAAAAGAGATCTGGGTGACGGACGGACACAACCATCGGCTGCACATCTTCGATGTGAGCTCGCTGCCCCCACGACAGATCGCGTCGGTGACCGTCCGCGACGAGCCAGACTGGATCACATTTGGCATCGACGGCCGCTATGCCTATCCATCCTGCGGCGATGTGATCGAAACGGCGACGCGCCGCATCGTTGCCCGACTGATCGATGAACACGGCACCGCTGTGCAAAGCGAAAAGCTTCTGGAGATCGATTTCCACGGCGCGGAGCCGATCCAGGCCGGAGATCAATTCGGTATCGGACGGAAAATGTCCGGAATTCGGGGTGGAGACGGCGGCCGAAAAACGTAGGCGGGCGGAAGATTGTTGGGGCGGTTGCCTCCGAAGACTAATTGCGTTTTGAACCTCCATCTATCGAATTTTAAGCGCGAACTCATTCCACCTTTTTCGCCGCCTCGATCAGTTCCTCAAGACCGACCAGTCTCTCCCTGGCTGCCTCGACGCCACCAGCCAGCACGATGAAATGCAGACCCGCCTTCATGATGTGGTCGGCGCCTCCATTCCCGGTAACCAGCCGCCCCGGTTTCCGTCTCTTGACCACCTTGCGTCCCTTCGCCTTTGCGTTGCTTTTGATCGTCGAAACGTATTGGGCGTTGACGTCCAATCCCTTGGCCTTCAGCTGCTCAGCAATTTCTGATGGCGACCTTTCGGGATGAGCCTCTAGCGCGTCACGGATGGCCTGACTCTTATTGATTGCTTCTGTCCTCGACTTTGCCATATCGTCAACTCCGCAGTTTGAGATGGTTTGTGGACGAAGTATTGTTCTCGGGCGAGGCGGAAGGCGTCAAGGATCGCTCAATCGACGACAATTTGGGCAGCGCTGGCCAAGGCGATCCCGATCTGCCAATCCACGGCTTCCGTGGGCGGCGACTGCGACGGCGTGTACCGTGAAGTGCGGGACGACGCCGACGGCTTCGAAGACAGGCTTCAGGAGACGTTGGCCGACCTTGTTAAGAAGGACGGAAGTTGCGCAGGTTGATCTCCTGGGCAATGCATGAAATCCTCTTGTGGCCAGCGAGACTTGGTCGGGCAAACGGGTATACCGAAGTGCTGGCGCTGGATGATTCCACCTTGCTGTACGTCTCGGTCGGATTCCGATTACAACGCCTTCCGACGAGATACGATCACTCGTCCGATCGTGCATCGACAAGTTGCCGGACGATTATCGCACCGTGCAGAATGATCACGGGTTGAGTGCGCGGCGATGGATCTCGGTGGCGTGGATCAGCTGTTCGCGGCTTTCGAATGGCAGATAGGCCGCCCGCATCACAAAGCCGTAGGCTTCGCCGACTTTGTAGCCGGGCACGAACCATTTGAAATCCCAGGCGGGGTTGTGGCGGCCGCCCCCATTGGGCGATTGGGCGAACCAGATTTCATCGACCGCCCGATACATCTGCACGTACGCCATGCCGTGACTGACGCCGTAATACCACGGCTCCCCGTAGACGTAGCCGGACGGATGGTTGACCAGGAGCGACTTTGGAAAACGCGGGTCCACCGTCGGCTCAAACTGCACCGATCGGGAGGATGCGTGCTTTTCACGCCGTGAGCCGGGCTCTCGGCCGCGATCCAATTGCTCGATCCCGCGGCACTCGGTCCCACGGCGTTCGATCCCGCCATCCCCTTTTGCCGACCGACAAAGTAAATCGCCCCGCTTTCAGGACGGTCGATGTAACTGGCCCAAAACAGGCCAATATATCCCTTCTTGAATCGGGCGTCCCGCGGAATGCATTCGAACGTGTATTCGATGGTTCCGTCGTCGAGGAGGCGATACCGGCCGCAGCTTTCCAACTTATAGATGCCCGTTTCCGGCTGGTAGACCTCCACGGTGTACCGGTCAACGACCCGCAATTGCATGGGAAAGACGCGCGGTTCAAAGATCTGCTTTGCGATTTTGGGGGTCCCGTCGTGAATGTGCTCGAAATTGAGCCCCGCAAGACCTGGCGCGAACAAGTTTTCCTTCCGTGCCCGGTGGATCAAAGAGGCAACGCCGTTGTACCGCGCCCCGTGTCGCGGCAATTGCGGAACGTCAACCGCCGCATTGTCGACGACAACGACCCGTACCGGACCACGTTCCAGGACGACGTAATGTTCCTTGGGAACGCTGTACAGAACCTGATGGTTCGTCAGGCTTGTGACGTGCGGCGCTGCATGCGGATGATCTGCGGATGCCCGCAGGGCCAGGATCGCGGTGACAACAAAAACAGCGCTCACGGTTGGGTTACCCGAGATTTCTCAGATGGATTTCATACCGGCGACCACGACGTCTGACTGACCCGATTGTACCGGCTCGAGGCAGCTTGGACACGCAGCGGAAAGCCAGACGTTTTTCGGTACACGTGCTCCGTACCGGATTCCTATGCCTTGTGCCGGAATCAGGCCGGTAGTGGGAAGACGAGCCAAAAATGCTCGCTGGGCAGCGCCGGAATTCGAACCTTTTTCGGGACATCTCGGTCACACGCGAGCGGCTTTTCGGCGGCCCGCTGCACGAATCGTGAGAGGCTTGGCCGCGCTCTCGCAGATCACTCGGCACGGGATCCTCATTTCAGGTCCGTTCTTAGCCGGCCCTCACCCCGCCACCATTTGAGCCAACGCTGTTGATCGGCTCCGAATTGCTGGCCGGTGATCTGTTGCAGGCTGCGGGCGATGAGATTCCGATACGTTGCCGGCGTCACGTGTTCCCCTTTGCCGAGGTCCTCTTCCTTGAACGCCACTTCGAAACAGCCAATGAGCCCTTCGATGGCATCTTTATGCTTCCGTTCGCCAAGGGCGCCGATGGCCATGTCGAGAACGAAGTGATCCGAATCGGTTTTGATCACCTTGACCAGAATGGGGATCACTCGCGGGTCGGGCAGGCGTGCCAATCGAAAAACAACGTCGTAGCGGTGTTGACGGTTTGCGTCGGCGAGCATCTGGGCGAGCTGCACGGCTTCATTTTCATGATCGAAGCGGGCCAATGCCAACTTGGCGGCAAACAGCCTCTCGGGTTCCTGCTCGCGATCAATCCGGCGGCCGTCACGAACGACTTGACCTTTGTCTGCAACAAGGTCCCGTAGCGCAGGCAGCGCTCGGTCGTCGCCAATCGTTGCGAGATCGCCGATGATGTCGGGTAGCTCGATGTGCGTTAGCAGAACGGGTACAGCCTCGCGGGCCTTCAACTCGGCCAAGATGTAGGCACACCGTTCGAAACTGTCTCCAGGGTCTTCCTGGTACGTGAGGCGGCCCTCTTTTCCTAGTCGTTTGAGCAACTCGATCAGCCCGGAAATCGCTCGCGCATCCCCGAACTGCGCGAGAGCATGCCACGTTTGGCAGTCGGCGGTCCCGTTTTTCACCCGCTCGTTCAAGAGCGGCACGACTTTTCTGCATTTCCATTCGACCAGCGTGGACACCATGCCGAATTCAGACTCGATTTTGAAGGACGTTCCCTCTGCCCAACCCGCCTCTCTCAGACCGGTCATCGGGCGGTTGTCCGAGGAAACGTCCAGCATCATTTCCGTAAGCCAATCTGGCGCCTCGCGTATTTCGGATTGCGGCGGGTGCTCTCCGTATGCTCGGGACATGAACCACAAGGCTTTGCTCAGGTTTGCCCATGTGGCGTAGTCGGTGCGTTTCATCAGATCCACGAAGAACATGGCTGCGCGTTGGCTTCCAGCCGGAGCTGCAATGCCGGCAAAAAGCAGCTTCATCGGCAGAATCTTTTCGGCAAGCATCCGCCGCTCGAATTCGCGGCAGACGCCAGGCGGCTCGTAGATTGCCAGCGTGTCAGTCAGGGGCAGGTTGGAATGCTCTAGAAGCTCGGTGCCCGCGGCATCCGGGGGCTCAGCGAGGACAACACCGCCGAATCGGTAGCTGAATCCGGGGTAATGGTTCGGAAACGCCATGGCCTCGCAGCGCCAACCGTTGCTCCGGACGCAATTCCAGAGGCCGTTCCGGCGTTTGCAGCACTCCGTTCCAGCGCCACGAGCGTTGGCATCCGGTTGCCGCAAGATGATCTTCACGTACTTCGGCTCTCCGCTCCCCTCCCTGTCCCAACCGGAAGCAATGGCGATGCAATCTTCTCCCGGCTGTAGCGTCGTCCATGGGCGATCGGACGGCCCCTGAGCGAGAACGTTTGATCGCCCGTTGGCGGGTGGTCGCCGTTCATCAGGTTCTTTCGGGGGCGAATAGTAATTGCAGTATCGGCTCGCTCCGGTGATCTCTCGCCAGGCACTCGAACCCTGCTTCACGAAGACCTCGAAAAAGGGAGCGGCCTTCGCATCGGCGGGATTCCCCGTCGGCACGCGTAAGGGCCTGTCCGACCGGTTCTTGAGCGCACGAGGAAAACGTGCTCCGCCCAAACCGACTCAATTCGCGCCACCAAACCATTGACCGACTGCGACCAAGCCAGTAAGGCTTGCACGTCGGCGGGCAATCGTTCGTGAACGGCGGACTTCGGCTTGATAGTTTCCTTGACTACTCTTTTGAGGCGCTCCTCGTTCGGCGGTGCATCCACGCGACTGTCGCCAGCGCCATGACGAGCTTGCGACAGAAAGAGAACAGTCGCGATGGCGGCAAGCCGGATTTCGATAGACATTGTGGGCGCTCTCGAAAGGCGACTCAATTGTACTGCGGCTCGGCTGCAGACCAAGTGCGTAATTAGCCGGGTGAGAGGGTACTTGAGCGGCGATCGTCGCCCGAACGAACCGGGGTTTCGCGTAAGGGCCCTTCGTATCGCGAAACTCAAACGTTTTCCGAGAACGCCGTCAAACCACCCTGTTTCTGAAACTCGTTCCCCGGGATCTGGGAACTCTGAGACGACGCTCGGCGTCCAACATCAAGACGCACATCAAGTCTGACAACAGAGCATTTCCGTGATCGCCTCTTCCGACGGCGCTCGCCTTGTCGGATACGCTCGGGTCAGCACGGAAGGCCAAGAGCTGGCTCCTCCAACTCGATGCCCTGCGAAATCACGGAGTCGCGAACGAGCTGATCTTCACCGACAAGGCGTCGGGCGCAAAGCGTGACCGACCGGGGCTCGATGCTTGCTTCCGCGAGCTTTGCTCCGGCGACGTCTTGCTGGTCTGGCGTCTCGACCGGCTCGGAAGATCAGTACGCCACTTGGTCACCCTGATCGATCAGCTTCGTGACCTTGGGGTGGGATTCCAGTCCGTGTGCGATGGCGCCATCGACACCACGACGCCTTCGGGCGAGTTGATCTTTCACATCTTCTCATCGCTCGCGCAATTCGAGCGTCGACTCATCCAGGAGCGGACCAAAGCCGGTCTCGCCGCGGCTCGTGCCGGGGTCGCACGGGTGGTCGGCCCCGACTGACTCCAAACGACGCCAAGGTGGCGCTGGCCAGTAAACTCTTCGCCGATAAGTCCGTTGATCTGGACGACATTTGCGCGACGTTGAAGATCTCGAAGACCACCCTGTACCGTTATGTGGAGATCGCGACAGGACGCGTGGTTCAGTCCCGGCATCACCTTCGTTGACGCCGACACACCGGGTCCACAGAGCCAAAAACTCGTGCGATTCTCGGGACGCTTTTAACACGCCAGATTCCCATAGGTTTTGGCGGAAACCGGCCTCGAGCCGCGAGAGCGGATAAAACACGCGGAAATCGGCGGCAGTATTCGAACCTTTTTACGGGACTCAGTTGCGCCTGCTTAATGGCCGTGGAGGAGGCCATTCCTCTACTAATTTAATCGCTCAAAACGGCCAACATTTCGGTAAGGGGGACACGCCCCGCCATTTGATGCACGCGTTCAAGAATGCATCGTGTGAACGCGGGCCCGATTCTACCACGTAACGACAGGCAAACCGAGCGGTGCGCACAAGAGCCCGGCGCAATGAAAGCTCGGCCGTTTACTTCAGCCGCCGCCGCGCCGGCGACAAATCCCAGATTAGAACGGAGCCGTCGCCGACAACACCGGCCAGCCGGCTTCCATCAGGAGAAAAATCGATGCTCCGGTCGTATCCATTCACATAGGAAACGGGGCGCATCCTGTGGAGCCGGCCGGTGTCGAAACATTGCAATTCCTTACCAGTCCGCCGATCAAAAATCCGGATCGTGCTACCCAGAATCGCCGCGTCGACCTTCACGGCGCTCTGAAGCTTCAGATCCACGACGGCCAGAAGCCGTCCGTCTCGCGAAACCGCGACGTCGGCGAGCTGACCGCGCAGATCGTTATCGGGCATGTCGATGGCCGAGAGCAGCTCTCCCGATTTCAGATCCCACGTGTACAATGCTCGCTGTTCCGCCGCCACAAGAGTTTGATAATCGGCGGGGATTGCCGCCGCGCGGATGTAATGGTCGGGATAGGCTTTTGCCGGGTCCTCGGCAGTGACAAACTCCTTTTCGATCGCTCCAGACGCGACATTCCACCGCAAGACGCGCGAGTCGTTTCCCATGAAGATCAATGATTTCGCGTCGGAAGAAAAGCCGAGGCAGCGTTCTCCAAGTGCGGCGATGCTTTTTGGAAAATCGATAACTTTGCGCCCCGACGCAAGCTCCCACACTTCGCCCGAGATGTGGTCATCCCCGTATCGGGTCCCGCGGATAGCGACCAGGTGCGCATCGGGAGAGACGGCAACGCGCGCCATGTCCTGCAGTGGCCGCCGCTTGTCGTAGAAGTCGCGAACCGGTACTCCGGTCCGCGCGTCCCACAGCGTGGCGGCGAAAATCGGGACGCCGTAGGACGTCCGCTCCTTCACGCCCCCGGTCACAATCCATCGTCCATCCGCGGAGACGTCGAGGGCGTCGATCCACGGGAACGTGCCGTGCGTGTTTTGATAGCGCAGGGCCCCGGTCGATGCATCCCACGCCGTCAACCGGCCGTCGCTTCCCGCTGTGTAGATTGTTCGGCCGTCCGGAGCGAAGCGGACCAGGGTGATGGCGACGCAGTGCAAACCGACGAAATCGGGAATTCGCGCTCCGGAGGCGGTGTCCCAGAGGCAGATCGTGTTTTGGAACGGTGTGGCGACAATGGCCGCATCGGATGACAGGCAGGGGACGCCGATCTGGCCCGGCACGGAAAGCCGCTTGAGCAATTTGGCGGCCTCCGCGTCCCAAATCCAAACCTCGTCCTGCAAGCGAACCGCAAGTTTTTTTTGATCCTTCGACAGGGAAAAGGCGCCAATCCCGCCCGTCGGATGATTAAAGCTGAAGGTGCGAACGCACTTCCCGGTTTGAACGTCCCGATATCGAATTTCTGGTATGCAATATTTCTGGACCACGGAACCAGAGTGTAGCGGGTCGCTGAACAGGCGATCTCGCATCTCTTCGTCCAGGCGAAAACCACCGCTGACGATTTGGCGGCCGTCGGCACTGACAAAAAGCGAATTGATCTCAAACTCCCTACCATCAAATGCGATCGAACCGAGCGAATCCCCGGTTCGGACGTCCCACATTTCGATCAAATGTTTTTGTGCTTGAACGCCGGCCAGCATCGTGCCGTCGGGCGAAAAGGCCACCGGACCGGCGCTTCCTGAAGCACCAAAGCCCAGGCCCTCATTGATGCGCGTTGCTTGATGATCGAACGTGCCGAAGCGGCGCAGCTCTTTACCGGTGGCGACATCCCAGAGCAGGAACGGTCCGCCGCCGGTTGCCAGCTTGGACCCGTCGGGTGAAAAGGCGATCGTCTGCAGATCGGACTGCCCTTCCACTTTGGCCGACCAAAGGTTTTTTCCCTTGGCGGCATCCCACAGCCAGACGGCGGCGGTATAGACGTCATCTTCATCGCGATGCTGTTTCATATCGACGAGGCAACCCACGGAAGCCAGCCTCGTCCCATCGGGAGAAAACGCCAGCCCGCAGCCGCGCCGTTCATCGCCGGCGGTCTCTTCGAATTCTCGGATCAGGCGTCCCGTCTTGCGCTCCCAGAGCGCGATGCGACCTGAAGCAAGGGACAGTGAGGCGACCCTTTCGCCATCCGGGGAAAACGCGACGTGCCGTGCGTCTTCTTGACGCAATCGCGCCGTTCCCAACCGCAACAGGGCCCCCGCGGGCAGCGCGTCGCCAAAGCGGTCGACTCGGACTGGCTTAACGTCCTCGGCGGCGGCATTTCGCAGGTGGCCGAACCGAACTGGTCCCAGCAGGATCACCGCCAGGACCGCAATCGCGATTCGTTTCATGCCGTTTTCCTCCGGCCATGTTCGCCGGAAAATAGCATCTTCCGCCGCCGCATTCATGCTCCGGGGGCGCTCGGTGCCATGTTCACGTGTTTCCGTGGAGGTTGTGGCCCTATCCCAATCTTTGCCGTTTGTTCGCGGAGAAGTGGTAGAGGAATCGCCGGCCCATTTGCGCCTCACGCCTGCCATTGTACCGCAACACGCAGGCTTGAGTTGGAGCCGTCACGGAAGACGACGGAGCCGCTGCGATCTCCGATAATCTCAACCGTTTTCCCGGACACGCCGAAAAACGATTTAAGAGTTTTTGGGACGCTTCGTCGCAAAAACTCTGGTTGGACGAAATCTCGGCGGTCGCGGGCTTGGAGATTTGGCGTCACATTGGGCGGGAGAGATCAGTGCGTGAGGGCGAGCAGACGTCGTCTGCGAGTCTGGGAGAGAAGAAAGGTGCTTGTTTGCAGGTGCAGAGCGGGCCTCGAACGGTGCTTGACATGGCGCCGATGGGGCAATGTTGGGGTTGGGCGCGCACAATCAGTTGCAGCGGTGTTGGCCGACGAATGAGGCAGTGGCTGAGAACACGTCACGGCGGCGCTCGGGTGTGTCGGCGAATGGTCTCGATAAGGATCAGTGACCCTTGGCCGCAACGCGGGCACGTGCGCGGCGTCTCGAACGATGTTCCGGGTGTTCCCCCCGGAGGCATTGAGACGGTGTCATCTGTCGCGGCGGGGGGCTGGCTAAGCCCCGTCACCAGTTGGATCCGGCGCAGCAAAGCGCGGTGGGATGGATTCCAGAACCCGTAGTACCGCACTTTGTGAGTTCCGCGGGGCAGCACGTGCTGCAAAAATCGCCGGATGAACTCCGTTGCCGGCAGGGTCATCGTCTTCCATTGGTGCTCCTTCCGGACTTGATAGCGGAAGGTCACCTGACCGTCTTCGACGCGGACCAGTCGGCTATTGGCCAGGGCCATGCGGTGGACGTACCGGGCAAGGTACTGCAAGACCCTTTCGCTTCCCTGAACAGCCGGCTTGCAGTAGACAACCCACCGCTTGGTCCACACCGAGTCTGGCACATGTTGCTGCGGCAAGGCCTTGCGCAGCATGGCGAGAAACATTCCGCGAAAGACCACCGCGAGCGCCTTGACGGGAACGAGGTAGCCTTTGCGAGCCAGCACCCAGCGGCCGTCTTGGGTGACTCCGCCGGCCGGAACCAGACAGTGGACGTGCGGATGATAGTTGAGGGTCGTGGTCCACGTGTGCAACACGGCTAGGATCGCGATCTGTCCGCCGACGTAGCGGGGATCGCGCGCAGCTTCATGAGCGCCTGAGCAGCCGCCTTCATCAAAACGCCGTACAGCGTCTTCTGATGACGACGGACGATCGGACGCAGTTCCTGCGGCAAGGTGAAGACCACGTGGAAATAGGGGACGGCCAACAATTCCTGCCGCCGCCGCTCGATCCAGACTTCCGCGTCGTCTCCCTGGCATTTCGGGCAACTGCGATTCTTGCACGAGTGGTACGCGTACTGCCGATGTCCGCAGCGGTCACAGCCATAGACATGGCCGCCCAAGACTTCCGTGCGACAATGACGGATGTCGTCGAGAGCGCGACGGTGGCTCGGTGGCATGTTCTGGCCGAACTGTTGCAGATAGGCATCCCCGTACAGACGGAAGACGTCTGCGACCTCCAGCATGGCCGACCTCGATCGGCTAGAGGTCGGCCGTCAGGTCGTTCACCGCCTCCTGCACCGACTGCAGAATGCTCTGGGTCATGTGCAGGTAGATGGTGGTCGTCTTCAGGCTGCGATGTCCCAAGAGCGTTTGAATGACGCGGACGTCGAGTCCCTGGGACATCAGATTCGTCGCGTAGGAATGACGGAACGTGTGGCACGAGATGCGTTTGCCGAGGCCGCTGCGCTTCACGGCCCGCTTGAGGTAATACCGAACGCGGTCATGGCTCAGAGGACGCCCCTCGGTGGTGACCAGCAGACAGGTTGTGGGTCGGTACGCGTGCCAGTAATCTCGCAACAATTCGAGCGTCCGCTGCGGCAGGGGGACATGGCGATCCTTGTTCCCCTTGCCGGCCCGAACAATCACGACCATGCGGGCGCTGTCGATGTCCCGGACTTCCAGGCCAAGGGCTTCAGAAATCCGCAGGCCGCAGCTGTACAGCAGCGTGGCGCACATCCGAACGGCCGGGCAGCCGATCAGGCCGATCACGCGCTGGGCTTCGCCTCGATCGAGGACCACGGGCAGCTTGTAGGACGGGCGGGCGCGAAGGAACTTCAGCGTCGGCCAGGGTCTCTGGAGCGTCTTATTGAAGAGGAACTTGACCCCAAAAATTGCGGCGCGGAGCGTGCTGCTGCCGACGCGCTTCCTCTCCGCGAGATAAGTGAAGTAATCACGCAGGTCTTGCTCGGAGAGTTGGTCCGGTGATCGATGGAAGTGGCGGGCCAAGCCTTCTACGGATTTGAGGTAGACCTGCTGTGTTCCCGGGGCCAACCCGTGCAACTTCATGTCGGCCATCATGCGGCATCTCAGTTCGGTCATGGCAAAATCTCCACTGGCAAAAGTTCGATGGGCTTCCTCCAGCGGGAAGCCGATGCCAGCGAGAATAGACCGAACCGAGAAGTCAGACGGAAAAAGAGCTGTGGTCGAGAAAACCGGAACGCATCCGTTCCTCAGGCGACGGGATACTCTTGCGGCCGTTGATCAAAGACGCCGTAGGACGGTGCCTTCCGGCTATCGCGAAGCGATTTCGTCGTGTGCCCAGCATGTTCGAGAGCTCGGGGGTGAAAGTCCCCTATCCAACCTGATGGAGGTGAAGGATTAGCGAAAACGCAAGGGCGTCATCGCGAGGTGGCGTCTGAAGGAAGCGTGGCGCAAAGCCGCGACCTGACGAACAGAAATCGGATATGAGGCATCTTTGGTGGGACGAGCGGGCGACTAATCGCAAAGTCCTGATCCATCAAAGGCCGAGGATGTAGATCCGGCAGGTGCGCGGTGAAGGCGATCGAACTTACCTGGGGAGATCTGCCTCGTGTCCCGGAAACAGGACTGGGGAAGCCGCAAGGCGACCTGACCGCGAGACAGAAGTCAGCAGAGGGCGTAGTAGTCCCTGCCGTCGGCAAGGCAAGTGAGGCACTCCAAAGCCGAAAGGCGGAGCAAACAGATTGGCCGAGCCGGGAACGAGGGACGAAGGCCCGAACGATTGGGAGTGGCAAGTAGGACTGGCAACTCATGAGTGGAAAGCGGCCGAAAATCCAGTGCAAGCAATTGCTCCTGGCCTTTGGGGAGGAAGGGCGGGGTGACACCCCCGTCACCGACGCCAAAGGGACCGAACCACCGGTGGCGAAGCCAGCACGCGAAAGCCTGGCCGAAGAAGAACGTCTGATGGAGGAGGTGTGCGATCGAACGAACGTCGAAATAGCGTGGAAACGCGTGCGTGCCAATCAGGGCAGTCCCGGCGTTGATGGGATGACCATTGATGTGGCGGTGGACTTCCTGCGTGGGCATTGGCCAACCATTCGGGAACAACTGCTTCAGGGAACCTACCAGCCGAAACCGGTGAAGCGGGTCGAAATCCCCAAACCGGACGGCGGGGTCAGAAAGCTCGGCGTCCCTTGCGTCGTCGATCGTCTGATTCAGCAGGCCTTGCTGCAGGTTTTGCAGAAGCAGTGGGACCCGACGTTTTCCGAGCACAGCTACGGTTTCCGACCGGGACGCTCGGCCCAGCAAGCGGTCGCCCAGGCGCAAACATACATCGCCGAGGGCTACCACTGGGCCGTGGACATCGATTTGGAGAAATTCTTCGATCGGGTCAACCATGACAAGCTCATGGCGCGCGTCGCGGAACGGGTGACCGACAAGCGCGTGCTCAAGCTCATCCGGGCATTTCTGAATGCCGGGGTGTTGGAAGACGGGTTGGTGTATCCGACGGACGAGGGAACGCCTCAGGGCGGTCCTCTTTCTCCGTTGTTGAGTAACCTGGTGCTGGATGCACTCGACAAGGAGCTGGAGCGTCGTGGTCATCGCTTTTGTCGCTACGCTGACGACTGCAACATCTACGTGCGCAGTCGCCGTGCGGGTGAACGGGTGATGGCCAGCGTCTGCCGCTTCGTGACCTTGAAGCTTCGGCTTAAGGTCAACGAGTCCAAAAGCGCCGTCGCTCAACCAGCGGAGCGCAAATTCCTGGGCTTCACGATCACGAACGACGGAGGCGAACGGCAAATTGCCGCCAAAGCTCTCCAGCGGTTCAAGACGCGAGTCCGGGAACTCACCTGTCGGACCCGTGGCGTCAGTCTCGATCAGTTGATCGAGCCGTTGGCTCGTTATCTGATCGGGTGGCGAGGCTACTTCAGCTTTTGCCAAACGCCACGCGTGCTCACCAATTTGGACGCGTGGATTCGCCGGCGGTTACGCATGTACCTCTGGCGGCAGTGGAAGACCGGAACGAACCGCTTCAAAGAGCTACGCCAACGTGGCGTCCCAAAGTTCAATGCTGCGGTCGCCGCCGGTTCACCGACAGGATTCTGGCGTATGTCCGGACATCCGGCGGTGCAACAAGCACTGCGCAACCACTATTTCGATTCGATCGGCCTTCCGAGATTGGGCGGCTCTTCCCACGCTTAACCTGATCGAACCGCCGTGGTACGTGACCCGTATGCCCGGTGGTGTGACAGGGACAGCCCGCGAGGGCCTACCTATGTCGATCAACGTTCCTCAATCGGGACGTCCTGGATTCAACGAGTGTCTGGAACTCGAACGCCGCGATTCTGACTTCGTGGGCGTAAACCGCGCCGCTCAAGGCCGTCCGTTCCGGTAAAGGGGTTGCTTTTTGGCGATCCCAGAAAACGCTTGGCTTTCGCGAAAGACGCGAAACATTTGGTCCGTTTGCATTTTGATGCCCGTCTGCCCGAACCTTCTGTGTCGGACGGACGCGCGCATGCTGTTGGTCCGTCCCTTGCTCAGTGAGCCTGATCTTCGGAACCGAGGGTTGGGGGTTCGAATCCCTCCGAGTGCACTTGTTTTACCGCTTCAAAGGCACTTCTCGCGCTACGCAGCACAATCCTGTACAACGGAATGGACAACAATCGCCGGCCGGATCGTGGTCGTTCTGTCGCTCGCCTTGGGATTCGATGGCCGCGATGCGGATAGCATCGGAGGAATTGTGTTCAAAATCCGGAAAGGGCTGTTTTTGCGGAGCCGTCAAGAACGGTTGAGCAGACGAAACGGCAACGCCAGAGTTCGCCGAGTTCTGGCCTGTCTGCTCTATCCGATTCCCTGCAATCACAGCGACAGATCCTCAGAAAGTCGTCAAGGCCGCAACCCACTCTCGCACGCGACCGCGCCTCAGTTCGGTTTGGGCCGGTCAATCACGGCCGAACAGTCAACTGTCGTCTCGTCATCCCGATCTTCAACATCTATGCCGACAAGGTTCGTGTGCGAGCGATCATCAGGTGGGAGTCAAGCTCATTCAGATGGCCAGGTGAGCTCCGGTCCACTCTCGATAATGTCGAGTAGCACGGGCGGAACGTCCACGACCTTTCCCTCAAATTGGTATTTGTGGAGAACCTTGTTGGTGGCGATATGCCTCTTCACTTTGTTACTGATGAGGTAGATTTCGTTCGCTCCCTTCGCTCGCGCAAGGATCGCCCCCGGTGTTATGGCTGGGCCGTCGGCGATATCTGGTACTTCCGGCGTTAACGTGAGTGTCGGATCGTTTGCGAAAAGGTTGTGATAAGTTGCGGGGTCGGGAATGTGGCACTTGTAGCCGCCGTCATTGACAAGATAGGTCGGAGGTTGGTTTCCATCTCGAATCAACAAGGCCGCCATGTCTGGTCTTGGAACTGCCATGGTAGTACCTCTTGCTTAACCGAAGTATTGCAATTGCGAATCGAACGCCACCGCACGGCGCGTGGCCGCAAACTCGACTCGCGATTGTCAACGGCTGAGAAGTGAAATGCAACTAAAATCGGGCTGTTTTTTCTAGTCCTTCCGGCCACTGCTTCGGTCCGCCCACAGGCTCGCCGCTCCCTCGATAAGGCCTTGCCGATCGCTGGAGCAGATGAGGTATGGGATCGACCTGTCTCAACGATTAGACTGGCGTTGACCTGTTGCTTGCGCGACAATCGGCGAGATCTATCGTTCAAGTCGCGTCTTGTGGGCCCGACGTCGGCCGAAGAACGATCGGTCCGCTTCTCCCACGCGTTGGATCAAAATTGGCAATGATCACATTGATCACATGTACCGGCGACCGCCCTCATTTGTTTCGTCGTCTGGAATGCTGGATGGCTCGGCAGTCAATTCGATGGACAAATTGGATTGTTGTCGACGACGGAGTTGACCCGACGATCTGCACGCTTGGCCAGCGCGATATTCGACTCGCCCCCGAGCGAGAACCAACCGTCTCCTTCGCAAACAATTTGCGGGCCGGGCTCGAAGCCGCCAACCATTCGGGTTCCGAATTCGTTTTCTTCATTGAAGATGACGATTGGTACAGCCCCAACTATCTCGCGTCACTGCTCATCGCACTCACGAATCATGAACTCGCGGGGGAATCCCATTCCCGGTACTACAACGTCGCGCAACTTGGGTACCGCCATTGCCTGAACGCCGATCACGCCTCGCTGTGCGCAATGGCGATTCGTGCCAGCCTCATTCCACGGATTATGTCTCTCATCTTCGATACGGACATCTATTTGGATCTCCGCATGTGGAGCGTGCTGGACTGTTCGAAGCATCTTCAACGGACTCGCCACTGCGTCGGGCTCAAAGCGCAGAACGGTCGGCCGGGATTGGGATGGGGCCACAGCTCGCTTCGCTTCCAATCGGATCCGTTCGCGATCGTCTTGAAGAGATGGCTCGGCGCGGACGCAGCGGCAGTCCTAAAGCATGTGAATGACCTTCGGACTTCGCCCCGCGACATGTCTCCGTGAACGTCATCAACCGAGGGAATGATTGCAAGTCGTCATCGTGTTGGGTCATCTTGGTCCCAACGAGGAGAATCTCTGCCATGAGCCGTCTTCGAGTTCTCGCTGGATGTGTCCTCGTTTTGTCATCGGTATCGTTTGCCTTCGCCCAGCAGTCGAAGTCTGCCCCCGCGGACGATTCTCTCTTCCAAGAGACGGTGTCTCAATTGAATCCCATACAGTTGAGCGCCAAACAGATTGCTCAGATTGCGGAATTGGCGGCGCGATACGAACCGGATATTCACCGCGCGGAATTGCCAGCAGCCGAATCCGACGCTCAACGGCGGGTGGCGATGAGGCGATCGCCTACGCGATCAAAAGTGGACTGCGCGGTTCAATGGTTCGAGAATTGTTAACGTGCGCGACCGTTTGAACTGAAAAACAGCGGGCCGCCTTTCAGCAGGCAGCGCGGCTCCGCCGGTCGTTCGACAAAACAGTCATGGGCTTGCTGACGGATGTGCAAAAGTCCGGCCTAGAGAAACCCGTGAGGTGCCCAGAACCGTCGAGCGGCTTTCTGATCGTCCAGCTCTCACCGGAACTCCGCTTGCCGCCACCGGAAACAAAAACGCTCGATGAAGCAGCGGCAGCGCTCCATTTGCCGCGCTTGCGGGCCGTGATTGCCAAATTTGATCTTCGTCGCTCGGAACGGGCCGTGAAACCGGAATTACTGGATCGACTTGGCGACGCCAACAATCGCGAGGCGAGCAGCGAAATCAGACTGCTTCGTACATTCTGGCAAATCGACGTTCGCACAATGAAGCACGAGGAGATTGAACCGGCCCTCAAGAGTCTCAACGCGCTGCCAGAAGTGGCGCGTGCGTACCTTGCGCACAGGTATCGGGATCCCTCCCCTTGCTGCTCGGTGCATCCAGACACCAATCCCGCCTACCTTTTTCAAGGGTATTTGAGATGCGCCCCTCTGGGGATTGACGCTTGCGCGGCTTGGAGCGTTTCGGGCGGGCAGGGAGCCAGAGTCGGACTCGTCGATCTGGAGCGCGGTTGGAATATCTGCCATGAGGATCTGAAAGCGATCGCGCATGATCCCGTCTATGGTGATATGGTGCCGGGAGTCGATCATGGAACATCAGTACTCGGCGAAATTGTCGCCCAGGACAATAAAGTGGGTATTGTCGGCGCAGTGCCGTGCGCGAAGTATGTTGCGCTCACAAGCCCGTACCATACGGCATCGGGAATCGAGCCTCACCTCGCGAACGCGATTGCCGCGGCACTACTCGTCATGGACCCGGGCGATGTCATGTTGATCGAGCGGGAAACGGACCCTGACTGTTATCCCGTCGAGATTGACCCGGTGAACTATCACGCCATACGACTCGCGGTCGCCGAGGGTATCGTCCTGGTTGAGCCGGCTGGAAATGGAAGTCACGATCTGGATGCTTATGTTGACTCGGCCGGCCACCAAATATTGAATCGGCAAAGTTCTTACTTTCTCGATTCCCGTGCGATCATCGTGGGTTCGTCGGATCCGACGAACGCGCAGAATAAAGCAAACGCCTCATGCTATGGATCCCGAGTGGATTGTTTCGGTTGGGGAAATTACGTGGCGACCACGGGTGTTCCCAGCGATAGCGATATCCTCGACGATGGCGGGGGCGATCCGAACAAGAGCTACCGATCGAAATTCAACGGAACGAGCAGTGCCGCACCGATGGTCGCGGGGGCGGCCATGCTGGTGCAAGGCCTTTGGAAGGAAAAACGCGGAACCGCCCTCTCCTCGACCGCGATGCGGCACATTCTGAGCAACCCGGGCACGGGGACCCCGCAAGGCACCCAAGTCTCCGGTCACATCGGGGTGATGCCGAATCTGAAGGCTATCATTGCGGCCAACGCCCTTGGTGACTGAATATGCTCAGAGGCGGGCTCGGTCATCGATCGCTGTCGATGTGGATTTTCTTGTTGCACTTCCCACGGCGAGGACTTAGGCTGCTCTTTCGTCCGTCGTCGCTAGTCTTCAACTGAGAATGCACCTGGAGAATGCGTCATGGCCCACGACCTCGAGATTGTTGCTGCGGTTCTAGCCCATTTTCGTGGCGAACAGTCGACGTCGGATTTGGCCGATATGTTCGGTGTGTCCGACGCTGAAGTTCATAATTGGATCGATATCTTTCAAGTGGCGGGTGTCGTGGCTCTGATGAGCGCTTTTGAAGCACGGAGCTGTCTGCGGCGGGGACGACGGGGGCGATCCGACGACGACGACGCGACCGCCTCAGCACACGTGATTCGCCGAATAGTCGTCGCGCCTCCCGCGACGACCACGACGAGTCGGCCCCATCACCCTCCCACGGCCTCGCGACTCATCGCGTATTGACATGGGCGTACCCAAAGGGCACTCGGCCGCCGGTGACACCGAGAGAGCGAATCGACCTCATGCCCCGGCAGGAGCGATAGTCTGCCGATGATTGCTCCACGACTCACCATCGGAATGGCCACGTGCGACGATTTCGATGGCGTGTATTTCACGCTGACGTCTCTCTTGATTCATCATGCCGAGGTCATTCGTGACTGCGAGTTTGTAGTTGTCGATAACAATCCCAATTCTCAGCAAGGACGAGCGGTAAAAGCGTGGGTCGAGGGTCGCGTACCGAACTGCCTCACCATGCCCTGCCGGGCCCGTTTGGAACCGCTCCCGCTCGAAACGAAGTCTTCCGACATGCAAAGGGCAAATATGTCCTCTGCATGGACTGTCATGTTCTTCTCGTTCCGTCCGCGGTTCGCCGCCTGCTCGAGTTCTACCAATCCAATCCGACCTGCGTGGACCTGGTTACAGGACCGATGCTGCTTGATAACGGCACCGTTGCTGCGACGCATCAACGCAATGAGTGGGGCGGCGGCGCCTGGGGAGTCTGGTCAATCGACAAGCGAGGACTCGATGTGAACGGCGAGCCCTTCGAGATTTGGCAACAAGGAATGGCGTTGTTCTCGTGTCGCAGGGACGCGTGGGTCGGCTTTCATCCTGACTTTCGCGGCTTCGGCGGGTGCGAATCGTACGTGATGGAGAAATTCCGACGCCAGGGAGGCCGGGTGCTCTGTTGTCCTTGGATGCGCTGGACGCACCGTTTTCAGCGGCCGCTGGGAGTCCCGTACCGAGTGTCTGGTCGCGACGCGCGCAGGAACTATCTCATCGGGTTCCGCGAGCTGGGGATTGACCCCGAACCGATGGAGCGCCATTTTGCCGAGCTGGGTCGGGCTCGCAAACTTCACCGTCGCGAGGAATCGGACATTTCGCATCCATCGATCGTGGTCGTCGGTGAGCCGCAATTCGGTTCCGTGCGAATGCGAGGAGAGGTGCTCGCTTCCCACTATCAATGTCCGCTGATGAATTCGAGCACATTCGCCGAAGGGTCTCGCTTCGACGTTGCGATCGTCGTCAAGAACGGAAGCCCCACGATCCGCCAAGCGGCGGATCGCCTTGTGTACGATCCTCTCGATGTCTTCTGGAACGAGCCGCACGATATTCCACCAATGGAGTTCTGGCGGCGCAAATACGACGAGCTGCAGTTCGACGATATCATTGCGACGAGCCCGGCCTGCGAAGCCTTAATGCGGGAGTCGCTCCCGGAGCGGGTACGCGTTCATCTCGTTCCGCATCCGGCGGACAGTCGCGTGAATGAGAGTTGGTTCAACGGCGACGGCCCGATTGTTTACGCCGGCTTGCAGCAGTTTCTCGCCAACGGCCTCGACCGAATCCAATCGGCGTGCCGGATGCTGGGCAAAGAACTTGTGATCGGCAATTCCTGCGATGTGCTCAAAGGGGCAAGTTTGGTGCTTGCCTTGCGCCTTTCTCCCTATGACACGCCGCTCAATCGAAGTTGCAAACCACAAGTTAAAATCGCGAATGCCGTTGCCGGAAATCTGCCGGTTGTCACGACCGATTGCCCGGCGGCGGTGACATTGTTCCCCGGAATCGAACACGTTCCCGTGGACTTTACGGCCGATCAATTGGCCGGCGCGATGCGGCGCGCGATCGAAAGCAAGCGCTCCTGGAAGCCCTATCGGACAGACGACTACATCACAGCCGTCAACCGCCTTCTCGGGCGATCGTCGGTGGTCGTTTTCACTTGCCGTTACGGCAATTCCCGTGCTCCAGCCGATCCTCGCGAGCGTACACCCGGTGTGCAATATGTTTGCTTTACGGACGATCCCCGACTCAAATCCAAAACCTGGTCGCTGCGAACGTGTGCACGAAGTCGCCATCCCTTGATGCAGGCAAAGGCCAGCAAGGTGCTTGCTCACGAGTCACTCGATTGCGATGCGTCGCTGTGGGTCGATCCGGGCATCGAACTCCAAAGCCTGGAAGGAGCATTCCAGCGTCTCTCGGCCGACGTCGCGCTCGAGCGCCACGTCTCTCGAAACTGCATCTATGACGAAGCCGAGCAATTAAAGGCAATTCGTCGCGGCGATCCCAGCCTCATCGATCGTTCGATTGCGCGGTACCGCGACCTGGGTCATCCGCGCGATTATGGACTTTGGGATACCGACGTTGTGCTCCGGCGGCACAATGAAACCACGAAGAGCTTCAATCTCCAGTGGTGGCAAGAAGTGCGTTCGGGCACTCCTCAAGATCAGAATCTCGTTGCCTGTCGTTTTGCGCAGCCTGGGAACGCCCTTTGAAACCTTGCCACCCGGCCGTCCTCTGACCGGGACGGGATTGCGTTTGCCGTGATCGGCAATCGGGGGACCTTTGACGCTTTCAATCGCGATCGCGTGCGACTCGGATCCCGATCGTGTAGCTCCGGTAGGTGACGATATTCGATTGGCGGTCCGAGGAGCGGGTTCTGACCTCGGTGTAATCGAACGCCCCCGATCGGAGAACTCGACGCCCTGGTTCGTACCATTCCTGGCACCACTCATACACATTGCCGTTCATATCGAACAAGCCCCAGGGATTGGGTAGCTTACTTCCGCAGACCGCCGTCTGATTCGAACGATAGACCGCATAATTCTTGAGGAAGCGCTCGTCGCTTCCTGAGATGAAATCTGTTGTCGTTTCCGCCCGACAAGCGTACTCCCATTCGGCTTCCTTCGGCAGCCGGTAGCCGCGGGCATGGGGAACCAACTGCCAGTCTCCGCCCTCCAGGATATAACTCGCCTCACGGTGTTCGCGGTGACTCAACCAGTTGCAGAATAAGACCGCGTCGATCCAACTGACACACTGGACGGGATGTTCGAGAGATGGACTTCTCTCAAGGTCGGCGCCGGGCCAACTTTGCGGCTTGGCAGTGGCCGGCCAGGCCTTGTCATCAATGAACTGTTGGAAGATTCGCCTGGAGACTTCACGATCGCTCAACCAAAAGTCCGCTAATCGCTTTTGGCCCGACTTTGTCGAGAGGCGGCTGTTTGTTTGCGCGGGCTGTCGATTGGAGGAACCTTGACCATGGTCATTCCGACACTGTTGACGTGCCAGTCCTTGGCCGTATCTGACGAAGAATCCGGATCGGGCAAAGGTCGTCGCCAGCTGCGAAGAGCCCATCCGGTGGCGCTGTGCGTGCCAGCATCGGGCAGTGCATGATGCCATTGGGCAAGTTTCAACGCTGCGGCGTCGAGTTCCGCTGGCGGCAGCGCATCGGAGGCGATCGAGCCGATTCCCAGGACGAGCCCGGACCGGAAGGCGCCGGAATCTGACGGATCGACTCGTTCGAGCACGTTCGGTACGGACGCAAACCACTGCGGGACGGTGTCGATGAAGGTGACTCTCTGGATTGGATCAGCTTCGAGTTGCAGCATTGCTGATGCGGCGCCCGCCTCACCCAATTCAAGCAGCGTGAAAGCAAGTCTCGCCTTGAAACGCCAGTTTTTTTGAGACTCGGCACGCTGAATCGACTTGTGCAATGGCTCGAACACCGCGTCACCGCAGGTCCTGAGTGCGGCCACGACGTTCGGGCATTCATGCCTCTCCGCGCTCTCGATCTGATCGATCAAATACTCGATCTTGGGCTCTCCGAATCGCGTCAGCAGGACGGCCGCATGCAGCCGCTCGGCTGCTGGGGCGCTGGTGTCCTCAAATCGCCGGCGCAGAAAGGGCAAGGCATACCGGCGGCTCGGCTCCACGTTTCGGGCGGCGTAGGGGACTGCTTCTGCCGGAGCGCCGAGCGCGGCGTTGACCAGCAATTCCGCCTGCTGGCGGAGATGTTCGTCTCGCTCTCGACTCAGGAAATTCCAGGTCGCAACGCCCAGCAGAGCGATTGCGGCAAGAGTCACGGTCCAGCGCTTGCCGTGGAAGCGGGCCGCCGCGCTCATCACCTTTCTCTCGTCGGGATTCCAGGACGCGGAGCTCGTCAGTAATCGAATCCCGACATACTCCCAGACTGCGGGAAGCCGGTTCTTGTTCGGTTTCACGGCCCAATCGGCCGCGATATCCGACAATCGAAGTTCCGCCCGGCCGCGGAGTCGCTCCGTTTGTTTACGGGTGAGCCACGTTCGGAGGGACGGTACGAGATAGTCGTGGGTCAGTTGATAGTAGCGCGATGTCGCATTCTTTTCGTCGGAGGGTTCGAGACGAGCGCTGTCCGTCGGCGTAATCAGCCGCCGTTCGCTGTCGAGAATCTCGATCACCTCATCGAATTCTCGGGGCCTGTCCGCGTAACCGGCGGTCTCCCTCAGAAATTCAACCGGCTGCATGGCACCTTTAATGTCCGAGCCGGCGCGGGAGCATCGCTTTCAGGACGCGCCGGATCGCATCTTCGTGAATGCGATACGAAAGCGGGGCCGTCTGCGGGTTGAAAATCTCATCGAGCATCGCGACGCCGACTCCTTTGACGCCCCCGAGATGCTGGACGCTTGCCGGGATCCAAGGCCGCGACTTCATCATGTCGGCGAGGAGGGCCAGTTGAACGCAGATCACTTTGCCGTCTTCGGCCAGGTCAGAGATGGCATCCGTGAGAAACTTCTGCTGCTGGGGCGTGAGCGAGTCTCCCAACTTACCGTAAGCGCGGCCGAGCGAGGCCAACACTTTGCGCGAATGGTCGCGATCAAAATAGTCGACCATGGCGCAGTTCGACCCCTCCAGCAGGCGAATTTCCAATTCCTGGAACACGCGGTTGACGGACAGAAAGAAATCGTCGCGGACCATCAACAGCGCCTGAAGCCGACCTCCATCGCATTGGCGCAAAGCATCAACGAGCTGCGAGTTTTTTGGAAACGGATGAGCGTGCAACCACTGCTCCAACTGATCGATCACCAGCACGATCTTCGGTTTGTGCATGCCGTCGTCGTTGCGCAGTTCGGCGCAGAGATCAGCCAGCGTGCCGTCCGCCCGCAGGGACGGAAACTGGTTGCGCAGTTTCACCACCAGGCGCGTTTCGGTCTCTTCGGGAGTGGCCTCGACATAGATCGGCACAACATCGTCGCTGAGCCGGGGAAGCAGCCCCGCTTTGACCAGCGACGATTTTCCACATCCGGAAGGCCCGTACAACAGCCCGACCCGAAACGTCTCTTCGGGATCCCGTTGCTCAAAGCGATTCCTCCAGAATCGCACGGACTCGGGCAAGCCGTCACGGTCGCGGGGACCGGGAAGCAGCGCGAGAAAAAAATCGGCGTCCTCGGCGTCGTACGCGCGCAAGCCCTTCGGAACAATGCTCGGCAGCAACTCAGATTTAGACGACAGCGGCAGCTTGCTGGGGCTCGAAGCGGCCGGAGGTGCCGAGAGTCCGGTTTGACCTTGATTGAGCCAGTTCAGAAGGTCTTCCCGCAGATCGTCGGCCGTGTTGTACCTGTCAGCGCGACGTTGAGCCAGACACTTGAGGCAGATCCGTTCCAGTTCCTTGGGCACGCTGCGTTCGATCTGCCGCGGGGGCTTGGGATCGTGGGCCCGGATAATCTCGAACAGCTCTTCACGGGTCGACGCGGCGAATGGTTGGCGCCCCGTGAGCATCTGATAGAGCATGACGCCCAAGGCCCAAATGTCCGTGCGGCCGTCCATCAAGTGCGACTCGCCGCGCACTTGCTCGGGCGCCATGGCGTAGGGAGTTCCGAATCGCGATCCTTTGAGAAGGTGCTGGCGGCTCTCGTGTGTGGCCATTCCGAAATCGGCAACGTGCGGCTGTCCCAGACGATCGACGAGTATGTTGGCGGACTTGAGATCGCAATGAATCAATCCCTGCTGGTGAACGTATCCCATGGCCTCGGCGACACCAGCCATGATGCGGGCGATCTGTTCGAACGTCGGCCGGACCTGTGCGCACCACTCGGCGAGATTCCGGCTTTCGACGTACTCCTGAACGATGAAGGGCATATCGTCCAGCTGCTGAACATCGTAAATGGCGACCAGCATCGGATGCTTGAGTCGAGCCGCGGTGCGAGCCTCGACCAGGAATTTGTCCAGCTCAGCTTTATTTGTAAACCGGTCGGGCCGCGGAACCTTGAGCGCGACTTGTCGATCGAGCTGCGGGTCGAACGCCAGGTAGACGATGCCGAAGCCGCCTTGGCCCAAAACCCGCCGGATCTCGTAGCGGCCCAATCGGCTGACCTGACCTGAAAATCCATTTTCAGGCGGAAGTATTCTCTGCCCCTGGGGCCCCCCGGCCGGTGGCATTGAGACCGTCGATCTGCCATTCTTTGGAAACTGCAGATCACTTTCGTCGGTCGTCACTTCGTCAGGAGAAATCCATGTTGGAGGCAGTTCTGGCTTCGTCTTGCCGTCGGGCCGATTCGCGGCATCCGCGCCGGGATGAGGACCGCCTTCCGGCTCGCCTGGAGATGGCCCCGGCGGCGGATGAATCTCGTCGCGGTGTCCATCCTGGTTATCGAGCGATGCGCTCATCAGCGGGGCTCGCGGCACTCGTCGATTCTTACGAATGAGGGCAATCTGGAGGACGCCGATTCACGCGCATCTCCAGCTAACCGACAGGTAAAATACTCCGACCCGATTTTATCCTGCTCCGATCGTCAAATTCCACATGTCTTGCGACTTGCACCGGCCGACGAGACTTCAGATGGCCCATCGCTCCGCATATCGGGAAAACTACCGATGTTGATTCTGTGCTATCACGAGCTCGCGGCGAACGAAGTATCGCCCTGGATCCTGCGACCGGAGACGTTTGCAGAGCACCTGAAGATTTTGATCGACTTGGGGTATCAGTTTGAGACACTGCCGCGGGAGGCCCAAGGGACAGTCGCTTCTGAGAAGCGGGTCGTGATCACGTTTGACGACGGAACGATCGGGTGTTTACGGCACGCTCATCGGATCTTGGAGCGGCATCGGATTCGCGCCTGGTTCTACATCTGTCCCGGCTATACCAACGGCACGGCGACTCCGTATCGGCGTCTATCCTTCATGAGCTGGGCCAACATTCGGGAATTGGCTCGGCGCCACGAGATCGGGGCACACTCGCTGAGCCATTGCGTCTTTGATCGCTTGCCGCGCGATCAAAGGCTGCAGGAACTTGCGGGGAGCAAAGCCGTGCTCGAAGACCGGCTGGGTCGTCCCTGTCCCGATTTCGCCACGCCGTACGGCTATGTCGACGCGGAGCTGGCCGCGCTGGCTTCGATTGCCGGGTTTTCGACGCTGGTCACAACGCAATGCGGCTTGAATCGCGTGATTGAACCGTATCGACTCAAGCGCTGGGAAGTCCATTCTCCGGGCAAACGCGCGGAGTTCGTCGCGAAACTGGAACAGTTGGAAAAGCAGCCGTAACTCCGCAGCGAAATCAGAATTCATCGGCGCAAGGGATCCTGTCAATGGCTACCGTCGCGTTCGTCATCGAGATTTTCGGCCAGGTCTGCCGTCGCCGTGGGTCTGCCACATGAAGGTCTCCGTGGCCATCCCGGCGCAGAATGAGGGCCCCGCGTTCGCGCTGACACTGCAATATTTCCACGAATTGCGGCGTCGCTTCGATCTCGAGGTCATTGTCGTCGACGATGCTTCCGATCGGCCGGTGCAGGGGCTCCCGGAGGGAATGCGGCTTGTGCGTCACGAGACGCGGCAAGGAGTCGCTCGATCCCGTAACGCAGCCGCCCGACTCGCGACGGGCGATTTATTGGTTCACACCGACGCGCATGTGTTCTTTTCCGTTGATGCGATCGAACAATTCATTCAAGAGTGCGATGGTCAAAGCCAGATCGGCGTCCGCACGCAGTTGATCTACGACTTCGCTCAGTTTGAAAGGCGACAAACCGAGTTGCTCAACGGACGGCATTACTTCGGTTGGCGGTGGAGCTTTGAGCCTGATTTGGCGGTTGTCCCGATCCGCGAGCCGCAAAGCGAGCGGCCGCATGACGTGCCGTTCGTGGGCGGCGCATGTCTGGCAATCCAGCGCAAGTTGTTCGAGACGCTGGGGGAGTTCGATGAGAAACTGATCGGCTGCGGCAACTTCGAAGATGCCGAACTCGCGCTGACCGCATGGGCCCGAGGCTTTCGTGTCCGCATCCTGCCTACCGTGACCTGCTACCATTACACGGCACCACAGCCGGCCTGGGATCGATACGGTCGGAGCCCGCTCGATATCCCGCGCTATGATGGCTCTCTGTGTAATGTGCTGCGGATCCTGCGACGTCATTTGCCCGAGGATCAGTTCCAGGAATTGAGGATACGACTCGCGGGGCGACATCCGGTTAGTTGGTCCTCTCTGCCTGCGGCATTCCTTGCCGAGCTCTCGATCGGCGAGACCACTCGGCCGGAATGGGAAGCACAGCGCAGTGCGGCTCGCGGGAATGGGTTGCACGGAAAATGCAAGGCAGGCAAAGATGACGTGCCGAAGCTTGATGGAGAATCGCTCCCGGGAAATCAGATACTCCCTTCGAGAATTCCCATGAACACCGGTTTGGCGATTGTGACGTGCGTCCCCAGCGAGAAGTCGGAAGGTATCCGCAGGCGACTTCCGGCGGCGCTCGAGTCGTTGCTGCACTCGGGTTACTCGGGACAGGTCGCAATCATTGATGACGGCTCGACCGATCCGGAACATCTCGCATTCTTGGAGACGCTCGCCCCGGCGTTCCGGGTGGTCCGCCGCCCCGCGCGCGGCGGAATTGCGCGGGCGAAAAATACGGCACTACGGATTCTGCGCGGGGCCCGCGTCGACCTGGGGTTTCTCGCGGAAGATGACATCGAATTCTTCCAGGGCTGGTGGGACGTTTATGAGGAGGCCCACAAGGCGACAGGGATTCACCATTTTTCGTGGTCGGTAGATGATCCGTCGGGCACCACGCGGAAAGTCGTCCGGGTGATCCGCGGGTGTCCGGTCGTGGAAACGTCTCGCGTCAACGGCGTGTTTCTGACCTTCACGCCCGCCGTGCTGCAGGTTGTCGGCGGCTTTAAGATTTTGCCGGAGCAGTGGGGCCACGAACACACGCATTGGACGAGGCGCATTATTCATGCGGGCCTTGCCCCGTTTTATGCGGACGTGGCACACAGTGATAGGTATCTTGGCCTGAACGCCAATGCCGCCTTTTCCGCCATCCCCTTCGCCGACCGTCGAGATTATGTGCGCAGGAACGCCTCCCCCGCCAAGGCTCTTCGGCCACTCTTTGAACCTCTGAGAGAATGACAAAAATCGATTTTTGGTCCGACGACAAACCGGAGAAGCGCAATCATGACAAACGCCCCGCTCGAAGCGCTCAGGGACAAATTCTCTGAAGCGGTCATCGTCGGCTCCGGTCCGACTGCGCATCGACTTCAACGATTTCGGGCACATCCATGAGCCCGTGGTGTTCATCAACCAGATGCACAAATTCAGTTCGGTTTGTCCGAGCGAGCACCAGTTCTTCGTCACGCATCACATCACGAGCTATCCAGCCGTGCTGCCCGTGACAGTGTTTCTCGAGCGGTTTTTCGTCGAAAATCGCGACTATGAAGGCGTTATGGTCGCCAGGACAAAACCACGAGGCCGCTACTTTTCAGTCGACGCACAGGGCGAAGACGAAATCATCACCGAAGAATTCGCTCGACGGCACTCGTGGATGTTCGACCGAGAGCAGGTCGTGCTGAAGAATCGGCTGATGGCCTTGTTCGGCTCGGTGACGACGGCGCTTCACCTCGTCTGGTTGATGGGTGCGAAACACGTCAAGATGATTGGTTGCGACCCGAACTCGGATTCCGATCGACATGATCGTCGGATCGAAGGCCGAATGGTGTATTCGCCCGAGAAGGTCAAGAAGAATACCCAGCTTGTGCCCGAGTATCTGCAGCTTGCCGTAACCCACATTTGAAACGATCGTAGAGTTCCCGCGTGTCAATTCCTATCGCCGGCTTCGTTTCGAACATCCAGATCGGATAGTCGTAAATCAGCACCCGAAGCTGCTCCAAGTTCTCCGAATCAACGTGATAAGAATCGGACTTCATCGACAGCGAATAGAATTCCTCAGCCATTCGTCGATTCAGCGCATATGCTCCGACGTGGTAGTTGAACTCGGCGGCTCCATGGGGAACCGGACTCCGGCTGAAGTAGATGGCTCGTTGGGGAACATTGACGTTGTTCCTGCGGTTTCCGCGATCGCCTAAAACCACTTTCACCAAATTCGGGTCATCATTCGCCGGTCCCCTGTAAAAAAGGGACGCCATGCTCGGGGCGTCGTTCTGGCCGCATCTCGCATGATCCGACGAATCCCCTGCGGGTCGATCGTGGGCCATTCGGCCTGGACATTGACAACAACATCCGTCGCATCGCACCGGGCCCCCTTCTGAAGTTTCGTCACGCCGTTAAGACGTCGACAGGAAATGTCGTCGAGAAACGCTTGAACAACGCGCTGCGTTCCACAGAAAGAAGGGGTATTCGAATAGATGACATTTGCCCCAAAGCCCCGACACACTTTGCAAATCTCCTCGCTATCGGTGGCAATGAATACTTCGGCTTGCCGCAGCCTGATGCAGTTTTCCCATGTATGTTGAATCAGAGGTTTTCCAGTTTCGCGGAGTAGCAGCTTGTTCGGCAGGCGGGAGCTCTCGCAGTGCGCTGGGATGATGACGTAGTTTGCCATGGGACCGATACTAAAAAGGTCTTCGTCGAAAGCGTAGCGCGATTTTGCCGGAAAAGCCCGATGGACCGCACTCAAAGCGGCTCATCGGGTCAGCTTCCTGTCAAACCCTCGGTCACCGAAACCGAAACCTGAGCGGGCACTCGGCTGTGGCAGCGTGTCTGGCGTCTGACCGCACAACGTAGTGCACAATCAAGCTTTGATAATGCCGTGCGCAAATTGGGCCGTCGTCGGTTTAAGGTCGGCCAGTCCAACGCCTCTAAGCAGCCCGGCGGCCGGTTTTCGCTGCCGCGCCCGAGAGGTTCGTACTAGTTGAGATCTGCGTTGCCGACTGGAGCGAGCCGTGCCGAGTGGCGAAAAACGTTCCTCAAACGGGACGTCCCGGATTCGACGAGTTTCTGAAACTCGATCGCCGCGATTCTGACTTCGCAGGCGTAAACCGCGCCGCTCAAGGCCGTCCATTCCGGTAAATGGGTCGCTTTTCGGCGGTTGCAGAAATCGTTTGAGTTTTGACGGTCGCCAGTCGTCTCTAAAAAGGGCGTCTGCGCCGATCAAGTTTTGAGTGACATGATTCGTGCGAGAGATTCGGAGACGCGTTAGCCTCCCGATGCTGTGTGGCAAACCTGTGGGAGGACGCTTTGTCCGTCGAGGAGACAGGCCATCAGGGGGCTTTCGGCCTCGGGGGTTTGGGGCCAAAAGCTCTCTTCGTGTCGCGCTGCGGGCGGTGCGTTCGGGAGAGAACACGTTGTCGCGCGAGCTCCTTGAGCCCCTGTTCCTTGTAGTCTGCGCTTGTCAGCGATGCGAGAAACGCCACGAGGTCGTCGATGTCTCCCCCGGCGAGGGCCAGCGGCTGGATGTCTTCGTCCAGCCACGGATTCTTCAGACCATCCCCCTTGTTGTAGTGGTCAATCACATCCCAGAGGGTCTCTTGCGAGCCATCGTGAAAGTAGGGCCCGGTCAGCAACAAGTTCCGCAGGTTGGGAGTCTTGAACGAGGCCGTGTCGCCCTGTTTCTTCGTGATCAGGAAGCGTCCCACGGCGGACATATCCGTCTGGATGGCTGCGCGATCGATGGCCCCCGGATCACCGGAATCGACGAGCTTCTCAGCTTGAACAGCCAGCGCGACGACATTATGCCGGATGATGCCGATGCCGATGTTGTGAAAGTCGTTGTCGATGAAGTTCGTGACATCCCGCGTGGTCTCCGTCAGCGCGTGGCACTTGTTGCAGCGGGCCTGCGTATTGAACAGCTCCCAGCCGCGCTTGGCGGCGGCATCAATGGCGTTTTTGTCGCCGGCAATAAAGTGATCGAACGGGGAGTCAAACGAAACGAGGGTTCGTTCGTACGAGGCAATGGTGCGCACCAAGTCCGTCCCATGGAGTGCGCCGCCGAAAACACGCCGGAACGCCTGTCGATATTCCTCGATGCCTGCGATCTTCGTCACGGCTGCATCGAGGTTGGGCTGGCCCATTTCGACGGGATTGACAATCGGGAACGCCGCTTGGTCCTCGAGGGTTTTCGCGTGCCCATCCCAGAATTGCGTCTTGTTAAACAAGGCGTTCAGAACCGTGGGAGCGTTGCGCTGCCCGGCGCGCCCATGGATACCAATCGAGACAGGCCGCCCATCGGTGAATGCGCGAGCCGGATCATGGCACGTGGCGCAAGCCACGGTCCCATCAGCAGACAAGCGGCCATCGAAGAAAAGTTTCTTTCCGAGGGCAATTTTTGCCGCCGTCTGCGGGTTGTCTGGTGGTATCGCGCTCCGTGTTAACGCGACCGGAAGCCCGACTTGCTGAAGCGATCTTGGCTCAGCCAGTAGACCCGGTTCAGGAATCGGCGGAGCCTTCGCGATCTTATGCCTCCCGACCTCAATCGGCGCAATCTCTTTGGGCGCGGTTCCCTCATCACAGTCGCTGTCCGACACGACTAGGACGATGACAAGCATTGCCAGCCCTACCACGACTCTCCAAGGTTTATGTAAGCGATTCGACATCGCCCATATTCCTTTCGGACGGTTGAAGAGTGCTCGAATGACAGCCGGTGCTACAAAATAAGCCAGATCACGAGGCCGCCCGCGCGACGCAATTGCCGGGGCTCTCACGAAGGACCGGACAATTCCAGCCCCGCAGCTCAGGGAAGAGAAGGGCAGTCCCTGCTTTGGAGGTTCGCCGCTCGTCAGCAAGCGCCTTGCAGTCTGTTTTTGCTCTGCACGAATGTCAAGCAAAGCTCGCGTCTGCGTTGATTGCGATTGGTACCGAGAATTGTTGGAATTCCGACGCGGATTCCAGCGCGTTCTGTCAGCTTCTGCTGCCCGAAAACGCGATTCCGCGAAAACGCATGGGTATCCGGCACACAGAACCGGGTGCCGAAATACGTATGAGTTCCCGGTCCCGGAGGGAGCGTCACTTATCGGTCGATTTTCGCGGTGTCCGCCAAAAGGTTTGAGTTCATGAGAAACGGAGTCCGGTCCCACGCACACCTCTGGTGGCCTATGGGGTGGCCTCCACGATGTGGCCCCAGGGAGTCATGTACTTGAACAAGAGCGGGAACGCCCCGAACTTCACCTCCCGGAATCCCGCCTGTCCGAGGGCCGGCTTCAGCTCGGCCGTGCTGTACAAGTGGCTGTCCCACCAGCGGCCGATGAGGGGCCGCATCAGCCAGTTCCGCTTCGTAATGAACAGCACAAATCGGCCGTCCGCGCAGCAGGCCGCGAAGACCACCGAGGGCGGTGACGAAGCGGTCGCGGGGAACGTATTCGAGCATGGGGAGGCCGAGACCACCAGGTCGTAGTCCTTCCAGCCAACCGGGCAGGCGTCGAGCTGGAGCACGTCGCATTGGGTCATTTCCACGCCCTTGATGCCTTGCGCGTCGAGCCGCTGGCGGAAGCGGTCGAGCATCGCAGGAGTGAGGTCGAAGCCCTGCATAGACCCCGGCGTCAGGCCGCGACCCAAGAGGGCCTCGCGCAGGGCCAATGTCAGAGCGCCGGTGCCGCAGCCGGCATCAAGCACGCGCAGCCCCGAGCGTAGCAGCGGTGACCGCCAGAAGTAACTCCGGAGCGCCTCCTGGTAGCCGACCAGACGGATGAAGCGAGCGTAGCTGTCCGTCCGGCGGGTGAAGAGCTGGACCGGGTCGGCGGCAGTCGCGAGGGATGGCATGCTTGCAGCATACCGGGACTCCCCGGAGGGGCAAACATTCAAAGCCTGAGGGGACCTGTTCCAATAAAGGTTCGAATTCCTCAATCCCCGCCGGGCATTCTTGGCCCGTCTTCCCGCTACCGGCCTGATTCCGGCAAAAGGCAAGAGAATCCGGTACGGAGAACCGGGTACCGAAATACGAGTGCGGTCCCGTTCCCGGAAGGGAGGGAGTCACTTAACGTTCGTTTTTCGGTTTTGCTGCGCATCCGAACAAAATGCGGATTTCTCGAGAGATTTCCGTTCCCGAATACTCATCAGCGAAATCAAATTCCCGGAATCTCATCGGGAGCCCAAACTTTTCGACTTGGCCCTCGATCTCCGGGTGCGCGCACTGGACCACTGATAATGCGTGGGAGAGCTAAAAAATAGATCGCATCTGCGGGCGTATTCATTTGCCGTCCGCTCGCCGCTCGACCTGCCGCAGTACCAAAACGACACGGCGTCAGTTCAAACGGCAAGCGGTCGGTCACGATGTCGAAACAGCGGGCCTCATGGAGTGGGTGCCCGATCGGCGAGCGAAGCAATTCGGTTGCCAGTCGCCGTAAGCGCCCCACCCAACCAGGGTTCGAGCTTGAGCGCAGCCAGACAGTCACTCAACGAAGGAATGAATCCGAGATCTGGCCTTCCAAAATGCTAAAAGAAAAGATGCGCCCGGCCGCCCAGCAGGACGGCCCGGCGCTCAGGTCCCTGATAGCTAAGTCGCTCGCCATGAACCGGCCAATCGTGTCGGGATTCTCCTCCAAGATCGGAAAGTCCTCGCAGTGCGGCTGCGGAGTCGACAGCAAGGCCACGCACGAGACCGCCGGCCGTCAGGCGCGGGCCAATGAGCCGGCCTCGACGCTGGCCAATCTGACCCGCGCGAACAGGCTGCCGGGACCGGCCCCCGCGGTCTCCCGCTCGACCAGAGCGAATGTCGGTCCGAGAAACGCGATCAGAGCGGTACGCCCGTAACCAAAGATAAACACCTCTCACACGCGCCGCAGGATGTGGAACACAACGATCGCCGCAATCACGGCGACCCAGCGCCACCACTCGCCGAAAACGAGCGTGATAATGGCCGACGCGACGAGAGCCGAGACCTCGATGCTCGGGCTTTTCATGGCGAGAGTCCTTGAAGACGATTGGCCTGCCCGGCCTTCCACCTCAGGATTCGTGCGAGATTCGCCGACCTGGGGCCTCCCCAGTCATCCCGACCGGGGGGGCTTCGGCGTCAACTCGTCGACCAGCAGCCGGCAACGTCATGCGGTCGCAAGCGACGGTGCACCTGCATCCGTCAGATCGCCAACGAACCTGTGCCAATTCGCACAAAGTTCGCGGCGGAGCTGGCTCACCCGGGCCGCCGAAATCCGGAACGTGCGGGCCACGCGGCCCGTTGTCTCACCGAGAACCAGTTTTTCGGCGAGCTGCCGGTCCCGTTTCGACAACGTTGACAGCCAACTGGAAAAATCGAGTCGTGTCATCGCGATTTCCGCGGGGCCTGCCGTGCGGTCCTCGACCAGCACGTCGCGCCATTCACCACGACGCCAGTTGAACCGATCGAGCCTCTCGATGGCGACTCTCTTCCCCTCGCAAGTGCAAGGCGACGTGACGTCCAGCGAGTTGCAGCGGGAGCCCAGGCGCCGGCCCTCGCGGACGTGGCGGATGGCGAATTTCGCCAGCGGCGTTGCGTAGACGAGAGCTGTCTTCCCCTGACGGCAAAGACGCACAAACATCCCGTACGCTTGCGCGACAGCCTCCTGGACCAGCTCCTCGCGAGCTTCCTCTGGCACCAGGCGAAAAGCGTACTCTGCCTGCTCGACAATTTGGGGCAGCAGCGAGACGAACAGGTCGTTTTGTCGGGCTGATGCGGCTTTGGACTTGCGACGTTGTGCAACGGCGATCATTTTTGCGATCCCTTCGGCGCAAAGGACCGCCCTCGTCCGGGGCGGTCCTGTTCCAGAGAACAAAACCGCCCCGGCACGCGCCGGGGCTTCAGATCGAGAACACGGTCAGGTCAACGTGCGGCACGATGCTGCTCGAGCCGCTCAAAACGAAACGACGCGCTGACTGGCCGGGAATGGCCGATCAGCGGGTCAAAGGAGCGTGAGTCAAAATGCGGCGCACGCTGGCATGCTGTCACGCGTGCCGGGCGCCTCTCTCCCCCAGAGTAGTCACAAGGATTCCCGGAGGACGAAAAGGCTCAGCGGCAAAAAATGAAGCCCACGGCTCTCACGCAAGAACCATGGGCTCGGAGATCGGCAACGTTTGTTACCGTTCCCTTATTTCAATCTGCCGAAAACTGGCTGTCTTTTAAGCTCGTGGTCCTGTTCAGGGACGAGCGACTCGGATGCTTCCTGACCTCGTTTTCCGCAGCACCAGCTCCGCGAAACGCCCTGGGGTCGCCTAACGAACCTCGAGTACCGACAGCGCCTCGAGTTCGGCCACCACGACTATGACCAGATCGACGCGTACTGCCGCCAGCTCAAAATCGACTGGTTCGCCTCGGTCTGGGACGAGCCGTCGGTGGATTTTCTAGTTCACTACAACCGGCCCTACCTCAAGATTCCCTCGGCCCACCTGACGAATCATGCCTTGCTCCGCAAGGTGTGTCACACCGGGGTCCCGCTGATTCTGTCGACCGGCATGTCGACGGAGTTTGAAATCGGCGCGGCCATGCAGGTCCTGCACGACGAGAAGGCCAACACCCGCGTCACCCTGCTGCACACGGTGAGCGCCTACCCGTGCCGGAATGCCTTCAACGTGAACGTGATGAAATGGCTGGACTCGTTCTGCCTCGCCCTTCGCCCGCCCCCCGACGAGGTGACTGCCTTACGGAACCGTTCACCCGAAACGAGCGAAAACGACGACAGGGGCTTCGCTACGCAGTGACGCCGATGGCGGGAGTTAGAAACTCGACCGAAAGGATTCGCGCCTCGACGTTCCGGAACGCGGTTGTCACTGACAACCGAAAGCACTGTCAAATGAGGTTTTCTGAGGCTTTCGCGCTTTCAGAGGAACTCGCGATAAATCGCTGTGAGATGCAGATTTCCGCGAAATTCAGCGTTGTTTGGGAACAGGTCCAGGAACAATTAGAAATCCGTTGCTCTATCCAACTGAGCTACGGGCGCCAAACGGGCCGATTATAGGATCTTTCCGAGGAGCCGCCACTCGCGTTCCTCTGCTCTCTGACCCCTGTACCTTTCCCTCTCTTACGCCATCACCTTCAAGAACGCCTGCTGGAACTTCTCCATCTCTTCCGGCGTGCCGACTGACACGCGGACGTGAGTGGGCCAGCTTGGCCAGACGCGGCCGATGTAGATTTTGTGCTTGCGCAATTCGGCCACCACGCGTTCGCCCGGTTGCTTCACGTCGATCAGGAAGTGGTTGGCCTGTGCCGGCGTGTGTGAAAAGCCGTGTCGATCGAGAAACGTGAAGACTTCGGAGCGCGTATCGGCGATGATTTTGCGCCGCTCGGGGACAAGCCTGGCGACTTGCAGGCTGGCGATGGCCCCCGCCATTCCCGTCGAAGGAAGCGGCCCAAAGCTGTAGCGCGACATCCGGCTCAACAGGCCCGGCTGCCCGAGTGCGGCCCCCGCCCGCAGGCCCGCCATTCCGTAAATCTTGGAAAACGTTCGCAGCACGATCACCCGCTTACCCGACGTCGCGAGGTCCGATCGCATGCGGCAATCGGCGAAGTGCACGTACGCTTCGTCGAGGAGCAGCACGGCATCGCGAGGCAGATGCTCGACGAGCCAATCGATGTCGGCTTCCTGCGTCACGGTTCCGGTCGGATTATTCGGATTGCAGACATAGATCAGCCCCGCGTTCGCGTCGGCCGCCGCCATGGCGCGGACGTCGTGCGCGAACGACTTCGTGAGCGGGACGCGGATCACTTTGGCGCCGATGAACTGAGCCGCCCGCTCGCCCGCTTCGTAGCCGGGGTCGGCCGTCACGAAAGCTTCGCGACGGGGACGTGAAGGCCACCACCGATTGGGTCAGCGGCGCACTCGAACCCGCGAACGGGTGCACGTGGTCCGGTGGCAGATTCTCCTGCGAAGCCAGCAATTTGGAAAACTGATCGGTCAACTCGAAGTGATACCGCCCCCCCTCTTTGAGGAAACCCGACATCGCCGCCAGCGCCTCGGGACACGGCCCGAGCGGGTTCTCGTTGGCGTTGATCCGCACGGCGTCGGCCGGTATGTGCCCCACCTGCGAGAGTTGAGCCAGGGCCGCCTCGCTATAAAACGGCAGACTCGCGGCGGCCCCCATCAACGACGCGACCTTAAAAAAATCGCGGCGTGAAAAGCCCCGTGCCAACAGTTCTCGCTCTCGCTCACGTCCTAAGACAGATTCCATCGCAACGTCTCCGTGCAGGTGCCGCGGTGCCGGCCAGAACGAGTCGAAACGGCGCGCCGGTTTGCCTGGCGACAGTATACATAAGAAAAAGCGGTGCGGGGCGAGGGGCGAGGGGCGAGGGATGAGGGAAATCGAAAATGGAGTCGTCGATTCGGCAGGCACGGGAGCGGCCTGACCGTTCCCTGATCCCTCGACTCGCGCGAACGGTCTCGCTTCGCGGCCAGAGGCACGATACGATCCGGCTTCGACGTGCGTGCGATTTTGCTTGGCCACGCTCAGGCACTTCGACGATCGATTGGTCGCAAGCCGCGAGGGTTCAGAACATGCTGCGATGGACTCTGGTCTTTTTGCTCATCGCGTTGGTGGCCGGGGCGCTCGGCTTTGCCGGGTTGGAAGGGACGGCCATGTGGATCGCAAAGGTCCTCTTCCTGCTGTTTTTGATCCTCTTCGTGCTTTCGCTCATCATGGGACGCCGCGGTCCGCGGCTACCGTGAGGAACGAGGGAAGAGGGATGCGGGGTGCGGGGCGAGGGGAATGAAAAGAAGCATGAGTACAAACGCTCTTGCTCGCTTGGGCCATGACGGCCGGGTCGCTCAAACTCCCTCTTGACTCGTTCGCCCATCTCTGCCAAATTCCGCGGACCCGGAGCGGGCAGGAGGGCATTCGAGGCGATTCCAGGGAGGGCGATCCGCCGCAAGCGGACGGCCGAGCCGCGTCGGCGATGAAGCGGACGAATCGGGCTCAGCGAAGTTTCGCTCTTCCGAGTCGCTGCGAGCCGCCGAGTGGTAAACCTCGTTCCGGATTCGACATCAACAATCTGCAGGGAGGCGATTGGAATGAGCCAGCGTGCTCTGGTGACGGGCGGATTGGGCTACCTCGGCAGCATCTTGTGCGAGCATTTGCTCGATGCTGGGTTTCGCGTGAGGGCCGTGGACAATCTTCTTTACGGCCAGGGACAGCAAGGACTGTTCCATCTCTGCGCAGCCGGGCTTTGACTTCGTCAAAGGGGACGTCCGCGACGAGAGCGTGATGCGGAGTGCTCTCAAAGACGTCGACGTCGTGATCCATCTGGCGGCCATCGTCGGGGCTTCCGCCTGCGATCGCGATCCGGGCATGGCCACCTCGGTTAATCTCGACGCGGTCAAGCTGCTCAATCGCCTGCGCAGCCCGCAGCAACTCGTGATCTATCCGAACACCAACAGCGGCTACGGCTCGACCGAAGGGACCAGCTTCTGCACGGAAGAGACGCCCCTCGTGCCGATCTCGCTGTACGGCAAGACGAAGTGCGAGGCCGAACAGCACCTGCTCGAGAGCAAAAACGCCATCACGCTCCGCCTCGCCACCGTCTTCGGCACGGCCCCCCGCATGCGGCTCGATCTGTTGGTGAACCACTTCGTGCACACCGCGCTCAACGACGGGTACATCGTGATCTTCGAGAAGGACTTCAAGCGGAATTACGTGCACGTCCGCGACGTGGCCGACTGCATGCTGCACTGCATCGCCAACTCGTCGCGGATGGCCGGCAAACCGTACAACGTCGGCCTCGACTCGGCCAACCTGTCGAAGGAGGAGCTGGCCCTCAAGGTGAAGGAATATATCTCGAATTTCTACATTCACTTCGCCGCCATCGGCCAGGACCCCGACAAGCGGAATTACATCGTGTCGAGCGAGCGCCTGCGGAAGGCGGGCTTCGAGGCCAAGCGGTCGCTCGATGACGGGATCAAAGAGCTCATCAAAGGCTACCGCATGATGGGCCGGCCGCTGTTCAAGAACGCGGCGTAGCACGTAGGGCAAGCTGCCAGCTTGCCATTTCTTGGGATATTTTTGCGACGGAACGGCAAGCGGACAGCTTGCCCCACGGCGGAGGCGGGGCCGCATGTCTCAAGTGATCGGTGCGATTCTTGCCGGCGGGCTCGGCACGCGGTTGCGCAGCGTCGTCAGCGATCGACCCAAAGTCCTCGCCGAAGTGCTTGGCAAACCGTTTCTCGCTCATTTGCTCGACCAGTTGGCCAAGGCGGGCCTGGAGCGCGTCGTGCTGCTGACGGGTTACCGCGGCGAGCAGGTCCGCGAGGCCTTCGGCGATCGTTATGGCACGCTCTCGCTCGATTACTCGATCGAGACGGAGCCGCTCGGCACGGCCGGCGCGCTGCGGCTCGCGCTTCCGAAACTCTTTCCGACCACCGCACGAAAATATGCGACGCAAAGCGTGCTCGTCCTGAACGGCGACTCGTACTGCGATGCCGATCTCCGCGGATTTCGGGCGTTTCATGAGAAGAATCGGGCCGACGGCAGCCTCGTCCTCGCCCAGGTCGCCGACACGTCGCGATTCGGCAAGGTGGAGACAGCGGCCCACCACCGCCTCTTGCGGTTCCTCGAAAAACAAGAAGCCGGCGGTCCAGGCGCGATCAACGCGGGAATCTATCTTCTCAATCGTCCGCTCGTCGAAGACATCCCCGAGGGGCGGGCTGTCTCGATCGAGCGCGAGATGTTTCCCGAGTGGTTCCGCAGCCGAAAGATGCTCGGCTTCGCCTGCGAAGGCGCGTTCCTCGACATCGGCACGCCCGAATCGTACCGGGCCGCGGAGCAATTCTTCGCACGCCTCGGCGATTCAAAATTCGCCGCGTAATTCCGTAGGGCTCCGTCTATTCAAAAATGGCACGTACGACGGGGGTGCCACTGGCGGCAGCTTTGGGCCGCCAGTGCCGATGCCGCTTGGCGCACGAACGAAATCACTGGCGGACAAGCCGCGAGTGCCACCCAGAGCGTGCAATTTTCGGCTAGACGGACGACGACCGGTCCATCATCACCGCTGATAAATCGGCAGCAGTTGGTACGGCGTCGCCAGGGCCAGCACAGCCAGCGCCGTCGTGTACGCATTTCCGTAGACGTCGTCGTCGCTCGAGTTCTCCGCGTCCCACGAACCGTTCGCGTGTTGCGCCTCGACCAGAGCGTTCAGCAGTTTCGGAAAGAATCTCTGCCAATACTCGCCGCCGAGCTGGAACATCGCCTGGCTGCAGTAAAAGGCGCCGTAGTGATACCGATCGTCGTGACTGTACGAGCGGTTGTAGACCTCGAACGACCGCTGCAGGATCCAATTGCCGGCCTCTTTCGCGGTTGGCGAGCGGTGTTCGCCCCCCAGCTCGAGGCAGACGATGCCGGCGCCGACCATGCCGCGGCTGCAATACCGCTCCGGCCCGGAGATGGCATACACGAACGCCTTCTGCTCCACGTCGAACGTGCGATGCACATAGCCCATCGCCTCGGTGATCCATTCGGCCGGGACGTTGAACTCCGCATTGCGAGCCGACCGCAGAAACATCAGTTGCCAGGCCGTCACGGAGAGATCCGAGTCCATCGCCTCCCGATGCACGTAGCGCCAGCCGCCGCGATCCTCCGGCATCGATTTCGGACGCGTCTGCAGCCGCCGCGTGTAATCGAGCGCCTTGACGATGGCCCCGCGAATCCGCTCATTCCGCGGCGAGCCGGTGATGCCGAAGACCTCGCCCAGCATGACGCCCGAGATGCCGTGGCTGTAATTTCCGGGAAACGACCGCATCCGCCCGTCGCTATTCCGCCGAATGGCGTCAAAACTCGGCCCGACCCAGCGATCGGCCATGATGGCCCCGTTGGGATTCTGCATGTCCAACACGTAGTCGATGGCCCGATTGATTTGCGAGCCGTATGGCCCCTTCCCCGGCTGATGGCCCCGCGCCAGCATGGCCATGATGCACAAGCTGGTGACGCCCGGCTGCCCCTCGTCGGCGGTGGGAAACGAACCATCCGACCGCTGCGACGCGGATAGAAAACGGAGTCCACGATCGACCGCCTTGTTCAGCCGCTGCCACTGATCCGGCGTCAACAGCGTGCGATCCGGAACCGACCGCGCCGTCCGCGCCTTGGCGGGCGCGGTTTCGTCGGCGTCACATTTGCGGAGCGGCGCCGCCACGAGTGCCAGAGCGAGCAAAACGCAGATGTTTCGTCGATAAGAACGTCGCAGGCCGCAAATGAACATGGAATCTCCAATTCGGCGGCGTCCAACCTCAGCCGTCAGGATACACGTCAGCAGTCGTTGAGGTTATGCAGAAAATAGCGCACCGACAAGCAGAGCGGGATCCGCCGCATTTCCGCCCCAAAGCGGGCACTCAGGTGCCACTGCTGAGCGGCCGCCGCTCAGCAGTGCTCTTGAGAGCGGCGCACGATTCGCGAACTCAACGGATGTCTTAGATCAATACGGCATCGTTGCGGAGCATACTCAATTGCCGTAATCCGTGCCGACACGCGACCGGTCATCCAGTCGCGAATGAACTCGTTCAAGCAATCGAAAAGAGCATTGGTGACCCGAAGCGGTTCACCAGTGGCACCCTACGCCGTTAACCCTTTTGGATCGTTCGGTTGAGAAGTAGTTTTGCCCAACGAAGTTGCGCTGGCGAAGCGTTGAGGATTCGGGGCGCTCCGGGAGGACGTTCTTGTTTTTTGCGAGGATAGTCGCGGCTGGTTTTTGGTCCTCGGGGGTAGTCGTCGACCACTGCTTTTCTCAGGGCGTCGCATAAGCCGCGACCCCGTTCGCGCGGATGCAAGTAGTCGCGCAGCACCCGGCGGAACGCACGCAACGTGCCGGCAATGCTCAGCCGCGGCGGGGGAAGGTCCCGAGCGCGGTTCGCGATGAGCGCATAAAGCGCCATGGCCCAGAGTCCGGCCAGCGACCACTCCAACTCGAAGAGCACATTCTCGGCACGGGCACTGCGGAGCTTGCGACGCTGAAACGTCTGCTTCAGATGGCGATAGAAGAGTTCGATTCCCCAACGGCGTGCATACAGTTCGACGACCTGTTGGTCTGTCAGGTCTCTCGTCGAGAGCACGCTGGTCACCAGAAACACCGGATGTCGGCCGGTGTGAGCCACCACCAGCCGCAACACGAGCGGGGGTTCTCGCCGCTTGGCCTCCCGATCCGGCCAGAGATAAACCGTATTGGCCCGCTCGCGGGCAAACCCCAGCTTTTTCAGCAGGCGGACATTCGAGCCGACCCGCAACAGCACGTGACGCTGGCTGTCCAGGACGGCGCGGGTGTACTCGTACCCCACAAACCCGGCATCGACGGCCATCACGGACCCGGGCGGAAGGGCCGGCAGCATTTCCAGCCAGTGCGCACGTTCGCTGCTGTCGGCAGGACCGATCCGCCAATCCCAGGGCAACCCCGTGCCGACATGCCACATCGTCGTGAGCCACAACTGCGGGGAGTTCGATTTCTTGGCGTGCCTTCCCCCGCTCTTTTGGACGCGGCGTCCCTTGCGGGAACGACGTGTTCGACGCACGCACGAATACGCCTCTTCGTGAGACCGCGTCCGGGGTAGTTCGGCCCGGCTCCCATCGACGGCGAACGTCACAAACCCGCTGACCTGCCAAGAGCCGGCCAGTTCCTTCCGCATCCGTTCCCGTAGCGCTCCTTGCAGCAACCCGACCAATTCCGCCGTCCATCGACGCAAAAGCTTGGTGAAGGCCTGGTAGGTGCGGGCCGACTCCGTCGCCGGCGTGAACAGGTGCTGCACGATCCGACGAACGGCCCAGAATCGATCGGCCAAAGTCCCTTCGTCGGACCAAGCCCACAGCAAAGCCGTGGTAGCCAGCAAGCGTGGCGTCCACGTACAATCCGCCCGCAACCGAATCGACGACCAGTCGATGCCGGCCGCCAACCAATTCAGGGCCGCACGCAACGACGACGAATTCAGGCACACACAGTCTCGATGCGACATTCCCGATTCCTTTCGGGTTGGAGTCCGATCCTTCTTTTTGTTTGGCGACTAAAAGCATGATCGAAACTCCAAATCGCATCGAGACTTGTTTTCTCCCACCCAAAAAAGGGTTAACGGCGTAGAGTGGCACCCGGCGATCAAGGCCTATCGAGAAGGGACGCTTCCGTTTCCGGACGGCGCGATCATCGCCGCTTTGCACTGGAAGCACGTCCCGTCGGAGGAAAGCAACAAAGTCTTCGGCCGTTCTCAATCGTTCGTGGCCGGGACTCCCACGAACGTGCAGTTCATGGTCAAAGACTCAAAGAAGTACGCCTCGACGGGAGGCTGGGGCTTCGCTCATTTCAACGGCCGCGACGACAAACCAGCGACAAAGTCCGTGCTCCAATCATGCTTTCCCTGCCATCAGAAAATGAAAGCTCGCGACCTCGTCTTCACCCGTTACGCACCTTAATCGCGAACGGGCATGGAAATACGTGGCAGAAACCAAATGTGGATTGATTCTGTGACACCTTCGTTCACCCCACCGCGACGCCTCTCCCAAATGCAAATCTGTAGGCTCGCTCGTCCTCCACGTTCCCGACGAATGTGAATGTCCCAAGTGCCACAAAGGGATCTTGAAGATGATCGGCACCTGGATTCAATGAGTCATGCGCCAACGGCATCGCTCAAGTAAGCACGATTTCGGCGGCGACGCGTATGGTTTTTCAGAAAGATTTGCAGCCGCGGCTGGTCTTTTCGCGTCCCGACCTCAGCCGATGTTGTCAGCGCCCCTTCATGGCTTTCCAACCCGGGGCAGAAGTGAGTAGCCCGGTGTCGAACGCCCGGATTGCCGCGAATGAAAATGATTTACAGCCCCGTCCGGGCCGCCAGAAATTCGCACGTCACGGACCAACGTCGTTCGACCCTGTCAGCCGACGACCAATATTCGCGGTTCGCGGGTAGAATCTTTGTGTTTGACCCAATAAAGGGCGTGCCGGAGAGCGTGTGATGGCTGAACTGTCACGACGTCGAACACCGCTAATCGATCCAGTTTATCCGCAGGCGGCACCCAACCAACCAATTGAGCTTGGAGACCTTGCCGTCCAATTCGAGCATAGGGCCACGACTCATCATGGCATAGCACGGTTTGCAATGCGTTTTATGCCAGATGATGGGCTCGAATTCGTCGTCCCGATTGATAGTCAGAGGCTGCTGTTCGGCTTTGAATTGATCAACTCCGACAATCCTCTCAAGAACATTACACTTACTGAGCGAGGGGTCTCTTTCGAGGCGTTTTGTGTCGGATTCGGTGGCGACAATGGTGGGGCTGTTTTCACGCCGACGAAGACACCACTAGTCGTGACTCGGCCATCGAGCACGATCGTGACAGCCAAATTTCACCTCTTCAACGCGCCCAAGTTTTACGGCCCGGAGAATTACGTACTGCTGCTCGGTGAGCCACCAAATGAGGGCGGAGTGGTATGTGGATGCGTCACTCTGAAAGCTGCAGGCTGGAAAATCACAATTGCAGCGACTCAGCAGACCGACGAAGTCACTGATGCGCTAAAGTCGCACGGTGGACACGTCATTACGCACATGGGTCAGATTGAACATGAGGACGGCTCAGAATTCTCAAGCGACATGTTAATCGGTTTGCTGTCCGCCTTGCACCAGTTCCTTTCATTCGCTTTCGGCCGATGGGCAGGAATCGGATTGGTGATCGGATTCGACGTCCTGGGCAACAAGTGCTTTGAAGAGTGGGGCCCCCGCGTAACCGCCGATGGCCATTGGCGCGGGTCATCATCCTGGTTTGATATTCATCACGCGGAATTGCTGTCGCAAGCGTTTCCCGGATTTCTGGCGCTTTGGGCCAACGATCTTTGGAAAACGCCCTTATTGCATGCGCTCTATTGGTATCTGGGCGCGTGCGACCGCCGTGTCGGAATCGGACCAGACTCGGCGTTGATCTTCGCCCAGGCGGCGCTAGAGGTGTTGGCGTGGACCCATTGCATTCTGGACAAGAAAATCCTGTCATCCGCGGCTTTTAGGCGGCGCGGACTGTCGGCGGCCGACAAGTTCCGAGTCTTGGCATCGTCCCTTGGAATTCCAAAGGCGATACCGCAGCAGCTTTCAGCCCTTCACGCGAAAACGCAGCCGAAATGGACGGACGCGCTCGACGCCATTACTGGTATTCGGAATTCTTTGGTCCACCCTGATGCGACGGGGACACTTCCAGAGAATTCCTACTACGAGGCCTGGAACTTATCTCTGTGGTACATCGAAATGGCGCTATTGAGGCTTTTCGAGCATTCTGGAGCGTACGCGAACAGGCTGCTTACGCGCCGATCGGTTGGCCAAATTGAACCGGTTCCGTGGGCAAACCAAGGCGAGAAAGAAGCGCCAATGGCTCCATGATGGGAGGCGAACACACCTCTCAGCATGGCCTGAGAAATGGAGTCGACACACGATTGCCAATCGCTTTCAGGCTCGCCTTTTTACGTCCTCTGAATTATTGAGAAGTATGCTGCCGAACTTGGCGCCAAAGGTCCGTCCGTTAATTCGTAATGGCATCGAGTTCGCAGGTGGCAGCGTTACCGCAACAACGTTACACAATCGCCCGACGGCATCTGCGCGTGCGGGTTATGAGCTCGGTCTTTCGTCAAACCCACGAAGCGAACCGATTCGTAAAAGGTGATTCCCCAGACCGAATCGCGCTTCTCTGGCGTCAACCAGAACCTGTACGAGAAAGCTTCACCGCCAATTGTCTTTGCGCCGAGGGCATAAAGCGGCCGGACGATTTGCTGTACGAAATCGCTGACAGTAATTGGATTGCTACAGGCGAGAGAATCATCGGAAAAGATGTGAACGGTTGAATCATCATCGAGCCGCCTGCCAGTTTCATGAAGAAAAAGGCATCGTACGATCCGCTCCACGACTTTGTGGATTCGCGGAATATTAACTCCAATCGCCGGTGCACGTCCCAAATACACGCCGCCCTCAGTATTGAGGGGAACAAATCGAATCCCTGAAAGCAGTTGCTGCCGAAAGCCGCTAGCCTGTTCACGACCCAGCGAGCGAAAGATTGAAGGACCAAGGGCTTGCGCACTCGCGCTATTACTTACAGCCCGTCGAATCCCGATGCACGTTTTAAAGTATTCGACATCCTTGGAGCCACCGCGGTTGCAGTCTTTGCAAGCGCGGACTGTGATCAGATCATTCGGATGCGGTTTTGGAAATAGCGCCGCCGGAACGGCGTGTTCTATCGTCAGATGTGAATTGCTTCCACAATAGACGCATTCAGACAATGAGCCATTTTTCGCGCCCGCTCTCATTTGTGACTCGCGTACTGACATCCCGCTTGTGATTTGGTGCTCATGCCGAGAATTATCGCTCTCGAGTTCGGATCCGGCAATCACGCAGCGCGACCGTCGGGGGTGGACTGCAGGTCCCGGTTTGATCGCGTGACAAATTCAGGACTAAATCTGAAGGCCCGTGATTCTTGTCGCTCGCGCGTCGGGGAAGCGGCACGATTAGGCGAACAGAATTACCTCGCCCCGGTTCGGGCTGAAAAACATCGGAACGGAACGCGGATTTCGTCACCCTCACCCCTACGTCAGCGAATCTTTGCTGGCCGTAATGCCTCACGCCAAACCGCTTCGAATTCCGCTGCAGTCAGGATCTCAGCTCCGGGAAAAAAGTGGCGCCACTTCGGCTGCCGACTAAATTTCAATCCCACGAGGCGGCCAAATGCGTCTCGGGGATGCGATTGGTCGTAGCGAAGGACGTTTCCGTTCCGGAAGACATTCACTTGTCGCGACGCCTCAGGCTTGCGAGGGGTGAGGGTTGAGGGGTGAGGGGCGAGGGATGAGAGTAAATTGTAGGGCAAGCTGCCAGCTTGCCGTTTCTCGGCGGGCGATCCCGTAAGGAGGAAACGGCCAGGCGCCTTGAAGTACAGCATGGCCAAATGATAGCCCCGTTCGGCCACCGCCCGTGAGTCGCGCTCTGCCGAGCCGGGGGGTTGATCCCCCCGGACGATCGTGCTTGCAGCGCGGGGCGGCTTCATCGTTTGCAGAGTCTCGCGTGGCCGACGTAATCAGGGGTTTCCCCGCGGCAATGAGTTAAACCCGCGCACTTCCGGGGGGATCAATCCCCCGGCTCGGCGATCCTACGTTAACTCCTGCGGGGCAAATCTCCTTCGCGCCGGACATCCGTCTGGCGGCGAACCGCTGTTGGCGTACAATAAAAGCATGCACAAAGTGGTTCGCGACGTTCGAAACATCGACCAGGCCGATCGGCAGGCGTTGGAACACGTCATAGGTCAAAGCCTGCGCGACAATCAGCAAATCGTCATCGACGTCGTCAACGTCGAGGCTGATTCGGGAGCTGCGGCGAACTTCACCTCCGATGCAGTCGCGGGCAGCGATTCAGATCCGGGTCGAACTGCTCAACGGACGGATGACGAGATCCCCGACTGGTGGAATGTCTACGAAGGTTTGAGCGACGACGAGATCGACCGCCTCGATCATGCGATCCGCGAGCGGGCCAATCTTACGCGGTGAGCGTCGTGGTGCTTCTGCCCGCACATTTTTAAGCCGGAATGGCAAGCTGGCAGCTCGCCCCACGTAGGCTAAGCCATTCTTTGCATTTCAGCCCCAACGCGGGCGAGATCCTACAGCCCGGGTCGGAGTCAAGCGCAGGCCCGGGTTTGAGTGCACAACGAATTCGCGAAGAGGCCTGAAGGGCCGAGATGCTTCTTCTCGTGGACAGGTGAGGTCGACGACACGGTTCGCAGTCCGGAGATTATCTCGCCCCGGTTGGGGCTTTGCGCTCGCGCTGTCGAATTCCGAGACCCGGGCCTGCACTCCGCTGCGACCCGCGCTGTAGGATCTCGCCCCGATTGGGGCTGAGAAAAAATCGGATGCGATTGCGGATTCCGTCATTCCCTGACCCCTGCACCCTCGTCCCTCTGCCCGCTGCCCTCTCCCCTCACAACTCTGAGTTTCATTTGTCGGTCGCATGCTTTGCCTTCGGCTCACCCGTTAGCCGCACCTTTTTCAAGACAATCGGCTCGTCCGTCCACGCGTCCTTCTGCTTGTCGAGGAACGCGACGATCTTCTCCGGTGGGTCTGCGAGAACGACGTCGCCTTTCATCGGCCCGGTCACCGGAAGGAACCCGAAGAGCCAGAACGTATGCGGCTTCAGCAGCGTGCCTTTCAGCTTGCCTTGGCGAACGGCCTCGCGAAGTGCTTCTGGCTTCGGCACATGAAGAACGATTGTTCGGTCGTCGGGCATTTCATATTTGCAGAAACACCAAGAGGGCCCCGTTTCGTCCCATTCCTTCAGCACGGATGCCAGATCGACACTGAGATAGTTCGCTTGACCGTGTCTCACGAACATCGGCATCCGCAGGGTCTCTATGGTTTGGTCGTCCGCAATGCCGACCATTACCAACTCCAGAGCCTTTTTCGACCCTGGCTTTCGGCCCACCCACAGCGTGCTCGTTTCCCCATCCTGTTGTCGGTCGACCGGTTCCCAGCCGCCGATCAAACGTTGGTCGAGTGTGGACGTTTGCTCGTTCGAGAGTGGCTGAACGGACCTGGCGTGATCGCAGCCGACGAGAAACAACGCCACAAGTGAAACGACCGCCATCCAGCGATGCTGATGGTCTCGCATGAAACGGTCCCCCGAATTGAGCCGGCGGAACCGATCTCCGGCCGGCCGATCGCCGTGATCCCGGCTCCAATGTGATCACGGCAGTTGCGGACCAAATTTGCAAATCAACGTGGCCACATCGCCCGGCGGTCGTAAGTGCACGTCAACATCACAGGTGATGGTCTCACCCGGTCTGAGGACTTGTTTTTTGGAAGGGAAGAACCAGCAACTAAGCCCCCCAGGCGGATCCGAATCAAAATGGAACCATTCAGCCCACGGATCCGAGTCGATTCTCAGTTCCCGCGTCGACGGGTTCGTCACGCTGACCGTACAAGTAAAGAGGTCGTAATCTCCGATTTCGCTCGGGACGCCGTCCACGTGTAACCGTACGGGTTGGCCGGACAGATCGTAAGCTACCTTCAAGCGGTGTCGATGATCGTCGTCGGCTATCAGGCTGCGAAAACCAGTTGGCGTAATTGCGAATGCTCGCCGCCACGCTTGTTTAAGGTCCGCTTGCGTGTGCCGTACGGCATGAGGACTGTGCGATGCGGAACCGATCCGAAAGCCTACATCGGGAAAGCCGTCGCCGTCGATATCTTGGACGACAGGTTCTTGACTCAAAAGGGCCGTTGCTCGATACGACCAATTTGCTTTCCAGTCGATGACCCGATCGTTTGACAGCAGAAAGACGACCGCGAAGTCCCAGTTTGGCCAATCTCCCGCCGGTTCCTGAAAGAGAATCACCTCCAGCGGCTTTGAACCTTTCACCTGCACCGATTGTGAAACGGCAGATGTTTGCGTCTCTCCAGTGTTTTTCCAGACCTCTAACAGCCGAAGAGCGTTCTTGGTGCGAGTCGGCTCCTGTTTGAGATCGCGGATTACGCGGCTACGCAGGGCCTCGAAATGGTTCCGTCGTTCTTGTACCTCGTGATGCCATTTGATGAGCTCATCGCGCCGTGAATCGGCCCGGCTCACGGCGTTTGAGGTCAGGACGATCAGAGTACAGAGAACAATCGCGTGCGATACGTGAACCCGCATGATTGCCGGATCGTAAGCCGCAACCGGCGTCCGTGGAAGACGCCTTTGCGCAGCAATGAAGGCTGGCACAGCAGTGTGTGCCGTTTCTCTCGGCGTGCTGTTACTTCGATCCCGCGAGTAGAGCCTTTCGCAACGTGGGCGAGAGTTCGATCGGCGCGAAGAAGTCTTCCGGATAGAGGTAATCGTCGCCCGATTCGTCGACGACGCGAATTTGACTGTGCTTGGCAGCCCCCGCGTCCGGAAGGACCTCGTAGATCTTTCGTGGCTCCAGAGAGACTTCGTAGCCCTCGTTGCGAATGCAAACCGCGAACTGCTTCCGCTTCGTCGCCATGCTGCTTAATCCAAATAACGCTTGATTTTGAATTCCTGGCGCCCGATGCCGGCGGCGTCGCGACAAGGAATGGCAAGCTGGCAGCTTACCCCACGATTTCGCCTCGCCCCTCACCCCGCGCCCCGCATCCCGAATTCGTCTGCCCTCTGCCCCCTTCCCGCTGCCCTCTCCCCTCGCCCGTCTGAAGCAACGCTGAAAGACGTCTCGGCATTCCCACCACCTGTTGGCTTTTTAACGGTCCATAACCCGATTCGTCTGGCTCGCGTTTCTACGGGGTGCTAGACTCCGCCCCTCTCTCCCATTATCCCAAAAACACAACCTGATTTTTCTGAGCGGAGCCACCTCATCATGCTGGGTGCCAGCTTGACTGTTTCGCAGTACCTCGAGCGCGCGAGTGCCGAGTTTGCCGGGATCGAACTGCCTGCCGTCGAACGACTTGCGGCGGAGATTCACTCCGCGTACGAGGAGGGGCGGTTCGTCTTTCTCTGCGGCAACGGCGGCAGCGGGGCGAATTGTTCGCACATCTCTGAGGACTTCGCCAAGTCGACCCTCGAGCGGACCGACTTTGCCGACCTGTCGCACAAGCGGCTCAAGGTGCTAAGCCTCACCGACAACGCGGCCGCCATCCTCGCCTGGGCCAACGACGAGGGGTTCGAAACGGTCTTCGTCGAGCAGCTCAAAAACCTGGCGTCGGCCGACGATATGCTGTTGGCCTTCAGCGGCAGCGGCAACAGCCCCAACGTGCTGCGGGCGATCGAGTGGGCCAACCAGGCCCGCGTGCGGACGTGGGGCATCACCGGCTTCGACGGCGGCAAGCTCCGCGACATCGCGCAGGAATCGCTCCACGTGCCGCTGGACGACATGGGACTGGTCGAGTCGTTTCACTTGCTCCTGTTTCACTGGATCCTCGACGACGTGCATGCGCGGATTTACAAGAAAGGGCGGTACGCCCCGGCTGCCGCCCGACGGGCTGCCCGCCGCAAAGCGGCGGCGTGAGGAAGGGCAGGGGGCAGAGGGCAGAGGGGAGGGGGCAGACGAGGCACGCTTTGCGTGCCTTTGGGTTGCTCGCCCTTGTTGCTCACGGTTGAGCGAGATTGAATCGCTTTAGGCGCCCGCGGAAGGCTGTTCGAGCCGCTGTGTTCCGCCGACTCTGTGAGATGTGACGCGGCTTCGAGGCCGCGCCGCAAGGCGCACTCGCGCTCCGTCGAGCCATCGGCTCAGTTCCGTCTTCCGCCCTCTTCCCTCTGCCCCCTGCCCTCTACCCGCGGGCGCATCGCGCACAACGCGCACCCTGGTCCCGGCGGGAAGTCTCGCCCCCTTCCGTGAAGAGCGTGGAGAACGCTCCCAGTCTCCATTATTCGACAAGAGTCAAGGGGGGGTTGCCGCCACGGCGATTTTTCTGTGGTGGTTTGCCTTTTTTTACGGTACAGAAAACACAGAAAAATCGGGGTATCTGTTCAAAAATTGTTCAGGGCCCGCGTGTTGGACACTTGGGTGAATGAGAATCAACCTGAAGACGGGGCCGCGGCGGGCGGCGATTATTTCTTCGCCGGTCGGTTGCTGGGGGTGGGGGGAACCGCGAGCTGGGGGATTGCCGGTGCGTCTTGCGGGTTGGCCTCGGTCGAGGCTTCGCTGGGGGCGGTCCGTTCGACGGGGACGACCTTTCCGGAGCGGAGTTCGCGGATCAGCGTTTTGACGACGTCGGCCGGCACGGCGTAGGTTTCGACCCGGCCCGCGCGGGCGATGTTGAGGCCGACCGCCTGGCCGGCGAGGTTCACGACGGGTCCGCCGCACATCTCGGGTTCGAGGACCGTGTCGTGCTGCAGGGCCTGCGGGAAGCCGGCACGGCGCTGGCTCATGCGGCCGCTCATGCGGTCCATCCAGTAGTTGCGGGAAACATGCAATCCCGTCGGGCGGCCGAGGACGGCCCGCACGGTGACTTCGTGGTTTTGCCGCAGGACGACGACGTTCACCGAGTCGCCGGGGGCGAACTTGTGGATCAGGAGGTCGAACGACTTCGAGTCTTTAATTCGCTGGTCGCCGGCCCGCACGATCAGGTCGCCCGTTTTCAGGCCGGCCCGGGAGGCGGGGCTGCTCGGGACGACGAAGGTGACCTGGGGGCCGGTCGTTCCATCGGAGAGCTGCACGCCGAGGACCCCTTTTTCCGGCGGAATCGGGCGGCGTTGCACGCTAACGATGCCGACCGCGACGGGGATGTCTTCCATGCCGGGGGTTGCCAGCCACTGGCCGACCCGTGGATCGCGGCCGTCGGCCCACTCGACGGGGACGAGGTTTTCGCAATCGATTTTGATCAGGGCCACGTCGTAGCGGTCGTGGACGACGGCGGTGGTGGCTTCCAGCTCGCGGCCGTCCCGCAGCCGGCATCGCACGTGTTCACCCAGCTCGCTCGCTTTGGTCAGGATCAGCCCGTCGGGACTGACGATGACGCCGAGCGAAACGGGCCGCCCGTCCGAGAGGACGCTGACCATCGAGCGGTTGACCTGGCGGACGACGTCGCGAAACGCCGCGCGGACGTCGGTGCCGTCTTTCAATTGGGACTTGAGCAGCCGATCGGCGGACCAGGTCGACCGGTCGAGGAAGACGAAGCCGGCCAGCACCGCCAGGACGGCGAGAGAACGGAGCACAAAGCCAAGACGTTTCATGTTTTGCGGATGCCCTCGATGGCCCTAGCCGGTCATTCCATTGGTCGGGCGACGAGCGTCGCGCGCAACTCGCGGACGCCATTTTCGCGAAGCACTTGCAACTCGATGACCTCGCCCGGATGGCGGGCCTGCACGAATTTCTTCAGGGTGCCGAAGCCGTCCACGCGATGGCCCGAAAAGCGGGTGACGATGTCCCCGATTTTTAAACCCGCCTCGTCGGCCGGAAGTCTCGGAAAAACCTCGGTGATGCGGGCGCCTTGCGGATCGTCGACGCCGTCGACGCCGAGCATTCCCTGGGACTGTGCCGGCACGTGGTCGAGATCTGGGGTCTTTGTGAGGCGATCCCAATCCCGAATGAACAGGGCGGCCGGCACATGCAGGTTCAAGCTGGTGCGCTGGCCGATCCGGCTGTGAATGCCGACGACGTTGCCGTTGAGGTCGAACAGGGGACCACCCGAATCTCCACCGAGCAGAGGGCAGTCGGACTGAAGGAGCGTTTCGTGAATGGCGACCAGGCGTCCCAGACGGACCACGGGGGGACGTCCCACCTGGTATCCGCCGGGATGTCCGGTTCCCAGGCACCAGTCGCCGACTCTCAGGCTCGATAGGTCGCTGATTTTGGAGGCGGGATACGGGCCGCGGTCGGTGATTTGCACCATGCCGCAGTCGCTGGCCGTGTTGACGCCGAGGGCGCGACCGGCAACTTTCCGGCCATCGGCCATCACGACAGTGACTTTCCGCCCGGGAACGGTGATCACGTGGCCGGCCGTCAGCACCAGGCCGCTTTCGGTGACGATGACGCCGCTCCCCTGGGAATCGCCGACGATGATGGCCACGGTCGATTGGCGGACGTGGTCGACGATCCGGGTGACTTGCGTTTCGATGGCCCGCAGGTCCGCCAAATCCGCGGGGGCCGACTTATTGAGCTCGGTCAGCCGCTCGTCGTGGACGACCGGGGCTTCGATTCCGGCAGTCGGAGGAGCCGCGACGGCAGGAAGGACGGCGCCGATACCCCACCAAAGCGCGAGGAGGGCCAAGCCGGAGACTGGCCGCCGAGCGCCTGCCAACGCACCGTGGTGTTTCATGTCGTTCTGCGCCGGGCCCGCGAAACGCGTCGAAAGACTGCAGCCTGAACCATATGCCAACCGCGGAGGCTTTGGCAAGACGTGTACGCCGGCGCATCGGGCGGGGTTACAGCGGCTTAATTGGCGGGGCCTGTCGGCGTTCGCTATCCTTGAGGCGCAAAGGCCGTCCTTTTTTAGGCGGTCATGCGGGCGAAAAAATGAGTCCGTCCATGAATGTGATTCCGACTGAACTCCCAGGCGTGGTGGTGATCGAGCCGAAGGTCTTTGCGGACCCTCGCGGCTTTTTTAAGGAAACGTTCCAGCGCAACCGGTATGCCGAGGCCGGGATTACGGCCGAGTTTGTGCAGGACAATATTTCCCGTTCCTGCCGGGGAACGCTCCGCGGTTTGCACTTTCAGCGAGAGCATCCGCAGGCCAAGCTCGTGCAGGCCATTTCGGGACGAATATTCGATGTCGCGGTCGATGTGCGGCGGAAGTCGCCTCATTTCGGCAAATGGGTCGGAAGGGAGCTGAATGATGAGAACCATCGGCAAATGTACATTCCGCCCGGTTTCGCCCACGGCTTTTGCGTCCTGAGCGAATCGGCCGACCTATTTTACAAGTGCACGGACTTCTACTATCCGCAGCACGAGCGGACACTTTTGTGGAACGACCCCGCCGTGGGGATCCATTGGCCCCTGGAAGTCGAGCCGATCCTTTCGGACAAGGATCGCCGCGGCACCCCTTTGGCGGTGCTCGAGTGCTTTGAGGAACTGGCCGTGCGATAGGCACGGCCCGAACGATCGTTCGGGGGGCTCAGCCATTCGGCGATCGGAACGGTCTTTTTTTAGTATGCGGCCGTGTTGAAAAATCGACCTCGAATCGCATTGACGATGGGCGACGTGGCCGGCATCGGGCCGGAAATCGTCGCGCGGGCTTGCGAGAATCCGGTTGTTCGAATGTGCTGCCGACCGCTTGTCGTGGGTGAGCCGCGGGTTCTGCAACGAGCCCTGCAACAGATCGGTTCGTCCGCCACGGTGCGCGAGCACGGCTCGCCGAGCGCGGCTGGCGACGATGAGGGACAAATAGACTGTTGGAATCCGCTCACGCCGGAAACGGCCGCAGGATTGTCCGCGGTCAAACCGGGCGTCCTCGATGCGCGAGCGGGTCGGGCGGCGTACGAATGGCTTGTCGCGTCGGCTCGGGCAGCGCTCGCGCAGACCATCGACGCGATTGTGACCGCGCCTCTCAATAAGGCGGCGCTGCGTTTGGCGGGACTCGACTATCCGGGTCACACCGAAATCCTGGCGGCTGAATGCGGCGTTTCGCAGTATGCGATGATGCTCTATGTCCCGCCGGGGCAGGCGGTGCGGTCTCCACGGGGCCTCGGCGTGGCCCATGTGACGCTCCACACTTCGGTGGCCAGTGTGCCGGCGCTTTTGACGACCGACGGAGTTGCCGACAAGATTTCGCTCGTCCGCGATTTTCTCTTGCGAATCGGAGTCGTCTCTCCGCGGATCGGCGTGTGTGCTCTCAATCCGCATGCCGGCGAAGAGGGCTTGTTTGGAGACGAAGAACGGCGGATCATTCGGCCCGCGATCGACCGATTTACCCCACAGGGATGGACGATCCAGGGACCGATTCCCGCCGACGCACTCATTCGCCGTGCGATTGCCGGTGAGTTTGATGGCGTCGTCGCTATGTATCACGATCAGGGGCACATCCCAATCAAGCTGGTGGCACGCGACCTGGCGGTCAACATTACGCTCGGTCTGCCCATCGTCCGCACGAGTCCGAGTCATGGAACGGCCTTTGACATTGCCGGCAAGGGGCTGGCCAATCCTGAGGGGATGATCGAGGCCATTCGCATGGCGTCACTTCTGGCCCGCACGCGAAGTGAAGTCGGCACGACGATTTAGCGAGCAAGGAGGATTCGCAGGATGTCGGACGCAAACGCGACGATCCTCTACCTCGTCCGGCACGGGGCCACCGACGCGAACCTGCGGCGGCCTTACGTGCTCCAAGGACGGGGGATGGATCTTCCCTTGAACGAGACGGGCCGGCGACAGGCCCAATGTGTGAGAAAGTTGTTCGAGCGCCGGGTGATCGCTGCCGTTTACAGCAGTCCGTTGCGGCGGGCCTTCGATACGGCTCAAGCGATTGCCGAACCGCATCGATTGGACGTCGGGACGGTCGATGCGCTGATCGAGGCGGACGTCGGAAAATGGGAGGGGATGTCCTGGGACCAGATTCGGGAGGACTATCCCCGCGAATGCGAAGAATTTCAGCGAGACCAGTCGCAGTATCCGTATCTCGGCGGCGAATCGTATCGGGAGGTCGCCTTGCGGGCGATTCCCGCGTTGACGGAGCTTTGCGAGCGGCACGTGGGCCGTTCGATCGTCGCCGTAGCGCACAACGTTGTGATCCGGGCCTGCGCGGCGACTTTGTTGGGGATGCCGCTGACCCATGCGAAGGACATGAATCAGAACAACGGTGGCGTGAGCGTTTTGCGGCGGCAGAACGGGCGAACGGAGCTGATTACGCTCAATTCGGTGCTTCATATTGAGGACGATTTGCGTTCGTGAAGATCCGCGGCATGATTTTCGATCTCGACGGGACACTCGTCGATTCGGGGCTCGACTTCCCTCTCATGCGCCGCGAGATGGGGCTTCCCGTGGGGATGCCGATCCTCGAAGGACTGGCCGAGATTCCGCCGGGTGAACGGCTCGACGAGTGCTTGCGGATCCTCGATCGACACGAGTGCGAGGCCGCGGAGCGTGCCACGTTGATGCCCGGTGCCCGTGAGCTGCTGGACTCGCTCACGGCGCGAAAGATTCCGCAAGCGATCCTCACCCGAAACAGCCGCCAATGCACGAGCCGCGTGCTGGCTCGGCTAGGGCTGACAATTCCGTGTGTGTTGACCCGGGAAGATGGGCCGCCGAAACCGGATCCCGCGGGATTATTAAAGATTTGCTCGATTTGGGGAGCGCATGTAACCGAAGTGATTTTTATGGGAGACTATCTCCACGATATCAATTGCGGTCGCAATGCCGGCATGCGAACGATCTTGTTCGCCCCGAACGGCACTCCCCATTATTCCCTGCTTGCCGATTTCTGCGTCTCGAGCTTTTCCGAGACAGCTTGCCTGATTGACCAACGCCTTGCCGATCAACCAGGTTTTGAGCCTCTGAAACAGGCGTAGCCGAAAACCGGGCGGTGGATTAAAATCCCGCCCGGAGGATTCGGCTCGCATTTCATAAGTCATATCCCGCCAGTCATTTGAGTCAGTACCCGTTCATCCATGGAAGGAATCGGGCCCCTATGTCGCGAAACCTCGGCGTCGGGCGATTGCTAGGTCTGATGTTGTTGGGAGCGGTGGGGGCGTTGCCGGTCGCGCTGTTCGGGCAGGACGCCGCCTCACCTGAGGGTGGCAGTCAAACCCCGGGGCGAATCGACCGTGGCATTGCCCGCGAGGACATCACGCAGCCTCAGGGTGGCAGTCAAACGCCGGGGCGGGTGGACCGCAGCCAACTGACGCAGCCCGACCTACGCGCTAACGCGGCCGATCCCAATACGGGCAAGCCGATCGATCCGCGGGTCGAGGCGCTGCTCGAAGTCTGGTCGAAGCGCACGAAAGAAATTAAGAGGCTGCAAGGGAGCCATATCCGCTCGGTGCGCGATTTTAGCTGGGGCACCGAGACCGTGGCCGAGGGAAAATTCTACGTCGAAACGCCGGACAAGGGCCGGTTTGATCTCGTACCGTACTCGAGGAAGTTACCGGCAAAGCCCATCCCTCGTAAATCTCCAAATGGAAAAGTAGTGAATCTGAAGGTTCAGTCCTCGAATAAAAAAGAGCGTTGGATTTGCGACGGCAACGAGATCAAGGCGATTGACGACGACAACAAGACTTACGAAGCCATCAAAATTCCGCCGAGCCAGCGCGGTGAGAACATCATGGATGGTCCGCTCCCGTTTCTTTTTGGGATGGCACCCGAGAGAGCCAAGGCCCGTTATGAATTCAAGCTTATCGCCGAAAACGAAACAGCCTATGCCATCGAAGTCACGCCCAAATGGAAACAGGATGCGATCGACTGGATCAAGGCGAAATTGATCCTCGATCGAGAAATGTGCCTTCCGCTCGAAGTCTACTTGTACAACCCAGCAGGCACGACTGAGACGGTCTATAAGTTCAGCTCACTCCAGGTCAATAAGATTCGATTTTTCTTCTGGACAAACCCGTTCCAGCCCTCATTAACATTTGAAGGTTACAAGCGCTCGGTCCACAACAACCCGGTTGCTGGCGGTCTGCAAGGTCCGTTGGGCCAAGGCGCGGCACCCATCGATCCCATCGCCGCGAACCGTATGCCATCGTTGATTGGCGGTCCTTGGAAGCCTGTCAAAGAGAAATTGGAGAGTCTTGGCCACCCCGTGAAGCTGCAGCGCGGCGATCCGGCAAACGCTCCCGGCCAGGAATATCACATCGAACGCCAGGATCCACCGCCGAATGCGCCGCTCGACAAAAACTCGGTGATCATCCTGACCCTCTACGTGAAGATGCCAACGAACCCGCCGCAGACGGTCAACAAACCGAGCGATCCGTGAGGTCGGAAAAGCCTCCGCGGCTTGTGAGCGACGGGCATCCGGCGTAGCCTGGAGCCGTCATGAGGGCGTGCGCTCGCTGCGGATGATGTGCCCCTTTGTCGGCAGCACTCATCGATCTGAGCGCGACTCGCAATTCGGCGCAGGCGTTGCGGATGGACGAACCGAGCGGCACTCGAGTCTCGACCGAGATCACCGAGCCGCCGTCCGCTTCTCTTGATGAATCTGTCACCGCCTCCATTGCCTCGCGATTGGACGAGCCATCCCCGACTCGACCGGCAAAAAGCGAGTCGCGGCTGCAGCACGCCAGTTCCAGTACGAACGGTTCCACCGAATCCCCCGCGAACGAAGCTACTTCGAGTTTTTGGCTCAGCCATTCGGACCAGGCAATTTTTGCGGTGGTCTTGTTCGTAATGCTCGCGCTCCTTGCGGCATACTGGCTGCGAGTCACGCGGTGGGGAACGGTGCCGATCGAAATCGATCGTCTGCCGCAGCGTCAGGTCGAATACCGCATCGACGTCAATTCCGCCACTTGGGTTGAGTGGGGACAACTCGATGGGATCGGTGACGCACTTGCCCGGCGGATTGTCGCGGACCGCGAGCAAAATGGGCCGTTCCGCTCGATCGACGATCTCAGGCGCGTGAAGGGGATCGGACCAAAAACGTTGGAACGGATGCGGCCCTGGCTCACCGTCGGTTCCGACAGTGCCGAGCCTGGCGACAACTCGGCGTCTGGTGCGTCGAAAAGGTCGCGCTGAGACTGATTTGGCAGGTTGTTGCCCGGCGCGTGACCTAACTATTGCCACGACAAGAAGATGGCACTTGATCGATCGGGGGGGCTTGAATACCATTCTGCGTCCGCAGTGCTCCGCGGCATTCGCACGTTTGGCGCGAGATTTCGGTTAGACCCTTTCCAACGCCCGCAAGGATGCAGCAATGGATACCGGCCGACCTGGAGGCCGTCGCCTCCGTTTTGACTTCGGCGAACCGTTCGCACCCCCCGAACCAAAGTTCGATCCGGTGAACTATGACGCGGGAAGCATCGACGCCGGCTTCGAGCGCGCCGTCGATGAACCGCTGATGACGGCCATCGAGCGGACACGCGCGTATCTTCTCGGCGAGCAGCACAGCGATGGTTATTGGGTCGGCGAACTCGAGGGAGACACGATTCTCGAATCGGAGTACATCCTGCTGCTGGCCTATCTCGGTCGCGAAAACTCCGATGTCGCCCGCAAGGCGGCGGCCTACATCCTCAAGCAACAGCTCTCTACTGGTGGCTGGTCGTCTTATCCGGGCGGCCCTCTCGAGATCAGCGGCTCCGTCAAAGCGTATTTCGCCCTCAAAGTAACCGGCCACTCGCCCGACGCGGACTATATGGTCCGTGCGCGGCAAGCAATTCACGCAGCCGGCGGCGCGGAACGGATTAACAGCTTCACCCGCTATTACTTGGCACTGTTGGGGGCCCTTTCGTACCGCCAGTGCCCCGCAGTTCCTCCCGAAATCATGCTCGTGCCGAAGTGGGCCCCTTTCAATATTTTTGAGATGTCGGCCTGGTCGCGGACGATCGTCGTTCCCCTGTCGATTTTGTGGGCGTATAAGCCTGTCCGCACGCTACGGGCCGAGTTGGGCATTCGAGAACTTTTCCTCGGCCGGCCGGAAGACTTGCCGATGACGATGCCGAAGTCGGAACAGCTCGACAACCTGAGCCGTCCGACGCGGATCGACTGGCACGCCTTCTTCCGCCGCGCGGATCTGGCGTTGAAATTCGTTGATCGTTTTCGACTCTCTCCCTTTCGTCGACTGGCCATTCGCCGGGCCGAGCGCTGGATGTGCGAGCGGTTCGCCAATAGCGACGGTTTGGGCGCCATCTTTCCGCCCATCGTCTGGAGCGTTGTCGCGCTCAAATGCCTCGGTCGCCGTGACGATTCGCCGGAGGTGCAAAACGCTCTTGCGGAACTCGATGCCCTCATGATCGAAGAAGACGGGGCGATCCGCCTGCAGCCGTGCAAGTCTCCCGTGTGGGACACGGCACTCGCGACGCTCTCGCTACGGGAAGCGGGGGTTTCGGCCGATCATCCGTCGATCCGCAAGTCGATTCGCTGGCTCCTTTCCAAGGAAGTGCGGCGGCGCGGCGACTGGTCGACGCTTCGCCAAGCTCCCGAACCGGGAGCCTGGTGCTTCGAATTCAATAACGAGTTCTATCCTGACACGGACGATACGTGCATGGTGTTGATGGCGCTGTGCCGGTCGCTTCCGCGCATCGGCCAGCGGAATTGGCGGGCCGATTTTCTGCTGGGGAATTGGAGCCAGCATCCGAATGACGAGGATGCGGCGGCCATCGTCTCGGCCCGCGGCGAATCGTCGCACGAGGCGTTTCAGCAGGTCGAAGCGGCGGCCCCGCAGCTCAATGCCATTTGGCGCGGGACTCGTTGGATCCTGGCCATGCAGGGACGCGACGGCGGCTGGGGCGCCTTCGACCCGGATAACCGGCGGGAGATTTTTACGCTCGTGCCGTTCGCCGATCACAACGCCATGATTGACCCCAGCACCGTCGACCTGACGGGGCGGATGCTCGAGCTGTTCGGGGATCTCAAAATCGGCCGTGATCATCCGGCCGTTCAGCAGGCGATCAAGTTCGTCTGGAAGGGGCAGGAGACCGACCATTGCTGGTACGGTCGATGGGGCGTGAATTATGTGTACGGCACCTGGCAGACGCTTGTCGGTTTGGCGGCGGTCGGCGTGCCGATCATGGATGCCCGCATCCGCCTCGCCGCCGACTGGCTCAAGTCGAAGCAACAGGAGGACGGCGGCTGGGGAGAGACGCCGCGGAGCTACGACGAGCCGTCACTCCGTGGCTATGGGCCGACGACTGCCTCGCAAACGGCCTGGGCCATTATGGGCCTGTTGGCTGCCGGAGAAGTTGATTCGGAAGCCGTGCGCCGCGGCGTTGATTACCTGGTTCAAACTCAGAATGCGGACGGGACCTGGGACGAGCCGTGGTTCACGGGGACCGGCTTCCCGCGCGTCTTCTTCCTCAAGTATCACCTGTACCGCATCTATTTCCCGCTGATGGCGCTGGCCCGATATGCCAGAATGTTGCAAACCGGCTGAAGCAATGTCCGCGACGGAATTCGCGTCGGCTTTGTGATCGGGAATCGAGGCGAAGAAAACAGGTCTTCGCGATTACTTTGCTCCGTCGCCGCGGAGTCCCATCGACTTCAGGATCCGCAGCACGGTTGCCGGATCATCGGTCTGGATGGCATCGACGCCGAGCTCGACGGCTTGTTTGATGCCGCGCTCGTTGTCGAGATTCGACCGGTTGTCGACCCAGACCTGCGCGCCGCTGTGATGAGCGGCTTCGACTTGCGGTTTTGTCCACTCGACGATGCTGCCGTCGAGAGTTTCGGGCTTGAGATCGCGACAAAGGGCTTCGATCGCTTCGATCGAATCGGGATGACCCGGCATGATCCAGACGTCGGGGGCCAGCCTTTTGTACTCGCGCAGCGTGGCGACGCCCCCGTAAACGACGACGTCGTGCAACATGCCGTGCTTGTTGATCGCGGCCAGCACTTCGGCCGGCGGCGCTTTCTTGTGATCGACGTAAATCTTCATCCGCCCCTTGGCATGTTCCAACATCTCATCAAAGGTCGGCAGTTTCAGCCCGGCCCACTGTTTGCCGTGACGGCTCTTGATTTCGAGTTTGCGGATTTCGGCCAGCGTTAAATCCTCGATCTTTCCCTTTCCATTCGTCATGCGGTTGACGCTGGCATCGTGCATGATGACGAGCGCTCCGTCTTTCGTGCGGCGCACGTCGAGCTCGACATAGTCGCAGCCGATCTTGATTGCTTTTTCAAGCGAGGCCAGAGTGTTTTCCGGCGCCATCCGGTGAGCCCCGCGGTGGGCAATCACTACGATTTTCTTCGCGACGTGCTGGCCAGAGGAGGCCGCCGCGACACCACTTGGCGCTTGGGCCAAGGCAAGCGGTGCAATCACGGTCGCGACCAAAGCCATTGCGGTGAGCGCGATGACCCTGGACTGTGTCGGAAGGGCCAGGGTCGCTCTCGTACCGCGAGGGATCCGCCAAGTCATTTTAAAACTCCGCCGCGCAGTCTTTGAAGACGATCAGTCCGTCGACACGGAGAATTGCGCCGGTAATGTAATCGGCCTCGTCGGAACATAAAAAGGATGCGCCGCGGCCGACATCTTCGACCGTGCCGATCCGGCCCCACGGAAGTTTCGCCCCTTCGCTTTGAATCACGTCGGCACCAAAGACCGAGCGCTCTCCTGGAGTATCGATCCAGCCCGGCTCGATGGCGTTGACGTTGATGTGATGGCGGGCCAATTCGACGGCGATGGTGCGGCACAGATGATTCAGGCCGGCTTTCCCCGCGTTATAGGCCACATTCCGCGCGTAGGGAACCGGCGCGTGGACGCTGGAAATAAAGAGGATCTTGCCGCGGGTCCCTGTTTCGACCATGTGCCGCGCGACAAGTTGGCTCATGTGAAACCCGCTTACCAGGACTCCCTGAATGATCCTCTCGAAGTCCGCGGGGTCGTAATCGAGGAAGTCGCTCCGCTTGTTGCAGGCGGGATTACTGACAAGAATATCGATCCGCCCGGCTGCCTGAAGGGCGCTGGCTACGAGCTGCTCACAGCCGGGGCGGCTAAAGACGTCGGCCTCAAGCGGGGTGCAGGAGCGGCCCAATGCTCGGATTTCCGTGGCGGTCTGGGAAAGATCGGGGCTTCCGGGACGATCATTGATGATTAAATCGGCCCCGTTGCGTGCCAATTCGACGGCACAACCTTTGCCGATTCCGCGACCGGCACCTGTGACGAGGGCAACTTTTCCCGTATGGCGCATGCGCCGAGTCTACTCGCGCGCGACGGGAGCGGAAAGCGAGCCGCTGACTGTCAAAACTTCGTGCGAAAACTCCAATTGCGTTTCTTGACAAAGCGTAGGGGCGTCACTACCATTGCGAGTTTCCCGCATCGCCGGAAGGTGGGCGGAGTGAGCGTAAGCCTTTTGTCGGGGGGACTTTGAGTGGCGGGTGGGAGTCAGGAACGGATCCGAATTCGGATGGAAGCGTACGACCATTCCGTTCTCGATCAGTCGGCGTCAGAGATCGTCGATACGGCGAAGAGAACGGGCGCGGTGGTTCACGGACCGATTCCATTGCCAACTCGGATCGAGCGCTATACTGTGCTCCGCAGTCCGCACATCGACAAGAAGTCGAGAGAGCAGTTCGAGATTCGAACCCACAAAAGGCTGATCGACATCATTCAGCCAACTGGGAAGACGATCGACGCGTTGAACAAGTTGTCGTTGCCGGCTGGCGTCGACATCAAGATCAAAGCGTCGGCGGGGGGAGGTTGAAGGCGCGCAACGTCGGATCGCGAGTGATACGTCCGGCGAGCGCACGTCGGACGCGACGGGAGACGAATTGAGACGAAGACGGAAAACTCGCGGTCATCTGAATCGCCTCTTGTCCTAAAGACCGAGTCCTCGGCCTGTTTCTTGGCGGGGGCGACCGTTGCGGTGGATGTGGTCGATTTGACAGGCTCGCCAGTTGTCGTCCCGGTTGTCTGACCGGTCGGCCTCTCGGTCGTACCGCTCTTGTCGGAATCGTTCACTTGATGTTTGGTGTTGTTTTCTCGGTCGAGTTGCATCGGCCAGACGCACGCAGAATTGTTCGGAATCGACAGCCATGCCAGTCGGATTGCTGGGTCGCAAAGTGGGGATGACGCAGGTTTACGACGCGGAGGGGAATCTCCACGCCGTCACTGTCATCGAGGCGGGACCGTGCACGGTGCTGGCTTTGCGGACAAAAGAGCGGGACGGCTATGAAGCAGTTCAGCTCGGTTTTGTCGACAAGAAGCGACGGCTCGTCAGCCGGGCCGAGCGCGGTCAGGTCGCCAATATCAACGGCCACCGGCAGAAGCAGCGGACAAGCAGGGGGCTCGATCTGGTTCCGAAGGCCGGTTGCGAGCCGAAGCGGTTCGTGCGTGAGTTTCGGACGGACGGTGAACAGCACGGTTTCGAGGTGGGTAAGGTTGTCAATGTCGCGGTACTGAATGAGGTCCCCCGCGTCGATCTGATCGGTCTGACGAAGGGTCGCGGCTTTACGGGTGTCATGAAGCGACACAATTTCCATGGCCAGTGTGCCAGCCACGGCGTCAAGCGTGTGCATCGTCACGGTGGATCGATTGGCTCCAGCGCCGACCCGTCGCGAGTTGTGAAGGGCGTGCGAATGCCCGGCCGATACGGCGGCGAGCGGGTGACGATGCGGAACATTCGCGTGGTCCGGCTCGACGAGGCTGAGAACATGGTCCTCGTCGAGGGGGCCGTTCCCGGTCCCAATGGTGGTTGGGTGGTGATTCGTCCGACGAAAAAACATGCTAAGTCGGCAAAGAAAGCGTGATTGGGGTTCGCGGCGATGGCTGAAAATGGATCACGGATAATCGTGTCCGTTCGCGACAAGACCGGCAAGTCGGTCGACAAAGTCGAATTCGACTCGGCCGAACTTGCGCCGCGCATCAGCAAACAGCTGTTGCACGATGTTGTCGTGATGTACGAGACGAATCGTCGCGTCGGCACGGTCATGACTCGCAACCGGGCGCAAACCGAGGGGAGCACGAAGAAGCTCTTTCGGCAGAAGGGGACCGGCCGGGCTCGAATGGGAACGGTCCGCACGAACATTCGTCGTGGCGGCGGACGCGCCCACGCAAAGTATCCAATCGACTTCGGCTATCGACTTCCGAAAAAAGCCGTGCGTCTCGCGACGCGGATGGCCCTCTTGAGCAAGTTCCTCGATGAGCAGGTCACGCTCATCAATGAGCTGGCGATCGGGGAGCCGAAAACGAAAAACATGGCGACGCTGCTCAAAGCGCTCGGTTTGAATAAAACGAGCTGTCTTTTGGCAATCGAATCGCACGACGCCAATGTTTGGCGATCGGGTCGTAATATTCCGGGGCTTCGCATCTCGAGCTGCGACGATCTCAATGCCTACGACTTGTTGCATCAGAAGCAGCTGATCCTGACGCGCGGCGGTCTCGAGCGGCTCCGCGCCGGACGGCGCGGCCAGTCGGCAAAGGAATCCTAAAATGCCCCAGCAACCGCGTGCGTCGATCACCTTAGAGTCGTACCAGGTCGTGCTGCATCCTCTCGTGACCGAGAAGGGAACGCATCTGTCTGAGCGGCACAATGCCTATACGTTCGCCGTCAGTCCCCTGGCGACGAAGCACGACATCAAGCGGGCCGTGGAAGAAATGTGGGGCGTCCGCGTCGTGGGCGTGCGGACCCAGAACCGCAAGGGGAAGCCGCGCCGCCACCGTTTCAAATTGGGACACACCATCGCCTGGAAGAAGGCCATTGTTGAGTTGAACGAGGAGGATCGGATCTCCTTCTTCTAAGAGATGATTTGGGTGCGAAGCGGCCAGTGGCCACCGGTTTGGCGGCCCCTGGCCTTGAGCTACTTTAGAGGATCAAGTCGGAACCGTCGTCATGGGTATTCGCTATTACAAACCGACCTCTCCGGGACGGCGCGCCGGCTCCGTGAGTGATTTCTCGGAAATCACCGACCCGAAGAAGGAGCCCGAAAAAGGGCTTTCCTTCCGCATGAAGAAAAAGGGCGGTCGGAATTTTCAAGGCCGCATCACGGCGCGGCACCGCGGCGGCGGACACAAGAAAATTTACCGGATGATCGATTTCGATCGCGACAAGGACGGAGTTCCCGCCGCTGTCGCCTATATCGAGTACGATCCCAATCGCTCGGCTCGCATCGCCCTGTTGCACTATGCCGACGGCGAAAAGCGGTACATTCTGGCACCTGAGGGACTCAAGGTCGGCGACAAGGTGCAAAGCGGTCTCGACGTTGAGCCCAATGTCGGCAACTGCATGCCGCTGGATAAGATCCCGCCGGGCACACAGGTGCACTGTATCGAGATGCAGCCCGGCAGCGGCGGCAAAATGTGCCGCACCGCCGGCGTGCATGCGGTCATGAACGCGCGCGAGGGCAAGTGGGCCCAGATCACGCTTCCTTCCGGCGAAGTCCGACGGCTTCCCAGCTCGTGCCGGGCGACGATCGGCGTGATCGGCAATTCCGATCACATCAACGTGTCGATCGGCAAGGCCGGGCGGAAGCGGTGGATGGGCCGCCGCCCGCATGTTCGCGGCGTGGCGATGAACCCGGTCGCCCATCCGATGGGAGGCGGCGAAGGCCGCACGTCGGGCGGCCGTCATCCGTGCAGCCCGACGGGCGTGCTCTCGAAGGGAGGGCGGACGCGGAAGCGCCGCAAGCCGTCGTCTAAGGCCATTGTTCGTCGGCGGAAATCGCGTCGTTACGGTCAGTTGAAAGTCTGAGTAGAAGACAGGTGTTGCGATGGGACGATCGCTGAAAAAAGGCCCGTTTGTCGACCTGAAGCTCCTGAAAAAGGTGGAGCGGCTGACGTTGGCCGGCAAAAAAGAGCCGATCAAGACGTGGGCACGCCGCTCGACGGTCACGCCCGAGTTTGTCGGCCACACGTTTCTGGTTCACGACGGTCGACGGCACATGAATGTTTACGTCACGGAAGAGATGGTTGGTCATAAGCTGGGCGAGTTCGCGCCGACCCGCACGTTCCGCGGACATGGCGCCCGGGGGAAGAAGTAGCATGGCCCGCATCGCCGCACGACATCGTTTTGCACGCATCGCCGCGACCAAGGTCCGCCCGTTCGCCGACCTCATCCGCGGCCAGGCGGCCGGAGAAGGTCTTCTGCTGCTGCGCTTCAAGCCGAACCGCGGTGCCCGCATGCTGGAAAAGGTGCTGCAAAGCGCGATTGCCAACTGCGAGGATCGCGGTGCGCGGAACGTCGAAAGCCTGAAGATCGTCGAGGCTGTCGTCGATGGGGGGCCGATGTTCAAGCGGATGCTCCCGCGATCCCGCGGCATGGCCAACGTGATCCGCCGCCGCTTCGCCCATATCCGCATCGTGATCGACGTGCCAGAACTGGCTTAAGCCTCCGGGGCAAGTTGCAAGAAATCAAACCGATTCCCGCAAGAAACTGAGAAGACGCGATGGGACAGAAAGTTAATCCAACCGGCTTTCGCATCGGCATCGTCGAGCCGTGGCGCAGCCGCTGGTACGCGAGCAAAAAAGAGTTCGGCGACCTCTTGATCGAAGACTACAAGATCCGCAACTTCGTCAAGACGAAATATCAGTTCGCGGGCATCCCGAAGATCGAGATCGAGCGGACGCGCGACCAGGTCGTCGTCCATCTCTACACGGCCCGGCCCGGCATCATCATCGGCCGCAAGGGGCAGGAAGTCGACCGCCTCAAGGCGGAGCTGGAGGATCTCACCGGCCGGCGGATGGAACTCAAAATCGTCGAAATCAACAATCCGCACCGCAGCGCGGTGCTTGTCGCCGAGGACGTTGCCCAGCAGCTCATGAAGCGAGGCAGCTTTCGGCGGACGATCAAGCGCACCCTCGACCAGGTGATGGACGCGGGCGCCCACGGCGTGAAAATTGAGCTTTCCGGGCGGCTCGGCGGCGCGGAAATGTCCCGGCAAGAGAAGGCAATTCGCGGTTCGATCCCCCTGTCGACCCTGCAGCGGCACATCGATTACGGCTTTGCCGTGTCGAAGACGGCCGTCGGCTCGATCGGCGTGAAGGTGTGGATCGACCTGGGTGATTATTCGACTGAGGAGACCGGCGATGGCACTCATGCCAAAGCGAGTCAAGTACCGCAAAAGTCAAAGAGGGCGCATAAGAGGTAACGCCTCGCGGGGCAATACCGTCGCTTTCGGAGACTGGGGTTTGCAGTCTCTTGATCCGGGGCACGTGCGCGCGACGACGATCGAGGCCTGCCGCGTGGCCGCGAACCAATACATTCGCGGTGAAGGGAAGCTCTACATCCGCATCTTCCCGCAGAAATCCGTCACGGCCCGTCCGCTCGAAACGCGAATGGGGCACGGCAAGGGCGAGCCCGACCATTGGGTCGCCGTCGTCAAGCCGGGCACCGTCCTGTTCGAACTGGGGGGCGTTCCCCACGACACGGCCCGCGAGTGTTTTGCCCGCGTGGCGCACAAACTTCCTGTTCGGGTGCGGCTCGTCGGCCGTGCGCGGACGATTTAACGACGCAATTGAAAGACGGAGCCGGAACGAGGCGACGAGGCGAATCCATGACCAAGGCCACACACCTTCGCGAAATGAGCGGCGACCAGCTGCAGTTCACGCTGACGGAGGCTCAGAAGGAGCTCTTCCGCCTGCGTTTTCAGGCGGCGACCGAAAAGCTCGACGCCCCCAGCAATCTCCGCAAGCTCCGCCGCGAGATCGCCCGTATTTACACGATCCAGAGCGAGCGGACCGAGAAACAACAGAAATCCGCACAGAAAACCTCCTGAAAGAAACGGGCCGGGTCTGATCCGGCCGCCGAACGGTTGAAGGCGAGAAAATGAAGAAAAGGCTGATCGGGGTCGTCACCAGCGCCAAGTGCAGCAAGACCCGCCGCGTCGAGGTCGATCGCCTCTATCGGCACCCCAAATACGGCAAGATCGTCCGCAGCCGGACGATCTGCCATGTACACGATGAAGAAAACTCCGCCCGCGAAGGGGACACCGTCGAGATCGTCGAGTCGCGACCCCTCTCCCGGACGAAACGGTGGCAACTGCTCCGCATTGTGAAGTCGGGCGCCGGGACTCCGGCCGTGGAAGAGGTTCAGGTCCCATGATCCAGATGCAGACCATCGTCGATGTGGCCGATAACACGGGTGCCAAGACGGCCCGGTGTATCAAGGTGCTGGGCGGCTCCAAGCGCCGCACGGCCGGCCTGGGAGATGTGATCGTCGTCAGCGTGCAGAAATCGATCCCCAGCGCCACCGTGAAAAAGGGAACGGTTGCCAAAGGGGTGATCGTCCGCTGCCGGCAGGCGACGCGGCGGCAGGACGGCAGTTACGTCCGCTTTGACCACAACGCCGTCGTTTTGATCGACGACGAAGGCAATCCGCGGGGCACTCGCATCTTCGGCGCCGTCGCCCGCGAGCTGCGGGATCGCAAGTTCACCAAGATCCTGAGCCTCGCTAGCGAAGTCGTCTAAACCCGAACATCGAAAGAAATCAGGCTCGCAGCCGTTGAGGGCGTTATGAAAATCAAGCGTGGGGACATGGTGGTGATCATCTCCGGCGACCAGGCCGGCACGACGCCGCACCGCGTGACTCAGGTCCTCGACAGCGGCCGCCATGTGCTCATCGAAGGGGTCAATCGCGTCCTCAAGCACGTGAAGCGCGGCCATCCGAAGAGCCCGCAAGGGGGTCGCCTCAACCTCGAGATGCCGATTGACAGTAGCAAAGTCATGTTTTACTGTGGCTCGTGCAGCAAGGGGGTCCGCGTCGGATTTCGCTTACAATCCAGCGGATCCAAGGAACGTTTCTGCAAGTCGTGCGGCAAGTCGATCGGTGTCGTAGGCCGCCCGAAGACAAGCACGGCGGCCTCCCGTTGATCCCCTGTCAGGATTCACCGGCCCCGCCTAACACAACAGCCCAACAAAGATAATCGCCCAACCGTCATGGCCAGGTTACTCAAAGAATATCGTGAGAGGGTCGTCCCCGCGCTCAAGACGAAGCTTAAGCGCGAGAACGTCCATTCGCTCCCGAAGCTGACGAAGATCGTCATCAGCATGGGAGTGGGCAAAGCGCGGGAAGACCGCAAGCATCTCGACGAGGCGATGGAGCAACTGGGCCAACTGGCCGGCCAGCGCCCGCAGAAAACCCGCGCCCGCAAGTCGGTCTCGGCCTTCCGTCTCCGTGAGGGGATGGAGATCGGCTGCCGGGTGACGCTCCGCGGCAAACGGATGTACGAGTTCCTCGACCGGCTGATCACGCTCGCCTTGCCGCGCGTTCGCGACTTTCGCGGGCTCAACCCGCGTTCGTTCGATGGTCGCGGCAACTACAGCATGGGGCTCAACGAACAGCTCGTGTTCCCCGAGATCAACGCCGACAAAGTGCACAATGTCCAGGGAATGAATATTTCGGTCGTCACCACGGCCCACACCGATGACGAGGCGCGAGTCCTCCTGCGGGAACTCGGCCTTCCGCTGCGGGTCGAGGGTTGACGCCGTTTTGAGTTCTTGAACGGGAAGAAGGCATGGCCAGCAAAGCAAAGATCGAGAAGGCGAATCGCAAGCCGAAGTTCAGCTCGCGTCTGGAGCATCGCTGCGCCCTGTGCGGCCGGCCGCGGGCCGTCTACCGCAAGTTCAAGCTCTGCCGCATCTGCTTTCGCAAGCTGTGCCACGAGGGGGTCGTTCCCGGCGCAAAGAAGGCGAGTTGGTGACCCTATGATGACCGATCCGATTGCCGACATGCTGACCCGCGTCCGGAACGCCGTCCGGATCGAGCGTCCGACTGTCGACGTGCCCTCCTCGAAAATCAAAGTCAACATTGCCGGCGTCCTCAAACGCGAAGGTTACATCTGGGATTTCGAGGTGGTCGAGCAGGCGCCGCAGAACGTGCTGCGAATCCATCTCAAGTACGGCCCCAACGGCGAGCGGGTGATCCAGCACTTGCGCCGCGTCAGCTCGCCCGGTTGCCGGGTCTTCGCTCGCGTGGACCAGATGCCCAACGTCCTGCAGGGGCTGGGAATCAGTATCGTTTCGACGAGCCGCGGCGTGATGAGCAACCGCGAGGCCCGCAAGCAAGGCGTCGGCGGCGAGGTCCTGTGTACGTTGTGGTGATCGTCTGAGCGAGCGGCTGCTTTTGCGTAGCCGCGGAACCCGCCCCGAGGAATACGCACGAAAAGAAACGACCATGTCCAGAATCGGCAGGAAACCGATCGTTGTCCCCAGTGGCGTCGAAATCAAGATTGCCGACGGGACAGTGTCGGTTAAAGGCAAGAACGGCGAACTCAAGTTCGCGCCCCATTCGGCGATGAAAGTCGCCTTCGACTCAGCCAAACGCGAACTGACGGTGAGCCGGCCGGATGACCAGCGGTTTAACCGTGCGCTGCACGGCCTCACGCGGAGCCTGCTCAACAATATGGTGCAGGGCGTGCAGACTTACTTTGAAAAGCGGCTGGAGATTCAGGGGGTCGGTTATACGGCGACCATCGCGGGCAAGACGCTCAACCTGCAGGTGGGCTACGCGAACACGGTGAAGATGCCCCTCCCCGAGGGGGTCGTTTGCGAGTGTCCCGACAACACGCACGTCATTTTGAAGAGCGCCAACAAACAGGTGGTGGGACAGTTCGCCGCCAATGTCCGCGCGGTCCGGCCCCCCGAACCTTACAAGGGGAAGGGTATCCGGTACCAGAACGAAGTGGTCCGCCGCAAAGCCGGAAAGGCCTTCGCCGGTACGGGAGCGGGTTAAGACGAGATTCACAATCCGGGGGGCTCCGTGCCGCCGGGATTTCCTTTGCGGGTGCCGTCCCGACGGTATGCCGAGAATTGGGGAATGGCTTAAGCCATGACGATCGAAACAATCTTGCAGAAACGGCGCACGCGGCGGACCTTCCGCGTCCGCAATCGCATCCGCAAGTCGCGCTCGACGCGGCCGCGGCTGACGGTCTTCCGCAGCAATCGGCACATGTACGCGCAGATCATCGACGACGAGGCGGGCCGCACGCTTGTTTCGGCCAGCACCGTCGAAAAGGAGATCTTCGGGGCAGGCAAGTTCGCCGGCAACAAGGATGCCGCCCTCAAGGTGGGCCAGACGCTGGCCGCGCGGGCGATCGAGCGCGGCATCAAACAGGTCGTGTTCGACCGGGGACCGTATAAATATCATGGCCGCGTCCAGGTCCTGGCGGATGCGGTCCGGCAGGGCGGCGTCGAGCTGTAACAGACGCGAAAAACGTGACGGGAGCAGAGCGGGTGAGCACCGAATTTCGTAATGAGAGTCCGGAAAAAGTGATTCAGATCAGGCGGTGTGCCTGCGTCGTGAAGGGGGGACGCCGCTTCAGCTTCACCGCTCTCGTCGTCGTCGGCGACAAGAACGGCAAGGTCGGCTGGGGTTACGGAAAGGCCGTCGAAGTCCCGATGGCCGTCGAAAAGGCGGCCAAAGTCGCCAATCGGCGGATGCTTTCGATTCCGCTGCACGGCAGCACGATCCCGCACCAGGTGTGGGGCCACTACGGGACCGCGAAGGTCCTCTTGATTCCGGCCCTCCCCGGCACCGGCATCAAGGCGGGTGAAGCCGTGCGGGCCGTGGTCGAATCGGCCGGCGTCACCGACATCCTCACCAAGTGTTTCGGCTCGACTAACCCGATCAACCTGATCAAAGCGGCCTTCGACGGTTTGAAACAGCTGCGGACGCGCGACGAGGTCGCTCGGCTACGGGGAGTGCAGGTCTGATGATCCTCAACGACGTCCACCGAGGCATTCATAAGCGGAAGAACCGCAAACGGGTCGGCCGCGGTCCGGGCTCCGGGCACGGCAAGACCTCGACCCGCGGCCACAAGGGCTGGTACAGCCGTTCGGGGACGACCAATCGCCTCGGTTATACCGGCGGCCAGACTCCGCTTGCCCGGCGGATCGCGAAGCGCGGCTTCAATAATCGCCAGTTTGCCAGCCGGATCGTGATCGTCAATATCAGCGAGCTCGACAAGGCCTTCGACAGCGGTGCCACCGTCACCGTGGTCGACCTGAGGGAAAAAGGCCTTGCCAAAGGGGTGTTTGATGAAGTTAAAATCCTCGGCAACGGGAGTCTGACCAAAAAGCTCTCCGTCGAGGCCCATCAGTTCAGCAAGTCGGCTGAGGAGAAGATCACGGGGCAAGGAGGCACCGTGAAGCGAATTCTCCTGGCGTCCGGTTGATCGTCTGTTTGAAGAAAGAAAGGGATTTCGCCCATGCTCGCGAAAGTCCTGCTGATCTTCCGCATCCCTGAACTGCGGCGGAAGATCCTGCTCACGATCGTCCTCTTGGGCGTGTACCGGCTCGGGTACCACGTCTATCTCCCCTTCATCAACCAGGATGCCGCCGCTCAGCGGATGCACGAGATGCAGGAGGGCCAGGGAGGGGGCGGACTCGATTCGTTCATGGCGACGATCTCCCTCTTTTCCGCCTCGCAGCTCAACTCGATCTTCGGCTTAGGGATCGCCCCCTACATCACCGCTTCGATCATTTTCCAGTTGCTCGGCACGGTCTATCCGCCGCTCGAGCAACTGCAGAAAGAGGGGGAAGCGGGTCGCCGCAAGATCAACGAATATACGCGGTACGCCACCGTCCTCGTCTGCCTCATCCAGAGTTATGTCTGGATACGTGCCGGCATGAGCCGGGGAGGGCAGGCAGCGATGATCCTGCCCGAATACGACACGTTCTTCCATCACATGATCGCGACGATTGCCATGACGGCAGGCGCCGTCTTCCTGATGTGGATCGGCGAGCAGATCGACGCGTACGGCATCGGCAACGGCATCAGTCTCTTGATCATGGCGGGGATCATCGCCCGCATGCCCGATGCGGGCGTGCAGCTCTTGGCCCCTGCCTTTAAGAGCGGCATCCGCCTGGGAACTGAGACGGGTATCGACCGCTTCATCCTCCTGGCGGCCCTATTCGTCACCGTCGTGATCTGGGTGGTCGCGATCACCGAGGGACAGCGCCGCATCCCGATCCAGAGCGCCAAGCACGTCCGCGGCCGGCGCGTGATGGGGGGCCAGCGGCAAAGCTTGCCGCTGCGAGTCAACCAGGCGGGCGTCATGCCGATCGTGTTCGCCTCGAGTATCCTCGTTTTCCCGATGTTCCTCTTCAAGCAGATCGCCGTCCTGTTCAACCCGGAAAGCTGGGTCGGCCGGTTTACCGCCGAACTGTCCGACGCGTTCAATTCGGGCCGCGGCTACGTCTACAACACGTCGTACATCCTGTTGATTTACGTCTTCTGTTACTTCTGGGTGGCGGTGACCTTCAATCCCAAGGACATCTCCGAAAACCTGAAGGACTACGGCAGCTTCATCCCCGGTTACCGTCCGGGAGCCCGGACGGCACAATTCCTGGAACAGGTGATGACTCGAATCACATACCTGGGGGCCGCCTTCCTGGCGATGGTGGCCGTGATTCCGACGTTGATCGCGCACTGGATGGACATCCCCTTCATGGTGGCGAGCTTTTACGGAGGCACGGGGCTCTTGATCGTCGTCTCGGTCGTCCTCGACGTCGTGCAAAAGATCGACAGCCACCTCATCATGCGGAATTATCCGGGGTTGCTCGAATCGGACTCCTGAGGTGATCGTGCTCAAGAGCCGCCGCGAGATCGCGCTCATGCGCGAAGCGGGGCGGATTGTGGCCCGGGCGCTGGAGCAGGCGGCCCGGTTGATTCAGCCGGGCGTCCGCACGCGCGAGCTCGATGCTTCGATCGAGGCGACCTTCGCTCAAGCCGGCGCCGATCCCCTTTTCAAGGGCGTCCCGGGCGTTGTTCCCTTTCCGGCCGTCAGTTGCATTTCGGTCAACGATGAGGTGGTCCACGGCATTCCAGGCGACCGGATCCTCGAGGCTGGCGACCTCGTGAGCATCGACACGGGCTGCCGGCTGGCCGGCTGGTGCGCCGATTCGGCATGGACGTATCCCGTTGGCGCTGTCGACGACCGGAACCGCCGATTGCTCGAAACCGGTCAGCGTGTCCTTGAGCTGGCAATCGCCGAATGCGGTCGCAAACAGCGCTGGTCCGAGGTGGCCGCCCAGATGGCAGCAGCGATCCGCCAGGCCGGTTTTTCCAACGTCGAGGATTTCGTCGGGCACGGCATTGGCCGTGAAATGCACGAGGATCCGCAGGTCCCCAACTACGTGAGCCGAGCCCTGCTCTCGGCCGATATCCCGCTTGATCCGGGCCTCGTGCTGGCGATCGAACCGATGGTGAACGCCGGCGGCAAAGCCACCGAAATCAGCTCCCGCGATTACTGGACGGTCCGGACTTGCGACAGACAGCCCAGCGTCCATTTCGAGCACACGGTAGCGCTTACGGCGGAGGGACCCGAGGTCCTGACGGCCCTTCCCGGCTAGTGTGAGAGCGCTCGATCGCGCTCTTGCCTTACGAGCCGCCGGCTTTACGCCCGGCGGTCTTCGAACCGCGCACATCGCCTCTCGAAACAGCTCCGGCACAAAGCCGGCGGTTCGTCGTTAAAGAGAGAACTGGGTTCTGGCTAAAGCCGGTGAATTGACCCCGTACGATTTTTCAGCAAAATTCGTCGCCGGCTTTACTTGTGGAGCGGTTTAAGAATTGCATATAATCTCGCGATTCCTGCGCGAGCCTGGTCGCGGACCGCTTGGGGTATCGGCGGAGACGCGCCGCAGTGAGATGCGTACGGCCGGCCCGCAGGTCGGCGGCGAAGAAACGGCGAACATCCAGCGTCTCGCGCTTACGGCGTTTCGCTCAACCACGAACGGTCCTCCCATGAAAGTTCGCTCCAGCGTCAAACGGATTTGTGAAAACTGCAAGATTGTCCGCCGCAAGGGACGCATCTATGTGATTTGCGCGTCCAATCCGCGGCACAAGCAGCGGCAAGGCTGAGCGTGCGCCGGTTTGCCGAATCTCGTTCTTTGATTTGAATTGAACCGAGTTGGAGTTGTGCGGATATGCCTCGTATTCAGGGCGTCGACCTGCCGAACCCGAAGCCGACCTATATCTCGCTGCAGTATCTGTACGGGATGGGTCGTGCCAAGGCGATCGAGATGTGTTTTGCGCTCGGCATCGATCCAATGCGCAAGGCCAGGATCTGTCGGAAGACGAGATCTCGCGGATCAACAGCTATCTCGACAAAGAGGAGGTGATCGAAGGGCAGCTCCGCCGCAGCGTGCAGCAGGACATTGCCCGGCTGCGCGAGATTCATTGTTATCGCGGGATGCGGCACCGCCGCGGTTTGCCGGTCCGGGGACAGCGGACGCGCACCAACGCGCGAACGCGAAAGGGCGTGAAGAAGACGGTCGCCGGCAAGAAGGGCGTCAAAGAGATGCGTCACTAAAAGCAAAAGGATGAAGGATGAAGTCGGAAGGATGAAAGTGAAAAAGGCCTTTCATTCATCCTTCCGCCTTCATCCTTTCTTTGATTGGAGAACAGGCTTGGCAAAGTCGAAGCGGAAGAAGGTTCGGCGCAACGTCACCCGCGCCATCGCGTACATCAAGGCCACGTTCAATAACACGATCGTCACGATTACCGACGTCAACGGTGACGTCTTGTGCTGGGCCACCGCCGGCACCTCCGGCTTCAAGGGAAGCCGCAAGAGCACCCCGTTTGCTGCGCAGCGCCGGCGGAGACGTGCGCGGAACGGCGCCTCGAAGTTCGGCGTGAAGGAACTCGAAGTCCGCGTGAAGGGTCCCGGCTCGGGCCGGGAGAGCGCGATCACGGGGCTGCAATCGGCGGGAATCGTGATCCGGGCGATCGAGGACATCACACCGTTGCCGCACAACGGCTGCCGTCCTCCTAAGCGCCGCCGCGTCTAGTGGTGCGATCACCCTGGAATGTGATGTTCGTTTTGCGTGGTTTGCGGACGTAATCCCACATTGGAGTTGTCAGTTCGGATCGGGCGGTCCACGAGAATCCTCGCAATCACAGATCAGTCGCCGGGCGGGCCGGGTCAGCGGGGGCCGCCGCCGGCGAACCTGGCAGGCCGGGAAGAATTGGCCTGCCCTACAAGAAAGAGAGAGACCCATGCGTATTCGTTGGCGTGGTTTGGAGCTTCCCAGCCGGGTGATTCACGAGCGGGAATCGTCGACGTCGACCTACGGTCGGTTCGTGGCCGAGCCGTTCGAACGGGGCTTCGGCGCCACGATCGGCAACAGTGTCCGCCGGATCCTGCTGTCGAGCCTCGAGGGGAGCGCCGTCACGAAGGCCCGGATCCAGGGTATCCAGCACGAATTCAGCACGATCCCCGGCGTCGTCGAGGACGTGACCGACATCTGCCTCAACCTCAAATCGCTGATCGTCAAGATGAGCACGCCCGGCCCGCGCACGTTGCGGATCGAGCGGCATGAGCGCGGCGTCGTCACGGGTGCCGACGTCCTCACCGACGACCAGACCGAGATCATCAACAAGGACCTGATCATCGCCACCATGACCGACGACGTGCCGCTCAATATCGAGCTGACCGTCCGCATGGGCCGCGGATACCTGGCCGCCACCGAGCAGGCCGAGCGCGAGCCGGAAGTCGGCGTGATCCCGCTCGACGCCGCCTTTTCGCCCGTGACCCGCGTGCGGTACAAGATCGAGGACACCCGCGTCGGGCAGCGCACGAATTACGACAAACTCAACCTGGAGGTCTGGACCAACGGCACGGTGACGCCGGAGATGGCGGTCGTCGAGTCGGCCAAGATTCTCCGTAAGCACCTCAACCCGTTCATCGCCTACCGCGAGCCGGGGCCCGAGCTTCCGCCCGAAGGGGGCCTCCGCGGCATGCTCGAAGCAACCGGTTACGCGCCGGTCGACCTGGAACTCGAGGAGAAACTGGGACAGTCGCTGGCCGAGCTCAACCTCTCGGTGCGGGCGACCAACTGCCTCGAGTCGGAAGGGATCAACACGGTCCGCGACCTCGTCACGCGGACCGAGGACCAGCTTCTGCAGGTCCGCAACTTCGGCGAGACGACCTTGCAGGAAGTGCGCGAACGGCTGAGCTCGATCGGGCTGCGGCTGGGAATGAAGTTGCCGCATCAGAGTCCGATCGGCTAAATGACAAAAGGATGAAGGATGAAGGCGGAAGAATGAAAAGCCGAACAAAGGGGCTTTCCATTCATCCTTCATCCCGCCACGGGCGGATCTCCGACCTTCCGCCTTCATCCTTTCCCTGGAATTGGATCCGAAAGAGCAAAAAATCATGCGACACAGGAAACATGGCCGCAAACTGGGGCGCAACGCCTCGCATCGCAAGGCGCTCTTTCGCAATATGGCGTCGCACCTGATTCGCACCGTGCGAATCGACGAGGACGACGAGCAGAAGCCGAAAGTGCCCGGCCGCATCGTGACGACCTTGGCGAAGGCCAAGGAACTGCGTCCGTACGTGGAAAAGCTCATCACGCTCGCCGTGCGGGCGTCACAGTACGCGAAAAACGCCGAGGAGTTTGAAACGAACGCCGAGCGGCACTCCACCGAGTGGAAGAAGTGGCGCGACAGCGAGCAATGGAACCACTGGAACCAGGCGATCGCGCCGGCCGTGGCGCTGAGGCGCCGGGCCTTCGCGATCCTCCGCGATCGCAAGGCGGTCGACGTCCTCTTCAATGAGCTGGCCGACCGGTTTGCCGAGCGTCCGGGAGGGTACACGCGGGTGGTTCGGCTGGCCGAGGTGCGCTTGGGTGACGCCGGCCGAAAGGCGATCATCGAATTCACGGGCGAGCGCGACCGCGCCAAATCGGGCCGGCGCCGCTCGGCCCCCGTCGTAGCGGCGGAGAAGGGAACAAAATAAAAACGGTCCTGGTCAGGTGGCACTCAGTCGGGTGGCACTGGCGGCTTGCCCGCCAGTGGATCGCGAGTTGCGTGCCGACGCGCACTGGCGGACAAGCCGCCAGTGCCACCCTACGCTGGACTTGAGACGATTCGTTCGAGCGGTCTGTTGCAGAAGGGAATTTCGCGCAGCATGTCCGTGCCGGCGGGATTCGATTTCACGCGAGCCATGCGCCTCTTGTGCGAGGACGTGGCCCTGCGCCTGCCCCACTTCGCCCACGTGCGGGTGGAGGAGATCGCGATCACCTTTGCGCAGACCCGCCGCCGCGTTTCGCACGGGCTGCAGGCGAAGCTCACGCCGCTGCGTTTCGAGAGGGGGGCCCTCGTCACGCGCCGCGGAGGCCGCACCTGGACACTCGAGCGGCTTTACGAGGGGGAGCGGGAGATGCTCTACATCCTCACGTTTTATTTGCCGCGGTTTCTCGACCACTCGTTCCGCGAGAAGCTGATCACCGTTTTTCACGAGCTGTTTCACATCAGCCCGCTCTTCGACGGTGACATCCGGCGGATGGACGGACGGTATCACGTCCACACCCACAGCCAGCAGGAATACGACCGGGAGATGGATCAATTGGTCGGAGAGTATCTCCGCTGCTCGCCGCCGGCCGAATTGGTCGACTTCCTCAAGCTCAACTTCCGCGGCCTGTGTGCGCGGCACGGCGCCGTGGTGGGGAAAAGGTTGCCGACGCCGAAATTGATCGAACTGCCGGCGGCCAAATCGGCCTAGCGCCGCGAGCACGCGGGTGCTGAGGCGCGTCTCGAAGTGCGAGCTAAATTGTCGCGCCGGTGCGACAGCAAGCGCAAGGCAGTCATTGGAACGGGATTGCGCGCCTGCGCGGAGCCGCTCTCTTTTTTACATCGCCGAAAAAGGAAAAAAATCCCGACTCTCCGGCTCCGCCACAGAAAAACCAGAAAAATCAGGCCGCAGAATAATCGCACAAAAGCCGAGCCGCGCGGAGCGCGCCGCAAGATCGCGACAAGCTCCACGCTGCGGGTTCGGCGAAGCTCACTGGTGGCTGGCGTGCTCAGCGATCTCCTTGGCCTTCAGGTTTTCGGCCTTGGAGACTTCGGGATTCGGGGTCGCATCGCCTGGCTCAAGTCCGAGGATCCATTTCACGCCCCCTTCGACGAATTGGAGGAACCGCTTGTCGGTCCATGTCGTCTCGTTGTGCCCGAGGTTCGTGTAAAAAATCTTCCCCTGGCCCCAGTCCTTGATCCAGGAAACGGGGACCTCGTACGGCTCTTTCGGGTCGTTGTGGGTCATGAAATCGTGCAGCTTTTTTTTGTCCAAAATCGGGATGCATTTTTCCATGTCGAGCGCCATCAGGACATGGACTTTTTCCGGCTGCCAGTGACGGTAGCGGTAAATTTCGTCCTTGATCTTGAATTCCTTGCCGAACGGATGGGTGGCCGGGTTATCGGTGTCGAGGACCTTGACCGTGACGGTCTTGTTGTTGGTCCAGGGATGATTGACGATCGTGCCGCCGATCATGTCCCAATAGGGCTCGGTCTCATTGTAGGTGTCGGTGGCCGAGTGAAAACCGATAAAGCCGTGCCCCTTCTGCTTGAGCCAGTCGTTGAGGAAGTACTCGAGATCTTCGTGCTTAATCGGCAGATTGCCCGTCGTGTAGAACATGACGATGTCGTAGTTCTTGAGGTTTTCGCGGGTGAAGTCGGCGGCGGCGTCTTGCGTGCAGTGGACCTCGAACAGGCCGGTCTGCTGGCCGAGCTGCGTCATGGCGACTTCAGCCACCGAGAGTGTCTGCTTGCCGCCTGACGGTGTCTTTGTCGCGGTCGCTTTTCGGGAGCGGCGTCCGAGTCGTTGAGTCTCGGGCGATCGAGTCACCGAACTGTGGTGGTAGCCCTTGCTCTCGGTGAGAAACAGCACCTTCGCCGGGTGGGCCGGTGCGTCGGCTGAAAAAGCGCACTCGGCCGTGAAACATCCGACGAGGCTGACGACGGCGAACAGCAAACGCGATTTCATTGGGGGAGACTCCGGCAGGTTCGTGGAAGGGAAGCCCTCTCGGGAAGCGCAATCGGCTCCGACCGGCCGATTTCGACTCTTTCATAATACAGTCGGCGTGGGCAAACCGCTGCCCACGCCGAGATGGATCGAACGGCTTCGGCGGATACCGAAGCGAAGTCTGGGGACCGATGCCTACCGGCCGGCCTGCTTGTTGGCGGCGGCGGCTTTGGCTTTTTGGTCTTCGGCCTTGGAGACTTCGGGATTCGGCGTCGCGTCCCCTTGTTCGAGGCCAAGGATCCAGCGAATTCCCCCTTCGACCGAAGCGAGGAATCGCTTGTCGGTCCAGGTCGTCTCGTTGTGCCCGAGGTTCGTGTAGAAGACCTTTCCCTGGCCGTAATCCTTCACCCACGAGATCGGTACCTGATAGGGCATCTTCGGATGGCACTTGGCCATGTTGAGGCTCATCAGGACGTGCACTTTTTCCGGCTGCCAATGCGTGTACTGGTAGATTTCGTCCTTGATCTTGAACTCCTTGCCGAACGGCCGCGAGGCGGGATGGTTCGGATCGTCAACGGTGATCGTGACGGTCGTGCCCGAGCCCCACGGATGCCCGTTGAAGGTGCCGCCGATCATGTCCCAATAGCCTTTGGTGTTGTGGTAGGTGTCGGTAGCCGAGTGGAACCCGACAAAGCCGTGCCCCTTCTGCTTGAGCCAGTCGTTGAGGAAGTAATTGAGCACATCGTTCGGGATCGGCAGGACATCGCTCCCTTTGCTGTTAGTGGTCGTATAGAACGCGACAATGTCGTAGTGCTTGAGGTTGTCGCGGGTGAAGTCGGCCGCGCAGTCCTGGGTGCAGTGCACGTCGAACAAGCCCGTCTGCTGGCCGAGTTGAGTCAGAGCGATTTCGGCCGGGGCGAGGGTGTTTCGGGGACGCCTCACGGAACTGTGCTGGTACCCGCCGCTTTGTGTGACGAAAAGCACCTTCGTGCGGTGGGTCGGCGCATCGGCCGAAAACAGCGAGTCGGCCGAAAACAGGCTGGCGAGGGCCAGGACAGCAAACACCAATCGAGATTGCATAGCAGGAGACTCCGGGCAGGTTCGTGGAGGGGATGCATGCCGGGAAGACGGTCGATTTCAGTGCGACCGCGTCGACGGTTCCCATAATACGCGCTCTCCGTCCGGGGTACAAAGGTGCGGAACCGTCGGGCTGATTGACAGGGAAGATTCGACCCGGTTACAACGGAAGGGCCTTCAGCAACATGAGGTCCAACATGAAACACACTCTCGCGAAATACTTTGTTGTTTTGACGCTGGGACTTGCTGGCGCCTTCCTCGTTCCTGCGAACGGACAGGCCGATTACGACCCGTGGGGAGGCTGGGGTTGGGGGGGGGCGACCTACTCGGCCGGCTATTATCCGGGGTACTCTCCAAGCTACTGGGGCGGATATTACGGCGGCCCTTACGTCGGCGGGTACTACACGGGTTATTTCCCGTCCTACGGCGTCGGCTATTACGGTTCGGGATGTTGCGGAGGCTGCGGAACCTCGTGCTGCTCATCCGGTTGCAGTTCTTGCGGCGTCGGATGCGGCTCATGCGGAACGGGCTGCGGAACTTGCAGTGCCGGACTCGCGTGTGCTGACGGCTGCGGCTGCGGAGCGCCCTCTTGCGGGTGCGGCACGGGTTGTGCTAGCGGTTGCGGGACAGGAATCGCGTCCGGTCCCGGGTGCAGCGGCTCGAATCGACCGGGACCTCCGCCCAAAAAACCGGCCGTTAATTCGGACGATAATTTCGTCCCCCGACCGTCACCGCCGTACGACGATCAGCCGCCGGCCGGTCGTCGTCGGAAAGCGCCGCGGACCCCCCCGGCTGACGCGGGTCCCACTGGCGGCCCAGCAGCCGGCAATGATTTAGCGCCGCCAAGCGAGTCGTCTGCGGCGGGATTCAAACGAGGCCAAGGCAACGAGCAAGGATCCGCGAGCGCGACGAAAGGTCCGGCGGGTGACTCTCCTGAGTTCAAGAGCCCCACCCCGCCGAAAGGTCAGGACAATACTCCTGCTGGGGAGGGAACGCCGTTTAATGCGCGTAAGCCGATCTCTCCGCCGCCCAAGCAGCCGGCAAAGAAGAAGGCCCCCGTCAAGAATCCAGACGCGGCTTTCAATGAAAGCGGTTCCTATCGCCTGACGTCGACGGGGCGTTCCGACGAGTCCGATCCGGCGAGCAATCCGGCGCTCGGATTGCAGGAGCGGCCGACCTGGAGCTACGCCACTCCGCCTCATTTCACCGCTGGTCGTCTGGCGCGTTTGACCGTTCCGGCCACTCCGCGGCGGCTCAAATCGGAGTCGATTGAACGGGTCGCCGATCCGGTCGAGACCAGGCTGGCACGCAACTGAAATCGCCGGCTTCCGCAACCGGAACAAACCGACTTTACGGTGTTCACAAAACCGTACAGTCGCGACGCGTACGCGAAGGCAGAATGTTCTTCCCAATCTGTTTGGCTGCCGCATTTTTTCTGGTCGGTTTCAGGCAAAAAAAACTGGGCCGAATGGCACCGCAAGTGGCCGCGCCGAGGGGAGATAGAGCGTGGCTGGTAAGCCTGTCCGTCTGCGCAACTCGAATCAGCAAGCTTTGATGAAAGCGAGCTCGATCGGCATGTTTTGCGAGTGGCGGCGAAGGCCCGTCTTTTCCGGTTTAATCTGCGGGCGAGACGTATATTTGTAGTGGCGGATTCGATTCAGTCTTTGCTAGACTTGTACGATATTAAGCCGTGTTCAACGCGGCCCGTCCACCGGGGCGGGATCGCTCTTTATCAACTCGATGTTGGGCGAAGACTGGGAAAGGATACGGATGAGTAGCTCGATGGTACTCGAGCCTCCCGTCGAGGGAGGTTTAGATGTCGATCCGATTGAGGAGATTCGTCTCCGGACGTGGGCTCGCAAGAACTACACGCCGGCCCACCAGCGCGACGACACGCTGCATCCTATCATCCTGGACGAGATGAAGCGCAAGGACGAAGAACTGAGCTAACGATTGTCCCGTCGACGAACGGGACCGTCAGGCGCAACAAGGTGAAGACGGACGCAAGGTCGCGTCCGGAAGACGCGCAACACTTCACAAGCGCACAAAAAAAACGCCCGAGAGGAGCGCTTCCTCGGGCGTTTTTTGCTTGGCCGATTGGCTATTGATTCGGATAGCGATATCCGGCAGCCGGCTGCTCCCCGCTTGTCCGTTGCGTCTCAGGCGCCGGCTGTGCGGAGCCGGGCTGCGACGGTGCGGTTCGCGAGCCGTTGTGCGGCATGTTGCTTGCGCCGTGTCCGCCCGCGGGCTGCTTCCAGCTGGCGACGGACCAGTACGGATACGTCTCAACCACGGCGGCCCCCAGGTCCTGCAGGACCTCGCGGAATTTCGCCGTCGTGATGTTTTCGTTCGGCACGACCCGCTCCAAAACGAAGCGGTTGTTGGCCGGGATATAGGCGAAGAACTTGCCGTTACCCAAAGTGTCGTTCTTGGCCAGCAATTTCAGGAGCGACGTCCGCGGCACTTCGAGTGCCGTCCGGGGACAGGGGTCGAGCCAAGCCATGACCCAGATCGCATTCCCGTTCTCACTGAGGACGGCCGACATCGACAAGTTCCATTCCTCTTTGGCGTAGCGCGCCGGGAAGCTGAAGTCGAAGCGTTTGTCGTCGAGCTTCACCTCCGCGCCCATGGCTCGAATCAGGTTGCCGAGTTCCGCCTGGCTCACAGCTCCAGGGGCTTGCGTCTTGGCCTCTGTCGGAGCCGGGCTTTGTGCCGGGGCCGCAGATGGTTCGCCGTCGGCCATGAGCCGGCCGGCACCGAGGACCAACGCGGCCGACACCAGGGCGACCCCTCCCATTCCCAACCAGGCACGCTTCCGCAGGGGCATTGGACGACACTCCTTTGTCAGACATCAGAAGAGATGTTCGAGACAGATCTGCGACCAGGTCTCGAAACTTGGCGAATCCTTCGCCAACTCTGCCGGTGAGGCAAAACCTGTCTCTATGATCGACTCTTCGCGTGGGCGAACTTTTGGCGCTTCGAGCTCAAAAAGGTGAACAATGCCCAGATGGACGCGGCCGACTTCGGTCTGATCGTCGTTGATGAGGCCCACGCATTTTTGCGTATACGCCGACTCCAAAAACACTTCCTCCTCGATCTCGCGCCGCATAGCGGCAAGATAGGAGGCTTCGGCGGTCTCGGCGTCTGTGGACGAAATGTGTCCGCCGACGCCCACGGAACGCAGGCCTCGCAGCCTGCCTTCGCCCTGCAGTTTTCCGCGGCGATAGTGAAACACCGCGTCGCCACAGCGGAAGATGCAGTAGGGAATAAGTTGCTTGTAGCTCGGGTCCGTCTCGACGGTGTCGCGGGGGCGATAACTCGTGTAGTTGGGATCGAAGATTGTCTTAAAATAAGGCGTTGCGTTGGCGAGAAAGCCCTGGAAATGGCCCAGCTGGTGAAAGAGAAGCGTGGGGATGCACAACACGTGTTCCACCGGCATTTGGCTCACCGACATCGTTTCCACCTCAATCCTTCCTGGACGGCCAATCGCCGTCCCTAAAAGCGTTTGATTCCATTCGGCAAACTGTTCACGAAAGCAGTTCGCCAATCTTGCTTCCGACGTTGTCAGATCGCATGAGAGTCTCGCCCACGAGAATCGCGCGGACGCCGGCCTCTTTAAGCTGGAGCACATCGTGTCGCGTCCGGATGCCGCTTTCACTCACAAGAAGGGATTGCGGAACAATCCTCGATGCAAGTCCGATCGTGTGCTCCAGGTCAGTGACGAATGTTCGCAGATTGCGATTGTTGATTCCGATGAGGGCTGGATCGAGTTTCAGCACGCGATCCAGGTTCTCAACCTCATAAAGTTCGATCAGTGCGTCCATTCCCAGCTCGCTGGCGTAGAAATAGAGTTCGCGCAAGCGGCAATCGTCGAGGCATTCGGCAATCAGCAAAACGCAATCGGCCCCCGCGGCCCGCACCTCGAGTACCTGGTAGCGATCGATGAGAAAATCCTTGCGGAGGACGGGCAGTCCGACCGCCCGCCGCACCGCCGCGAGATCGTCGAGCGAACCCTGAAAATACTTTTCATCCGTCAAGACACTGATGCAGGCCGCCCCGTGACGCTCGTAGGCGGTCGCAGTTTTGACCGGATCGAATTCCTCACGGATCACGCCGGCCGACGGCGACGCTCGTTTGACCTCGGCAATGAGCGCGATCGGCGGATGAGACTCAAGGGCCGCCACAAAACCATGCACCGGCGGGGCGTCCGCCAGACGTGCTTCGAGAGTCGGTGCGGGACAGAGACGCTTCGCGCGATCGACCTCCGTCCGCTTGTGCGCCACAATCTCTTGCAGGATGTCCGACATGGCGATCGATGATACTGCGCCCGGCTTTCGGAAGAAACCGGTTCGATCGCCGCGTGCGGCTCGCCTTCAGGGTGGTTGACCGCGGACATGGGGGACCGTTACGTTCAGGAGGCGTCCGTGATTTTCGTGATTGAATCGAGCCTGCGATTTGCCTGACGTTTCCGCCATCGTTATCACGCTCTTGCTTCTCGGCTTGCTCCTCGTTCTGGGCGAGATGGCGCGTGCACTCGTCATGGAGGAGATGATCACGCCGCCTCAACCACGGCGACCCATCATGGTGGAGTGGCACGTCGTGGCCATCGCTGCCTTTTTTCTGCTGGTGTTCGTCCTTCCGGCTGTGGTTCAGTTAGCCACGGGTCAGAGACCGCCCCAAAAGGAATCCGACGCGAGCGTCGTTTGGGCGATTGTCACGAACTTTGTCATCGTGGCCGTCGTGATACCGTTCTTGGCTGTCACGGGACGCAACCGGCTCGCCGATTACGGAATTCAGGGCCGTGGATGGAGGGCCGAAGTGCGTTTCGGCGGCATTGGTTTTCTCGTTGCCATGCCGTTGGTGATCGCCATTTTGGCGGCAATGTCGTCGATTCGCGGCCCGCAGACGGAGCATCCCTATCTGAAACTCGTCGAGACTGGCAACGAGACGGTCCTCATCGGCGTCGCCGTGGCCGCCGTCATCGCCGCGCCGCTGACCGAGGAGTTGATTTTTCGCGTCATTTTCCAGGGGCTGCTCGAAACGCGTCTCCCGCCGGCCGCGGCGATTCTTTTGCCGGCTCTCGCCTTTGCCGCCATCCACGGAATCTACGACGCACTGCCTCTGCTTCCTTTGGCCGTCGTTTTGGGAATCGTCTACCACCTGCGGCGGAGCTACATCGCCGTCGTCACGATCCACGCCATGTTCAACGCCAGTTTCCTGCTCTTAGCCCTCGGTTCCCGGATGCTTGGTTGATTCGGCAAGGGGACCGCAGCGCGGCGACTCGATTCCCGCGGGGCGAGAGCTTAAAGTGGGGGCCATTGGCGACAACGAGACATACCACCGGCGTGTCCACTTTTGGAAATACCGTCGGCGTACTGATTTGGAGGACCGCCCGAAATGCGTGGGCTTCGCGGTATCGCGTTTTGTTCAATCTGTTGTCTGGCGTCTGCCGCCGTTTGCGCAGCGGAAGTGAAACTCGATGGGCAGACCTTTACGCTGCCGGACGGATTTGAAATCGAGGTCGTCGCCCGACCGCCAGTTGTCAATCGGCCGATTACCGGCGCCTTTGATGAGCAGGGCCGGTTCTACGTCGCCGATTCGTCCGGTTCCAACGACAAAGTCGAGAAACAACTCGCCGAGCGTCCCCATCGCATCCTGCGACTGGAAGACACCAACGGCGACGGCCGATTCGATCGCCAGCACGTCTTTGCAGACAAGATGATGTTCCCGGCAGGGACGATGTGGCTCGATGGCTCGCTCTACGTCTCGGCTCCTCCCAGCATCTGGAAACTCACCGACACCAATGGCGACGGCGTGGCCGACCGTCGGCAAGAATGGCTCAAACGCACGCTCACGCATTGTGCCAACGATCTCCACGGTCCGTACGCCGGACCGGACGGGTGGATTTATTGGTGTAAGGGGGCTTTCGCCGACCAGTCCTACCAGCTTCCCGGCAAGAAGCCCATTCGCTCAAGTGCCGCTCACATCTTCCGGGCCCGGCCCGATGGAACGGGACTTGAACCGGTGATGACCGGCGGGATGGATAACCCCGTCGACGTTATTTTCACACCGGGGGGAGAGCGGATTTTTTCGTGCACTTTCCTGCAGAACCCGGCCGACGGAAAACGCGACGGACTGATCCATGCGATCTACGGCGGGATTTATGGCAAACAACACAACGTGTTTGCCGGTCACAAGTTCACGGGAAATTTGATGCCTCCGCTGGTTCACCTCGGTCCGGCGGCGGCCTGCGGCCTCACGCGGTACGAGACAGACGTCTTTGGCGTCGATTTCAAAGACAATCTTTTCACTTGCTGTTTCAACATGCGAAAGGTGACGCGGACTGTGCTCGCCGAGCACGGCGCAAGCTTCACGGCCAAGACGACCGATTTCCTCGTTTCGAACAGTCTCGACTTTCATCCGACCGACGTGCTCGAGGACGCCGACGGCAGCCTGATCGTGATCAATACGGGAGGCTGGTACAAACTCTGCTGTCCGACCTCGCAGCTTTGGAAACCTGACATCCTGGGGGCCATCTACCGCATTCGCCGCACGGGAGCGCCGCGGGTTGACGATCCGCGAGGGCTGAAACTCGCTTGGCGCGAGGCGTCGGCACAAACGCTCTGTGATCTCCTCGGAGACGCTCGGCCGGCCGTTCGCAAACGAGCCGTCCAGGAGCTTGCCGCACAAGGAGAACGGGTGGTTCCGGTGCTCCAAGAAGCCTTGAAGAGTCCAGCAGCCGAGGCACGGCGGAATGCCGTCTGGACCCTGACGCGGATCGAGGGGCCCAAGGCCCGGCAAGCCGTTCGGGCGGCGCTGGACGATCAGGACGAAACGGTCCGCCAAACGGCCCTTCATTCCATCAGCCTCTGGCGCGACGCAAACGCGGCACCCGCGCTCATTGCGTTGCTGCGAACCGGAACGCCTCACAACGAGCGGGCTGCGGCGGAAGCGTTGGGCCGTATCGGCGACAAAGCGGCCATTCCCGCACTGCTGGAAGCATCCGGACACTTGGAAACCGATCCCGCCCGGCACGATCGCATTCTGGAACACTCATTGACGTACGCCCTCATTGAAATCGACGATCCGGCCGCCACGCGTGCCGGTCTCCAAAGTGATCGGCCTTGGACGCGTCGCAGCGCGCTGATCGCCCTCGACCAGATGGAGGGTGGAGGCCTCGAGCCGACTAAGATCGCCGCTCTTTTGGTCGGCCGTGACCCGGTTTTGAAGGACGCCGCGTCGTGGATCCTGGGCCACCATGCCGAATGGGGCAATGCGCTTTCCGCTTCACTCCGCGAACGGCTCTCGGCACCGCAAATTTCCAAGCCCGATCGTGCCGAACTCGAGCGGCACCTCACGCAATTTGCCCGCGGGGAATCGGTGCAGGGCCTTCTGGCATCCGCCCTGGGAGACCGCGCCCTATCCGAAGCGTCAAAAGGAACGGTCCTCGCCGCCATGCGCGGCGCCGCGCTCAAGGTCACGCCGCACCGCTGGGTGGAGGCGCTCGCGGTCACGTTGAATGATCCGACGTCACCACTTCTCGGCGACGCCGTGGCCGTCTTGCGGGCGCGGCCCGTCGCGAAGGACCAGACGAACGCGGTGACCCAGTCTCTTCTGCGCGTGGCCGATAACGCGAAGGTGCCAGAGACGGTCCGACTCGACGCGCTGGCCGGCGTGCCGGGCGGGCTTTCCGGCGTCAGGCCGGAGACGTTTCTCTTCCTGCGATCGCATTTGAACACCGAATTACCGGTGGCGACACGGGCCGCCGCTGCGGAAGTCTTGTCGAAAGCCCGACTCACGTCCGAGCAGCTCATCGCACTCACCGATGAGTTCAAGACAACCGGTCCGCTCGAGGCCGACCGGTTGTTGGGCGCGTTTGAAACGTGCTCCGACGAGCCGGTGGGCCGCCAACTGCTGGCGGCTCTCAAATCGTCGCCGGTCTTGACCAGCCTCCGCGTGAGCGCAATCAAACTGCGAATCGCCCACCAGCCGGCGTCGGTGCAGAAAAAGGCGGAAGAACTCTACGCTCTGATTAATGTCGATCTGGCGAAAGAGCGGCAACGGATCGAGGAGGTCCTCCCCCTTGTCAGCCAGGGCAACGTGCGCCGCGGCCAGGTCGTTTTCGCGCGTGCCAAGGCGTCCTGCACTTCGTGTCACCAGTTTGGCTACGTCGGCGGACACATCGGTCCGGATCTCACTCACGTCGGAAACATTCGCTCGGAGCGCGACCTGCTGGAGGCGATCATGTTTCCGAGCGCCAGCATCGTCCGCAGCTTTGAGCCGATGCAAGTCGTCACAAAAAGCGGCAAGGTGTACAACGGCCTCGTGCACAAGGATGCGCCCGACGAACTCGTATTGATCGCCAGCGCCACCGAGACGATCCACGTGCCGCGGGACGAAATCGAAGAAATGCGCCCGAGCCGAGTCTCCATTATGCCGGCGGGACTCGACAAACAGCTCACTCCGCAGGAGTTGGCCGATCTTGTCGCCTTCCTGCGCAACGCCAAGTAAGCGGTCTTGGCGTCGAAGCGGACGGAACCGTTGCCAGCGGGTTGCGCAATCGGAACTTCCGGTACATTCCTCGGACGCGACACGACCGGAACAAAGCCGATTTGCGGGCCCGGCAATTCCGGCATCTCCGATTCTTCCGATCATCCGGTCGTAAGGAACTTGCCGAGCTATTCGGTTGCAAGGTTCGCACCCAGCGTGCCGCCTTTGAGCGACTCTGCCGGCTACGCCGGATTTAAGGGTGTCACGCACGGCGGAACTGTCGTTGAACCGGTCCAATGGATCCCAAAACGGTCCAATGTCCATGCCAATTCGACCAATTGCCGTGATCACCGAACACTTCCTTCGTACGCGCGCGAAGCCTTCCCGCGTTGCCGTGACTGCCGCGGTGGCGGCGAGTCTGATTGCCGTGCTCTCGCTTGGCGGATGCACGGGGCCGCGGGAATATGTTCACAATGGCTTCAAGGTCGGGCCGAATTACTGCCCGCCCGGGCGCAGGTCGCCAACACCTGGATCGACGGCACCGACAAGCGGGTCCTCACTGAAAGCGAAGACATCAACTACTGGTGGCGGGTCTTCAACGACCCCGTGCTCGACGGACTCGTGTACGACGCCTACCATCAAAACCTGACGCTCCGCGAAGCGGGATTTCGCGTCCTGCAGGCGCGGGCCCAATTGGCGATCAGCGTCGGCAGCCTCTTCCCGCAGACGCAAACCGCCTCGGGCTCGTTTAGCCGTAACGCGGCCAGCGCCGAAACCGCCAACAACATCTTCGACTTTGGCATTCCGGGGACTCACCGTTTTTTCAGCCAGTGGAACTTCGGATTTAATCTTGGCTGGGAGCTGGATTTCTGGGGTCGCTTCCGCCGTGCGATCGAGTCGAATCAGGCGACTCTCGATGCCTCGGTGGCCGACTACGACGACGTTCTCGTGACCCTTTTGGGCGACGTCGCCACAAATTACATCACACTGCGGACCCTCGAACAGCAGATCGATTACGCCCGCTTCAACGTCGAGTTGCAGCGTCAGACGCTGACGATCGTCGAAGCCCGATTTAAGGCCGGCACCACGAGCGAACTCGACGTCCGCCAGTCGCGGAGCACCCTGGCCCAAACCGAGGCCGGCATTCCGGAACTGGAGATCAGCCTGCGGCAGGCCGCCAACCGACTCTGCATCCTGATGGGCATTCCGCCGCAGGATCTGCAAGCGCGGTTGGGAACGGCCCCAATCCCCACGGCGCCGGTCGAAGTGGCGATCGGCATCCCGGCCGACCTCTTGCGGCGACGCCCTGACGTCCGGCGGGCCGAGCGACAGGCCGCCGCGCAATCGGCGCAAATCGGCGTGGCGGAAGCCGATTTCTATCCGGCCATTTCCATCCTCGGCACCATCGGCTATTCCGCCGAGGCGTTCCCCGAGCTGTTCCGCTCGACCGCTTTCCAGGGATCGATCGGCCCGTCGTTCCAATGGAAGATCCTGAATTACGGCCGGATTTTGAACAACGTGCGGCTGCAAAAAGCCAAGTTCCAGGAGCTGGTCACCGGTTACGAGCAGTCCGTCCTCAACGCCAACCAGGAAGCCGAAAACGGCCTCGTCACATTTTTACGCGCCCAGTCGCGCATGCGCTTGCAGGCCGTGAGCGTCGACGAGGCCCAAAAAGCCGTCGCCCTGGGACTCGTGCAATACAAGGCGGGCACCGTCGACTTCACCCGCATCACCCAGCTCGAGCAGAACCTGGTGCTGCAGCAGAACACCCTCGCCGAGGCCCGCGGCGAAATCGGTCAGGGGTTGATCCAGGTCTATCGCGCCTTGGGCGGCGGCTGGGAGATCCGCAACACGGGGCTCGAACCGGCCGCTGCGGCGCCTGCGAAAAACAGTCCCGCGCCCGTGCCCCCGCCGCCTGCTCCGCCCGTCGTTTCGTCGTTTAAGCCCTAATTGTGGTCGGCACTCTGACCCGATTTGTGTCGCCTTGACTAAGTGTCCAGTTCGCGCCGCTGAACAATTTTTGCACAGATCCCCGATTTTTCTGGTTTTTCTGCGGCGCAAAAAAAGGGAAACGACCACAGAGAAATCCCCGCCGCCGCGCGACCCCTTGACCCTTGCCGAATAATGCAACAAGGGAGCGTCGTACTCAAGTTCCGCGGTCGCGGACCGACGCCGTTTCCTCTTTCTGCGGGTGCGCATCCACCGCGCCGGCGCACGTCTCAGATTGTGGCCGTCGGATCGGCCAACTGCGGCCTGCGACGCGCGGGGTACGACGACGTTCGTTGCCTCTTTGGCCGTAAGAGGACTCCCGCAGCCAAGCGGTGATTGACAGCCATCAGGACGCCGACGATCACCGCGTAAATCGCGCAGTGCAAGAGTGGATAAAACTGCCACTCAACGATTCCCGGCGAGTTCCTCGCCAGATGGGTCCATTTTACGCCCAGCCACGGGAACTCGCTCACGAGAAGGTCGGCGATCGGGCTGAGGTAAAGTACGTCACAAGCCCAAATCTCTCGGATGCCGATCCGGACCACCACCGGCAGGAAGCTCATCGCCGCAAAGACGCTGACGCCATACGTCACGGCCCGTGCCTGGGTCTTCGCATACAGACCGAAGAGAAACGCGAGCTCGGCGGCCAGCTTGAACAAGATCACCAGATTCAGCCCGATCACCAACAGGAAAAACAGCGCCTCGCCGCCCGTCCCGACGATTTGACGGTTCTCCCAAAACGTACGCCCCACCGCCAGGCGAAGAAACACGATCAGCAGCGTTTGAAAGATGATCGGAACGGCGACGATCGCCATCGTCCGCCGCAAGCCCCGCATTTTGGCGCCGATCAGCTCGGAAGCCGAAAGGGGCGTCGTCAGCAGCACGTCGAGTGTCTGCCGCGCTTTCTCGGCCGCGATCAGGCCGGCCGCCCGCACGAAGATGATCAACAGGGCGATGGGCCACAAAATCAGCCCGAGGGTCCCCAGGGTGGTGAAATTCGCCTCGTGACCGAACCCTGCAGAGATCACTGAAACAGCAAGAATCGGCGACTCCAGCACGACCAAAACACGAATCAGATAATTGACCCGACCCAGGTTTCCCCGTCTCTTTTCGCGCCAGGCGACGGGGTTTCCTTCGGGAATTCCGCTGTCGGGTGACGTGAGCAGGATGCCTTTCGCATAGCGATCGTTGAGCCGCGTGAACAGGCGATCGAGCCACGCAAACAGCCGGCGGATGCGGTGCTTCGGCTGCGGCGCGGCCCGACTCACGAGCGCCCGCCGCGCCAAAAGCAGAAAGATCACGCCCACGATCGGAAGGATCGCGAACGGCAAGGCCACGGTATGAAACGGGCGCACGACGCCGGGCGCGAATCTCTGATCGAAAAGCCATGCCAAATTGATGCCGAGCGTCGATGTCAGGAATGGTCTCAGCACGGTGTCACGATGTTGGGGTGCGTACGCCAACAGGACCAATGTGAGATCACCCGCTCCCACCAGTCGGGACCACCAGTTCAAGAAGAGAAGTGACAAAACGATCAGAAAGGGGCACAGGAAGACGAGGGTCGTGATCACGTACGACAGGATGAACGCCGAGGCCGACGTCGCGCAGAACGCCGAACAGAAAAGTGCGATCGCCGCGAGCTCAAACACCACGAGCGCCAGCTCTGCGATCGCCAGCCCGACGTCGCTTTGCGTCAATCCTCCCCACAAATAGACGATAAACAGCAGGGGGAGCGAGACCAAAAGAAACGTCGCCACCGGCACGAGTCGCGACAAGAGTTTTTCCAGCAGGATCGTCCACGGCCCTAGCTTGGTGAGAAACAAGAGCTGCAGCGTGTTCCGCTCCTTCTCGGCCGTCAGCGCCCCGCTCACGACGGCAGGCACAAACAGCACCAGCCCCGCCCACTCGATGGCAAACAGCACGTCGAAGAATTCCGCACCGTGCCCGATAATGCCCTTCGGCAACTTCGACCACACCTGGTACGTCGGCCAGAAGAGGAGTGCCGACGTCGAGAACATCAAGACGGCAAACCCCACGCGAGCCAGGTACGTCCGCCGCAGCTGGGCCATCTCGGCCAGCTCCTTGGAGAGCAGCGGCAACCCCAGGTTCGCCAATCGCCGTTTCATCACGGTTCAGTATGGGGTGCTGAAGAATGCGCGGCAAGAGGAGCGGAAACTGGAAGGTCGGAGATCCGCCCGCGGCGGGATGAAGGCGGAAGGTCGGAGATCGGCCCGTGGCAGAATGAAGGTCGAAGATCCGCCCGTGGCGGAATGAATGGAAAGGCCTTTTTTCATCCTTCCTCCTTCCGTGGACCAAGGACTTCGGTGGCTGGTGGCACTGCTAAACGGCTTCCGGTTAGCAGTGTTCTTCTCGAAGCGCCCTTGGACCTACTTTGCAACACGTCCGGCAGCGGCCCTGGCGGCGACTTTTTCGTGACTCGAAGAACGAGCGAAGCTCTCGAAAGCTCAAGGACACTCGCAAGAACACTGCTCATCCGAAGCGGCTGAGCAGTGGCACCTGGCGCGGCAAGAGGAGCGGCTGGTGGCACTGCTAAACGGCTTCCGGTTAGCAGTGTTCTTTTCGAGTCGCTCTTGGACCTGATTCGCAAAACCTCCGGCAGCGGCCCTTGCGGCGACTTTTTCGTGACTCGAGAGCGAGCGAAGCTCTCGAAAGCACAAGGACACTCGCAAGAACACTGCTCATCCGAAGCGGCTGAGCAGTGGCACCTGGCGCGGCAAGAGGAGCGGCTGGTGGCACTGCTAAACGGCTTCCGGTTAGCAGTGTTCTTTTCGAGTCGCTCTTGGACCTGATTCGCAAAACCTCCGGCAGCGGCCCTTGCGGCGACTTTTTCGTGACTCGAGAGCGAGCGAAGCTCTCGAAAGCACAAGGACACTCGCAAGAACACTGCTCATCCGAAGCGGCTGAGCAGTGGCACCTGGCGCGGCAAGAGGAGCGGAAACTGGAAGTTCGAAGATCCGCCCGTGGCGGGATGAATGGAAAGGCTTTTTTTCCTCCGTCCTCCTTCAGCCCACCGAACCGTGAAGATTAATTCTTGCAAACCCCCGGGGTTTTTTGCGAAAGCACACTCTTTTTCCGCTTCGCTGTGCTTATTCTGGTGCAGATGGCCTCTGCGACGGAAGGTTTTAGCGATCAGTCAGGCCAGGAGTGGGGCCGATGTCCGATCAATCGCAGCACTCACAACGCGCAGATCGTCGGATTCAGGCCGCGCTCGGCGAGTATCTCGAGCGAATCGATCGCGGCGAAGTGGTGAACCGTGACGAGTTCCTCGCGCGGCACTCTGAGATCGCCGACGCGTTGCGGTCGTTCTTCGCGGCCGAGGAACCGCTCCGTAAAATCGCGGCGACCAAGACTTCCAACGAAAGCGCCGCAATCTCCACGCAGTCGATCGCCGCGCAGGGCCAGGAGACGGTACCGCCGAAGTTGCAGCCGGGCGGTTCTCTTGGCACATCGGGACGCGGCCTCGCGGGGAAGTTCGGCCGCTATGAAATCCTCCGGGCTCTCGGCAAGGGGGCGATGGGCGCGGTCTATTTGGCCCAAGACACACAGCTTAAGCGCCAGGTGGCGATCAAAACGCCGCATCTCGAGGAGGATCCGACCGGCGAACTGCTCAAGCGGTTCTACCAAGAGGCCGAGGCCGCCGCCACGCTACGGCACGCCAATATCTGCCCGGTTCATGACGTCGGCCAAATCGACGGCAAGCACTTCATCTCGATGGCTTACATCGAGGGGCGGTCGCTTTCCGACCTGATTAAGAACGGCAAGCTGCAGAACGAACGGCACATTCTGATCGCCGTGTACAAGCTGGCCCGCGCGCTGCAGCAGGCACACGACCGTGGGATCGTGCACCGGGATCTCAAGCCGGCCAACATCATGGTCGACAAGCAGGGCGAGCCGATGATCATGGACTTCGGCCTGGCCCGCAAACGGCGCGCGGAGGGAGAGGCCAGCCTCACGCACAGTGGCGTGATCCTGGGCTCGCCGGCCTACATGTCGCCCGAGCAGATCGAGGGGGACCCCGAGAGCGTCGGCCCGGCTTCGGACCAGTACAGCCTGGGCGTGGTCCTGTACGAGATGCTCACCGGCCAGTTGCCCTTCCGCGGGTCGGTGGTCAACGTGCTGGCGCAAATCATCACCAAGGGCCCGACCCCGCCGGGCGAGTTGCGGCCTGGCCTTGATCCGCGGATCGAAACGGTCTGCCTGCGAATGATGGCGAAAAAAGCTTCGGAGCGATTTCCGTCGATGAAGGCGGTCGCCGATGAGTTGGCGACGATTGTAAAAAACCCGGCCGCCGCCCCAGTCCCCACGCCGATCGCTGTCGAGAAGTCGCCGACAGTCAGCGGGCCGCCTGCAGCACCACGTCCAACAAGCGCGGAGGCCGGAGCATCGCAGGTTGGGCAATCTCTCAATCAGAGATCGATCAGCCCAAGCGACGTGACCTCGATCGAGGAGCCGGTCCGCAAATGCCTGCGCCGCCGCGATTATGACCAGATGATCCAGATCATCGAGCGGATTCCGGAGGATCGGCGGAACACGGCGCTCCAGACGCTCTTGGAGCAGGCGCGTGAGAAAGTCGACGAAATCGCCTTCCTGATTTGTGAAATCGACGAGGCCGTTCGGCTCAAAGATTGGCAAGCGGCCCTCAGGAAGGCCGAAGCACTGCTCACGATCAAGCCGGGGCATCACCGGGCAAAGGCCATTCAGGAGAAGTATGCCGGTTATGGAAATGGAGCGGCGGCGCGGATCGGCATCTTGCGGAAGTTCACCCAGCCCTGGAACGAAGGGGGCTGGATTCCGTGGGGCGTCCTAGCCTTCGGCCTGGCCGTCTTCGCCGGCATGTACGGCGTGATTGTGATTTCCTTGGGCAACAACAAGACGGCGATCGTGATCGACGCCAAGGATCCCGGCATCACCGTTGAGGTGAACGATCGGCACGCGACGATCAACGTTCCCGGCGAGCAGTCGATTCAAGTCGAGCCGGGCGACCAATCGGTCAAAGTCAGCTATGCGGGTCTGGAAACCGTCACCAAGGGCTTCACGCTCGCCAAGGACAAAACGAAGAGGCTCACGGTGCGGCTCGTCGATAACAAACTCTTGGCCGACCTGGAAGGCGAGCCCCGTCCGACGATCGCCGGCACCGAGAAGGTGAAAAACGCCGGCACGGTGCCGGCCGAACCGAAAGGGCCTTCTCCCCGTACGGTGGCGGCTGCTCCGCCCGTCACTCCGGCAAGCCCGCCGCCAAAGAATGACGGCTTCGTGCCGCTGTTCAACGGCAAGGACCTGACCGGCTGGAAGACAAACCCCGACCAGCCCGACAATTGGCGCGTGGAAAACGGGATTCTGACGGGGTCCGGACAGCGGGTCAGCGATTTGTTCACCTCACGGGCGGACTTCAAAGATTTTCATCTGCGTGTCGAAGCGCGGATCAACGACGGCGGTAATAGCGGCGTCTTTTTCCGCGTCCAGCCGAATTCCGGTGGTCGATACGAGGCTCAGATCAACAGCACGCATAGGGACCCCAACAAAACAGGAAGCCTCTATCCGCAGTCGAACAACGTCATCGTGGCGTATGGCGAGTCGCTTGTTCCCGCGGGCGACTGGTTCAACATGGACGTGATTGCCGTGAAAAACCACATCGTCGTTACGGTCAATGGAATCACCACGGTTGACTACTACGATTCGGATCGCCATTTCTTCGCAGGCGCTATTGGACTGCAGCTACACAATCCCCAAACCGTGGTCGAGTTCCGCAAGATCGAGATCAAGGAGCTGCCGGCAGCAAGCGTGGCCGAAGCGCCGTCCGAGGCAACCGACGGCTTCGTGCCGCTGTTCAACGGCAAGGACCTGACCGGCTGGAAGACAAACCCCGACCAGCCCGACAATTGGCGCGTGGAAAACGGGATTCTGACGGGGTCCGGACAGCGGGTCAGCGATTTGTTCACCTCACGGGCGGACTTCAAAGATTTTCATCTGCGTGTCGAAGCGCGGATCAACGACGGCGGTAATAGCGGCGTCTTTTTCCGCGTCCAGCCGAATTCCGGTGGTCGATACGAGGCTCAGATCAACAGCACGCATAGGGACCCCAACAAAACAGGAAGCCTCTATCCGCAGTCGAACAACGTCATCGTGGCGTATGGCGAGTCGCTTGTTCCCGCGGGCGACTGGTTCAACATGGACGTGATTGCCGTGAAAAACCACATCGTCGTTACGGTCAATGGAATCACCACGGTTGACTACTACGATTCCGATCGCCGTTTCTTCGCGGGCGCTATTGGACTGCAGCTACACAATCCCCAAACCGTGGTCGAGTTCCGCAAGATCGAGATCAAAGAGCTGCCGGCAGAGAGCGCGACTGGAGCCCCGGCACCCGACGGTTTCGTGCCGCTGTTCAACGGCAAGGATCTGCACGGATGGATTGGGAGCAACGGGCAACCCGCTGCATGGAGGGTATTCGACGGTGAACTGGAGGTCGTACCGGGTCAGGGAAACATTATGACGACCCAAGATTTTGGGCCGGATTTCCAACTGCACGCAGAGTTTAATATTCCGCTCTACGCCGACCGGAAGGGTCAGGCGAGGGGCAACAGCGGAATTTTTCTCCTGGGGCGTTATGAGATCCAAATCCTCGATTCGTATGACAATTTCCAGCCTGCCGAGCGTGCCTGCGCCGCGCTCTACGGAGCGATCGGCCCCTCGCGCAATGCCTGCAGACCGCCGAACGAGTGGCAAACTTTTGACATTACCTTCCACGCTCCTCGGAGCGTTGCGGCCTCCTCGATCGTAAAACACGGTGAACTGACCGTCGTCCACAACGGAGTTCCCGTGATTGTAAAACGACGGTTTGGGGCCCCCTCCGCAGGCGCCCGCTTCCGAGACGTTGGGACTCGAGGACCGATTCTGCTGCAGGATCACGGAAGCGCAATTCGCTTCCGTAATCTCGCGATCAAGCAATTGGCGGCCGCGCCCAGTCCGAAGCCGCTCGACGATGCAGACTTCGTGCCGCTGTTCAACGGCAAGGACCTGACCGGTTGGAAGACGCATCCCAGTCAGCCCGGCAACTGGCGGGTTGAAAACGGCATCCTCGTTGGTTCCGGACCGGGCCTGACCAGCCACCTCTATACCGAGCGTGGCGATTTCAAGGACTTCCACCTGCGCGTGGAGGCGCGAATTAACGAGGGAGGAAACAGCGGCGTCTATTTTCGAGCGGTGTTTGGCCCCGCGCAGCCTGCGGACCGACCCCGCTGGCTGGTTGGTTACAACGCCAAGCTCGACGAGCGGCGGCTGGGCGCGTTCATCCTCGACGATCCGACGCTCCGTGTACCATTGATTCGAAATCGCGTGCCAGAGCCGCCAGCCGGGAGGTGGATCGTTTTAGAAGTCCTGGCACGCGGGAATCATTTTGTCATCAAGACCGACGGCGAAATCACCGCCGAATACACCGACGACACGAGGCGCTTCTCCAGCGGCTATATCGCCCTGCAGCAACACACACCGCGGACGCGCGTCGAGTTCCGGAAGATCGAGATTGAGGAGTTATCGCCCCAGAATCCGTCTGCGTCGGTGCCAAACAAGGGCGCGACCTCAACGCCAATCGATGCCAGAGACCCTTTCCAGCCAAAGTCCATCTGGTTCAGTGACAACCCGAGGCACGTTCTGACAGTCATAGAGAGGAAAGGTGCGATGTTTCGAGCGAGGTTCGAGGTCGGTCCAAACATTACGCGAATGATCAAGGGCACTGTAAAAGATGGCAAGGTCGACTGGTTTGCCAAAGACGTGAGAGCCATCAGAGGCAAAGTTGGCGGCGACAATCACGGGACAATCACGAGTGACGATCTCGGTGACAAGATCGACTTTGTTTGGGGACTCCATGGTCGGCAAAGAGGTGAGTTCACGCTTCGACTGCGAAACTAAGTCGAGGAGCACCTTGCGCGAAGAAGATCAATCACGCCGAAAGCAGCCGTCGAGGCGGCCTCGGCTTAGGACGTGGCCTGGCATAGCTTTCTTCAGGTCCGCGAGCTTTGGCGGGTTGTCGAAGTTGAGCCGCTTGTCGAGCGCAAACAATTGGAAGACGTACCGATGCGGCCCGTGACCGCGTAACGCGCGGACCCATATAGGCGGCGCGGCCCGCCGTGTTGCGGCCGAGGTGCAATCCGGCCGGCTTCTCGGAGTTCGACAGGGCCCCTTCGCTCAGGCCGTCGGTTTGCGGATCGATCCCCGTGGCGATCAGATGGACGAAGGGGCGCGGCATCGGTGCGTCGGGATCTTCCAGGATCAAGACCAGTTCGGCGGCCTCGGGCGGGACGTTTGACCAGGCAAGCGGTGGCGACACGTTGTCGCCTGCACCGCGGCCCGCGTACCATTGCGGAATCGTCTCGCCACTGGCGAACGCGGAGCTCGACAGGACAATCGAGGCCGGTACCGCGGCGAATACCGGGTCGTTCCAGGCGAGCTTGTGCTGCCCGGCATGTACGTTCCGCAAGAGCCACGACAGAAATCGTTCCAGCATTGGCGAGGCCGCGAGGGACGAGAACGAGACCAAAGTTGCTTGAGGCTAATACTACAGCGCTGTGTCGCGCCGTTCCTACGAGCCGCCGGCTTTACGCCGGCGGTCTTCGAACGACGCGCGGGCTGGTGGCCGGTGGCACTGCTAAACGGCTTCCGGTTAGCAGTGTTCTTCTCGAATCGCTCATGGACCAAAATTGCAACACGTCCGAGAGCGGCCCTTGCGGCGACTTTTTCGTGACTCGAGAACCAGCGGAGCCTTCGAAAGCACAAGGACGCTCGCAAGGACACTGCTCATCCGAAGCGGCTCAGCAGTGCCACCTGGCGGCGCACGGTCTGGTGGCTGGTGGCACTGCTAAACGGCTTCCGGTTAGCAGTGTTCTTCTCGAATTACTCATGGACCAACTTTGCAGCACGTCCGAGAGCGGCCCTTGCGGCGACTTTTTCGTGACTTGAGAACCAGCGGAGCTCTCGAAAGCACAAGGACACTCGCAAGAACACTGCTGATCCGAAGCGGCTCAGCAGTGCCACCTGGCGCTGTGTCGCGCCGTTCGTTACAAACACGGGGCGCTTTGATATGAATTGATCGCGCGTCGATGGCGGGCCGGCCCGCGGCTGGTGGCACTGCTAAACGGCTTCCGGTTAGCAGTGTTCTTCTCGAATTACTCATGGACCAAAATTGCAACACGTCCGGCAGCGGGCCTTGCGGCAACTTTTTCGTGACTCGAGGACCAGCGGAGCTCTCGAAAGCACAAGGACGCTCGCAAGAACACTGCTGATCCGAAGCGGCTCAGCAGTGCCACCTGGCGCTGTGTCGCGCCGTTCGTTACAAACACGGGGCGCTTTAATATGAACTGATCGCGCGTCGATGGCGGGCCGGCCCGCGGCAATTCACGCGGCTGACGGATGCGAGGACGGGGCTGCGACACGGGAAGCAATCCAGCCCGCGGTGCTCTTCACCGGCCGGCACAGAACGCGGCCGGCCAGGCGGTAGTTGAACCACGCCAGGCACGCGACGATCGCTGCGTAAATCCCGAGATGGATCAAGAGGTAGAAGCCGAAACGGCCCGTCTCCGTCCCGAAATGCAGGCGCCACCAGAAGTTGGTACTGAAGAGTCCGTTCAGCGCGATTCCGCTGATTGGGCTCAAATACATTACCCAGGCCTCCCCCCAAATGTCCCCGTAGCCTCCTTTGTCGCGGACGAGGAGGGGAATCACCGACCAGGCCGTAAAGACGGCCAGCGTGATGGTCACGGCGCGTCCCTGTGTCTTGGCCGTGAGGCTGAACAGGAAAGCCAACTGCGCGGCCAGACTCAACAGCACAATCAAGTACAGCGCCTCCACGATGAAATGGAATTCCGCGCTCTGGGACGCGCTGAAACCTTGTTGGCCGTAATACGAGTCGCGCGGATGGGCCGAAATGTGGAAATAGCCAACAAGGACCGCGTGGATCAGGATCGGCACCGACACGATCGCCATCACCCGCCACAAGCCGCGCAGCTTCTGCCCCACGACGGCCGAGAGGGAAAGCGGAGTCGCCAGCAAGACGTCGAGCGTCTGCCGCGACTTCTCCCCGGCGATCAGGCCGGCCGACCGCACTGAAACGATCAACAGCGCGATCGGCCAGAACAGGAATCCCGAAGAGCCGAGCCCGCGAAACTCCAGATCGTGGGTCGTGAGGACGTACGCGATCGTCGGCGCCAGGATGGGAAGCTCGAGCACGAGCAGGATGCGGACCAGGTAGTGAATCCGTCCGAGATTGCCCCTGCGGCTCTCGCGCCAGGCGATGGGGCTGTCGCCGGGAAGTCCGCCGGCTCGCCCCAACGTGATGCCTAAGGCGAGTCGGTCATTGACCCATCCGAAGCCGCGATCGAGCAGTTGCAGAAACCGGCGAACTCGGTGCGCGGGGCGGAGATCGGCCCGCCGCACAATGACCAGTCTCGCGGCGATCAAAAAGGCGACGCCGATCCCCGTGATCGCAATCAGGGAGCCGAAATCCCGATGGAAAGGACGGACGGTGCCCGGGTGAGACCCGAAATACAACGACAGGTTGATCCCCGTTACTGCGCTCATTCCCCTCAAGACGGACTCCATTTGCGGAGTGTCGATCCAGTGCAAAAACGCCGGAGGATGCCCCAGGACGTCGCGACAAATCGTCTGCAGCGTGACCAGGGCCGACAGCACCAGATAGGGAAAAAAGCAGATCATGGCGGAAATCGCGTACGACGCGATGAGGGCCATGGCCTCCGTCCCAAAAAATGCGGAACAGAAGAGGGTGACGCAGCCGACCTGGAACGCGGTCGCCGCCAGTCCCAGGGCGGCAAATTCGACGTCCCTCAAGGTCAGGCCCCCCAGCAGGTAGGCCATCAGCAGGAGTGGAAGCGACACGAGTAAAATCGTGGCCACCGGCACGAACCGCGACAGCAGCTTCTCCAACAGGATTGTCCACGGCCCCAACCGCGTGAGAAACAAGAGTTGCAGCGTGTGCCGCTCTTTTTCGGCGGCGAGCGCCCCGCTCACGAGGGCCGGCACGAACAGGCACAGGCCCCACCACTCGACCTCGTAAATCACGTTGAGCAGCTGCCAACCATGACCCATTACGCTGAGCGGCGCCGTGGAGGCCGCGCGGCACAGCGGGAGGCAGAAAAGAGCCGACATCGAGAAGACGAGGAGAGCGAAGCCGACGCGGGCGACGTACGTCTGCCGCTTTTGTCCCAGCTCGCTCAGCTCTTTGGCGAAGAGGGGCAATGCGAGAGAGGACAGGCGCGGCTTCATGAACGTCCAGTATGGAATGCTGAAGAATTCGCGGCAACTCTCGATGAAGGATGAAGGATGAAAAAGAGCCTTTGCTTCATCCAGTAGTTCCAAGTCGGCCTGTTGACGTTGAGGAACGCAAGGCCCCTCCTCAGACTGGTTTGTGTAGAGAACCAGAAGCCCAAGGAGGGAGCTCATGCGTTCAAGGAACAGAAATACCATATCGAGTAGCGAGGTTCATCAGTGGGCCCTGAGTTGGCTGATCAACTCGATGCAGTTGAAGGATCGAGGGCCGAAATGTACGGCGACGGTTGTCTGGAACATCGTCTTGCGCCAGCCGCGCAAACGATCTCGGTGTTCGCGGCCTGTCGGGATTTGGCGAACGCTCCGTCGGACACCAGCGTGATGGGCGCGTTGGAGGCGGGACTGCCCAAGACGCTTCGGGTTCTGGAGAAGCGGTTGAATGCTGCGCTGACGGATCATCTGCCGCGGCGCCTCCAGCGTCGCGCTTGGACAGTGGCGATCGACTGGCACTTGGTGCCTTACTACGGGGAGCCGAAGCGCAGCCGCAACGAGATTTACTACGGCAAGCCGCGACAGGGAACCACAAAATTCCATGCCTACGCCACCGCCTGCATTGTCTCCCACGGAGTGCGCTACACTTTGGCCGCCACCTGGGTGCGGCGACACGAAACGACGGTCACGGCGTTGAATCGCCTGCTGGCGACAATCCGCGCAAAAGAGCTGAAAATCCGACGTTTTTTGTTGGATCGCGCCTTCTTCAACGTCACCGTCACGCGGTTTTTACAAGAGCAACAGATTCCCTTCGTGATGCCGGTGATGTTTCGGGGACGAATCCCCAAGAAGCGGCGGAAACTCCGGGGCCTGCATTGGATCCGACGTCAGAACGTCGGATGCTACTTGCACACGTTGAAGAACAAGAAGCAGTCGGTGACAGTCTCGGTTTATGTGGCCTACCGGACTCACAAGAACCGCAAAGACGGCAAACACAAGCAACAAAAGCTCCTGTTTGCCGCTTGGCGAGTCAGCGGTTCCCCACGGGAGATCCGCGAACTGTATCGGACACGCTTCGGTATCGAGACGAGCTACCGCCAAGCCCGCCAGGCGCGCATCTACACCTGCACCCGCGATCCCCATCTGCGGCTGCTATTCGTCGTGGTCGCGCTTCTGCTGCGGAATGTCTGGGTGTGGATTCACGAAACCATGCTGGCTGAAGGGTACGGAGATTCGATGACGCTTCACCAAGAAAAATTGCGACTCCGCCGCATGCTCGAATGGATCGCCCTCGAAGTGGTCGCCCAATTGCACGATGGTTCCAAGCCTTACGTCGACTTAGACGCATGAGTCAAACTGGGAACTACTGTCATCCTTCATCCTTCCGCCTTCATCCTTTTATTTCAGGTGGCCGACGGATTCGAGGAGGGTGCGGCGGCGCGGGAGAAAAGCCGGTTCGTGGTGCTCTTTACCGGGCGGCACAGAATTCGACCGGCCAGGCGGTGGTTGAACCAGGCCAAGTACGCTGCGATGGCCGCGTAAATCCCGAGATGGATCAAGGCGTAGAAGCCGAAGCGGCCCGTTTCCGTTCCGAAACGCAGACCCGATCTGCCGACCAACTGGGGCAATTCGTTGAGCACGATTCCGCTGATCGGACTCAGATACAAGACCCAAGCGTCGCTGTTCGCATAGAGGCGAATAAAAAAGGGAATCACCGACCAGGCGGCGAAGACGCCCAGCGTGGCGGTGACGGCACGCCCCTGCGTCTGGGCCTTGAGGCCGAACAGAAAGGCCAATTGAGCGGCCAGGCCCAACAGGACGATCAAGTTGAGCGCCACCATCAGGAAATGGAGTTCGGCACTCTGTGACGGGTTGAATCCTTGCTCGCCGTAGTAAGAGGCGTGCGGGCTGGAGGCCGAAATGTGGAAATATCCGACAAACGCCGCCTGGATCAGGATCGGCACCGAAACGATCGCCATCACCCGCCACAGCCCCCGCAGCTTCTGCCCGGCCACCGCCGAAAGAGTGAGCGGAGTCGTCAGCAAGACGTCGAGCGTTTGCCGCGCCTTTTCCGCGGCGATCAGGCCGGCCGAGCGGACGGTCACGATCAAGATGGCGATCGGCCACAAGAAAAAGCCCGAAGAATCAAGTGCGCTAAACCGCAGATCGCGGGTCGTGAGGATATATGTCACCGTCGGCAGCAGAATGGGAAGTTCGAGCAAGAGGACAATGCGGACCAGGTAATGAATCCGCCCGAGATTGCCCCTCCGGTTTTCGCGCCAGGCGACCGGGCGGTCACCGGGAAGGGCGTGGCTTCGGCCGCCCAACACGATTCCGAAAGCGAGCCGGTCATTGACGTAGCCGTAGCGGCGATCGAGCAGTTGCAGAAACCGGCGAAACCGGTGCGCGGGACGGAGCTCGGCCCGCCGCACGACAACCAGTCTCGCCGCGAGCAAAAAGGCGGCGCCAATTCCCGTGATCACCATCAGGGCGTCGAAATTCCGATGGAACGGATGGACCGTGCCGGGTGCCAGGTTCCACCCGAAGTACCAGATCAGATCGATGCCCGACGTTGTTCCCAGGCCCCGCGCCAAAACGACCTGCATCTGCGGTTCGTCGATCCACTTCAGGAATTCGGGGTAGTGCCCGACCATGCCGCGATAGAGCGATTGATACAGGACCATAGCGAGCAGAACCAGATAGGGCAGCAAGCTCACAAAGGCGGTGATGACGTACGATACGACCAGGGCCATCGCCGTCGTCCCAAAAAAGGCGGAGCAAAAGATGGCGATGCAGGCGATTTGAAACGCCGACGCCACGAGCCCCAGGGCGGCGAAGCCCACGTCATGCTGCGTCACGCCCCCCAAGAGATAGGCCATCAACAGGAGCGGGAGCGACACGAGCAGAAATGTTCCCACGGGAACGAACCGCGAAACGAGCTTCTCCAACACGATCGTCCACGGCCCCAACCGCGTGAGAAACAAAAGCTGGAGAGTTTGCCGCTCTTTTTCGGCCGCCAGGGTGGGACTGACCAGAGCCGGCACGAACAGGCACAGCCCCCACCACTCGATTTCGTAAATCACGTCGAGCAGCCGTCCCCCCTGTCCCAGCACGGCGAACGGCGACAGACGAGCCGCGCGGAATGCGGGGAGGAAGAGCAGCAACGACATCAGGAACACGAGGAGCGTGAACGCGACGCGGACGATGTACGTCTGCCGCCTTTGCGCCATCTCGCCCAACTCTTTCGAGAAGAGGGGCAAAGCGAGATTGGGCCGACGCCATTTCATGGGCGTCCAGTATGCGGTGCTAAAGATTTGGCTGCAAGGCGGATTCCAGAGCGGCAACGGAACGGCTTCTGCTCCACCGCGGTGCGCCGGTTGCTTTGCCGCCGAGTGGAGCCGCGGTAGAGTGGAGTCGGATCTGGTGTGTGTCGATTATCGCGATTCTTTTCTGGGGGTGTCGCAAAAAATGGCCAGGCAGACCCGCCGCGAATTTATTGAACAGTCGATCTTTAGCCGCCGCCGCGGCCTCCTTCGCCGCGATGCCGCGGCCGGCTCGGGCCGCCACCGAGACCAAAGGCCCCCGCAGCCCCAATGAAAAGCTGCACGTCGCCTGCGTCGGAGTCAACGGCCGGGGACGCGACCACATGCAGTGGATGCTGCGACCGGGTTCCGATGTCGAAATCGTGGCCATCGTCGACGTCGACGAGGCCGTCGGCAAGGCGCGCGTCGATTATGTACAGAAGCACACGCACAAGGCTCCGAAATATTACCGCGACATTCGCAAGATGCTGGAGGATCAGTCGATCGACATCGTCTCGATCGCCACGCCGAACCACTGGCACAGCCTGGCGGCGATCTGGGCGATCCAGGCCGGCAAGGACGTGTATGTCGAAAAGCCCGTGAGTCACAACGTGAGGGAGGGGCGGCGGCTCGTGCAGGCGGCCCGCAAGTACAATCGCATCGTGCAGGCCGGCATGCAGAGCCGATCCCTCTCGGGCGCGAAGGAGGCCATCGACTTCGTCCGCTCCGGAAAAGTCGGCGAGGTGAAGCTTGCGCGGGGGCTGTGCTACAAACTGCGGGGATCGATCGGACCGAAAGGGATTTACGCGGTCCCCAAGTCGGTCGACTACGACTTGTGGCTCGGTCCCGCCCCCGAAAAACCGCTCACGCGAAAGAGCCTGCATTACGACTGGCACTGGATCTGGGACTACGGCAACGGCGATTTGGGCAACCAGGGGATTCACCAGATGGACGTCTGCCGCTGGGGCCTCGACGTGCACGACATCGGGACTTCGGTCCTGAGCTACGGCGGGCGGTTCGGTTACGAAGACGCCGGCCAGACCGCCAATTCGCAGGTTTCGATCCTCGAATATCCCAACGGCAAGCGGATCGTGTTCGAGGTGCGGGGCCTCAAGACGCCCAAGCTGCTGGGGACGAAGATCGGCGCGGTCTTTTACGGCACGGACGGGTACGTGGTCGTGGGCGAGGAGGATTACGGCTCGGCCACCGCGTACGATCTGAAGGGGAACGAGATCAAGAAATTCAACGGCGGCGTGACGCTCGATCACTGGAAGAACTTCACGAGCGCCGTCCGCAGCCGCAAGCGCCAGGACTTGAACGGCGAAGTCCTCGAAGGACACCTATCGAGCGCGCTGTGCCACCTGGCCAACATCTCGTACCGCCTCGGTGATTTGATGAGCGGCAGCGAAGCGGCCGAACGCCTCGCCAGCGACAAAGAGACGTCGCAGACGTTCGAGCGATTCAGCCACCATCTGGCGACGAACCAGGTGAACCTGCAAAACACGAAGATTCTCCGCTTCGGGAAGCACTTGCCGATCGACCCGAAAAAGGAGATCTTCGCCAGCCCTTCGCTCGCCGACGCCAACGCGATGCTCACGCGCCAATACCGGTCGCCGTTCGTCGTGCCGTCCGAGGACGAGGTCTGACGCGGGCGAGCGCGCTTACGGGGCGGGGGGATTGGGGGACGCCTGCGGCACGGCCGGCTCGTTCGTCTTTTGGCGTTCGATGATCTTGCGGGCCTCGGTTCGCAATCGTGCGCGGGCCGCGAAGGCACGCTCGACCGAAATCAGCCGTTCATCGAAATAGGGCCATTGCGGAGTAGCCAGCGTCGCCAGGGCCCGTGTGACGTCGGGCATGAACGGCAGCCGGAAGATTGTTTCCTTCGCCATCATCTTCCGCACGAGAGCGACCACCTCGGAAGGGACGCGCGCCACGCGGGAGCGGATTGTGGCCGGCGGCTGCGAGCGGTGGGCATTGATCTTGCCCGCCGCGTCGAGATCGGGGAATGGGACCGATCCCGTCAGCGCATGGTAGAACGTGCAGCCCAGGCTGTAGATGTCAGCCTGCGGACTGACCCGCTGCGACGCGTTGAACAGCTCGGGGGCCGCGTAGTCGAGGGCCCGCGACGACGGGGCAGGCGTCGGTTGTTTATCGCCCGCCGCATCGCCCAGGAAGGGAGCACTTGCGTGGCCGAAGTCGGCCACCTTGAGGGCGCCGTTGCGGTCGATCAGGAGGTTCCACGGATGCACGTCGCGATGCAGGATTCCCGATTGATGCAGCCGCTTGAGCCCGATCGACGCTTGGAAGATATAGTTGCACACTTCGCGCCAGGGCAGCTTTCCATGAAGAGCGATTAATTCGCCGAGAGTCACTCCCTCGACCAGATCCATCACCAGGTAGGGGGTGCCGTCCTCGGACCGGCCGAAGGACCGGGTGCGCACGACGTTGCCGTGATCGACCTCGCCGCCGATCCGCGCCTCGCGCTCGAGCCGCAGCGCGGCGGCCGTATCGGCCACGCGATCGCGGCGAACGGACTTGAGCGCGACGCGAGATCCGTCATTTGTGTCCCGGGCTTGGTAGATCCACTCGGAGGTCCCCAGTGCGAGCAAATCTTGGACCCGGTAGTTGGCGATCGCGAACTCTCGGAATCGGTGCTGCGCGAACCAGCTCGCCTGCGCCTCGTTCAGGAAGCCTTGAGAACTGAGGACCTGGGCGAAGAGCTGGTCTTGCGCGGCGAGAACGCTTTCCTCTTTGCGGCGCCGGGCGCGGATGCGCTGCGCCTTGACGGCCACGACGGCCATCCGGAACCGCCGCTGCTCCGCGTGGAATTCGTCGAGAGTGGCCTGAAACTGCTTGCGTCCCGCTCGCAAGAACGCCTCGCGTTCTGCGATTTCGTTGTTCCATTCCGCGAGCCGCTTGCGCTCAGCCTCGACATCCTCTTGATGCGCGGCCAGTTCGATTTGGCGCGCCGTCAAGTCGGCCTCGAAGGTCGCCAGGCGTTCTTCCCACTCTTCGAGCCGCTGGCTCTCGTCGCCGGCTTTGCGCTCGGCACGTGACGCGGGGGGCATCTCGGCGGGCGCAGGTTGCGGAACGGGAACGGACACGCCCTCGGAATCGGCTGGTTGCGCGGCGTCGGTCGGGCCGCTTTCGATTCGGACCGGTTCGTTCGGGTCCGCCGGGAGCCGGTGCTGCTCGACCTCTTGCGAAGAACGACGCGGCTCGGGCTGTTGATTCTCTGGTTCCAACTTCCAATCGCCCCGCGTCGAGTGTGTCCTTTGACGCCTTTCAGCGAGCGCCGTTCGCGCCGGGCTCGACAGCGGTCGCACGAAAGCCGCGGCATTTCGCGATTCCTGGACGGTGGCCCGTCGTGAGCCGACAAAGAAGAGAATACCCGCGCGCGTGGGGTTGGCGAAACTGCAAACGTTCACCGATTGCCGCGCGACCGCATGACTTCGACGCGAGGCCGGGAACCGCCGCGATCGAGCGCGATCAGAACAATTCCGAAATCGGCGGTCCGTCGTAGACCTGGTGCGGGCGGCCGCTCTGTTCGTTCCAGGTCAACGTCTCGGGCAGCCCGAGCGCCTGGTAAATGGTCGCGGCCAGGTTTTCCGGCGTCTTCGGATTCGCCGCGGGAAAGGCCCCGATCTTGTCGGACGAGCCGACAACCGCACCACCGCGGACGCCTCCGCCGGCAAAAAAGACCGTCTGCAGGGCGCCCCAATGGTCGCGGCCCGGCAGCTTGTAGAACTGCGGCAGGTGACTGATCTTCGGAGTGCGTCCGAACTCGCCGGCCATGACGATCAATGTCGAGTCCAACAGTCCCCGCTCGTGCAGATCGTCGAGCAGGGCCGAGACGGAACGATCGGTCGGCGGAAAGAGTTTGTCGCGCAGATGAGGAAACGCCTCGCCGTGCGTGTCCCACGTCTCATCGTTGCCGAGATGCACCTGCACCAGCGAGACGCCCGCCTCGAGGATTCGCCGCGCCATCAGCAAGGACCAGCCGAACGAGTTCTTGCCGTAACGCTCCTGATCGGCGGCAGGCGCCCGATGGATGTCAATCGCGTCCCGGATTCGCCGGTCGGTGAGCAGCGAGATGGCCCCCTGCCGATAACGGTCGAATTGTTCCACGTTCGCGCATGCTTCCAATTCGCCGCGCTGCCGGTCGAGATCCCGCAGGAGCCGGGTGCGGCTTGTCATCCGCGCGAGAGTCAGCCCGTCGAGCAACGACAGCGAAGGGGCCTCGAATTGCGTCCGCCGCTGAAAGTTGGACCGGTCCTGGTGGTTAAATTCGTATTCCGGAAAAGCACCGCAACTGTTCGAGCTGAAGGGGGCGGCCTCGATGAACCAAGGGTCATGGCGCGGGCCCATGATTCCGGCAAACTGCCCCGGAATGACGCGCCTTGACGAGTGGATCAGTCGATCGGGAAGGACCGCGGCCGGAGGCAAATTGTTTCTCGATCGCAGGACCGCGCCGGCGACCGATGCGATCGACGGCCAGTCTCCCGGTTGCGGACCGAGCGGACTGAACCCTTTGGGCAGATCGGAACGCCCGGTCAACATGATGTGATGGCCGGCCGAGTGATCGTTGGAACGATGCGTGAGCGAACGGCACAACGCCCACAGATGGCTTCGCTGGGCCAATCGGGGCAAATGTTCGCAAATCTGGATGCCCGGCGTGGTGGTCTCGATGGGCCGAAATTCGCCGCGAATTTCGTCCGGCGCCGCGGGCTTCATGTCGAAGCTGTCGTGTTGCGAGAGTCCGCCCGACAGAAAAATGTAGAGGACGCGTTTTGCAGTTGGCGACGGCAGAGTTCCGGCAGCAGCCGCCCGCAACGGCGCAATGTGGTTCATGCCGAGGCCCAAGAGGCCGATGGAGCCGGCTTGCAGAAGCGTGCGGCGGGCGAGGGCCGGATGTTCCGGAGCGAACATTGCTTCGTTCTCTGGTGCAGGTTGCACGCGGGCGGGAGAGATCGACGCAGTCTCAAGGTGAGTCGAATCAAAGCCAGTTTATGCGAATGGGGCGTGATTCTCAATGGCTACTATCCATCGCCAGAGGCGCTTCTAGGGATGGGTGAGCCAGGTCGAAAGCCAGTCGAGTGCCGCCTGTCGCTGCTCGGTGGTCACTTTGTGGCCCGTATCGGGTGCGACCAGGATTTTCAATTTATCGCTCGCCCCAGCTTCCCGAAACGTGGCTTCCGCGGCGGCAAACGCAATCTTCGCCCCCTCCAGCGGACAGTTCGGATCGCGATCACCGTTCAAGATCAAGAGAGGCCGACCGAAATATCGATCTCACGTCCGCTCGGCGTCGCTCGTGATTGACGCCCGCTTGGTAAGCGTCATATTGGTAGGGAAAGCCGCGATGCGATCCTGGTCTTCTCCCTGGCAAAAGGAAGCTGCGATGCGACTGAAATGTGCTCTCGTAGTGGCTCTTGTCTCTGCGCTGACGGCGTCGGCCGCGCAGGCTGACGTGACCAAGGGTGAACTGCGTGGCAAGCCCGACCTGAAATCGGCCGGACCGCTGGCGTTCGGCCCGCGTGGCGTCCTGTTTATCGGCGATCCCAAAGGGGCTGCGATCTTCGCCGTCGACACGAAAGACGCCGGTCCCGAGCACGGCGCACGCGTCAAGGCGTCGATCAACGTCGACAACATCAAGCAGACGATTGCGTCGCTGCTCGGAACAAACCCCGAGCAAGTGCGGATCCAGGACGTGGCCGTCAATCCGGCCAGCGGCAAGGTTTACCTTTCGGTCTCCCGCGGCCGCGGTCCGGACGCGCAGCCCGTTTTGATCCGTGTCGAGGCGGATGGCAAAGTCGGCGAGTTCGCGCTCGACCACGTGGCCTTTACCAAGGCTGTCCTGCCCAACCCGCCCAAGGACCAGGATTCCGACACGGGCCGCCGCCGGCAGAATAATCGCGACTTCGCGATTACCGATCTCGCTTATATCGACGGCACGGTGATCGTCGCCGGGCTGTCGAACGAAGAATTCGCGTCCAACCTCCGCGCGATCCCCTATCCCTTCACCGAGATTAATAAAGGGGCCAGCATCGAGATCTTCCACGGCAACCACGGCCGGCTGGAAACGCGATCGCCCGTCCGAACCTTCGTGCCGGTCGCCTGGGGAGGCAACCCGCAAATCATTGCTGCCTATACGTGCACGCCGCTGGTCCGCATCCCCCTTTCCGATCTTCGCGCCGGGTCCAAGGTTCGCGGTACGACGATCGCCGAACTCGGCAACCGCAATCAGCCGCTCGATATCATCGCCTATCGCAAGGATGGCAAAGACTTCCTTCTGCTCGCCAACGCCGTCCGCGGCGTGATGAAGATCAGCACCGATGGTCTTCTGACGCGCGAAGGGATCACCAAAAAAGTGCGCAGTCGCACGGCAGGCCAAACCTACGAAACGATCAGTGACTGGAAGGGAGTCACGCAGCTCGATCAACTCGACGACGCCAACGCGATCGTCCTGATCGAGGAACACGGCCAGGCCCACCTCCGCACGCTTCCGCTGCCGTGATCGATCGCATTGGGCAATTGCCTCGCGAGAATCCTGCTGAGCCGGCACGACTCAGCAGGATTCTCCCTGTTTGCAGCGCCCTCGTTGCGGTGGCAGGGCTTTATGCCGGAGCGGTTCGGGCCGACGCCGATGCAGCTTCGAGGATCGTACTCGTGCCCGATAAAAGTCCTCAGGGCGCGATTGAGGTGCACGGACTGAGCGTGCCCCTCCTTTCTGAACTGCAGGGAATCTCCAGTAACGATCCGCGCTGGTCGGGTTTCTTCGGCCTTTACGTCGCGACAACCGGCAAGTTCGACGCTCCGCCCATGCTGGGAAGTTACGCCGTGGTGGGGCGCGTCGTTCGATTCAAACCACGGTTTCCACTGGAACGCGGCGTCGAATACCGAGCCGTCTTCCATTGGCCGGCCGTTCCGGGCGCACCGGGAAACGAAATCCGGCTCTCGCAGTCGTTCGTCGTTCCGGCCGCCACGGCCGGTCCGCCGACTCGCGTGACGGCAATCTTTCCTTCGAGCGCCGAGTTGCCGGAGAACGTGCTGCGGTTCTATGTGCAGTTTTCTGCGCCGATGAGCCAGGGGAATTCGTATGGATATGTCCACTTGCGCGACGACAAAGGTGCGGAGATCGACCGGCCTTTTCTCGAACTGCCGCAGGAATTGTGGACTCCGGACGGGACGCGTCTCACGCTCCTGTTTGAGCCCGGCCGCATCAAGCGCGGGCTCGTGCCGCGCGCGGAGCAAGGGCCCATTCTCGTGGCCGGCCGCACGTACACGCTGACGATCGACGGCAAATGGCCCGACGCGGACGGCCGCCCGCTCAAAGAATCGGTTCGCAAATCCTTCCGCGCGGTCGCGGCCGAAGCCGGCCGACCCGATCCCAACACCTGGAAAATTGAACCGCCGGCCTCCGAATCACGCGACCCGCTTGTGGTCCGCTTTCCCAAGCCGCTCGACCGGGCCATGTTGGAACGCGTGCTGCGCGTCTGCCCGCTTGGCAAGGGACGAGAAACGGTTGCCACGCTCAATGAACTCGTCGGTGCGGTTGAAGTCGCCGACGAAGAGACTCGTTGGAGCTTCACTCCGCACGTCGCTTGGTCTGCCGGCCGTTACTCTCTCGTGGTCTCCACGATCCTGGAAGATCGGGCGGGCAACAGCATCCGTCTGCCGTTCGAGGTTGATCTCAACCGCCCCCAGCCGGCCAGGCCGTCATCTGCCGTCGTTCAAATCGAATTCACCGTTCGCGGCCGGCCGTAAGCGTTCCCTGCAGTGAGCGCGGGCCACGTCGTCGGATTCCGCCGGAGCTTCGCCGCCAATGAATACGCACGAATCGGGGCTTGCGACGACGGTTCCTCCCGTCTGGAAACCGACGCCGGAGCAGATCGAAAAGGCCAATCTCACGGCTTTTGTGCGTTTCGTTCGTGAGCGCTGGCAACCGGGGCTCGAAGATTACTCCGCACTCTATCGCTGGTCGGTCGAGAAGTCGGACCAATTCTGGCACGCGCTCTGGGAGTTCTGCGGCGTCGTCTCTAGTCAGCCGTGGGACCGCGTGGTTGACGATTTTCATTTGTTGCCGGGTGCTCGCTGGTTTCCCGGGGCGCGGCTCAATTTCGCCGAGAACTTGCTCCGCTATCACGACGATCGGCGGGCCCTCGTCTTCTGGAACGAAAACGGGTTCCAGCGTTCGCTCACTTATGCCGAGCTCCATCACGAGGTGGCCCGCGTCGCTCAGTCGCTGCGTGACCTGGGCGTCACGGCCGGCGATCGCATCGCCGGGTTTATACCCAACATGCCCGAGGCGGTAATCGCCATGCTGGCGGCCGCCAGCATCGGGGCGATCTGGTCCTCGTGCTCGCCCGATTTCGGGACTCAGGGCGTTGTTGACCGCTTCAGCCAGATTGAGCCCAAGATTCTCTTCGTGGCCGACGGTTATCTCTACGAAGGGCGTCGGTTCGATTCGCTCGAGCGGCTGCGGGCCGTCGCCTCTCAGTTGCCGACGCTCGAGCACATCGTCGTCATTCCTTACCTCGAACGGCGGCCGAGTCTTGCCGGTCTCGAGCGGGCGCGGCTCTGGCCGGAATTGCTCGATCGACTCGCGCCCGCATCGATCCCCTTCGAGCAGCGGCCGTTTGATCATCCCGTCTATATTCTCTACTCCTCCGGCACAACGGGTTTGCCCAAGTGCATCGTGCATTCCGGGGGCGGCATCCTTCTGCAGCATCTCAAGGAGCACGTGCTGCACTGCGATCTGCGGCGCGACGATCGCATGCTCTATTTCACGACGTGCGGCTGGATGATGTGGAACTGGCTGGTGAGCGGCCTGGCCGTCGGCTGTGAAGTGCTGCTCTACGACGGTTCGCCCCTGGCACCCAAACCGAAAATCCTGTTCGACATGGCGCAGCAGGAAGGCATGACCGTTTTGGGGACGAGCCCGCGTTACCTGACGGCGCTCGCCAAGCACGGCCTCGAACCGGCCAAAACCCATGACCTGCGGGCACTGCGCCTGATCCTCTCGACCGGCTCCCCCTTGAGCGGCGAGAGCTACGATTACGTCTATTCCAAAGTCAAACACGACGTCTGCCTGTCGAATATCTCCGGCGGCACCGACCTCTGCGCCTGTTTTGCGACGGGCAACCCGACCGCGCCCGTCTACCGCGGCGAACTGCAGACGCGGGCCCTGGGCATGCGCGTGCTGGTCTACGACGACGCGGGGCGACCCGTCGTCGGGCAGAAGGGTGAACTCGTCTGCGCGGCCGGCTTTCCCTCGGTTCCCGTCGGCTTCTGGCGAGATCCGGAGGGAAAAGCCTTTTCGCGGGCCTATTTCCAGCGGTTCCCCGGCGTCTGGCATCACGGCGATTTTGCCGAGCTCACCGAACGCGACACGATGATCATTTACGGCCGCAGCGACGCCGTCCTCAACCCGGGGGGCGTGCGGATCGGCACGGCCGAGATTTACCGGCAGGTCGAGCAGGTCCCCGAAGTCCTCGAAAGCATCGTCGTTGGCCAGGACTGGCAGGGGGATGTGCGGATGGTTCTGTTCGTCAAGCTCCGCGCCAGACTGGCGCTCGACGAACCGCTGCGTCAGCGGATCAAGGACCAGATTCGCAAGAACGCCAGTCCGCGGCACGTGCCGGCAAGAATCGTCGCCGTGGCCGACATCCCCCGCACGCGCAGCGGCAAAATCGTGGAGCTGGCCGTGCGTGACTGCCTGCACGGCCGCCGGCCGAAAAATATCGAAGCGCTCGCCAACCCCGAAGCGCTGCGCTTCTTTGAGAATCTCCCAGAGCTGTCCACTTGACGGCTGCGCCCGCCCTAGGCATCGTCAACGGCGACGACGGTGGTATGATGGGCCTCGAGCGGGCCGGGAGACCTTATGGTCAATGCGCAATGTCCGTACTGTTTCGTGACGGACGAGGTTCCGGACGAATATGCCGGCCGGGTCCACAAGTGCCTGACCTGCGGCAAGACGTTCACCATCAAGTTTGTCCCGGCGCTCTATCGCGAGTCGGCGACCCCTGTCGTCGTGACGCCAAAAAAGGCAATCCACATGGGATTGCCGTCGGGCAAGCCGCGAGCCAAGAGCAACGGCTCGGAACAGCCGATCGACACCCAGTCGCGAGAGATCTTCGCCGAACTCACCGAAGCGGCTGCTTCCGACGCGCGCGAGGCGCCTCGTCGAACAAGTGACCCGCGCGAACCGGGCCTGGTTGATGAGCTCAACGCGCTCGACACAGCGCTCTTGCTCGTGAAAGGAGTTGTCGGAGCCTGGATGGTCGGCCTCGTCGCATTCTCTGTCTACACCGGAGTGAGCGGACACTATCTGGCCGTCGTGATGGCGCTCGGCACAGTTGTGCTCCTGGCCGTCGGCCTCAATCTGCTGCGGGTAAGCAACCAAGCATTCACCAACGTCGTCCGGGTGGTGATCGAAATTCAGCACAAGGTGAATCGCGGCTCGGGAGAACAGTAAAAGGATGAATTATGAAGGATGAAGGATGAAAAAAGCGCCTTTCCATTCATCCTTCATCCTTCCGCCTTCATCCTTCTCTTCGATAGTCGACTTACCATTTTTAAAGTTGCATAGCGGCATCTCTCGACGGTTTCTTGAACATGATCCACCTCAGCTACATCCTGCTGCCTCGCCTCACGGCGTTCGAATCCCCCGCGAAACTCAAGAGCGTGTTCAGCGGCATCCGCGCGTGCGGCTACGACGGGGTCGAGCTCAATATCACCGAGCCCTTGGGAATTGACCCCGAGGACCTGCATGCGATGGCTGAGGAGACCGGACTGGCGATCCCTTCATTCCTCACAGGCGAAGCGTATGCGGACGGACTGTGTCTCTCGTCACCTGACGCGGCGGTCCGCCGGCGGACGGTCGAGCGACTCATCTCCTACGTCCCCATCGCCGCCCGGTTTCGCGCGATCCTCGTCGTGGGATTGTTGCAGGGACAGCGGCGCGACGAGCCGGACACCGAGCGGGCCAACGCGCGGATTATCGAAGGCCTGAAGCAAGTCGCCGAGAAGGCGGGCGCCGCCGGTGTCGATCTCGTCATCGAGCCGGTGAACCATCTGCAAGTCGGCTTCAACCATACGGTGGCCGAAGTGCGGTCGCTCATCCAGGCGATCGGATCCCCCGCCGTGCGGCCCATGGTCGACACGATCCACCTCAATATTGAAGAGCGGTCGCTGACCGAGCCGATCTTCGATTGCGGCCCGGCGCTGCGGCACGTCCATCTCTGCGAAAATAACGGCGTCTCTTCGGCACGGGGCACATCGACTTTGCCGCGGTCGGCCGGGCCCTCATTCAAATCGGCTATGACGGCTTCGCCTCGGTCAAAGTCTACCGCCATCCGGATCTGCAAACGGCCGCCCGCGAAAGCATCAACTACCTCCGCCGCGTCGGCTTCGGCAAATGAGCCGGAGACGTCGCCTCGCGCATCGGATGCGGAAATTCTGTTTGTGAGGGCCCTTGCGCGCGAGTACGATGAGCCACGCGTTTTTGCTTCTTTTCGGCGTCTAATCCGATCGGGGCACCGTTTGCCCGACCGGGAGCGGGTTCGAGTTCGGGAGGCACACATGGTCCAGCCGTTGCGCTTTGCGTTGTGCGCCGTCGCTCTGTCAGCGGCGATGTTGGTCTCGTCGCTCTGCCGGGCCCAGGAATCGACGGCAAAGACCGCGACGGCGGGGTCGGCGGCGGCCGTCGATCTCAGCTACGTCCCGGCCGATTCGTTTGCGGCACTGGTGCTTCATCCGCGACGCGTCCTCACCGCGCCCAACATGCAGTTGCTCCCCATCGAGATCGTCACGGCCGCCGGCAAGAAATACCTCGGCTTCGATCCGGTCGACGTCGAGAGCGTCGTCGTGATCGTCGAGCCTCCGAACCCTCTGCCGGGGGCCGGCGCGGTGATCCGCTTTAACAAGCCGCACGTGGCGGCTGACCTGCTTCCGATTCTCAAGTCGCAGACGACGGAGGCCCGCCTCGAGGGGCACTCGTACCGACGGGCGCTCGGACCGATGGGCCTCAGCGTCTACTTGGCCGACGATCGCACGCTGATCGTCGCCATGGAGCCAACTTTGCGGCGGATGCTGCAAAACAAGAAGGGGCCGGCTCAGAGCAAACTCAAAGATCGCCTGCGCAAGCTCAAGGCGATCCCGACGTCTTGTTGGTCGTCGAGATTGGTCCCATCCGCGAGTTGATTAATCGCCAAATCGAGGGCCTCCCGTTGCCCCTCGACTTAGTCGACCTCAAAAAGATTCCCGATCTCGTTTCGGCCGTTCAACTCGATTGGACGCTGACGCCGGAGATGTCGATTGCGCTGGCCCTCTCGACGGCGAGCGAGGCGGATGCCAACGATCTCGAGCGGATCGTCAACCAGAGCCTCGAGGCGGCTCGTCGCATGATCGTAGAGCGGATCGAAAAAGGATTCACCGACGACCCGGTCGAACAGGCAACGGCCCAATACGTGCGGCGAGTCAGCGGAGTCATTGTCGACGCGCTTCGCCCCGTGCGCAAAAAAGACCGGCTCGTCGTGTCGGGTCACGGGCCGATGATGAGTTCGGCCGCCTCGGTCGGCGTCTTGACGGCGTTGCTGCTGCCCGCCGTCCAGGCCGCGCGGGAAGCCGCCCGGCGCACGATGTCGCGGAACAATCTCCGGCAGATCGCATTGGCGATGCACGCCTACAACGATGCGCACGGACATTTTCCCGCCCGCGCGATCTTCGATAAGCAGGCGAAGCCACTCTTGAGTTGGCGTGTGGAATTGCTCCCGTACCTCGAGGAAGGCGGCCTCTACAAACAATTCAAGCTCGACGAGCCGTGGGACAGCCCGCACAACAAGAAGCTGATCGACCGCATTCCCAACATCTACAAAAACCCGAATCATGACGAGTCGGGCAAAACGATGTACCTCGCTCCGGTCGGCCCAGGGACGTGCTTTGAAGGAACCAAAGGAATCGCGATGAGTCAGATCGCAGACGGCACGGCCGCGACGATCCTGCTCGTCGAGGCGGATGCCGATCGCGATGTGGTCTGGACCCGGCCCGACGATTTGCCGTTTGATCCCGAGCATCCGGTTGCCGGCTTGGGCGATCTGCGCCCCGACGGATTCCTGGCCCTCATGGCCGACGGCAGCGTGCGATTCTTCGTCAAAAACAGTGCTCCGGAAGCCCTGCGCACCTTGTTCACCCGCGACGCCGGCGACAGCCCGGCGGCCGCACTGCACCAGGAATGATTTTGCAACCGGTGCTTCGGTAACTGAGCGCTCGGACGGCGGGATGTCGGCCGCTTTCTGAATCGATGGCGGCAAGGGCGATTGACGCCCAGGCGTAAGGTTGCATGCAATGCACAACGTGAAAGCACTCGTCTTCGATGTCTTCGGGACGGTCGTCGATTGGCGTGCTTCGGTGATTGCCGAGGGGATGACGTGGGGATGCGAGAAGGGGCTCAACATCGACTGGGCCGAATTTACCGATCGCTGGCGCCTTGGTTATCAACCCGCGATGCAAAAGGTTCGCACGGGAAAGCTGCCATGGACGCGCCTGGATGACCTGCATCGGATGATCCTGGAAGAGCTGCTCGCTGAGTTCCAGATCAAAGGGCTCTCTGAGGAAGAAAAGCTTTCGTGGATCCACGTGTGGCGCCGGCTCAATCCGTGGCCTGACTCCGTGGAGGGGCTCACCCGCTTAAAGCGGAAGTACATCATCGCCCCCCTGTCCAACGGCAACATTGCCCTGATGACGGAGCTGGCCAAATTTGGTCGTTTGCCATGGGACGCGATCTTAGGCGCGGAACTCGTCAAGCATTACAAGCCTGACGCCGAAACGTACCGCTCCGCGCCGTACTATCTCGACCTGAAGCCCGATGAGGTGATGATGTGCGCGGCCCACGTTTCCGACCTCCAAGCCGCCCATCGCCATGGCCTGCGAACGGGCTTCATTTACCGCCCGCACGAATACGGTGACCCGCCACGTCACCCGCCCGACAAAGCCCGGCAGGGCGATTTTGACCTCGTTAGCACAAGCCTCGTCGACCTGGCCCAACAACTCGGCGCCTGATGGCCCGTTCGCGGGCACGCGGCTGCGTGCGTCGATCGCTTGAGCCGCCCTAATCGGTGAAGGGCGCAACGTTGGTGCCTCCCTGCATCGTGACGAGCGCAACGAAGATCCCGATGTCGCAGTTCTCGTTCAAGAACTGCACCGAGCCGTCGGCCAAGAGGACTTGCACGCCGTTCGGATGGAAACTGTACACGCCGGTCTCGGCGGCGTTCGTGCAGTTGATGGCGCAGGGGCCCGGGCCGGTGCCGTCGGGGTTCGAGCCCTGAAACCAGTTCTCGGCGTTGAGCACGTCGGTCCAGCCGCCACCCGTCGTGGTTCCCGTCTTCGTCCCCTTTTGATACAGATCGGGACGGGCCGCGATCTCCCACATCAGGGCCGTTTGCGTCGTGCCGTCGGTGATGTCGCGGAATTTCGTGCTCGGCAGGTTATTCGACATGGCCCCTTCGATGGGGGAGCCGGCCTGAACCGGGGCGAAATCGAGGAGTCCGCCGGGCACTCGCGCGATGCCGTTGCTGGGACCGTAGTCGTTGCCGCCCACTCGAAAGGCAACGGGGATACCGAGATCGTTCCAGGTGCCGCTATAGGGATTCGCCGTGCGCGGGGCCGATGGGCAGAGAAAAGTCGAAATCGCCTGAGCCACGGCGGCCTGGTTGTTCGCGGTGTAGTTGGGCAGACCGATCGACGTCAGATCGGCCGGCGCGAAATAGGGCTGCGTGAAATTGATCTGCTTGTAAATGGCATTTTGCTCCAGTAAGGGAAGCAGGAACTCGCCGTAGGTATGGATGTTCGCGTCGTCATACGCACCTTGGATGCCGAGGAACTGCGGCAAGATCGAATTTCGCACCGCAACATAGGTCGGGGGCAACTGGCGAGCCACATCGGCATAGCTGTGAAAGGCGATCCCCAATTGGCGGAGGTTGCTTTTGCACTGCGTCCGCCGCGCGGCTTCGCGTGACGCCTGCACGGCCGGCAAGAGCAACGCAATCAGCACGCCGATGATGGCGATCGCCACCAGCAGCTCGATGAGCGTGAAGCCGCCGCGGCGGGCCGAGTTGGGCTGCGCGATCAGGGAATCTTTACGGACGTCGGCGGCCGGGAGACGTCGATTCCCAGGCGTCGCCCCGCTTCGTACATGTGTCTTTGAAAAATGCCTTCGCATTCGTCAAGTTCCTTTCCGTTGGCCGAAAAGAGTTTCGGAAGCTGATCCTTGGCGGCCCAGAGGAGATGCTGCCGAATCGGATCCGCAGCATTGGCGGTCCGTTTGAGATCGTCGACAATCGGTTTGATCGATTGGACGACCGAAGCGGCCATCCGCCCGCGAGCCGCTGCGTCGAGCCCCTGTGCGTGGGCATCGTGCGCCTTTCGCGCCGCGTCCGCGATCGCCTGAAAATATTTGTGTTCTGTGCTGTGGCGGGGATCGAGGACGTTCCACAGCACGACGTTGATGATCGCCCAAACGAGGACGCCGGCGGCGATCGGCCAGTCCCAGCGGAGGCGTTCGCGGAAAGACGTTTTTCGCGCCGGCCGAGTTGAAGCGGACGGCACGGTTCCAAAACGGTCGGCGTCTTGGCCGCGAGCGGCGGCGACTCGGGGCGGTGTCGAGTCGGACCGATCGTCTCGGAGCCGTTTGGCGGTCGCCGCGTCGATCGATGCGTAGGGGACCCATTCCCCGTCCGGATGTTGCCGCACCTCGATCTCACGGGCCACGTCGCCGGAGGAGGCCACAAGCTCCGTCAATTGTAGGAGCGTCAGCGGACCGCGCTCCCGCCCGCCGATGCGGTAGTACCAGTCGGCGCGTCTTCGTTTGACGGCGAGGGGCGTCCAGACATCTCGCTGATTTCACTCATTGCGAGGTTCACCTTGGCCGCACTCGCCTCCGGCGCCGAAGAAGCCAGGCCATTGCGAGAAGGGCGACGACATTCACTCCCACTGCGATCAGAACCCACTTGCGCCGCGGTGGATCGATGAGTCTTTCTGCTCGCCGCGCCAACGCCTCCGCGATGGCGGCGGGGATCTTCGACGGGTCGGCAGGCATGCGGTACATCACCGGTTGGTCCTGGCCGGCGATCGTGCGATCGGCGACCCGTGTTCCCGGTGGCGCCTCCAACGTAAACGTGGCATCAGGAACGTCGTTGACTTGCAGGCGCGTCACGCGGACGGTGTAGGTCATCAAGGGCCGGTTCCGGTACTCCTCCGGCGCCTGTGGAGCGCATGCCTCCTGCACAATCTCAAACGGGAGCCAAACCGAGGGCGCAACCTGGCGGTAATCCCGCAAGTGATATCGATTGCAAAGGATGTTCGTCTGAGGCGTGCGACCTTCCCACTGCCGCACGGCATAACCGAGTTCCGGATCACACCAAAACACCTTGTTGCCGATCCGGAAGCTCGACCACCGCACAGGCGCGCCCATCGACATCCTCACGATTCGGGCGGATATGAACGTCGTCACCGTCAAGGGCGTCCGGCAGCCGCCAGCTCGCTCGCGAGTCAACCTTATCAAAGACGTCGGGAAGCGTGCGGTACTGCGCGTGAAGATACGTTTGGTCGAAACAGAGCAGATCGCTGCCTGCGAGTTGCGACTTCGGCAGAAGATTCAGGGATTCGGTGTCTCGCGAGCGAATCTGCCGGACGTTGCCGTTGAAGGCGTACTCGCCATGCTTCGTCGTCCGGAGGGAGCGTGACGAGCGTTTCTTGCCGTTCGCAGCGGGTCCTCCGCCGGCAGGCTTGGCCGTTGCGTCAGAAACGGGTTCCACATCGGGCGCGAAGTCTTGTAGCTGATCGGACGCGCGCTGAATGGCGAAATATCGCTGCTCTCCCTTAAACGCGAAAATGTGCTGCTCTTCGACGAGTCGAACAACTCCTAAGTACCGTTTCAGCACGGCCGGCTCGACCAGTGCTTGGGTGGATAAGTCATATTCGACGCGGAGGCTCGTCAAACGATCGTAGAAAGTAGCCCATCCTGCGCGGCAAGCCTCGACCGAGGGCACGTCCTTTGATGGATCGCCAGCGTGAGCGCGCTCCGATCGCAACAACACGCAAAGGAGCGCGAGGAACGCGAAGCCGCGTCTTCGGATGCCGGCCTTCACGCAGAGTTTGGCAACGCGGGCTGAGCCAAACGACGATCTTCTAGTGGATGGGGGACGCTGGGACAGCCTGGAATGCATCAACATACACTCGACTCCAAGCGGCCGTTGCTCCCGCAAAAGGGCACAAGGCCGATCGCCCAGTCCGACTCGGCTCGATAAGTCAAAGTTGGCTGCTCCACGAGAACCTGTGACATGTCTCCTTCAATCTAGTCGGATGACGTGCACCGTTTCTTACAACGAAGGAGCAAATTCTTAGCGGACTTTGTTCGCCGGCAGAAGAGGTCAATCGCACCCCGTCGGCGTCTGACGAAGAGCGCCGTTGCGAGTGCTCCGAGGAGCAGGAGGTTCACCGCCGCGAAGATGATCCAATTTCGCCATGACGAAGGCGATTGTGCGTCACCGACCGTCAAAGCACTCACTCGGGCCACCGCGCTGGCAATAGTGGAGTCGAGCTGCTTGGCGTTCGCAGGGACCGTGTACATCACTGGGCCGGGCGCAACGGTACGGTCGGTGACCTTAACTCCCGCAGGCACGTCCAGCGTGAATGTCGAGTCGGGAACGTCGTTCGCGTCCAGATGGGTGACCCGAAAGGTCCAACTCATTAAGGGCGCGTTTTGAAACTCTGGTGGCGCTTGGGCGCGCCTCTGTCCTGCACGATGAGAAACGGAAGTTGGACGCCCGGGACGACGGGTTTGTAGTCGCGTAAGTGATAGCGCCAGATGAGCCGATTCGTGTCGGGCGTGCGAATCTCCCATTGCCGCAACGCGTAATTCAGTCGCGGATCGGCCCAAAGAACTCGATTGCTCTTGCGGAGTTCGACGACGACGCAAGCACGACCGTCGATTTCCTCAAGCGTGGGACGGACGTGCACGTCCTCATCGGCCAGGGCATCTGGCAACCGCAGCGTCGATCTCGAATTTGAGCTGAATACGTCCGGGAGGACGTGAAACAACGCTCTGAGATAAAATTGCTGATAATTGCCTCCATCGTCGTTCGGCCGTCCATTCCGAGCGGAATCCAGGCCCAGCCAGTTCGCGTCATGCGAACGCATTTGGCGTTTTTGTCCGTTATACGCATATTCGTAATGCTCCCCCATCTTTTTGACTTTGCCGGGAGCCCGAAGTGCGCTGTTATCGTAGGAGAAGTACCGCTGGTCTCCTTTAAACGTGAAGATGTGTTTCGACTCGGGTCCTCCCGACCCAGTGACGCCCAGGTACTGCTTCAGGGCCGCAGGGTCGACAAGCGCGTCCGTCCGCCAGGTATACTCGACGCGGAGGCTTTTTAAGCCCTTAAAAAAAACCGCCCAACCGGCGCGGCACTTTTCGATTTGCGTGTTTTCCGTCGAATCGGCGTTTGCTGACCGACGTCCCGACAGCACAACGAGAAACAACAGGGCCGCGGTCGCCGGTTTGTGGAAGCGTGAGGCGCTTCCACGCCTGGGAAAAACGATCGTCATGGCGACTGCTCCGGCCAGTTTTCTTTCGTCGTTTTATCAATCCGATTGCTCAAATCGGAGATCCGTCGGTCGAGATCGTGCAGAATGTCGCGGTTGAGTGCGCTGCCGGCTCGCAGCCGCGCCGGCAAGAACCTGACGAAATACGAGACCGTCTCGACGAGCGTGACAATCAACAGCACGTACATCAGGATCGGGTACCCCATAAGGATTCCTGCGTGCCCGCCGTTCATGCCGCCGCCAGCGCCCCTGGGAATGGCCAAGGGAACGATGAAGGGGATGATCAAGCAAAGCAACCAGAGGATCAGGACGGTCATACGGACACGAGATTCGCGCCGTGATGCGTTGCTCAGGGCCTTTTCGAGTTGCATGCGATGCTCCCGGTACTTTTCTTCGGAAACGGGTGGATCCTGAGCCACCAGGTGCTCAGCAAATGTTTTCGGTGTTGGCTCAGACATGGTTCTGTTCCTCAACCCCCTCCTGCAGGCGTCGCAGTGCGTAATGCAGCCTCGACTTGACGGTGCCGATCGAGCAGCCGACCACGGCGGCGATATCGTCCAGCGCCATCTGCTCCAGGAAACGCAGCGTCACGATTTCGCGATGCGCGGGCGACAGTTTCTCCAAAAGCCGATGGATCAACTCCGCGTTTTCGATGCGCTCCATCCCTTCCCCATGATCGGGCGCCGCGACGGTCGAGTCGTCGATCGATTCGCCGACTGCATCTTTGTGGCGTCGATCACCGCGGAGGTGATCAATCGCCTTATCGCGGGCAACTCGATAGAGCCAGACGCGAAACGCCTCGGGCGTCCGGAGCGCCGCAAGCCGGCGAAAGACCGTCATCCACACTTCCTGCAACACGTCGAGCGCCCGGTCACCATCGTCCACGATGCGTCGAATGAAGTACAAAAGTCGCTGCTCGTAACGATCGACCAGCCAGCGAAACGCCTCCGGTTCCCCCCGCTGCGCCATGAGGACATGCAGCAGCTCGCGCGTTCGTTCGAGCTCGTCTCGCGGGTCATCCATCGGCGTTTATGGGGTTTCCAGATCGTCCGTCTTTCATGATAAGCCGATCGCGGGCTCGCGAAGGTTCATTGCCACTTCAATCGCACAGGCGTCGTTTAAGCAGAACGTGATGCAGCGGAGCAAGTTACGCCGTTGCCACTGACGCCGAGTTCAGCAGCGGAACGACCGCAATAAAGAGACAGGGTGCGCCGGCACAAGCCGGAGGAGAGTCGCGAATGAAAGAGTCGCACGCGGTAAGACCTGATCAGTCGCCTCGGCCTCGAGTGATCCGTCGGGACGGGTCCGCCTCCGCCGGATTCCAGGCGAAGCGTTCACAGAGGCACGTCCGGGCAGAGTATTGAGCTCGGAAAACAGCTCTCTGCGGTGGTCGACTGTGTCCAAGGAAAAGGCGACAGTGACGTCGAGCGAAGGAGTGATTTTGGACTCGGCGCATCCGGCGCAGGGACGGGCGTCGAAATCCGCGCGACGCGATGGAAATCTATCGGAACGGTCTGCCGGCGTTCGGTAAAAACCACGTGTGCTTTAGGCAGGCACGAATGAGGAGAAGCGAGCTAAAGGGCGGGGGAGTGAAAGGTGTGGAGTCAAAAGGCGATCATCGGACTAACCTGATTCTACCACGGCGCAGCGCAGTCGTTCAAGATCAATCTGCCAAAAAAGTGGCAAGTCGGCTCACAGGCTTGCTTTGCGTTCAGCCCCCTGGGCGCGAACCGCAAATCACGACGATGTCGCGCGGTTCAAGAGCACCTTCCACCCACGCGGAGCGATCATGCGGCAAGATGCCTCCGAGAAAATCGCCTCCGCGTAAGTAAAGCTTTCGTCGCGTTACCTGAGTGCTCTCAGCACGATCACGCACGCGTCGGCGACTTGTCGCCGATCGAGTCGAATTCTTCCCTCACCCCCGGGTACCCGCGCTTCGTGGGTGCCTCACCCCGCGCCCCTCTCCATGCATTTTCTGTGGCGATCCGATTTTTCTGTGGTGAGGCGCCCCTTTTTTTACGCCGCAGAAAAACCAGAAAAATACCCGGCGTGGAAGCGGGTCATTGGGTTCGCAGTTGGCGACGATTTGACCCGCCGGCCGTTCGCAACGTAACATTTTGCGAGGACGGGTTTATTGGAGTTCACGCCATGGCCGACGATGCCGCCTTGTTGGATGCCCTGCGAGAGGTTGTCGATCCCGAGTTGATGATCAACATCGTCGACCTGGGGCTGATTTACGATATCGACCAAGTCGACAACAAAATCACCGTGCAGATGACGCTGACGAGCCCCGCCTGTCCGGCCGGTCCGCAGATCATTCAACAGGCGAAGATGGCTCTTGAGAAACTGGCCGACGTCTCCGAGGCGGAGATCAAGCTCGTGATGAGCCCGCCGTGGACTCCCGACCGGATGACCGACGAAGCCCGCGACCAGTTGGGCATTTTCTGAGTCGGGACCGCCAGGCCATCGTGCCGGTTTGCTTAGAGCAGGGCGGTGAGCGTGCGGCCTTCCGCCAGACGCCAGGGGCGGCCCGTGATGTCGCGGATCTCTCGCAGGGGGTCCACGCCGAACGACGAAAAAATCGTCGCGGCAAGGTCGCCCGGCGAGACCGGATCGGTGGCGGGGTAGGCTCCGATTTTGTCGCTTGAGCCCAGCACGCGGCCCCCTTTGATGCCGCCGCCCGCGAGCACGACCGAATAGCAGTGGGGCCAATGGTCGCGGCCGGCGTTGGTGTTGATCCGCGGGCTGCGGCCGAATTCGCCCATGCCGATCACCAGAGTCGTATCTAATAGGCCGCGGGCATCGAGATCCTCGACCAACGCGGTGAATCCCTGGTCAGCCGGTGGCAGGAGATGATCGCGATGTCGCGGGAAGACGCTCTGGTGGCTGTCCCAGTTTGCGTCCTGCCCGTTGTAAATGCGGTCGTTCACGTTGACGAAGCGCACGCCCGATTCGACCAGACGGCGAGCCAGAAGCATGCTCTGCCCCAGAGTGTTGCGGCCATACCGGTCGCGGAGCGGGCCCGGCTCTTTGGCGATATCCAGGCTGACGCGGACCGCCTCGGAACGCAAGAGGGCAAAGGCTTTGCCGTAATGCTCCTCGATCGAGCGGCGCTTGGGCGACTCGGGGGGGCTCACCGGCTGGCGATCAATGACCGAGAGGAGGTGGTTACGTTCCTTGAGGCGGCCGGCGGAGACGTCGGTCGGCAGCTTCAAGGTCGAGACGTCGAACTGCGGAGCGTTCGGGTCGCTGGTGATCTGGAAGCGGTCGTAGGCCGGGCCGAGAAAACCGGCCGTCTGACCGGGGAGTTGGACCACGTTGTACATGACGTGTGGCAGGGCGACGTGCGGCAGGCCGATCGGCGAATCGGGGAGGAGATAACTCAGCACGGCTCCGTAAGCCGGGAAACTCAGGGCATCGTCGTCCAGAAGCTCCAAGTCGCCCCGCAACGGCGTGCGGCCGCACATCGCCTCGACGGCGGCGGCGTTGTGGTTGGTCATCGGGTGATGCATGCTCCGGATGACTGACCATTTGTGGGCCATCTTGGCCATTCGCGGCAGGTACTCGCACACTTGCATGCCGGGCACGGTGGTCGAAATGGGACTGAACTCGCCCCGAACTTCCTTCGGGGCCGACGGTTTCATATCCCACGAGTCGATATGGCTGGGGCCGCCGTAGAAATAGACCAGGATGCACGACCGGATCGTGGCCCGTCTGCCTTCTTCGGCCGTGTTTTTTGTGGTCGCTTCGGCCTGCAAAAGTCGGCTCGGGAGGCTGAGACCCAGCGACGCGAATGCACCGGCCTGCAGGAAGGTCCGTCTGCGGAGGCTGGGCACAGGGAACGGCGGCCTCGGGGTCCAGGTGGGATCCGGCATCATCACTCTCTCCCGACGCGGAGCGGCAACGCATCAGCAACCGTTCATATAATATCACCGAGGGTGCATTGCGGGAAGCCATCGATTTGCGAGCAGCTTCTGCGAAACTCGGGCGTATGGCGTGCTCGGCTCCTGGCGTGGATTGACGTAAACGTGAGCTGAACTGGCATGGCTCGCCTACGAGCCCGGACAAAGGTCGCGCCGACGTTCAGAGAATTCTAAGAATCCGGGAACTTTCATTGACACTGAAGTCGTCGAATAGAAGTGAAGCCGGCGGCGCACGGTGGGATGCGCATTACTCCTCGGCGGTGAGTGGTTTAGATTGTTAATAAACGACGAACGGTTTGTGTGGCGACTTTGTCTTGTGCCGACCGAGCTCGGTATAATGAGGCCGCAGCATTCGCGCACGGGCCGCCCTTTCGGGCATTCTGATTGACTCTTCTCAAAGTCTATTGTAGCCTTGAGTTAGGAAGATTCTCTTTCCTGGCCAGTCGCTTGCAAGGGTCCAAAAATGGCAGGTAAATCGGGAGCGTGGGGGATCGACATAGGACAAGCGGGTTTGAAAGCCATCCGCTTGGAGATCAACGATACGACCGATCAGGTCCAGGCGACTGCGTTCGACTACATCGCCCATCCCAAAATCCTCAGTCAGCCCGACGCGATTCCGGAAGAGCTGATCTCGCAGGCGCTCGACAAGTTCCTGAAACAGAACGACATCGCCAACGACTTAGTGGCGATCAGCGTGCCGGGGCAATCGGCCCTGGCCCGTTTCATTCAGCTCCCTCCCGTCGAGTCGAGCAAGGTGAGCGAGATCGTCAAATACGAGGCGCGGCAGCAGATTCCGTTCGCGCTGGAAGATGTGGTCTGGGACTATCAGACGCTGGGCAAAGGGACCGAGGAGAGCGGTTTTCTGCTGGAAGCGGAGGTGGGCCTGTTCGCGATGAAGCGCGACCAGGTCATGAACCAGCTCAAGCCCTTCAACAATGCGGAGATCGAAGTCGAGCTGATCCAGATTGCTCCGCTGGCGCTGTACAACTTTTTGAGCTACGACCAACTCGGCATTCGCCTCGGGGACGAGGTGGTCGCGATGGATTCGTATACCATCCTGCTCGACATGGGGGCCGACAATACCACGCTGTTGGTCTCCAACGGGCAGAAGATTTGGATCCGCAATGTGCCGATCGGCGGCAACCACTTCACCCGGGCGCTGACGAAGGAGATGAAGCTCACTTTCGCCAAGGCGGAGCATCTCAAGTGCAACGCGACCAAGTCGCCCGATCCGCGAGCCGTCTTCCAGGCGCTGCGTCCCGTCTTCAACGATTACGTTTCCGAGATCCAGCGATCGATCGGCTATTTTTCCAGCGTCAATCGCGAGGCCAAAGTCGCCAAGGTGGTCGGCCTGGGCAACGGGTTCAAACTGGCCGGTTTGCAGAAATTCCTGCAGCAAAACCTGCAGTATGAGGTCGAGCGGATCGACTCGTTCAGCGCGATTACGCCCGACGCGTTCAAGGACGCCGCGCTCTTTGAAGAAAATATCTTGAGCTTCCCCGTGTGCTACGGGGCGGCGCTTCAGGCGCTGGGCCAGACGCGAATTCGCACGTCGCTTGCTTCCCAAGGAGATCACCACGGCGCGTACCATCGCCCGCAAGAAGCCGTGGGCGGTGGTGGCGGCGGCCGGCCTGCTGACGGCGCTCGCGACCTCCGCGATGGGTTATGCGCACGTCTACAATACGGTGAGCGAAAAACGCTTCAGTGAGGCCGAAAAGAAGGTGAACGACTTCGTCACGCAATCCAACAAGTACAAAAGCGAATACCGTATTGCGCAGCAGAAATGCACCGACGTCATACGCGAGGGGGCCACCCTGGTCGGCGCTCTGTCGCAACGGACTGTGTGGCTCGAGCTGTATAAAGCGGTGAGCGAATGTCTGCCGCGCGACGCGGTCGAGCAGCGCGATATTCGACTGCAGAACCGGATTTTGATTACGAAGTTCACGCCGCGTCGGCATCCGGACTTGGCCGCTTGGTATAGCGGTCTCTCGACGCAGGCGAAGGACCTTCTCTCCGAGCAGGACCGAAAGGCCCCTCCGAGCGGTCCTGGCTATATCGTCACATTAGAGGGCGATCATTATCACGACGGCACGCTGGGGAAGGGCATCGATGCCATGCCTGTGGGCGGCGATCCCGCCCAGAACCTCACCCTGTATGGGCGCGGTTACCTTCGCGAGCAGTTTCTCAAGAAGCTGCAGCTATGGGCAGTCCCGTCGCTCGACAGCTCGGGTGAAGTCAAAGTCGGCGGAATTGGGATCACGCACGCGACCATTGTCGTTTGCTCGCAGCCAATACGCGAAATGCGCGATCCGACCGGAGAAACGGAAATTCCCCAGATGGCTGGAACGGGGCGCCCGGGAGTCGGATCGTGGGGAGGAATGACAGGAAATTTCAAAATGATAATGAACAGGCGTCACGACAAAGGAAAACGGGACGGCGGCGCCATGAATCCCGCTCTCGACGATTTGAATTTCAATGATCCCTCCATGGACTCGAGTCAAAAGACGAAGGTCAAGCGGGAGTCGGTGAACCGCACCCATTTCATTATCGAATTTGTTTGGACCCCGGAAAAACCGCAGCCGAATCCGGCTGGGCAAAAGGGCGCCCTTGCCAGTACCGCGGCGCCCGGGGGAGCTGCGGTGGGGAGCAAGGCGTCCGCGCCGGGCACCGCACCCGCGACTCTGGCAACAAAAAAGTAATGACTTCGGGTTACGACGCGCCTTTTCGAGAGCGCATTTTTTGAGAGTCCATCGATCGACACGAGTCTGGAGCACGGGTTGATCGAGAGGGAACGGCCGAGTGGCCGAATTGGAAAGCGAAACCGCCCATGGACCAGTTAAAGCTTCTCTTGGAATACAAGTTTTGGATTCTTGCGGGAGTTGCCCTGCTCCTGCCCCCGATCGGCTGGTATGCGGCAACCGACGATCTGAAGTCGTTAACGACCAGCCGCGTCAAAAAAATTGATGATACCGAAAACCAGGTCGGCCATTTGAAAGACCCTCAGAATGATAAGTGGATTGCCGGTGAAAAAGAAATCGATCGCGAATTGAACGCGTCCATCAACCAGTCGCAGGAGCGGCTGTATGAGCACCAAAAGCCCGTCATGACGATGCCCGCCCTCGTCCAACAAGCGCTGGACAAGTGCAAGCTCACGTATCGACATGAGGGGACCGTATCAGACGATTTCCTCAACGCGAGGGATTTTTTCGTCCAGAGATATTCCGAGGACTGGTGGAACGCCGTCAAAATTGTCAAACCGTTCAGCATGACCACCGGTGAAGGGCTTGTCGTGCTGCCGGACCCACAACAACAACAGGAAGGCGGAATTACCCGGCACTGGGAAGTGGAATCCTGGAGGCAGAGCCTCGGTTTTACTGCCGCCCAAATGTGGGACGTGCAGGAGGACGTGTGGTTTCTTCGGTGTTTGATGCAGGCCATTGCACGGGTGAACGAGGGGACCACCGAGCTCGGCAACTCGCGGATCAAGAAGATCAGTGAAGCCACACTCCGCGGTGGCGACCTCTCCGATCTGAAATTGCGGCAAGCCGGAAATACGGGATCAAAACCAGGGACGGCTGCGCCAAGAGCGGGTACAGGCATGCATTTGGCCGCAAGCTCGGGCTCGGGCCCGGGCGGTGAGTCGGCTTACAAGCCCCCCAAGCCGTTCGACGCGGACGACATTTTTGGCGACGATGGCAGCAAGGGCAGCGCCAACGTGGATCCGCATGGAAGAAAGTATGACGTTGCGTCGACTCCGACCGAAGTCAAACGTTGGTTCGAGAGCACCCCGAAATGGAGGACAAGGGGCTTTGTTTTGAGACTCGTGATGGATGAACGTGAAATTCCCACGCTCTTGACCTCCCTCACTCAGTCGGCCTTCCCCGTGGAGATCCTGCACGTCGAGCATTCCGTGCATCTGGGAGGCCCCGGGACCGACCTGTCGCGCGCGTCGCAGACGGCGGCGACGGCAACCCTGAACGCCGATGGGGCCGAACAACCGAGCCGCGAGCAGCAGGAACTGCAACGTAAGGTTCAGGAAGGCCTGAATATGGCCTTCAGGATGCATTATTTGTCCGACGTCATCGTGGCGGGAAAATTCACGATTTACCTTGAGCCGGCTTCGGCGAGATCCAAGAGCGCCGTCGCCGCGGCGCCCGCACGTTCGAGCCGGCCCGCCAGTGCCAGTCCCGCGAGCGGGACGGCAATTGGGAAAGCGGCCGGCCCCACCGCCAAGAGCCCCGTCGGAGTTCCGAGAAAATCGGTTGCCGGCCCGGCGACACCGGCCGCGAAATCCCCTTCGTCTTCGCTGGGGAAGGCACCGCCGGGACCCGCAGCGCAGACTGTCAAGGCAGTCTCGTCGGCCTCGGTTCCTGCCAGTGGAAAAAAGACAAATCCCGTCCCGACCCAATCGGGACCATCGGGAAAGTGATCGACCGCAGAGCCGGAGTGCACCTCCGTTTCATATGAATTCTTGATGCGAGTTCCTCATGAAACTCTCTCTTTCCAGCCTGAAAACCCTCGACTACAAGCAGCTCGGCATCGATCACGGTGAAAAGTTGGTGATCGCGCTGATTGGCTTGATGATGGTCACCGTGCTTTATGGCTCCAATTGGAAGGGCGACGAGAGATCGCCGAACGAAATCACGGAGAAGGCCGACAAGGCGATGCAGCAGATCGAGGCGAGTCCCTGGCCGGAAAAAGAGGAGAAAGTAAAGGCAGGCCTGGGCAAAGGGGACGAGTTGGCCGAAAAGGTGGCACTCTTGCTGACACCGGTCAGTCCGACCGGGTTTGGAATTAAACCACTCAATCCCCCTTTGCACCCCGACAAGACCCTCATTTCGACGCCGCGATGGCTGCCCGTCCAGCACCTGGTAGCAGACGCCGGCGTCGCTGATATTTTGATGAAGCCCGGCGTTCCGCCGCTCGATGAAAGCTTCATTCCCAAAAAGACTAAAGAAAAGGAGCCGCGGAGCAAAGCCATGCGGGAACGCATGAGACGACGCGAGGCAGGCCCGCCGAAAAAAGAAAAGAAAGAGGAGAGCGACGAAGCGATTCCCGATGCACTCAAACCGAAGAACGGGGCCGGCAACGGCGGTTTCGGCGGGATTGGGGCGGGAGCGGTGTTCGGTCGCCGTAATAAAGACAAAGGACGACGTCGGGACAACATCGGACCTGCCGACCAGCCGCCTCCCGAGCGTAAAGTTGTTGCCAAGCCGGTCGGACGCGGTTATCGCTTCGTTGCCGTCCGAGGGGTCTTCCCCTTGCGGGACCAAGTGAGCGAGTTGGCCCGCGCGATGGGTAAACCCACGACGGAAAAATCGCTCCAGAGTTTGGTCCAGTTGCGAGATTTCAAGCTCGAGCGCCAGACGCGCGTGGACCGTCCGGGAGCCGACCCGTGGAGCGGGCCGTGGGAGGCCGTTGACCGCGATCCCGTGATCGAGATGCTCGAAAACGACGTCAAGGCCTACGCCCCCGAGACCGTTCTTGACGGTTTGCTCGATGCGCATATCTGCATGCCTTATCCGGACCGCGTGGTTGGCCAATGGGGTCTGCTGTCAACGCATCCCGACATCAAGGAGTTCAACCTCTCCGATGAAGAGGTGGAGCAGCAGGTCGCCTACGAGTGGAAACTGCTTGAGAAAACGAAGAAAGAGGAAGAGAACGGAAAAGCTCCCCCCGACAAACGCGGATTTATGACTGTTACGAAGAACATGCGTGCCTTGACCGCGAGGGCCCAAGGTTCCGATGGAGAAGATATATCGGTTCGTCAGAGAATTCTCGATGAACTGAAAAGCGGATCGGGTGACAAGGATCAGATGAACGAGCAGCTCGAGGATTTCGTGCGGACTCGGGCGTCCGCCGTCGACCATTACATCTTGTTCCGCTATCTCGATATCAGCGTGAAGTCCGGCGAGACTTATCGCTATCGAGTCAAGCTGGTTCTCACCAATCCGTTTCACCAAAAGCGAGTCGAAGAGGTGACGGATCCGTCCATCATCGAAAAGGAGGATCGCGAAACCGACTGGAGCGAACCAACGACGCCCGTCACGGTTAAGGAGGATGCGCAGATCTATGTCAAGCGGACCGACAACCACCTGGGACGTCCGGCGCTGCCTTCCGCCGATATGGACGTCTTTCAGTGGTTCGCCAGCACCGGCACCATCGTGAATAAGGTGCTGGGGGTTCAAATCGGCCAGATCCTGGGAGGACGCAAATGGGCCGAGGTTCTCCGACCGGCGGAGAATGTGTTCGATACCGAAAGCGTCCTCTTTTCGACGAGCGACACGCTCGTCGACGTGTCGCCGGGTTTCTCGTTGGACCCGAGTCTCCACAAGGACTTGGTGGACGATTTGAACAAGGCGACGAGCGGGAAGCGGCCCGGTGTCACGGCTCCCGATCAGGCGCTCTTCGTCGACGAGAACGGCGAACTCCGTATTATCGACGGCGTCGATCAGCGGACCGATTACGAAAAGACGAAGAACTACTACGATCTGCAAAACAAGCCTTTTGACAAATTGCGGCGGCCGGACGAAGGCGATGACATCTTCGCCGGACGAATGGGCCGACACGCCGACAAGAAAGGGGATGATCCCCGACGTCAGTTCGGCGCCTATCGGCGAAACAAAAAGAAGTGAACGAGCAGGAGCGGCGAGGGAAGAGGCGTGCGTCAGGTTTGGCTCACGCTTCGGCCGTGCGGGGGTCGAGGATGATCGACCGCAGCTCCGTCGCGATGAAGAACGACCCGGTGACGCAGATGAGATCATCGGGCGCCGCGAGGTGGCGGGCGATTCGCCAGGCCGTCACCGCGTCCCCTGCCACGTGACAGGGACGCAGCCAGGTCGCCTGTGCCAGCGCGGCGAGCTCTTCGACGGCCACGCCGCGCGGATTCGTCCGGTACTGCGTCAGAATCACGCTGTCAAACCGCGGGAGCAGAAGCCTCAAAAGTCCCGCCACGTCTTTGTCCTTGGTCCCGGCAAAGATGAGGACCCGCCGCCGGGCCGAAAACTGCGATTCGAGCGTCCGCACCAGTGCTTCGGTCGACGCCCAATTGTGGGCCGCGTCGACGACGACCCATGGCGACTGGCTGACGACCTCAATTCTCGCCGGCCAGCGTACGGCCGCCATTCCGTCGTAAATGGCCTGATCGGGGATCCGTAGCCGAGTCTTCGCCAACAGGCCCGCGGTCGCCACGGCGAGAGCCGCGTTCGCCGCTTGGTGGTCGCCCCGCAACGGAACCGGAACCTGCCTCCACTCACCCCACGGCGTCTCCACGTCAATCTTGGCCGTCGCGCTCGTGCCGGGGTTTGCTGCTCGGCCATTTTCCGCGGGACGCCAGGCGAATTCGCGACCTAAACGATACAGCGGGCTCGCCTCGCGCTGGCAGACTTCCTCGATCACGTCGCCGCCCGGCCCCGCCGCGACTCCGCTGATCAGTGGGATTCCCGGCTTGACAATTCCCGCCTTCTCTCCGGCGATTTGCGCCAGCGTGCTGCCGAGGACGTTGGTGTGGTCGCGGCTGATGTTGGTGATCACTCCGGCCAACGGATGACAAACATTGGTGGCGTCCAATCGTCCCCCCAGCCCCACCTCGAGGACGGCTATCCCGGCGCCCCGGTCGAGGAAATACAGCCAGGCCAGCGCCGTCGCGAGCTCGAAATAAGTCGGGCCTCCCCGGCCCGGTGCGGCATCCATTTTCTCAACCGGTTCGACGAGGCGATTGATCAGCTCGACCAAATGCTCGGGCGTCGGCCGTTCCCCATCGACCACCATTCGCTCCTCGAACGCGGCGATGTGCGGGGACGTAAACAGACCGGTCCGATAACCGGCCGCCTGCAGGATCTCAGCCGTCATGACCGAGGTCGAGCCCTTCCCCTTGGTGCCGGCGATATGGACGACTGGCAATCGCTCCTCCGGCCGCCCCAAGAGCGACAACAGACACCGCATCCGCTCAAGCTTTCCATCGTCGGCGGAATAGGCGACGCCGGCAATGCGCTCGTAATTGATGCGGCCGAATATGAATTCGATCGCCTGTTCGTAGGTCCGAAAGAAGCGGCTCATTCAACGGCCCGTGGCCTGTGGGAACGGAAACATCTCTCCTGATTGCGTTCGATGCACGCGGCCCCCGTATGACGGCAAATGGCGGTGGCGCAACGAAATGGTTGCCCCCGCGGCCGATCGGCGGCAAGAGCGATCACCCCAAGAGCGCCGAATCGACGCCGCCGGTTATTCCGCTGGGCCAATGCGGAGATTGCGGAAGCGGACCACTCCGTTATGGCTTTGCAATCCCAGAAATCCGCTGCGGTTCCTCAGCTTGAGCAATGGATAGTGATCGGGGACGGCGTCAACCACGCGCACGCCGTTGTGCCGGATCGTCACGTGCATGCCGGCGCATTGGATGTCGAGCGAGTTCCACTCTCGGGCAGGTTTCGAGACGTGCGACGAGGCTCCGGCGATGTCGTAAAGTGATGCGCTGAACTGATAGTCCTTGAGACCGGCATATCGCGGCGCCCGGTCGTCGAGGATCTGGACCTCAAAACCGGCGGGCGGAGCCGTTGCGGACTCCCGGTGATGGTTTCCGTCAGCCCCGACACGCACGTAAACGCCGCTATTTGCTCCGGGAGACACCTGGTATTCGAGCACGAGATGAAAGTCGCCGTACTGTCGTGTCGTCCGCAGCCAGGTGTGTCCTTTCCCGTGGCAGACGATGCAGCCATCGCGGACGCTCCAGTCACCGGCCGCCCCCTTGCCGACGGGAATCCATCCCGTGAGGTCGCGGCCGTTGAATAAAGCAACGGTACCTTGCAGCGATTCCGCCTTACGGTCCTTTTCGGCGGCCGGAACACTGCCAAGGCCAGTCGCGAAAACCGCGAACAGAAGCAGCAAACGCTCGGGCCGCTTGAAATCGAGGATTGGTGTGATCATCGGGTCGATTCTAGCGCGTCGCGAACTGCGCTGCTACCTTCGGTATTGGAGCGGCTGTCTTCAGACCGTTCTCGGAGGGGAAGCCGCCAATCGCGGACCAAAATCGTGAAAATCTTGAAACTTGCCAAAATGGTTAAAGGTTGAGCGTGCCTCGCGACCGAAGAAAGAAAATGAACGGATTTTTTGAATTTTTTGCTCAAGTGGGCCGGTCATGAGCAGCATCGGTTCAGCCAGCATCGCGGGTCTCGGATTCGCTGGCTCGATTGTCGGAAGCTCCCAGCCGGAGGCTGCCGTCGATCGGGGCAAGGCCGCGTCAGCGGAGCAAAAGGCGCTCGTCGACCAAAACGACTTGCTGGCGCAGGCTTTGGACGGCGTCGCGGATCCCGAACTCGGCAGCGATCGCGACGCTGACGGCCGGCTCTTGTACCGCCGTTCGCCGCACCCCGCCACAAACGGGACCGATGACGAATTGTCCAATCCACCAGTGACGCCGCCGCGTCCCGCGGATGCCCTGGGCGAGAGCGGCAAATCGCTCGACATCGAGGCCTGAGACGTCGCTCGAACTTTGTGGAAATCAAATCGGCCAGGTGAACGGCCCACAATGCGGCGCTGCTACGAAGTCGCCTCCAGCCGGCAGCGGCTGCGCTCGTGTAGATCGGCGATGAGGGCCACCAGCTTCGGCCGGTCGATCGGCTTGGTTGTGTAATCGTCGCATCCGGCAGCCAGGCATTTCTCGCGGTCTCCGGTCATCGTGTGCGCCGTCAAGCCGATAATCACGCCGCGATATCCCTCCGCCCGCAGGCGGCTCGTGGCCGTGTAGCCGTCCATGACGGGCATTTGAATATCCATCAAGATGACGTCGAACGGGCGGCCGGCCTTGCTGGCCTCGAAGGCCCGTTCCATCGCCGCCTGCCCATTTTCGACAACGGCGACGTCGGCGCCGGCTTTTCTCAGAATGAACGAAATCAGCCGCTGATTGTCGATGCCATCCTCGGCCAGGAGTATGCGGCAAGCGAGCGTCGGCCCCTGATTGGTCGGGGCCGGGAGTTTTTCCAGGGTTGTTTCGCAGCGCGACGAGGGTTCGATCATCCGCGTGCCGCGAACCGCTCCGGTCGCAATCGTGACGGTAAAAATTGATCCCTTGCTCGTCTCGCTCTCGGCCTTGATCGCGCCGCCGAGCATTTCCGCCAGCCGCTTGGTGATCGTAAGGCCCAAACCCGTTCCGCCAAACCTTCGAGTTGTCGACGCGTCCGCCTGAGTGAAGGGTCGAAACAGCCGGCCGAGCTGCTCCTCGGTCATGCCGACGCCCGTGTCGGCGACGGCCAGTTGCAACTGCCCGTCGCCCGACTCGTCGGACAGGAAGCGAACGCGGATCTGCACGCCGCCGCTTTCAGTAAATTTGAGGGCGTTCCCCACCAGGTTGATCAAGATCTGCCGCAATCGAGTGGGATCGCTCTCGATTGTCTCGGGAATCGCCGTTTCGTAGAACTCGCCAAAGTCCAGTTTCTTGGCCTCGGCCCGGATTTTCATGAGGGCCACAACGTCGGAGACGATCTTGCTCGGCGCAGACGCAGGCGCTCGATGGCCAGGCAACTCGCCTCAATTTTCGAGAGATCGAGGATGTCGTTGATGATTTCGAGCAAGTGCTCGCCGTTCCGCTTGATCGTTTGCAGCGAGTTGATCCGCTCGGCCGGCGCGGTCTCGATCCCCTCCTCCGTCAACAGGACATCGGCAAATCCGAGAATGGCCGTCATCGGCGTGCGGATCTCGTGGCTCATGTTGGCCAGAAACTCGGTCTTTGCCTGGTTGGCCTGCTCGGCCCGGCGGCGGGCGATTTCGAGCTCGCCGGCCTGTTCGGCCATGGCCGCCGCCTGCGACTCGATATGGTTCCGCGACTCTTCGACCTGGAGCGCGTACCGCTGCAATTCGACCGCCTGTTCCTGCAGTTGTCGCATCGCGGTGCGGAGTGTCTTCCGCTCGGCCAGCAGGTTTTGAATCTGCTGGAATTCGTTCGTCACGTCTTCGACGATGACGAGGGCCAGTTCCCCGGCGGCATCGCAGCGGCGGACGGTCGTCCGCTGCATCATCTCCGCACGGCCCGCGCCCGGTAGTGCCCGCGCGAGACTTCCGTGCAGCGGACAGATGCGTCCATCCTCGACCTCGCCGCGGAGCACCGTCTCAATCCGCTCCCGCAGCGGAAAAGAAGCCAGTTGCCGCAAGCCCCGGTTCCAGGGCCGGTCGATGATCTCCTCGCGGCGGATGCCGGTCCATTCCTCGAGCGTGCGGTTCCAAGACCGAACGATCATCTCGAGATCGACGACACACAAGCCCAGTGGCAGAAGGTCGAAGGATCGCAGTTCATTGGCAGTCAGTCCCATGGGATCAGCAGGTGGTTGCATCGTCACTGATTTTGTTTCTCGTTGTTCCACGGACGTTCAAGGCTTGGACGATCGCCGTCGCGAGGCGCGAGTCCCGGCCGTTGCGAGTACGTCGCTCCAACTGCGGGATGCCTAAAAAGCCCCACGACGGAGCCAAAGGCTCGAGGCGTGCCTCGATCACGTATTCCCTCCCCGTCCCCGCTGCAAAGTCGCGCGATTGCAGCAGAAAGACCGAGAGGAAATCGTGGCCCGATCGGTTCATCAGATCTCCGTCACATAACCGTGCGCCATTCGACGACAAAAAGGACCTTTCCAGGGCTGCCGATTTCGCACGGCATGCGCCTTGCGCAAACGACGCCGCGCGCCACGACCGTTCGCAGGCGGACGGTCGGCTCGCGAAGTGTTTTTCGGCCAAATCGGACCCCTGCCGCGTGAAATTCCGGGGCGATTCTACATTCGTGTTCGGGAACCGAATCGGCGAATCGCGCAATAGTTGGCCGCGCCACGACCGGAACCATCGGTGCCGAGGGCATGCCGCGCTTGATCGGACGACGGCGTGGAATCAGATCAATTCCGAGATCGGCTCGCCATCGGGAAGAATCCGCGTGGGGCGGCCTGCGTTACTGGTAAACGCCGTGTCGCGGGGGATCCCGAAATACTCGTAAAGCGTCGCGAGGAGATCGGTCGGTTTGAGCGGCCGCAGGATCGCCTCGTCCCCGCCGGCGATTGGTCGCGCCCACGGCCTGCCCCATCCGCAAACCCCCGCCCGCCAGCAAAACCGACATGGTCCGACCCCAATGCTCGCGGCCGGGCTGTCCTTGAAAATCACTCAAACGGGGCGTGTGCGACATCTCGCCCATGACGACGACCAGCACGTCCCGATCCAGCTGCCGGTCGCGCAGGTCTTCGATCAGGGCGCTCGTCACCTGGTCGAGTACCGGCAAGCGGCGTTTCATCTCCGTGAAGATGTTCCACACGCTGGCATGGTCGTCCCAACTGAAGGCCTTTTGGCCGGGGACGTTCGGAAAATCGACGGTGACCATTCGCACGCCCGCTTCGACCAGCCGCCGAGCGAGCAAGCACCGCTGGCCCACCGTGTGCCGGCCGTAGCGCTCGCGCGTTTTGGGATCTTCGCGGTCGATCTCGAACGCTTTTCTCAAATCGCCGCGCGTCAAGAGCGAGGCCACCTTCTGATTGAAGGCATCCAACGATTCGCTGGCCCGCTCGTCGATCGACCAACGGAAACGATCGAACTGCTTCAAGAGGTCGATTCGATCCGAAAACCTCGCCTGCGAGAGGCGCTCGAGCGCCAGGTTCGGAACGCGGAAATGGGCCGCGTTCGGATCGGCCGAGACGACGAATGGATCGAGCCCGCCCGATAGGTACGCGGAGCCGTTGTACCGCAGCGACGGGAGGGCGACGTGGACCGGGACGCCGAAGGCCCGCTCGCCCCGGCTCTTCGAGACAATCGACCAGAAATCGGGATAGCGCGGCCGGTAGGGCGGCATCTCCGCCACATCGCCGGGGTAGCCGGTCAAGAGCGTGTGCGTGCTGCTGACATGTCCGGGACTGTCGTGGCCCAGCGATCGCACGATGGCCAGCCGATCTCCCAACCGGGCCAACCGCGGCAAGTGCTCGCTGATTTCCAGTCCGGGCACGGTGGTGGGAATGGGACGGAATTCGCCGCGATATTCGGTCGGCGCCTCGGGCTTGAGATCAAACGTTTCCATGTGACTCGGGCCGCCCCACAGCCAGATCACGATCAACGCTTTATCGTTGTGATTAGCCGAGGGCGTGCCGCGAGCCGACGAAGAGGCTGCCAGGCTCTGCAACCGCAAAAGATCGCTGAGGCCCAACCCGCCCAAGGCGGAAAAGCCGAGCTGCAGAAAGCCTCGTCGCGGCAGAGTCCCAGGGCATCGCCAGGGCTCGGCTGACGGAGGTGACGGCGGCTGAGGGTGCTCCGGATTCATAATTGGCCGGTTACCTCGAGCTCACGGCACTGGACTTGGCGCAGGTTGTTTCGCCCTCGGGAGTTGCAGTATGTCGACTTCGCATCGACAAATCAACGTCCATTGATCCAAATGGGCTTCGTCGGCCAAATGTTATCTTTTCGCATTCTCGGAACGGCGATAAACTTCTCCCCCTTCGCGATCTGCAGAGTCGCTACCTCGAATGGGTTCTTGACTCATGCCTTTGCGTCATCGGGCCGAATTCGACTCCCCCACGGCGGAGGGCATCCTCCATCGCCACGGCTTGGCGAATATCGATGCGATCTTTCGCGCCGGCGAGGGAGCGCAATTGCGTCATGTGGGGCGGGCCGTGTGGCAGGCCGAACTGCGTGACGACACCGACAATCCCTTTACGGTCTTTATCAAAATGAGCTGGGGTCGCCGCCGCTGGTGGCCTCGGTTGACGGATATCCTCACGGGCCAGGTCTTCGAGAGTCTGGCCCTGCGCGAGTGGCACGGCCTGGAGCAGTTGAACCAGATTGGCCTGCGCGTTCCCCAGCGCATGGCCCTGTTTGATGAGGGTGTCTTGTATCGGCGATCTGCCATCATCCTGCGGGCCGTTCCACCGCCGGCCTCGATCTCCGACATGGTTTTGAGCGGCACCTGGGCCCAACTGCCTCGCCATGACCGTCACGCGATTTTTGAGGCCGTCGCCCGCGTTTTGGACCAGATTCACGACGCAGGGCTCGCCTGGCGCTGCATTTCGTCGCGGCACATTTTCCCGCAACGTGTGGCGGCCGGCCGTTGGGAACTCTGGTTGATCGACTGCGAAGGCGTTCACAAAGCGCGTTCCCGCTCCGTCAAAGAACGCGACTTGCGAAAGCTCGAGCGAGCGCTCCGCCACGACCGGGCGGACGCGGCCACGCTCGCCCTCGTCCGCGAGTGTATCGGCTCGCGCGGCCGTTCTGCGGAAGAGGTTGCTTTCTCTCGTGAGCAACGGGCCGCCGCCTGAATTGGCGGATGGACGACCCCGCCCTCACCCGAGCCAGCCGCTCGCGAACTCCGTGACGCGGCGCGACACTAAGAATGCCTTTTTCGACGTGCCGCCGAAAGCCAAACTTTCCGAGCGGTAAACAGTTGCGCGATCGTCGGTGGCGCCAAAAAACGAGGGCAGACCAACTGTCCATCTCGCAATTTTGAAGATTTCTCAATTCCGTCTGACAGGGATCGACGTCTCCCAGGGACTTGGCGCGTTGTAAAGGGAATTCTTCGAGCCGCGTATTAACTGCGATGGTCGTAATGACTTTCGTCGTCCTTCAACAAGGCGGGACGAGCCGCGCCCCCTTCCATATCGGTAGACGCATCGTAAGTCGCTATGCGGAAAAGACTTGAGGAATTCGTCGGAACTCCGCTTTTCGCGAGGCTTCGAGTCAACATGTTCCCGTTTGGCGACGTAAATCTAAAAGACGCCAAGAATTGCCAAGGAGGAGCCCAGGGGGAGGCTGGCGACGCGGTATTTCGCTTTCAGGGACGACCAAACGCCTAAGATCTGGCGAATTCGCCCCTTGCGTAGCATCGGCGAGTCTTCTCAACCGGCAGGGTTCCGCTGGCTCTCACATCCGGAGGGGGCCGCTAGTTTTCGGCGTGATTTCTGTTTCGTTTCCAGAGCTATAGTTGGCTGATTGACTTGCTACCACATAATAGGGGGCGGGGGCGGACCGGGTCTGAGCAATGTGGCCAGGCCCGATCTGAGCGCACCGAAGGAATACCATCATGGCCCGAAAAGACGCGTTGTTGCGGCTTCACGAACGGCTGGTCGCCAAGCGCGACTCGCTGCGTCGAAAGCTCTCTGACGATTTCACTACCATCACGGCGGTTTCCACGACCGGCGACGAGGCCGATGCGGCCAACGATGGCGCACAGAATGAACTCAATAGCCAGTTGGCCGCTCTCGAGAGCCGCGAGCTGGCCCAGGTGGAACGTGCCATCGAGCTCATTCGGCAGGGGCGCTACGGTCTGTGCGAAATCTGCGAGCAACCGATTCCGATCGAACGGCTCAAGGCGCTTCCGTTTACACTGGTCTGCGTCGTGTGCCAGCGGATGCAGGAAAAGCTCTCCCACAATAGCGACATTGACGACGCCGATTGGGAGTCCGCGTTCGAGCTGGAAGGCCGACTGCGTGACCGCGAGTTGACGTTGGGCGATATCGATATTGCGGATTAATCTCCATGCTGCTTGGCCGGCTCAGCGTTCGATGGAGCGTGCCGACGCTGTTGGTGGGAATTGCCATTGGATTGGTGCAAGCTCGTGGTCGTGGACCCATTCGGTCCAGGCGCGGCCGGATGATCGCCGTCCCGAAGCGGGGCTCGGCGAACACGTCCGTTCGCCTTTGATCGAGGCCAGCCGCGAGCTGGCCCGCGTCGCCGCCGAGGTGACGCCCAGCGTGGCTCACATCGAAAGCAAGGTCGAAAGCCCGTCGCGCGGCCTGCTGGAAGAGACCGGCTCAGGCGTGATCGTCACGAGCCCAAAGATTCCCGGCTACTACGTCGTCACCAATCGCCACGTGGTGGGTGATGCCGCCGATCTCTCTCAAATCTCGGTCCGCTTGAGCGACGGTCGCGCGTTTCATCCCACCCGACGGTGGATCGATCGCGAGACCGATCTGGCCGTCTTGAGCATCGATGCACAAACCGCCAAGGCGATCACCTGGGGCAATAGCGATCGCCTGGAGATCGGCAACATCGTGCTGGCGGTGGGAAGTCCGTTCGGCCTGAGCCAATCGGTGACGATGGGCATCGTGAGCGCGCGGGACGCGCCCTGCGTCTCGAGAAACGCAACGCCCTCGTCAATCAGGATTTCATCCAGACCGACGCGGCGATCAATTTTGGCAATAGCGGCGGCCCGCTGATCGACGTCAACGGGCAGCTCATCGGCATCAATACGGCCATCGCCTCGCAGAGCGGCGGCAACGACGGCATTGGTTTCAGCATCCCCAGCAACCTGGCCCGCCGCGTGGTCAACGACCTGCTCGAGCGGGGCGAAGTCCAACGGGCCTATTTGGGAGTAATGCTCGATCCCGATTTCACTCCGGATAAAGCCAAACAGCTCAAGCTCGACCGCGTCCGCGGCGCCCGCATCACCGGGGTCGATCAGGCTTCGCCGGCGGCCCGTGCCGGCCTTGTCGCGGATGATGTCGTCCTCTCGTTCGACGGCATCGAGGTCATCGACGAGAACCATCTGATCAACCTGGTGAGCCTGACACAGATCGGCCGCAAGGTGTCGCTGACCGTGCTCCGCGACGGGCGGCAACTCACCATCAAGGTCCATCTTTCGGATCGGCACGAGATGGGAGATACATCCGAAGTGCCGCGCCGCCCCGGCATGGGATCGCTGGTCGAGCCGATGGGCCTGACGTTGCACGAGGTGACCGGCGACCTGGCGCGGCAGCTTGGCTTGGCCGGCAGCACGCGGGGCCTGCTTGTGCTGCGAATCGATCCGCGCAGCTCGCTCGCGGGGAACGTCGATGTGTACGACGTCCTCGAAGAGATCGGCCGCACGCCGGTCGCGACCGTGGCTCAGGCCAAAACCGCGCTCTCGCAAAAAGAGAACCGCGGCGAGGTCCTGCTGCGCTTCACTCGTCGAGCGGCCGGCGCCTCGCACAGCCACATCGTGGTCTGGCAACGCACGCAGCGCTCGTAAATTGAGCGGCCGCGTCGTGGGGCAAGCTGCTAGTGTAGGGTCAACTTTAATTTTTGGGGTTCACGGAGTCGCAAGATTTCTCTCCAATTGCGGAAGTCATTCGGACCCAAGGAGGGGAGTCATGAACAAGCGGTATCTTGTCAAGCTCGACAAGGATGAGCGCAAAGAACTCTCGCAGTTGGTGAAGAAAGAGAGAATCGCGGCGAAGAAACGCACGCACGCCCAGGTGTTGCTGTTGGCGGATGCCGGAAAGCATGGGCCGGCCTGGAAGGATGAAGCCATTGCCAATGCCTGCCAAGTGACGGTGCAAACGGTCGAAAACATCCGCAAGCGTCTGGTGCTGGACGGCTTGGAGGCGGCCTTGAACCGTAAGAAACAAGTGCAGCCCTCGCGTGCCAAGATCCTCGATGGCGAAAAGGAAGCCAAGGTCATCGCGCTGTGCTGCGGCGCCGCGCCGTCAGGCCATGCGCGTTGGACGTTGCGGCTGTTAGCCCAACGCGTCGTCGAATTGGACATCGTCGAAGCGGTGTCACACGAGACGGTGCGGCGTTGCCTAAAAAAAATGAGTTGAAGCCCTGGCAGAAAAGCATGTGGTGCATCCCTCCGAAGCACAACGCGGAGTTTGTCTACCACATGGAAAACGTGCTGAGTACGAACGCAATGGAACGGCTAACGTGTTCGCGTTCACGGAGCCGCTGATCGGCTGGCGGCACCTTGTGGTCACCGACCAGCGCACCAAGTCCGATTGGGCCGAGGCCGTTCGCCAGTTGGTCGATATCCATCGGCCGCAGGCGAAGCGGATCACGCTGGTGATGGACAACCTCAACACGCACAGCCTCGGCTCGCTGTACGAAGCCTTTCCGCCCGAGGAGGCGCGCCGGCTGATTCGGCGTTTGGAGGTCGTCCACACCCCCAAGCACGGCAGTTGGCTCAACATGGCTGAAATCGAATTGAATGTTCTGACACGGCAATGTCTCGCCCGGAGGATCCCTGACAAACAAACGCTCGCCAATGAAACCGCTGCTTGGCAAAACGAACGAAACTGCAGTCAGGCAGCAATCGATTGGCAGTTCACCACCAAAGATGCTCGAACAAAACTGAAGCATCTGTACCCCAAAAATCGAAGTTGACCCTACACTAGCTTGCCGTTGATCTGCTTAACCGCGCCGAACCGATGACCAACAACCCTCGGCCACGTTTTGCCGCCCACTCGGGGGTCAAAACGGTATACTGCGTGCCACCCGACGACCTTCTGCGGCAAATCCAAAGCATGACCAACACCGACGCGATCGAAGACGACAAATTTCTCGTCGTCACTTCCACGTTCAAAATTCCCTTGGCCGAGTTCTCGTTGTCGTTTGCGCAGCGCCGGGCCGGGTGGACAAAATGTCAACAAGGTGAACAGCAAGGCCGTGCTCCGTTGGCCCGTTGCTCAAAGCCCGAGCCTTTCGCCGGAGATTCAGGCCCGCTTCGTCGCCCAGAACCGCCACCGGATTACAAATGAGGGCGAGTTCGTGATTTCCAGCCAGAGATACCGCGACCAACCGCGAAATATCGCCGACTGCTATGAGAAATTGCAGGCCCTCCTCCGCACCGCGGCGGCCCGTCCGGTCCGCCGCAAAAAAACCAAACCGACCGCCTCCTCCCGTCGCCGCCGCGTGGCCGACAAGCGGTTCCGCTCGGCCGCCAAGCAGCTCCGCGGGAAGGTGCAGGGTGAGGGGTGAGGGCGTTCGAGGTCAGAGGAGCTCGATCAGGGCTTCCTCGTAGAGGTGATGGCGGTGGAAGCCGAGCCCTTCATAGATGCGGATCGCCGCTGCGGCGATCTTTACAATGAAACGGCGGTCGGGCGCGTGATCCCCAACTTCCTCTGCCCCGACGAACCGCACAACGATCCGGATACGGTGGCGGGGTTCGGCAGCATCGGCGGCTCGTCGGAACTGCGCGACGTACTGCTGTAGGACTGGACTTACACAACCGGAGAACGACATGCGTCCTGCCTCGATCGATTTCTGGATTCCTCCGCGGCGATGGCTGGCGATGGCTTTGATCGCCTGTTTTGTGCCGCTCTTGGTGCACGCCGACGAACGTTCGCGGCAAAGCCGGAAATGGGACTTTGAATCCGATTCGGCCGGCGGTGCCGGCTGGCTTTCGGACGGCCGTCGGCACATGGTCGGTTACGCTCGACGGTCAACACCACGTTCTGGCTCAGACGGCGCAGAACGAGGACGCGGTCTTCAACCTGATTCTGCGACCGGACGTGCTCTTTTCCGACGTGGAACTGAGCGTGCGTCTCCGGGCCGTCAAGGGGGCCGTCGACCAAGGGGGCGGGATTGTGTGGCGGGCGAAAAACGCCAGGACCTATTACGTCGTGCGCTACAATCCGCTCGAGGATTCGTTTCGCGTGTACAAGGTCGTCGACGGCAAACGTTCGCAGCTTGCCAGCACCAAGGCTCCCGGCGACACGAATTGGCACACGCTGCGCGTCGCCGCCAAAGGGAGCCGGATCGAATGCTCGCTCGACGACACGGTTCGGCTAACGCTCGACGACCGTTCGGTGCGCGGATTCGGCCGCGTGGGTTTGTGGACCAAGTCGGACGCGCAATCGTACTTCGACGATCTGGCCGCCACGGGCGAGGCGTTTGTGCCACAGCCGGCTGAGTTTCCCTCCGAAACAAAAGAGTTCGAGATCCGCCACGAGCGCCCGTTTTTGGGAGGGCACGAAGTTGATCTCTGGGGGCTGCGGTGCGGGAACGCGTTTGTCAGCGATGCGGTGACGGAGCGGTACATCCGCAATTTCGACAACATGAACGCCCACGGAATCAATTTCGTCGGCGCCTATCTGCAAGGTGTGAATGCGGGGTTTCCCAACGCCGACGCCGGAATCAACGGCTTTACCCGGCACGGCAAGCTGCTTCCCGAGGTCGCTCGACGAGCGGAGTGGTTGATCCGCGAGGCCGACAAACGCGGCATGGTCGCGATGATCGGCGTCATCACGCCGCGGAAAGACCAGGATTTCTACGACGACGCGGCGATTCGCACGGCGATTGAGGAAACGGCCCGGTTTTTGACGGGAAAGAAGCTCCGCAACGTGTTCGTCAACCTGTGCGATGAATTCAACCATCCCCTCAATGCGGACAAGCTGCTGATCCGCGAACCGGACGGCGCGAAAAGAAGGACCTCTTGACCAGTTGGTTCAAAGCCATCGCGCCCCACATCCCGGTCGGTATCGGGCCTCACTGGAAAGCCGGCACGGCCGATTCGTATCCGTCGATGGACGTGCGGATCATCCAGAAGGGAATGCCGATCCCGAAACAGGGCTTCGTCGTCAATGTGGAACCGATTCGCGAGGACTATTTTTCGAACGACGGGATTTTCAACAAAACGAATCTCGACGTGATCTTCACGAACTGCCGCAACTACCTCGACGCACCCAATGCCGTGTTCATGTTTCATTCGGCGTTTGTCCAGGGCATCACAAACTTCAGCGGGACGGCTCCGCACGGAGAGATGGGGGGTTACGGCACGGGCCCGACCGACCGCGGCATCAGGTTTTACTATGAGTGGGTCCGGGACAACGTGGGCCGCTGGGAGTATCCGCGCCACATTCCGACGGCTGAATTCTCGATCACACCGCAACCGGTTGCGACGCCGTAGCGCGAACTCAGGTCGCCAGCGAGGCGAAAGTTTTCGGAGCGAGCGTCGCACGGGATCAGTCTGGCGGTTCGCCAACGGTGCTGGCTCCCGGAAAACCGTTTTCCGGTTCACGGTCGTCGCTGCCACGACGTCACTTGGGACGTCTGAGCGGTGAATCACGGCGGACGCTGACAGGGCAACGAGGTTTCTGCAACACTCCGCTTCTCGCTCGATCGAGCCTCCCAATTGAGTGGATGCGACCGCGGCCTCGGCCGCCGCGGACGTCGGTGGCATCGGGCGTCACTTTGCCGGCGTGAGGAGCGGATTGGCAGAGTCCGGCCAGAATCGCGAATGAGCGCTGTACCGGTGCTGCAGTTTCGGCGGAATCAGCCCTTGTTCAAGCCACGACTCGCCGGTGAAAAAGCATCGATCGTCGTGCCGCTTTTGCCTGCGACGTTTCGTCAGGCGTCGAAGATGAGAGGATGACACGACGCGATTTCGCTGGGAGACAGGAGCATCGAACCCCTCTCTTTCGATCGGGCGTTCGTCGTCCTAACTCTAATGAAAAAAGCCGCTTGCGATCTCTCGCCAATGGCTGCCGCTGGAGGATCGGGGACTTGAACCCCCGGCGGATTTCGGCGCGAGCGTAGACTTCCATTCGAGTTCGAGCGATTGCAAGGAGCGCTGCACGGGCGCTGCATCGTGGCGGTCTGGATTGTCAGTCCCTGTCGTCGGTTAACCCTGAACTACAACGCGTGATGGCGGCGTGGAGTGGACTGCCGACGGCAATTCGGAAGGCAATCGCGACGTTGCTTGAGTGCTAGAATAAATCTGAGGGCGAGATAGCGTTCGCGATTTGCGCGAATGAGTCGCCAACGGGAGCAGCTCCTGAGCGCCTGTCGATTTAAGCGACGCGCGGAATAGCAGACCGTAACATTGGTTCCTCGGTCCCGAAAAACGGTCGATTCTCAAGAGTCCTAAGAAACGCATGAGATGACAAGACAGAGGCGAACGACCAAGGTAACCCGCCGGCGGGACCATCAGGAATGGGACCGAATCACAGAAACACTCTCCGATCCTGCAAGCGTTGAATTGCCGAAGATGTGGCCGCTCCGGTTCGCCGCTTTGTTCTGCCGCATCAACGTTTTTGGGCCAATGAATGTTGCCAGAGGAAATTCCACATCTCGGCATTGTGATCGGCAGGCCATTCATGTCCCAGCCCAGGAACCGAAACGAATTCGACGACGTGACCCTCGGCACGGTATTGATCCGCATCGGATTGCATCTCACGTGATGCCAAATCGTTTGCACCGACAACCAGCAGGATGGGCAGCGGATTCTTGGACGAGCCGATGTGACTCGGTTTTGATCCAGAATAGGCGGCAATTGCAGCGAACTCCTGCGAGCGCGCGACGGCCAGCAATTGAACGAACGAGGCACCATTGGACATTCCGACCGCGTAAACTCGATTCCGATCGATTTCGTGGTGCTTGGAGAGGTGAATGAGGAGTTGATCGAAAAACCGAACATCCGCGTTGGTGTCAAGGGTGTCCGCGTTGGCGCCGATCGTTGCCCACATGGATTTGCGCAGCGAGATAGACAAGAATGAAGCCGTTGTGCGCAGCAAGTTGATCGAGGCGGCAATAGTTGGCCATCGATTCGGTGGAATCGCCGATGCCGTGGAAGGCGAAGACGATCGGAGCGGGTTTTGGCAGCGTGTGAGGGACTACGAGTCGATAGTGGCGTGCCGTGCCATCCACCGTGATGTTTTCGTTCGGAGAGATGTCGGCCGCAATTGGACGCTGCCAGAAGACGAGAATCGCGACGACAGACGCGAGCAGAAGAATCGACGCTGCGATGAGGATGCGTTTCACTGCCGTGATATCAGAGTGGTGATTTACGAGCGGTAGCGTTAGCGGCCAGAACGACAGCGGTAACAGAGCCGCCGCCAAGTGACTCTCGATTCAAAACGAACCGGAACAGACGCTCGGGTGCATGCAATTGTGATGCAGCAACGTGTGATTGTCGAATGGCATTCTATCCACTTTGCGCGATTCGGATACTCAAACGCATAAAGGGCGGCAGATCGGCCGTCTCACAAAATGTTCGTTTGCCAGTTCACGGTCGTCGCTGCAGTGATGTCACTTGGGACGTTTGAGGCGTCAATCCCGAAATGTCATCTCGTCAATCAAAAAACGGACAGTCGAGAGCCTCGAGGTTTCTGCAACACTCCGCTTCTCGCTCGATCGAGCCTCCCAATTGAGTGGATGCGACCGCGGCCTTGTCCGCCGTGGGGGTCGGTTGTGGTTCGTGCAGCTCTTGAGCGTGTCTTTGGCAGAATGCGTCGCTACGGAGCAGGCCTTCCATTTTCGTCGAAGTTTGAAATTGATCCATTTTTGTGAGAAATTCGGCGTCCGCCCGCACAAATATTAGAGCGAGGGACGAAAACACAGCATCATCGGGCCTATGAACCGAGAGGAAAAATCTTGGACGCGCCGACGGACGGTGAGTTGTTGAACCCTGTCGCGTCCGCCGGTTCCCAGGCGGTTGCTCGCCTACGTGAGCGGCGCTGCGCACCTGCCGATTTGAGCGACGCTCTGTAGAGCGGGCCGGCGACTATCAGTTCTTCTGCTCGCTGAGCGTGCGCATCACCTCATCGACGTTGAAGCTCGCGGGCCTTTGGCGGATGGGGAACTCTTTGAAGCTCTGCAGCCACTGCCCGACAGCTGCCTGCGCCGGCACGAACAGGAAAACCCGGTGCATGAACCATTCGGCGTACAACTGGCTGTCCGTGCTGCGCTCGAAGGGATCGGTTCGCAGGTTGTAGATGTTGGGAACGCGCAAGCGGGTGAATTGGCTCGACCAGGGGCCAGCCGGGAACTTATCGCTAACCTTGCCATGTTGCTCCATGAAGGAGATCTTCCATTGGTTAACCCGCACGGCCAGCAGATCTCCGTCGTCGCTCCAGTAGAGGAACTCTTTCCGCGGCGACTGTTTCACGTCGCCCTTGAAGAACGGAATCAAGTTGTAACCATCGAGATGAACCTTGAAGGTCTTGCCGTTGGCTTCATAGCCCTTTTTGACTTTCTCGACGAGGTCCGGCTCGCCCGCCGCCGCCGCGAACGTTGGGATCAGGTCTTCGTGGGCACAGATGTCGCTGATAACCCGGCCGGGTTTGATGACGCCGGGCCAGCGGATGCACATCGGCACGCGAAAGCCGCCTTCCCAATTCGTCGCCTTTTCACCTTTGAAGGGTGTCGTGCCGCCGTCCGGCCACGTCATGCATTCGGCGCCGTTGTCGGTGGTGTAGACAACGATCGTGTTCTCCGCGACACCCAGGTCGTCGAGTTTCTTCAGGAGCTGGCCGACGTGTGCATCGTGTTCGACCATGCCATCGGGATAGAGACCCAGTCCTGTCTTACCCTGTGATTCCTTCTTGAGGTGGGTGAAAACGTGCATCCGGGTCGAGTTGTAATAGCAGAAGAAAGTCTTGCCGGCCTTCGCTTGCTTCTCGATCCAACCCAGCGCCGCATCGGTGAACTCGTCGTCAATCGTTTCCATGCGCTTGGTCGAAAGCGTGCCGGTGTTTTCGATTTTCTGCTTGCCAACTTTTCCGAACTGCGGATCAACCGTTTCGTCCTCCGTTTCCGTGGCCCAGCAGTGCAACACGCCGCGCGGCCCGAACTTCTTGCGAAACGCCGGACTCTTCGGGTAATCGGCGTTCTCAGGTTCCTCCTCGGCGTTGAGGTGGTAGAGGTTGCCAAAGAACTCGTCGAAGCCATGCACCGTCGGCAGGAACTTGTTGAGATCGCCGAGATGGTTCTTCCCAAACTGCCCGGTGGCGTAGCCCAGGTTCTTCATGAAGTCTGCCACGCTCGGATCCTCCGGCTGCAACCCGAGCGGCGACCCCGGCAGGCCGACCTTGGTCAGCCCGGTGCGGATTGGTGATTGGCCGGTGATAAACGCGGCGCGGCCGGCGGTGCAGCTCTGTTGGCCGTACCAGCAGGTGAACAGGCGCCTTCTCGAGCGATGCGGTCGATGTTCGGCGTCTCGTAACCCATGTCGCCGCGGTGATAGCAGCTCGGGTTGTACCAACCGATGTCGTCCCCCATGATCACCAGAATGTTCGGCTTCGACGGGCGCTGCGGAACCACCTGTTGCTCCTTCGCCGCGGCAAGCAGAGTGCCGCGGAGGGCGCCGCTAGAACAACACGCGGGTGTGATTCTTATTGCCTTCCTTTCGCGGTCGTTTTGATGCGGGGCGCCCTCGCGCGCGACTGCCGCTGGCTGCGGCGACGCGCTCACTTGCTTGAACAGGGGGCCGCCCCCTTGCGCGAACAGGTATCCGAGGACTCCACCGACCACGAGCACGGCCAGTATCTGAAGACGTGATAGACGCACGGTTCCGCCTCCGTAGGGTTATGGGAAAGGTCGCTGTTGCTGGACACGCTCGCGGATCGGAGATGAGGCAAAACGCGAGAGCGACCGGCATAACAGCCGATCAGGTTGGGCGACAAGCAGCGCCGACCTCCTCTGTCACCCGGGCGCAGACAGCCCGCAGACTGCGCAACAAAGAGATGAGCGCGGCTCAACTGTGCCGTGCAAGCGTCAAGATTGCAATGTTGTGGACAGGTTGCGGCTTCGACGCAAAAATTAGACCCACTGGCCCGCCGGTCCGGCAAAACACTTTTTTATTCCCGGTTCAAGGTAGTCAGCGTGACGAGGTCTGGTCTTTCGGAGACAGGCGTAACAAACCCCTGTCCTTTGGGCGATGGCCGATCGTCTTAACTCCAATTAAAAAATCCACTTGCGATCGCTCGCAAGTGGCTTCATGTGGAGGATCGGGGACTTGAACCCCCGACTGACGAGCGCGGATTCGGATTTTGATCATCCCGCCACTGGCGGATCTTCGAGCGTCGCCTTCATCGCTCCTTCATCCGCCGTGAGCAGATCCTGGAACGACGCCCTTCCGCTGTTCACAAATCGCCGTTTTGCCCCTAACATTCAGTTTTCGCCTGTTTTTGCGGGTCCTGAGGACCCTGCCCAAAGTAAAGTGTCTCGGAGGTTGTGTCGCGAATGGCCGTGTTGATGCAGTTGAAGAATGCTCATAAGAGCTACGGCGGCCAGGTGCTGCTCGACGATGCCGAGATGACGTTGGTCGAAGACGTCAAGGTCGGCTTCGTCGGCCGCAACGGGGCCGGCAAAAGTACGCTCCTGCGGATTCTGCTGGGCGAAGAAGAACTCGAACGGGGCGAGGTCGTCCGCCATCCGAAATTGCGGCTGGGCTACCTGCGGCAGCACGATCCGTTCCAGCCGGGCGAAACGGCCCTCGAATTTTTGATGCGCGACAGCGGGCAGCCCGACTGGAAATGCGGCGAGGTGGCCGGCCAGTTCGAGCTCAAGGGGGCGTATCTCGAAGGTCCGGTGGCCAAGCTCTCCGGCGGGTGGCAGACGCGCGTGAAGCTGGCGGCGCTGCTGTTGCATGAGCCGAACCTGCTGCTGCTCGACGAGCCGACGAACTTCCTCGACCTGCGCACGCAGATTCTGCTCGAGCACTTTTTGCGGCACTATCAAGAGGCGTGCCTGATCGTCTCGCACGATCGGGCGTTTCTCCGGGCCACCTGCACGCACACGCTCGACCTGACCCGCGGCAAGCTGACGATGTATCCGGGCAAGATCGACGCCTTTCTCGACAACCAGCAGGAGCAGCGGGAACGCGACGAGCGGACCAACGCCACCGTGCTGGCCAAGCGGCGGCATCTCGAAGAGTTCATCGCCAAGAACAAGGCCCGTGCCAGCACGGCCACCCGGGCCCGCTCCAAGAGCCAGCAGCTCGAAAAGCTCGAAACGATCGAGATCGCCGGCGACGAACCGAAAGCGGTGATTCGCGCCGGAGGTCGAGCCGCGAAAGGGCCCGGCCGTCCGTTGCCGCGATTTGGCGATCGGCTATCCCGAGCGGGAAATCGCCCGCGACATCGATCTCGAAATCGACCACGGCTCGCGGGCGGCCGTCGTGGGAGACAACGGCCAGGGAAAGACGACCTTTTTGCGGACGCTCGTCGATTCGCTCCAGCCGCTGGCGGGCGAGGTCCGCTGGGGCTACGGCTGCAAGGTCGGCGTCTATGCGCAGCACGTCTACACGAGCCTGCCCGATCGGCAGACCGTGCTGGAATACCTCGAGACGCACGCCGCCCCCGGCACCAAGACGCAGGCCATTCTCGACCAGGCGGCGGCCCTGTTGTTCCGCGGCGACCACATCGAAAAGCCGATCTCGGTCCTCTCCGGCGGCGAACGGGCCCGCTTGTGCCTGGCGGGACTGCTCTTGGCTCAGGACAACGTGCTCGTCCTCGACGAGCCGGGCAACCACCTCGACGTCGACACGGTCGAGGCGCTGGCCGAGGCCCTGTTGGGCTACAAGGGGACGGTGATCTTCACCAGCCACGACCGGCACTTCATGAAGCGGGTGGCGACGTCGATCGTCGAGGTCCGCGACGGCCGGGTCGTCAATTACCGCGGCGAATTACGAGGCCTACTTGTATTCCGTCAATAAAGAGATCGACGACGAGGAGCGGGAACGCGAGAGCACTCGCTTTGCCAAGCCACCGGCGGCCGCTGTCAAGTCCGCCAAGGGGCCGAAGAACGGCTCAGCGGCTCCGCCGCAGCGCAACGAGCGGGCGGCCCGCAAGGAACTGACCAACCTCGAACGGACGATTGCCCAGCTCGACGAGCAGAAGCGGCAAACCAACGAGCAGTTGCTGCAATCGAGCGACGCGGCCGAAGCCTTGCGGCTGCACAACGAGGTGACGGCACTTGCCGCAAAAATCGCCGAAGCGGAAGACCGCTGGTGCCAGTTGCAGGAAGAACTCGCCGAGACGCAATGACCGGCTGCCGGGGCTTGACGGGAAACGAATAATTGAACCAGAGCCGTCGCGGGATCGGCTCGTGTTGAGGATCGCACTGCAGCGGGAAGATCGTCGACGAGCCGCCGGCTTTACGCCGGCGGTCCCCCAACAGCGCATCGGCGCCGCCCAGGAACCGCCGGCATAAAGCCGGCGGCTCGTCATGCCGCGACAGGGGATCCTCACGGCGCGACAGCAGGCCGTCGTCGTAGAGAGAGCCCCTGATGGAAGCCGAATCGAAGTCCGACGAAAAAAGCTTTGCGCACGGGGGAGCCGCCCCGCTTGCGGGAGTGCGCGTGTTGGACTTTTCGCATGCCCTGGCGGGACCGTATTGCACGCTGATCCTCTCGGAGTACGGGGCGACCGTTTACAAGCTCGAATCGCGTGACGGCGGGGACATGGGGCGCGGCTGGGGGCCGCCGTATTACGGCGACCAGTCGAGCTTCTTCATGGGGCTCAACCGCGGCAAGTACGGCATCTCGATCGATCTCAAAAAACCGGAGGGGATCGAGCTGTGCCTGCGGCTCGTGGAAACGATGGACGTGCTGATCGAGAATTTTCGACCCGGCACGATGGAGCGGCTCGGCCTGGGATTTGAGGCCGTGCAGGCGCGGAATCCGCGGCTGATTTATTGCTCGATTTCCGGCTACGGGCAGGACGGGCCGGCCCGCGACGAGCCAGCCATGGATCTCATCGTGCAATGCTCGAGCGGACTGCTGAGCATCACCGGTTACGAGGGGGGCGAACCGGCGCGGTGCGGCTATTCGGTGGCCGACGTGAGTGCCGGCATGTTCGCCATCATCGGCATTTTGATGGCACTCCGCTCCCGCGAGCGAACGGGGCGGGGCGAATTCATCGACGTCTCGATGTTCGACTCGATGATCTCGGGGATGAGCTCGTGCTTCATGATCTACCTGGGCTCGAACACGCTGCCCCGGCCGATGGGTTCCAGTTACCCGACGATCGTGCCGTACCGCGTCTTTCCCTCGAAAGACCGCGATTTTTCCGTGGCCGTGGGCAGTGAAAAACTGTGGTCGGCCTTCTGTAAAGCGATCGAACGTCCGGATCTGGAACATCATCCCGACTACGCGAACAACGCACTTCGCGTGAAGCACCGGGCGGCCTTCGAGGCGATTCTGTTTGAGCTGTTCCGCACGCGGCCGGCCGAGGATTGGCTCAAGCGGTTGAAGGCGGCGGGCGTCCCCTGCTCGCTGGTGCGGAACCTCCGCGAGGTCGTGGAAGACCCGCAGAGCGAGTTCCGCGGGATGTTCCCGTTCGTCAGCCATCCGACGATCGGTCCCCACCGCGTGACGGGCCCGCCGATCAAGTTGTCCGACGCGGGCTATGGCCGTTCACAGCCGGCGCCCCTGTTGGGCCAGGACACACGGTCGGCTCTCGCGGACGTCCTCGATCTCGACGAGGCGACGCTGGCGGACCTCGCGGCCCGCGGCGTGATCTTCGACAGCGGCGGATCAGCTCGCTAATGCGAGGGCGCAGCTTTCTCTTGGCGGGACTGGGCGGTTGCTTCCATTGAAGACAGCGCCGACAACACTCGCATGTTCTATTCTACGGCAAGGGTCAAGGGGGCGCGCGGGCCGCGGCGATTTTTCTGTGGTGCTTTCCCTTTTTTTACGCCGCAGAAAAAACAGAAAAATAGGGGTTTCTGTTCAAAAATTGTTCAGGGAATTCGAGCTGGACACTTGGGTGAATGAGACTGGAGCGGCGTTCGCGAAGAGGACGGCGGTTAGTGCTCGTCTTCCGACTCGAGGTTGAACCGGTGCAGAAAACGGTGCACGATTGGCGCGATCACGATGCCCATCGCCAGGATCAGCACCAGACCGCTATAGAGGGCATACGTGCCGGCGAAGGCCTTGCCGTTCCAGGTCTGCAAGGTGCCGATCGGCCCCATGCCGGAGAGGATCATGGCCGCATTGACGAACGCGTCGATCCAGGTCATCGCCTCGAAATGGTGGTAGCCGGCCATGCCTCCCAGGAGCGAGAGGAGAATCAGGCTGATCGACAGGGCGAAGCTGCCGGCGAGCCGTTTGGCAAACAGGCGTCGGCTGGCGAGCGGTTGCTGCTTATGCTCGAACCGCAGGACCCGCGATCGCGGTCGGACGGCTTTCCCTCGGTTGGCATGGCTCATCGCGGGGGCGGTCTCTTCACGGCAAGGCGCGGCCGTTCAATCCTTCACCGGCACGTCGCCACGGGCGAGTTCGGCATCCCACTCGTCGAGCAAGGGCCAATCGACGGCGCAGGTTCCGAAGTCGGCCATGTGCTGATAGCCCTTGAGCCGCTCGATGGTGGCATCGAGGAGCGCGTTGTCCTTGCGGAACACGGGGCCGTGGCTGGGGAGGAGCCATTTGACATTGCTTTTGCGAATCCGCTCGAGCGATTGGATGAACGCGGGGATGTCCGACCCGTGATGGGCGTCGATATTTCCCACGCAGCCGTCGCGATAAATGTTGTCGCCGGAAAAGAGCAGATCGCCCAGGCGGAACGACAACTGCCCGTGGGTATGACCCGGCGTGTGCCAGACTTCGACTTTGCGGCTGCCGACGTTGAGGACGTCTCCTTCGTCGATCGTCTGATCGAGCTTGATCGTGGGGAGGTCGATCGAAATCCGCTGTGCCGAGATCTCGGCATAGGTCATCACGCGGTCTCCCTCCAGGAGGAGCCGCTTGGTCTCGGGATGTCCGATCGTCTCGGCCGAGGGGAGCATTTCCTTCGCTTTTTTGAGCCCCTGGATGTGATCGACGTCGGCGTGCGTGGCGATGAGGTATTTGCAGTGAGCCAGGGAGAAGTCCATCTGGCGGATCATGTCGACGATTTCGGTCACGGTGTCCTCGTAGCCGATGTCGATCAGCATCCAGTCGGATTCGGCGAACACCAGATAAACGCAGCATCCCAGGCGGCGCCGCGCCTGGACGTTCATTTCGATGACGTGGGGGAAGATCTCACGCCGGGCCAACATCGATAGGGGCTCCGTAATTTGCCGGAAGTGCCGGCATCGGGGGAGTTGTGGAGAGACGGTCTGGCGTCCAAGGCCAGCGACGGTGCCCTGAATCGGAACGTCGACCGGGGCCATTCTAGGCCGCCCCATTTGCCGAAACAAGCACCGCCCGCCGGCGCGTGACTGGCATCGCGGCAAGCCACGAACGATGATGAGGGCCGGTGCGGCCCGGATCAGCCTGGGAAAGGAAAGCCATGATTCGACGACCGTCTGCCGCCGGGATGCTCGCCCTCTTTTTTTTAGTGGCCGCCGGCGCAATAAAATCGCTCGAGGCTCAAACGCCCGCAGGGAGCCGTCGCGTGACCAGTGACAAACCGGCCGTCGCCAGCGTTGCGGAATGCAGCAACCAGTTCACATTTGATTTTTATAGTCGGGTCCGGGCCGACCACGGGAACTTATTCTGCTCGCCGGCCAGCCTTTACACGGCTCTGGCGATGACCTCCGCGGGGGCCGCCGGCGAAACGGCCGCCGAGCTGGCCCGCACGCTACATGTCCAGGGCTCCAGGCAGCAGCTCGACGAGGCGATGCGCGCCCTGTTGGCCTCCTGGAAAGGAGGCGACAAAAAGGAGGGCTTTCAGCTCAGCGTCGCCAACCGGCTGTGGGCGCAAACCGGCGAGAAATTCTTGCCCGCCTATCTGGCGGTGACACGGACCGACTACGGGGCCGAACTCGCACCGCTCGATTTTGCCCACCACGTCGACGAGGCCCGACAGACAATCAATAAATGGGTCGAAGATCAAACCGCAGGAAAAATCACCGATCTCATCCGTACGCCGTCACAGCTGACGGGGGCCAGGCTCGTTTTGACGAACGCCGTCTATTTCAAAGGGAATTGGGCCGAGCCTTTTCGAAAAGACCGGACGAAGGAAGAGGATTTTCACCTTTCGGGAGAGCCGGCCGTCAAAGCGCAATTGATGCACACGCGGCACCGCTTCCGCTACGCGGCGGTTGACGGCGTGCAGATTCTGGAACTTCCGTACCTCGGCGACAGCCTCTCCCTGATCGCCTTGTTGCCCGAGAAACAGGACGGACTGTCCGACCTCGAAGGCCGGCTGACATTGGGCAACTGGCAGAAGTGGAGGAGCGGGCTTGTGTCGCAGGAAGTGATTGTCTCTTTGCCGCGCTTCAAGACCACGTCGCAATTCGAGTTAAAACCGTTGTTGGAATCGATGGGAATTGCCGCGGCGTTTGATCCGCACGCGGCTGATTTTTCCGGGATGACCGGGGATCGCACGCTGTACATGTCGGCCGTCTTGCACAAGGCGTACGTCGACGTGAACGAAGAAGGGACCGAGGCCGCCGCGGCGACCGGTGTCGTGATGAAGACGTTGGCCGTGCGGCGAAGGCCCATGCCGCCCGCCGTTTTCCGTGCCGACCATCCGTTTTTGTTCGTCATTCAAGATAACCGCAACGGGGCGATCCTGTTTTTAGGCCGCGTTGCCGACCCGACTCACCCATGAAGACCGTCCTTTTTTTGTGTACGGGGAACTATTATCGCAGCCGTTTTGCCGAGTTGTTTTTCAACTGGCACGCGATCCAGCAGGGACTTTCCTGGCAGGCCACGTCCCGAGGCTTGGGGCTCGACCCCTCGAACCCGGGCCCCCTCTCGCGACATACCTTGCTGCGCCTGCGAATTCTGGGCATTCCGACGGAGGCGATCCCCCGGTGGCCGATGGCTGCCCGCCCGGAGGACTTCGAGGCCGCCGATCACATCGTGGCCGTCAAGGAGACGGAACATCGCCCGATGATCCAGCGGCGTTTTCCAAACTGGGTCGATCGTGTGGAATTCTGGGAGGTTCACGACCTCGACTGCGCCGGCCCGGAAGAGGCCATGCCCTGCCTGGAACGACAAGTCGTGGCCCTGATGGAACGACTCTCCGACAGCGGCTCGGGCAACGGATGACGTTGCCCTGCGCTTACCGGATCTTGTCCGCGTACGAGATGTCCTGCAGCAACGCGTAGCGGATCACGTTGACGGCGATACGGACGGCGTCCTGGTAGTCGTAACCGGCACAGGCGACCGAGGCCTGCCGTTCCAGGGCGAAGCTGATGTCGTATTTGCTGTAGATCACGCAGTAGCGCCCCTTGATCTGGATCCCCTCCAAAAAGGGCTCCCCTTCGCGGAGCGTCGGGTCGAGCGGGTCGGTCAGGTTGCCGCTTTGCGGGATCCGCCGCTTCACCTTGCGGATGTCGAAGCCGATTCCTTGGGAAAACAACTCGTGCGTGATGGGGATCCGCTCGAACTTCTGGTCGGGGAACAGTTGCCGCACGAGGTTGCGGAAGCTCTGGTCGAACTGCGGCGAGCCGCAGCAGGCGTCCGAAAACAGCACGGCCCCTCCGTTGAGGTACTCCCGCAGCTTGTCGATCTCCTGCGGACTGAACTGGAAGGCCGAGCGGCCATGCAGATAGGCCAGGGGATAACTGCGGAGGTTCTCATCGCTGGGGACTAGATTCTTCTGGTGCTCAGAAGCCAATGGGCCCGCCATTTTGTTGAGCGCCTTGAGCACGTTGTGCAAAGCCCGCGGTGCGGCGTCCCAGTCCCCCGTATGTCGCAGCTTGGCCACCTGCAACAGTCCCCGCTCGATCTTGTCCTGGGGTCCGCCGGACGCCGTGTCCTCTTGCGGGGCGTCGAGCTTGTCGTACGGTTCGCGGCCGGTCGCGTAGGCCACCACGTTGACCCCCACCCGCATCGAGCGGAGCAGGAGGGCGTTAAACTGCGGCGGCCGCTTGGAGGGCGGTTGGAATGACCACTTGTCCCACAAACAGGAGTGATCCTGCGGCGCATAGACGAACGACGTGCGGCAACCGAAGTCGACGCCCCACAATTCGACCGCCTCGGGGTCGAGCGGGAACTCGGCGCGATAGATGGGATGTTCCGGCGGCAGCCGCTTCAACTGGGCCTCGCCCGAGGCGTAGATCCGGGAGGCCAGGCTGCGAATGCCTTCGTCGAAGCCAGCACCGTTGCAGTTGTTGACGGCAAAGATGAATCCCCCCTGTTCGACGTAGGATCGCAGCAGTTGCACCTGGGCGTCGGTGAACTTGGGATCGTCGACGCCGCTGAGATAGAGGATCGGCGCCTGCAACAAGTCGCGGACGCTTCCTTGAGCGAGAACCTTGTCGAGATCGACCTCCTGATAGGTGAGCAGCTTGGGCCACCGCGGCAGGCCGCTGGTGAACTCGGTGAGGTTGCGGACGTCGTTGGGATGGTGGTTCCAATTGGGAAGCGTGTCGTCGTCGAGGCGTCGGGCCTCGCCCGGCGGGCCGTAATTGAGCTTGTTGATCAGGACGGGAGCCAGGCCCTTCGACAAGAACAACAGGGCGAAACTCGACGCGACGACGGGATCGGTCTCGGCGGCCGTCGTCCCCGTGAAGCTTCCGTCCTGGCGGGATTGCCGATCGACAAAATAGGCGGCTCCTTCGCGGTACCAGTCATGCGGTCCGAAGAAGCGTCGTGCGGAGAGCCGTCCCGCGCAGTTCCACGCCATAGAGGTAATAGAGCGGCCACATCCCCCCCTGCTCCCCCGGATTGATTCCGACGGCAAAATGCCGCCCGAGCCACTCGAGCCCTCGGCGCAAAGCTCGGTTTGAATGAGGCGTACGACTGCAGCATTTGGGTGTGCCGTCGGCATTCCGATCATCCTCGCCCGCACTCAGGATCTGGTCGCAAATGACGAGCGATCCAATCCCGGAACAGGTCATACTTCCCGTGCTGGGCTGGCCGACATGGTATCCCCATCCGCCGTCGGGGTTTTGCGTATCGATATAGTGGGCAGCGGCCAGTTCCCAGGTTTTGCGATTGATCGTGACTCCGCAGACGGCGGCCTCGCGCAAACCGAGAATGGCGAATTGGGTATTGCTGTTGTCCTCCGCCCCCAGGCCGCGGCCGTAATTCCACATCCCCGCCCGCGGGCCCCGTGGGACCTGAAAACTTTCGAGCCGGTGCGCGAGGCTTTGAATGCGTAAGGCGTCTCGTTCGGGCTGCTTGGCAGCGGCTAAGGCCATCAACATCACGGAGCACTGGTATGTTTCAAACCTCCCCAACGGCTCGTGCGAAGTGCGGAGAAACCTCAAGCCCTCCGCGACGACCGGTTGATCGACCGATACCCCGGAACTCAGGAGGGCCAGGACAACCAGGCCGGTGACACCCGTGTTGCCGTAATAACTGGCGGGGCCGGCCGATCGGAATCCGAACGATCCATCCCGATTCTGGATGGTGCCGAGAAACTTTTGGACGCGCTCGATCGAGTCCTTGACTTGGGCTGATGACAAGTCGGGCGAACCGTCGGCGGCACGAGCGGATTGGAAGCGGTCGAGATCATTCGAGAAGACGATCGCGGAGCAGATCAAACCGATCCATACGCGATGTCGCATGGGCACTCCCGCACCTCGAAATCGCACGCGCGAAGCACTCCACGTGCCCGGACGGCAAGCGGATATCCGGGCGACCGCGAGTGCCAACGCCTCGGCGATGCTTCCCTATTTTAGGCGCGGGGGTCGCTCAAACAGAAGTGGGACACCGAGACCGCCTGTCGCCCCCTTTTTTTCTTCTGCGATTCCGCTGTTTTAATGCGCAATGTGACCGGCGGAGGCAGGCGGTTCGCGATGACCGTAGAAGCTGTAGAGCACGGGCATCAGATACCGCGTCAGGAACAATGTCGTGACCATGCCCCCCACCACTACAATCGCCAGGGGCCTTTGGGTCTGGGATCCGATTTTGGTCGATAGGGCGGCCGGTAACAGGCCGAAAATCGCCGTCAACGCGGTCATCATCACGGGGCGGACCCGTTTTTCCGCACCGTGGATAATCGCCTCCTCAAGTGGCAGGCCTTGCAACCGCATCTGGTTGAAATAGGCCAACAAGAGCAGTCCGTCCATGATGGCCACGCCGAAAATGGAGATGAAGCCGACCGCCGCCGAGATATTGAAGTTCGTGCCGGTCAGCAGCAAGGCCCACACGCCTCCGATGGAGAGGTCGAGCACGTTGGAAAAGACGATCACCGCGTCGAGCACGTTGCGGAAGGCGATATAGAGCAACAGCAGGATCATGGCCAGCGAGGCGGGCACGATGAACATCAGGCGATGCTCGGCCTCCTGCATTTCTTCGAACTCACCGCTCCACACGGCCCGGTACGGGGCCTCGAAGAGGTGCTTCGTGCGTTCCTGGGCTTCTGCCACGGCCCCGGCCAGGTCGCGGTCGCGGACGCTGAATTTGACGGCGATCAGCCGTTTGCCCTGCTCGCGATAGATGGTCGAAGCGCCGTGCCGCTCATACTGGCCTTCGGGATCGGGAGCGCCGTTATCGCCGACCGGAGAGACCAAATCACGCAGCCGCAGGCGGGGCGTGCTGCTGATGGGATTGGACGTGTTGGCCGTGGCGCCGACGACGGAAGGCGAGGCCAGGCCGGTACCGACGGCCGTGGGAACGACACCGGGCCCCTGATTTTGCACGACGGTGTTGTTGATGATGTCGACGGGAATGTCGAGGATATCGGACTCGCTGCTGCGGAGCTTCTTGGGCCAGCGGACGGAGATGTCGAAGAGCTTTTCTCCCTCAACCATCTGCGAGAGAGCCTTGGCACCCAAAGCGCTCTGGACGACGTTGTTGACGTCGGCGGTCTGGACTCCCCATCGCTGGCATTTGACAGGATCGACGCGGAACTCGAGGTGCGACTGACCGCGGATGTGGAAAATGCCGACGTCCTCGATTCCCCGAACTTGTTGCAGCGTCGTTTTGGCCTTGGCCGCCAGAGCTTCCAGTTTGTCGAGATCGGGGCCGATGATCTTGACCGAATTATCCCCTTTGATGCCGGAGAGGGCTTCCATCACGTTGTCGCGGATATTTTGCGAAAAGTTCCAAGTGATGCCGGGCAGCTTTGCCTTGAGCTCCTCGTTCATCGCATCGACGATCTCGTCCTTGGTTCGCGCCCGCATGGAGCCGAAAATGATCCGCTTCAGGCCGAACCAGCCGTTTTCTTCGCGGAGCCTGGGCCAGTCTTTTTCGGGACGCAGGGGAACGAAGTATTCGCTGTTGTAATAGCCGTCCGTGTCGCGTGGCGTCGTCCGGCCGGCCGAGCTGGTTGACGATCGATTCGACCTCCGGATAGGTCGCCATGATGGCCCGCGCCTGACGCGAGAGCTCGGTATGCCGCTCCAGGGAGATGTTGAGCGGCGCCGTACCCCGAATCCACAAGTTCCCCTCTTCCAAAGCGGGCATGAATTCCCGACCGAGCATGGGAAGCATCATGGCCGTGCCGATTGAGATGGCCCCCATGACGCCGACAGTTGCATAGCGGTGGTGGATGCAAAACCGCAGGTTCCGCAAGTAGCGTCGTTTCATGCCCCGCACGAGCCAGTTGTCCGGCGACGCCTGCAGATTCCGGAAGAGCAGCAGGCAGCCGACAGGCGCCATCGTTAACGCCAAAATGAGGGCGCCGCATAGAGCGAATGCGTACGTATCGGCCATCGGTCCGAAGATTTGCCCCTCCGGCCCCTGCATCGTGAAGAGGGGAACGAAGGCGCAGACCATGATGGCCGTCGTGAAAAACAGGCCGCGTTCGACTTCGTGCGTGGCCTTCAGGATCCGCTCTTTCAGGGAGAGTTCGGCGTATTCGCCCGAACTGATATGCCGGTAGATGTTCTCGACCATGATCACCGACGAATCGACGATGATGCCGAAATCGACGGCTCCGATGGAGAGCAAATTCGCCGACATCCCGCGCAGATACAGAACGGCAAAGGCGAAACAAAGAGCCAGCGGCACGTTGATGGCCACGATAATGGCGCTGCGGACGTTGCTCAGGAACATCAAGAGCACGAGTGTCACGAGCGCCATGCCCACTACGAGATTTTCTCGGACCGTTTCGGTGGTGATGGAGAGCAGATCGGTGCGGTCGTAATACGTTTCGATGCGGACGCCGGGCAGCATTCGCCCCGTCGCCGGGTCGTTGAGTTCGGCAACCTTGGCCTTGACGTCTTTCAAGGCGGGAAGCGTGTCCTCGTTCTTGCGCAAAAGCACGATGCATTCCACGACGTCGGGTTCATCGTGTCCTAATTTGGGATTCGAGATCGGGTCCTTGGAACCGGAGGGCCGTGCTTTATCGGGCCGCCAGTACCCGATTCGCCCCAATCGGGTCTGGTGACTCACGACGACGCCGCGATCCGACCGGGTTTCGCCCGGAGCGAGCCGCCCCCCTTCCACGATGTCTTCGACACGCACCGGCTGGTTATTGACCGAGGCGATGACCAGCGAGCGGATGTCGCGCACACGGCGTTGTTCCTCCGCCCGCAGGACCGAGGCGGCCGCCACCGGGTTTTTCAGTCCGAGCACCATCGTGACCGGGTCGGCGCCGCCGCCGAAAAGCCCGACGCTGCGGACGGTCATGGCGACCTGTCCCTGATTGACGTAGTCGCCGCCCACCGTCGCATTGCTGTTGGAGATCGCTGCTTGGAGCTGGGGCAACGTGATGCCGTAGCGCCGCAAACGGTCAGGATCGGGCCGCACCTCGTATCGCCGCACGGTGCCGCCCCAGCTGCAAACGTCGACAATCCGGGGCACGGCGCGGAATTCGCGCTCCATGACCCAGTCCTGCAGTGCTTTGAGATCGTTCAGCGTGTAAATTTCGTGGCCCGACGCGTCCTTGGGACAGTGCAAGACATAGCGGTAGATTTCGCCCGTGGGAGACTCGGGCGAAATCTGCGGCGTCACATTGGCGGGCAGCGGCTGCGAAATCGTCGCCAGGCGATTGATGACTTCCTGGCGGCCCGCCTCGTAGGTCCAGCGACCGCCGTAGTTCCAGTTCATTTTCAGATCGCTCAGTCCGTAGAGCGACTTGCTATGAATCGACTTGAGCCCCGGCATGCCGGCGAAGGTCACTTCGAGGGGGATCGTGACTTGTCGCTCGACCTCTTCGGCCGAGGCGCCGGGAAACTGCGCAAAGACCTCGACGATCGCGGGAGCCGGATCGGGATACGCCTCGACATTGATGTTGACGAACGCGAACGCCCCGATGACCGCCAAAGCAAAGCTTGTCAGAAGCACGACGAGGGGGTTATCCAGTGCCCACTCGATCAGCTTACGAACCATTTAACAATCTCCCCACGGATGCGAGGCCTTCGTCGGCTGCAATTTCCGTCACATCAAAAAAAAGAACCGCGGATCTTCGGATTGAGGATCCGCGGCTCGGTTGTTCCGTCGCCGCAATGGTTTGTGGCGGCCGCTATCAGCTTTTGAACGTCTGACGCCGGTCGACAATCACAGTTTCAATTTGGCCTTCGCGGAAATTCACTTCGATCTTCAAGGTTCCGAAGAAAGCAGGATGTTCGTTCTCGATCTCGTCGATGCTCGATTTCAAGAGCGCATTGATGCGATTCAGGTCCCAGCCTGATCGAATGGCTTTGCGCGCCCGAGGAGGATTTCCGGCTGCTTCGCTCAATTGCAAACCTTGGCAGTCTTGTTTTGAAAACCGATGGCCGATTAAGAGCTCTGTCGCAATTCCGCCTGTCCTCCGAGGCGAGTGAACGACCTCGATCGTTTCGAGGCGGACAGGAGAAACGAAAGAGCCGCGGATGCTCGCACGAGGATCCGCGGCTCGGTTGCTCCGTCGCCGCAAAGATTTCGATTGTTGGTCCGAACTGACCGCATCAATCTTTGAATGTTTGTCGGCGATTAACGATGACGGTTTCGATTTCCCCTTCGCGGTAGTTGACTTCAATCTTGAGGGTGCCGAAGAACGAAGGTTGCTCTCTTTCGATCTCTTCGACGCTTCCCTTCAATAAAGAAGCGATCCGAGCGTAACTCCACGCGGATTGATGGCGTTCACCCAACTGCAAGGGACGCTCGGTCGTCATGGAAGTCGAAGTTGTGCCAAACAACTGAGGTAATTGCGGACGAGATTGACGCACTTACGTGCGCTAAGCATTTCGGATGCCGTTGGCCGACAACACCTCGCGAACGCTGCAAGCACAAATGAGCACAAGGGATAAGGAACCGGCCCTGATTCGCGGGGCTAAATACAAATTAGGAATCCGTAATGACGCCGCCTCAAATCCTGGCCACCCTGACCAATATGTGAACACGATCAGTGTGCCATGTTGCCGGCCGAGGCAGGCGGTTCCCGGTGGCCGTAGAAACTGTACAGCACCGGCATCAAATACCGCGTCAGAAATAGGGTCGAGATCATGCCTCCGACGACAACGATTGCGAGCGGCCGTTGCGTTTGCGATCCGATCTTCGTGGACAGAGCGGCGGGCAAGAGGCCGAAAATTGCCGTGAGCGCGGTCATCATCACGGGTCGCACGCGTTTCTCAGCCCCGTGGAGAATGGCGCTCTCCAGCGGAAGTCCTTGAAACCGCATCTGGTTAAAGTACGAGATCAATAAGAGACCATCCATAATGGCGACGCCGAAAATCGAGATGAAGCCGACCGCCGCCGAGATGTTGAAGTTGGTCCCCGTCAACAAGAGTGCCCACACTCCGCCCAAGGAAAGTGCCAGCACATTTGAGAAAACCATGATGGCGTCGAGCACATTGTGAAACGCGATGTACAGCAAGACGAAGATCATGCCGAGCGAGAGCGGCACAATAATCATCAGACGTTGCTCTGCGTCCTGCATTTCCTCGAACTCGCCGCTCCAGACCGCGTGGTAGGGCGCCTCGAAGATCTGAGCCGTGCGAGCTTGCGCCTCGGCGACCGTACCGGCCAGATCCCGGTCACGGACGCTGAATTTCAGCGCGATCAGTCGTTTTCCCTGCTCACGAAAGATCGTCGACGCGCCATGCCGCTCATACGGGCCCTCGGGATTGGGAGCACCGTCGTCGCCGACGGGTGAAACGAGATCGCGGAGCCGGAGTCGGGGCGTGTTGCTGATCGGATTGTCCGTCTTGATCGTGGATCCGACGACGGAGGGACTCGCCAGCCCGGTTCCGAGCGCGGTGGGAATATTCCCGGGACCGGAACTTTGCATGACGGTGTTGTTACCGACGTCGACCGGGATGTCGAGGATGTCGGTCTCGCTGCTGCGAAGCTTTCTCGGCCATCGAACGGAGATATCAAATCGCCGCTCTCCCTCGATCATCTGCGAAAGAGCCTGTGCTCCCAGGGCGCTTTGCACGACGTTATTGACGTCGGCCGTTTGCACACCCCAGCGCTGGCATTTTTCGGGATCGACGCGGAATTCCAGGTGGGACTGCCCTCGAATGTGGAAGATGCCGACGTTCTCGATCCCTCGGACTTGAGCCAGGATATTTTTCGTCTTCGTGGCCAGGACTTCCAAACGGTCCAAGTCGGGCCCGATGATTTTGACCGAGTTGTCTCCCTTGATGCCGGAGAGGGCCTCCATCACGTTGTCGCGGATATTCTGGGAGAAGTTCCAATTGATCCCGGGCAACTTGGCCTCGAGCTCCTTGTTCATCGCCTCGACAATCTCATCCTTCGAACGGGCTCGCGTGGAACCGAAGATCCAGCGTTTCCAACCTGTCTCTTTGACGACCAGAGGCCACTCTTTTTCAGGACGCAGGGGAACGAAGTATTCGCTGTTGTAGTAGCCGTCCGTGTCGGTCGCGTCGTCGGGCCGGCCGAGCTGATTGACGATCGACTCGACCTCCGGATAGCTGGCCATGATGGCCCGGGCCTTCTGGGAGATTTCTGTATGGCGCTCGAGCGACGTGTTGAGAGGCGCCGTCCCCCGAATCCAGAGATTTCCCTCTTCCAAGGCGGGCATGAATTCGCGGCCGAGAAGCGGCAGCATGAAAACTGTGCCGACCGTCAAGGTTCCCATGACGCTGACCGTCAGCCAGCGGTGCTCCAGGCAAAACTTGAGATTGCGCAAGTAGCCCGACTTCATCCGGCGGACGAGCCAATTATCGGGGCTCGGCTGCAGGTTTTTAAACATCAAGAGGCACAACACCGGGGCGACGGTCAGGGACAAGAGGAGTGCGCCCCCCAGAGCGAAGGCGTAAGTGTCGGCCATCGGCCCGAAAATCTGGCCCTCCGGTCCCTGCATCGTGAACAGGGGAACGAAAGCGCAGACCATGATCGCCGTCGTGAAAAAGAGGGCTCGTTCCACCTCGCGCGAGGCTTTCAGGATTCGCTCTTTCAGCGAGAGTTCTGCGTATTCCCCCGAGGAGAGGTGGCGATAGATGTTTTCCACCATGATCACCGACGAGTCGACGATGATCCCGAAATCGACGGCACCGATTGAAAGCAAATTGGCGGATTTGTTCCGCAGGAAGAGGACCGAAAAGGCGAACAGCAGGGCCAATGGAATGTTAATTGCGACGATCAACGCGCTGCGGACGTTGCTGAGGAACATCAAGAGAATGATGGCCACAAGCGCCATGCCGACGATCAAGTTCTCCCGCACGGTTTCCGTGGTGATATGCAGCAGATCGGTGCGGTCGTAGTAGGTTTCGATGCTCACGCCGGGCAGCAGTCGCCCCGATTCCGGATCGTTGAGTTCGGCGACTTTCGCTTTGACATCCTTGAGGGCCGGGAGCGTCTCTTCGTTCTTGCGCATGAGAACGATCGATTCGACTTTGTCCGGTTCGTCATGACCGTCCTCGGCGATCGAGCGCGGAGAGCGGGGAGGACGCTCTTTGTCGGCCTTCCAATATCCGATCCGGCCGAGCCGTGTTTGGTGGCTGACAACGACTCCCTTCTCACCGACTTCACTGCCGGTCGATCGGCCCCCTTCGACGATATCCTCGACACGGATCGGCTGATTATTGATCGAAGTGATGACGAGTGAGCGAATATCGCGGATCCGGCGGCGTTCCTCCGCTCGCAAGACTGCCGCCGCGGCGACCGGGTTCTTCATACCGAGGACTTTTGTCACGGGATCGGCGGCGCCGCCAAACTGCCCGACGCTGCGGACGGTCATCGCCACTTGACCCTGATTGACGTAGTCACCGCCGACCGTCATGTTGCTGTTTGAAATGGCGGCCTGGAGCTGCGCCAGCGTGATGCCGTAGCGGCGCATGCGATCGGGATCCGGATGGATTTCATAGCGGCGGACCGTACCTCCCCAGCCGCAGACATCGATGATCCGCGGGACGTTGCGGAACTCGCGCTCGAGCACCCAGTCCTGGAGCGATTTGAGATCGTTGAGCGTATAAACCTCGTTCCCCGCGGAATCCTTCGGCGTCTTTAGCACGTAGCGATAGATTTCTCCCGTGGGCGATTCGGGTGAGATCTGCGGCGTGACACCGGTGGGCAACGGCTGGGAGATCGTGGCGAGGCGATTGATGACTTCCTGCCGTCCGGCCTCGTACGTGTATGGACCGCCGTAGTTCCAGCTCATTTTGAGGTCGCTCAACCCGTAGAGCGACTTGCTGCGGATCGCCTTGAGGCCGGGCATGCCCGCGAAAGTGACTTCGAGGGGCACGGTCACCTGGCGTTCCACCTCTTCCGCCGAGGCACCGGGGAACTGCGCGAAGACTTCGATGATCGCCGGGGCGGGATCGGGGTAGGCCTCGACGTTGACGTACACGAAGGAGTAGAGCCCGATCGCCGACAGGGCAACTGTCAGGAGGATGACGACTAACGGATTATCGAGTGCCCACGCGATCAGTTTGCGAACCACGAACCAGTCTCCGTCTTGGAGTTTTCAAAACGCTCGTCCGGTCGTCGCACAGTGAATTGAAACGCACTCAGCGGGAGGGTCAGTGGAGGACGCGCCGTTTACTTCGCTTCGGCGACTTTGTTCTGCGGCTGAGATTCCCTGTCGAGCAAAGCCGTCTTGAGCTCTCCCACACCCGATTCCAGCACCCGTTCGCCGGGCAGGAGCGGCCGCTTGGGGAGCATGCCCATTTCGGCTTCCTCAGATGTTATTTCTTCGCCGTGGGCAAAGGGCCTGCTGCGGACGAAGACCGTCTTGTCGAACCGGTTTGTCAATTCTACACGTCGCATCGTGTAATGTTGAGCGGCCGCGTCGGTCTGGACAAAAACAATCGACTGCTGCCCGTCGTCGATCACCGCATCGGTCGGGACCTCGACTACGTCCTTCGGTGGAGGCAGCTCGACGGTTGCGGACGCAAACTGGGTTCCCCGGATGCGTCCTTCCTTATTGTTGATATGTCCCTTGACGATTGCCGTGTGCTGGTTTGGATCGATCAACAATCCAATATCGTCGATGAAACCGGCGATGGGTGGGCTGCCGACTGTTGTGACGGTCCAACGGCGCTGATTGGCTGGCAGAGCGTCGAGCAGGGGCAGATCGTCTTCTGGACAGTTGGCCGTGACCATCAATCGAGGTCCGGTCCCTCCTGCTTCGAGCTTGGCGATCTGGAACAGGTTCACCGTGTTGTCGACGACCCCTTCATGGAGCGACACGTTCCGCTCGAGGATGATTCCGTCGTCGGGCGCCTTGATTTCGACGCGGGCCCAGCGGTCGAAATCGGCCTTGCTGTGCTGTTTGAGCCGCGTGCGGACGTCCTCTGGCTTAATCTTCTCCGCCTCGTCACGGACCGCCTGAATGTCTTCCTCAGAGATGCCCCACGTCCGCAGCGTGTTGACGGCGCGGTCGATCGTGCTGATGTCGCCCTGCACGTTCTTCACGTATTGCCAGAGATAGACCGACGGGACCGACTCGGATTTGGCCATGGCCGCGTTGAGAATTTGATTGTCGAGCTTGCACTGCAAGGTGGCGTCGATGAGATCGTTTTTCTTGTTGCCGACGTCGACGCTGTAGAAGGCGGCGAGCAAATCTCCCTTGGTGACCCGGTCGCCGGAACGCAGCTCCCGCATCACGGTCTGGCCCGTGCCCGTCACTTCCGGGTCTTCTTTGACTTGTCCAATCTCGATCACTTTGGGCGAAGAGGGGGAGGGAGCAAACAGGGCCCGGATTCGCATAATCCGCGTCGGATCGAGCATCGTCGAACCGGGCATCACCAGCGGCCGCATCCAGGTCGGCCGGTGCGCCGTGGCGACCAGATCGACTCCGTCCTTGCGAATGCCGAGGGCAGCGCGAACGTCTTCGGGGATGAACAACGTGTGAGCCTGTCCTTTAACCAGCTCCACTGCCGCGGTCGATGAAGCGGGCGCAGTGTCTGCCGTTCCCTTCTCACCCTCGGCACGTCGCGGGCGAACGGCCGCAACCAGACCGACAACGGCAAGCACCAGCAATACGACGAGTGCCGCCGCTTTGAAGGACTTCGACTGAAACAGACGCATCGACCGTTCCTTAACAGTTCGTCGGGGAGATGAGTTGGCAGGGCTGAGCTTCGTCGACTCGAGCGGTGGGGACGCCGTCTGAACTTCCACGGGTGAGGCAACCGCGGTCTCATGCGTTTCAGCACTGGCCAATGCCGTCGACACGACTCGCCGCAAGTCGGGCAAATTGATCGATTTACTGAGCAGCCGTCCCGCCGCCCATCCGGGAAAATCGGATTCACTGGCGGGATAAGCCGTCAACAAAATGATCGGAAGCCCAGGGAAGCCGGCGCGAATGTCTTCGGCAAGTTTCAGCCCTGTTCCATCACGGAGGCAAGCATCAAGGAGGATGAGCCGTGGCGACCAGTCCTTGATCAAGTCCAGCGCAACGGAGGCCGTGAGAGCCTGTCGGACTGTGTGGCCTTCTTGTGTCAGAATTCGGCCAAGCACCTCGCCAAGGACGGCATCGTCCTCTACGACCAAAATGGTCGCTGGGTCCGAGCCCGAATGCATCAGATTAGACACGCTCCACTAGGGATATTCTTTGGACAACATCTCGGCACTCGCAACGGTGCAGCATTTGCAATGCCGGGAGATCGAACTGAAACTCGATCCGCACTAACTATCATAGTCCGAGCGACTTGCGAATCAATGCTCCCTTGGAGCTTGATGGCGCTGGGTTCGCGCGCGAAGACAGATTCTGGACATGGTGACCAGATTCTGTGCATCGGTAGAGCGCGAGGCCAAAAACACTTGAAATAGTGTTGTTAAGTTCAGCTGTGGGATCGCGTGCTCGCGGTCGGCGCTGTTTTCCCAATGGCGAGCTGATCCAACTGGCCCAGGCGTGTGAAGCCAGCATTCTACGTGAGGATAAAACGCCGGATGCTAAAAACAGTGTCCGGAACCGCCGCGCGTGGCACCGATTCCGGACGCACGATGGCTGTGCTCACAGCCATGAACGCAGAATGACGTTGGGCCGAAACGAGTGGACTTTTAATCCCAGGAGGCGGAGTTCGAACATCGAACGTCAGTAATTGAAGTCGACGCGAAGCAGGACACCTTGGGTGTAAATGTCGGCCACGCCGCCCGTCGAGGGCATTTTCGCGATGTCCCACCAGTGTTCATACTCGTAGCCCGCGAAGACACGTAGAGCGGGACAGGACTGTGGCCGCCATCCGAGGCCGAGGTTGCCTTCGACCTGGGGGACGGCGCCTGCGTTCTGCTCGAGCGTTTGTCCAGTGAGGAACTGGCCGCTTGCTCCGCGCGTCGTCGAGGTCTCGAAGAAGCCTTGGTTGATCATTCCGAGCAGGATGGACCCGTCCAGGCGTCCGATCGCCATCAGGCCCCAGTCGGTCAGGCGCCGTTCGATTTCCACGGAACTGTGCGGGCCGATACCCCAATAGTTGTTCGTAGCTTTCCGCTCAAAGACTCCGCTTCCGGCTGCCGCGGCGGCAAGTGGTTCATCGACTTGAGAGTCATAATAAACATCGGCACCTCGCAATCCGAATCGCCATTTCATCCACCAGCTGCAAATGGAAAGCTCGTTGCTGGAGTAATCGAGATCGGCCGTTTGAATGTCGGCCCGCACCAGCAAGCTTCCGGGCGCATCGGCGCGGCAAACGCACCTGAGGCCGTCCCCGTTCCCTGGGAACCCAGGAAACGATAGGCCAGCGAGATGTCGCCAAAACCATCGGGCAGTCGATACCCGAGTTCGACGCGCGGTGCGGCCGCCCAGTCCAGCGTGCCAGCTGGCAATTGGACACGGCTGGTCACTCCGTTGACAGTCACAGCGTCATGGATTCCGGTGTCGATGTGCGGCAACGTGACGCCGACCTCGACATCGGCAAACCATCCGGGCTGGGGAAGAACGGGAGGATCGACGCGCGGGTCGCAGTCAAAGTATGGCCCGGGACTCGTGTCGCACGTAAAGGCGGGGCTCGGCGCCGAATACAAAGAGGCGGGCTGATCCGGCGTTTGCGGAAAACCGGGCAGAACCTCAGGCTCGCTCGGAGCGATCGGCTTCATTGTGACCGAGGGCGCCGCTTCGGAAGGAGCGAAGGCCGCCAGCGGTGAGACAGGCTGCGACTGTCCCGGCTGTTGAGCCGAGGCTCGCCCCTCCAGCACGAGCAAGCCGCAGATAACTGCCAGGACCAGGCGGCCGGCAGCCGAGCGGGCGTGCTTCGACTGGCTTGATTGGTCGCTCCCTGCGACTTTCTTGGGCGCACCCTTCCGGGCGACGACGCCAAGAGCGCTGATTTTGAGGGCCGCGATCATGGTAAACCTCTTCAGTGGCACGGTCTGCCTTTGACGGACTTGCGGTGAATCAATCGTTCCTGCCTACGGGCTTGCACGCAGTGGATGAGCGTTTCTCCAAATCTACGGTTGTGCAAGCTGTGTTTGGGGCGCGATCGCTAGAATGCTGTCAGGATATTGCGTTGACGTCGGATTCGGGGCCGGAGTTCCACTCGTGTTGGGCGGACTGAAAGAAGCCACCGTGTTTTTCGCAGCCGCCGATCGGTCTATTCCCATCGAGAGAGCACCCGGAGCGGGCTGGACCGCCGGTGCCGTCGGAGACGGCGGGACGGGATTGTCCAAAGCAACGCCGGGGTGGCAGCACGGCCACGTTGGCAGGTTTTCCAGATCGGGGATCCTGGGCAGATCACGAGGCTCGGCCAGTTGGAAGAGGTCGTCGGTCTGCAACAGATCGGCGACGCTGACCACCGATGACCACAAGGAACCGAGGATCCCCAGGTACGTTCCCACGCTGGTGGCCAGGGTCTGCTGAGCTCCAAACAGGTCGGAGAAGGCGACACTGGGATCCACCTGCCGACGGGCCAGGACGCCGCGATAGGCACGCACTTGGTCGGGCAGGATGTGATGCCGGTAGTACTCGACGGCCTCCAGATTCGTTTTGTAACCGCCGTAGGCGGTGGCGAGCAGATTCGTGAGGTTCATCTCGACACGGTGCGGCTCTTCCATCGCGCGGATGTGGGCCGCCTCGGCCGCCATGATGTTGCCTTTGTTCTGGTCCCACATGGGGAACAGCGGCAGTCCGAGCGTGGCCATGGGCGTAAATTGTTTTGGGGGAACCACAAAGTCGTTAATTACGCCAACGTTGACGTCGATGTCGGGAAGAGGCGTGATCTGTTGCAGCTTGAGTTGATATTTGGCCTTGTCGATCCCATTGCGCGCGGTCAGGACATCGGTGTGATTCCGCAAGACGCGGTCGAGGACCTTGTCGTAATCGTAGTAGGGAATGACACGGTCGATGTGCCCTGCGACCTGGCTGAGCGGCAATTGCCTCAGGTTGACCACGCTAACGAGCGTCTTCCAAGCGTAAATGTAAGTTTCAATCGATTGTTTGTGGGCCAGGCGCGCCGTGTACGCCTGGCCTCGCAGGGCCATCGGCTCGTACGGAGCGGCAAAGGAACCGGCCGCCGCCAGATCGGCGTGGAGTCGATAAATCTCGTCGGTCATCACGGCCAGACCGCGATTGACTCGCACTGTTTCTTTGGCGACAAGGAGCGCGTAATACGCGTTTCGTACACGGGTCGATAAGTCGCTCCGGGCTCGTCGCAGGGCCAGTTGCGCGTTTTTCAAATCCATTTCTGCCGACGCGGAAGCAAGTTTCAACTTGCCTCCCGTCTTGATCAGCTGATCGATAAAGGGACCCGGGGCACCGGGCACGCTGCCGTCGTTTGACGGCGTGATGTTCCATCCGACTGTCGGGTTGGGATAGGCGCGTGCCTGAATCACGTTGCCACGGGCCGCCTCGACGTCGGACGCTGCTTGACGCAAGTCGGGGCTGTTCGCCGCCGCGAGTTGTTGCAACTGCGACAGGGTGTACGGCCGACCCTCCGGACCCGGAAGGGCGGTGGGATCCGACGGCAGCGGGGGCAGCGGGGGGAAGAGAGCGACGATGGCGCGCTGCCGATCGGATTGCTGCTCAGGCAGATGGAACGCAGGGGCCTCGGCACCAGGGACTTCGGGCGGAACTTTGGGTTCCATCTTTGGCTTTTCGGGTGACACCTGGTCCGCCGCGTACGCTTCGGCCATGTATGCGGTTGTCTGCACGTCCGACTGAGGCGCAGCTTGATTGTCAGCCCGCTTGTCAGCAGACGCCCCAGGAGCTCTCGGCTGGGCTGCGGATACCGTTTCGGGAGGCGCCGCGTCATACGGGTGGCCGACGAGTTCGGAGACGGTCTCGTCGGTGTGCTCTTTGGCGTGATAGAGACACCCGCTCACGAATATCAATCCGCAGCCAACGAGCAGCGCTCGAACTGACATGGGTCCACCCCTGCACGAGATGCGAAGGTCTCTGTGTGACGATTTCCACCCGATCGGGCATCCGTTCCGAGGACCTGGGTTCGACCGAGTTCCTGTGGTAACGGAAATAACGAGCGTGCGGATTGTGACGAGGGTACTCTCCGGTAGGGATCGACCGGTTTTAACGGTCGTGATGAGAAGTCGGGTTAGCCGGCCTCAAAAGCCCGCCAACTTCTCAAGATTCTGGCCGTCAGAGGGCAAATTGACCGAAATCTGCTCAAGTTGTGACGATTCGGTGCACAGTTTTCGACCACTCTGGCCGAATTTGGACAGGCGGGAGGGAGCGGAGAGCTCGACGAGTAGGTCGCAGCGCGGCTTCCCCAACCTGGTCGGGTGGACCTTTCCTAAGGCACAAATAATCGCGAGCCGACGAGCCCCGCATCAGACGGGACTCGAATCGTAGCTCGCGCTCTTCCGCGCGTCAGTCGCCCAGGCTCGAGTCCGGGAGCAGTTGCTTCTCGATCGCCAATCCCAAACTGCGGAGCTTGGCTCGCAACGTCGTTCGCGAGATACCGAGCAATTCGCTTGCCACGACCTGATTGCCCTTCGCGTGCCGCAGGACAGTCTCGATGACCACACGGTCCACGGCGCTCGTCACCTGGTCGTAGATTTCGGTCTGCTCGGCCTGCAGCAGGCGAGTTACAAAGTCGGCGACGTCCAAGCGACTGGTTTCACCAACGGAAACCGAATTTCGGGGAGTGACGTTGCCTCCCCGCAGGGCCGCCGGTAAGCATTCATACGTGATGACTTCGCCGGCCGATTGCACGTAGGCGTATTTGATTGTGCTCTGAAGTTCGCGGACGTTTCCCGGCCAGCTAGAGTTTTCGAGGACGTGGAATGCCTCCGGTGAAACTGAGGTAACGTGCTTTCCCAGCGTGGCGTTGAGCTGCCTGAGAAAATGACTGATGAGAAGCGGCAGGTCCTCCCGCCGGTTGCGCAACGGTGGCAGGTAAATCGTGAAGACCTTCAGCCGATACAGAAGATCGTGACGGAATTGACCGGCCGCCACTTTCGTGTCGAGATCCTGGTTCGTCGCGGCGATGACTCGGACGTCGGTCCGAATCGTCTCTTCCCCTCCCACTCGCTCGAATTGCTGCTCTTGCAGGAGCCGCAGTAACTTTGGCTGCGTCGCCAGCGTCATGTCGCCAATCTCGTCGAGGAAGAACGTCCCCTTGTCGGCCTGCTCGAATTTGCCGATGCGTCGCCGATCGGCGCCCGTGAAGGCCCCCTTCTCGTGGCCAAACAGCTCGCTTTCCAAGAGTCCCTCGGGAATTGCGGCGCAGTTGATCGCCAAGAAGGGACCCTGCCGGCGCGGACTGTGTTGATAAATCGCGCGGGCCACCAGTTCTTTTCCCGTACCGCTTTCACCCAAGATGAGCACCGGCACATCGAGAGGGGCAACGCGGCCAATTGCCTTGTAGACTTCCTGCATCCCCGGAGTCTGACCGACGATCCGGTCGACCGTCCCGTCATCGGGCAACTCATCTTCGTTGAAGACGGCAGGAACGTGCCGCAAACGGCTCAGTTCGATCGCCTTGGACACCAGTTCGCGAAGATGGTGAAAGTCGACCGGTTTGAGCAGGTATTCAAAAGCCCCCCGCTTCATGGCCTCGATTGCCGTCTCGGTCGTCGAAAAGGCGGTAATGATGATCACCGGCAGCCGCGGGTCGATGCGGCGGATTTCGTCGAATGCGTCAAGCCCCGACATATCGGGGAGGCGGACGTCGAGAATCACGGCGTCCGGCGAGTGTGACCGTACCGCCTGGATTCCCTGGCCTGCCGTCGCGGCGGTGACGACCTCGAGCGCGTCGGAGTGCAGACTCTTCACGAGCGAATACTGCAGGTTTGGCTCGTCATCGATCACCAGCAGGCGGGGCATTGTTTGTCCTAGAACGGGCCGGGAGGGGATGTAGACCGGCCGCGAAAGGGTTCTGTATCCAAACGACCAGGGCACCATTCTTGCCTCTCGTAATCGTAGCGGCGTCGCCGCAAAGGATTCCAATGAAACGCCGAGCTCACCATGGATTTTGTGCAATCCTCGACATGACGCAGCAAATCCGTTGCTTTCGACGATTAGCAAATTTGGTGGATTTGGCGATCTGTGCCTCTTTCCGCCGTTTCACTAGTGTAGGGTCAACTTTAATTTTTGGGGTTCACGGAGTCGCAAGATTTCTCTCCAATTGCGGAAGTCATTCGGACCCAAGGAGGGGAGTCATGAACAAGCGGTATCTTGTCAAGCTCGACAAGGATGAGCGCAAAGAACTCTCGCAGTTGGTGAAGAAAGAGAGAATCGCGGCGAAGAAACGCACGCACGCCCAGGTGTTGCTGTTGGCGGATGCCGGAAATCTTGGGCCGGCCTGGAAGGATGAAGCCATTGCCAATGCCTGCCAAGTGAGGGTGCAAACGGTCGAAAACATCCGCAAGCGTCTGGTGCTGGACGGCTTGGAGGCGGCCTTGAACCGTAAGAAACAAGTGCAGCCCTCGCGTGCCAAGATCCTCGATGGCGAAAAGGAAGCCAAGGTCATCGCGCTGTGCTGCGGCGCCGCGCCGTCAGGCCACGCGCGTTGGACGTTGCGGCTGTTAGCCCAACGCGTCGTCGAATTGGACATCGTCGAAGCGGTGTCACACGAGACGGTGCGGCGTTGCCTAAAAAAAATGAGTTGAAGCCCTGGCAGAAAAGCATGTGGTGCATCCCTCCGAAGCACAACGCGGAGTTTGTCTACCACATGGAAAACGTGCTGGAAGCTTATCAACGCCCGTACGATCCGCGCTACCCGCTGATTTGCATGGATGAGCTGAGCAAACAACTGACCATCGAAACGCAGACTCCGCTTCGCGCCACGCGAGGGCGACGTCAGTGTTTCGACTATGAGTACGAACGCAATGGAACGGCTAACGTGTTCGCGTTCACGGAGCCGCTGATCGGCTGGCGGCACCTTGTGGTCACCGACCAGCGCACCAGGTCCGATTGGGCCGAGGCCGTTCGCCAGTTGGTCGATATCCATCGGCCGCAGGCGAAGCGGATCACGCTGGTGATGGACAACCTCAACACGCACAGCCTCGGCTCGCTGTACGAAGCCTTTCCGCCCGAGGAGGGCGCCGGCTGATTCGGCGTTTGGAGGTCGTCCACACCCCCAAGCACGGCAGTTGGCTCAACATGGCTGAAATCGAATTGAATGTTCTGACACGGCAATGTCTCGCCCGGAGGATCCCTGACAAACAAACGCTCGCCAATGAAACCGCTGCTTGGCAGAACGAACGAAACTGCAGTCAGGCAGCAATCGATTGGCAGTTCACCACCAAAAATGCTCGAACAAAACTGAAGCATCTGTACCCCAAAAATCGAAGTTGACCCTACACTAGTGCGCCATGCTGCCGCCGCCGGCCGGCGGTTCCCGGTGCCCATAGAAACTGTAGAGGACCGGCATCAAGTAACGGTCGACGAACAAAGTCAGCGTCATGCCCCCGACGACGACAATCGCCAGCGGCTTTTGAGTCTGGGATCCGATCTTCGTGGAGAGGGCCGCCGGCAAGAGACCAAGGATGGCCGTCATGGCGGTAATCATGACGGGCCGCACGCGTTTTCCGGCTCCCTGGACAATCGCTTCGCGCAATGGAAGTCCTTGGGAACGTAGCGCGTTGAAGTAGGAGATCATCAGCAGTCCCTCCATGATCGCAATGCCAAACAGGGAGACGAATCCCACGGCGGCCGACACGCTGAAGTTCGTTCCCGTCAGATACAGGGCCCAGATGCCGCCGACGCCGACGTCGAAAACGTTCGTAAAGACGACGATCGCGTCCAGGAACGATTTGAATGCCGAATAGAGCAGGATGAAAATCAATCCCAACGAGATCGGGATGATGAACAGCATCCGAGTTTCGGCGTCCTGCATTTGTTCAAACTCCCCGCTCCAGACGGTGTAATAAGGGGAGTCAAAGAGCTGCTTCGTACGTTCCTGGGCTTCGCTGACGGCGCCGCCGAGATCGCGATCGCGAACGCCGAATTTAATGGCGATCAAACGCTTGCCCTGCTCGCGATAGATCGCCGAGGCTCCATGCTGAACGTACTGCGCTTCGGGATCGGGAGAACCGTCGTCTCCGACCGGTGACACCAAGTCGCGCAAACGAAGGCGCGGGGCATTGCTGCTGATCTGATTGGTCGTATCCGCCAGCGAGCCTTTGACCGAAGGAGGCGCCATTCCGAAGCCCGTCGCATTCGGAATCACATTGGGTCCCGTGCTGAGAACCACCGTGTTGTTGATGATGTCCACCGGAATATCGAGGATGTCGGTCTCGCTGCTGCGGAGCCGCTTGGGCCAGCGCACGGAAATGTCGAACAGCTTTTCCCCTTCGACCATACTCGACAGGGCCCGGGCTCCCAGGGCGCTTGTGACGACGTTGTTGACATCCGCGGTCATCACGCCCCACCGCTGGCACTTCACCGGATCCACGCGGAACTCCAAATGCGACTGGCCGCGGATATGGAAGATGCCGACATCGACGACTCCGGGCACCTTGTGCAGGATGTCGGCCGTCTTCGTTGCCAGGTCTTCCAGCTTGTCGATGTCCGGACCGAAGATTTTGACGGAGTTGTCCCCCTTGATTCCGGAGAGCGCCTCCATGACGTTGTCGCGGATGTTCTGTGAGAAATTCCAGAAAATGCCTGGCAGCTTGCGCTCGAGCTCCGCATCCATGTCTCGCACAATCTCGTCCTTGGTGCGGGCGCGCATGGAGCCAAAGAGCCACTTTCGCCAGCCGGTCGCGGGGACGGTTTTCGGCCAGTCCTTTTCCGGACGGAGAGGGACGAAGTATTCACTATTCTCGTATCCCGACGTGTCGGTTGCGTCGTCCGGCCGCCCCAACTGATTGACGACAGACTCCACTTCGGGGTAGGTCGCCATGATGGCCCGGGCCTGGGTCGAGATTTGCGCGTCGCGTTCAAGAGAGATGTTCAACGGGGCGGTCCCGCGAATCCACAAGTTGCCCTCCTCAAGCGCCGGCATGAATTCGCGGCCCAGCCTGGGGACGAGCGACATGGTCCCCCCGATCATGCAGCACATGATGACAACCGTCGCATACGGATGGTTCAAACAGACATTGAGCTGCCAGATGTAGCGTGCCTTGAGGAATCGGACGAGCCAGTTCTCATGGACCGGCTTGAAGTCCTTGAACATCAGCATCGCCAGCACGGGTGTCAGCGTCAGGGCCAGCATCAGTGCTCCGCCCAGCGCGAACGCATAGGTTTGAGCCATCGGACTGAAGAGCTGTCCTTCCGGCCCCTGCATGGTGAACAAAGGAACGAACGCGCAAACCATGATCAATGTCGAAAAGAGCAACGCTTGGTCGATCTCCTTCACGAACCGCAGGATGCGTTCGCGCAGTGCCAACTCCGGATAATTCCCCGCCGCCAGGTTCCGGTAGATGTTCTCGACCATGATGACGGAAGAGTCGACGATAATGCCGAAGTCCACGGCACCAATCGACAGCAGATTCGCCGACTTACCGCGCACGTAGAGCACCGTAAACGCAAACAGCAGCGCCAGCGGGATGTTGACGGCCACGATGACGGCTGTCCGGATGTTGTTGACGAACATGAACAGAATGGCGACCACGAGACCGATGCCCATCAGCAGATTTTCGGTGACCGTATCGGTCGTGATATTGAGCAGGTCAGTGCGGTCGTAATAGCACTCGGCCTTGGTCCCGGGCAGCATCCGCCCGCGAGCCGGGTCGTTGAGTTCCTTCACCTTCGCTTTGACGTCCTTCAACGCTGGCAAAGTCTCTTCGTTCTTGCGCAGGAGGACGATGCACTCGACGACGTCCGGTTCATCGTGTCCGTACTTGGGATTGGCAATTGTTTCTTTGGAGCCGGCCGGCCGCTCTTTATCCGGTTTCCAATAGCCGATCCGCCCCAATCGTGTCTGGTGGCTGACCACGACTCCCTGTTCGCCCAATTCGCCTTCCGATGCGCGACCTCCCTCGACGACGTCTTCCACGCGCACGGGTTGATTGTTGACTGAAGCAATCACCAGCGAACGAAGATCACGAATGCGGCGCTGTTCCTCGGCTCGCAGCACGGCGGCCGCGGTGACAGGGCTCTTCAGTCCCAAGACCTTCGTCACCGGGTCGGCACCACCCCCGAAGAGGCCGACGCTGCGGACGGTCATGGCGACTTCACCCTGGTTCACATAATCGCCGCCGACCGTTGCATTGCTGTTTTGAATCGCATTCTGCAACTGCATCAGCGTGACGCCGTAGCGCCGCAGGCGGTCGGGATCGGGCTGCACCTCGTAGCGACGAACCGTGCCGCCGAAACTGCCGACGTCGACGATCCGCTGGACGGTGCGGAACTCGCCGCTCCATTACCCAGTCCTGCAACGCCTTCATGTCGTTGAGGGTATAGATTTCTTGGCCTGCCCGGTCCTTGGGATTCTTCAGCACATAGCGGTAAATCTCCCCCGTGGGCGATTCGGGGGAGATCTGCGGCGTGACGTTGGCAGGCAACGGCTGCGAAATGGTGGAGATGCGATTGATCACCTCCTGCCTTCCCGCCTCGTACGTCCACTGGTTGCCGTAGTTCCAGTTCATTTTCAGATCGCTCAGGCCATAGAGCGATTTGCTGTGGATCGACTTGAGTCCCGGCATGCCGGCGAAGGTGACTTCGAGTGGCACGGTGACTTGTCGTTCGATCTCCTCGGCGGAGGCGCCGGGCATCTGTGCGAAGACTTCGACGATGGCCGGCGCCGGGTCCGGGTAGGCCTCGACATTGACGTTGAGGAAGGAGTACACGCCGATCACCGCCAGCGCCATCGCCAACAAAACGACGACCAGCGGATTATGGAGTGCCCACTCGATGAGCTTCCGAAGCATGAACTGCTCTCCTACACCAGGACGAATCGAGTTGCGTCGTCCTGCTATTTCAAATAAACGAGCCGCAGACCCTCGTGATCGAGAATCCACGGCTCGGTTGTTCCGTTGCCGTAAAAATTGTCCGGACCGCGCTCGTTTCCCCGGCGGTGTCTCACACGATCAGGGTGTCGATCGACGCCTCGGTTCTATCCTTTGTCCAAGATCGCGCTTTCACTCAGCGCGCTTAGGCTCAATGTCCTTCTCCACCCGTGTGCGACCGAGCCTCCCGCTCGATGAGGGCCGACTTGAGCTCTCCGACTGCGGTTGCCAAGACGCGTTCGCCGGGTAGGAGCGGCGCTTTGCGCAGCATGCCGCTCTCCGATTCTTCGGCCGTGAGCTCCTCACCTGTCTTAAAGGCTTTGCTGCGGACGAAGACCGTCTTTTCGAATCGCCGCGTCAGCTCCACGCGCCGCATCGTAAAGTAATGTTTTGCCGCGTCGGTCTCGACAAAAACGATACTCTGTTGTCCATCGTCGACGACGGCGCCCGTGGGCAGCTCGACGGCGTCGGTCGGCGGCGGAAGTTCGACTGTGGCTCGAACGAACTGTCCACCCCGCAGCTTTTCGCCTTTGTTGTCGATGTATCCTTTAACGACGGCCGTGTGCTGGTTCGGATCGATAATGTAACCGATGTCGTCGATATAACCGGGGATCGGCTCGCTGCCGACCGTCGTCACGGTCCAGCGAATGGCATCCCCCGACATTTCACGCAGTGCCTCGAGTTCCGGCAGGTCGTCTTCCGGAATGTTCACGGCAATAAACAGTTTCTCGACGTCGGCGATCTGGAACAGGTTCGTCGTGTTATCGACGACAATCTCGTGAAGCGCCAGATTCCGCTCGACCACGACCCCGTTGTACGGCGAACGGATTTCAACACGTGGCCACAGCTGATCTTTCGATTTGTCGTGCTTGCCGCCCCGCTTTTTGACGTTCTCCGCCTCGTCCCGAACCGCCTGGATGTCTTCTTCCGAGATGCCCCAGGTTTGCAGCATGGCGACCGCGCGGTTGACCGTGTTTCGGTCCCCTTGCACGTTGCGCTCGGCGTTCCAGAGAAAAACGGCCGGCACCGATTCCAGCTTCGTTTGGGCCGCTTTGAGAATCTCCTCATCGAGTTTTAACTGATAAATGGCGTCGATCAGATCATTCTTCTTGTTGCCCACATCGACGCTGTAGAAAACGGCCAACAGGTCACCCTTGGCGACGCGGTCACCTGATCGAATCTCGCGAAAAACAGTGTGCAAGGCTCCGCTGCGCCGCGGATCCTGAGCCACCTGGCCAATCTGAACGCACTCGGCCGACGAGGGGGACGGAGCAAAACGGGCCCGAACCCGGAACAATTTTGTCGGATCAAGCGCCGTCGAGCCCGACATGACCAAAGGCCGCACGCGCGTCGGCCTCTTGGCGACGACGGTCAAATCAACGTTGTCTTTGCGAATACCCAGAGCCAGTCGCACGTCGACCGGAACGAACAGGGTATGGGGCTGCCCTGCGACCAACTCGACGCCAGCCCGGAGGGTTGTGTCTCAGTGGCGGGAAGTTCGTCGGCCGCCGCCGCAGCCCACGGGAGACGGACAGCCCCGCTCAAAGCCACCAATCCAGCGACCGCGCACAATCCCGCGACGACGCCACCGACGGCCTTGACCCCTTTGCGTTGAAAGAGCGACATGGAAAAAACTCCTTAACGATTCGCAGTTGTCGCGAGTTGGCGCGAGCTGGCGATTTGGGGAACTCGGAATCTTTGGACCCGATCGGTTTGAGAGCTCGTTTTCTCTCCGGCGAGCAGTCCCTCGATCGCCTTCCGCAGATCGGACAGCGTGATTGATTTCGTCACCAGGCGGTCCACCCAGTCGGGAAAGGTGGAACTGCCAATGGAATGAGCCGTCAGGAACAGGAGTGGGAGGACCGGGTCCCGAGCGCGGATGAGACTCCCCAATTCCAACGCGGTGCCGTCACGAAGGCCCATGTCCACCAGTACCAGCCGCGGCCAGCGATTCTCAACCAGCCGTAATGCCTGGCTCGCGCCGGAGACGTGCAGCGCCGTCCGTCGTTCTCCTGTCAAGACGCGCGCCAATACCTGTCCCAGGATGGCATCGTCTTCGACGATCAGGATTGTCGCGGGATCGGAATGGCGGTGCATCAGGGAGGCACTTGCGAAAACGGCGATCACGGGCGGTGGAACATGACGTGCCGCGGAGCACTTCGAGTGCCAACCATCCGACGAGCGGATGCAGATTCGTCCAAGTCCAATTGTGAAAACGAAATGCGTCGGCGAAAGGATGCAACGGGCGTTCAAGTTGGCAATCGCGCAGGCTGACCAGCCAGACCAGTCTCTTCCCACAAACAGAGAAGTTGCTGGTCAGCGCGACTAATAGTTGCACACCAGCATTCAAGGTGTGCTGGCCACGAGCGCTTCTCCGCGCGGTGCGGCGGCTGTCGTTGACGGGAGCCAAACGGTGAAGACAGCGCCTCCCTCCGGGCGATTTGCCGCTCGGATCTCGCCCCCGTGAGATTCAACGATCCGCTTGGAAATCGACAGCCCCAGCCCAATTCCTGAGGGCTTTGTTCCTACGAAGGGCTCGAAAATCCTCGAACCCAATTCACCCGGCAGGCCCGGGCCCGTGTCGCACACGCGGAGGGTCAGCCCCGTTCGCGTTTGGCCCTCGTGCGGCGTCAACTCGGAAAGATCGACTTCGATCCAGATGGCTCCGCCGTGCGGAACGGCGTCGAGTGCGTTCAGCAGCAAGTTGAGCAGGACCTGACGGATTTGTCCCATATCCGCCTGGATCGGCACCGCCTGCTCTTCGGGTAAATGGCAGCGAATTTGAACTCCCTGTCGCTGAGCGCGTACAGACACCAGGTCCAGAATCTGGGTGATCAATGTGCGGAGGTCGAAGGATCGCGGCTCGACTTGCGGAGGACGGGCAAAGTCGAGAAATGTCTCGGTCGAGCGCTCCAGTCGCGTGATTTCTTCGTCCAGCACCATCAGGTCTCGACCGGCCAGGACAGGAGGCTTTTCTTCGGCGGCTGATTGCACGAGGATTTTCATGGCCATCAGAGGATTGCGCAGCTCGTGGGCGATTCCCGCAGCCATCTGGCCAACCGCGGCCAACTGTTCGGCCCGCAGCGCCTCGCGCCGGCTCCTTTCCAGCCGCTCGAGAACGACGCCAATCTCATGTGCGATTTTGTGCAGGACGATCTCGATCTCTTCGAGCCCCGCTTGCGAGGAGAACGTGATCGGACCGACAATCTGGTTCAATTTGCCGGCTGCATCTTGGATCGGGAGGCTCAGCCGTACGATCGCTCGGCTATATCCCCGGGCAATTCCAAATCCAGCAACAAGCCCCGATAGCGGCCCACAAATTCCTAACAATAAAAAACCTCGAACGACCCACTTGGCCATGTCTTGGTTGACCTCGTTGGATTGATGGATCTCCTCTTCATTCGTCTTCAAGTATTCCTCTGCTGGCGCGAGCACGTCCTTTTCGAGCGTGTCACGCAGGAGCGCGCGGACCCGTTGTTCCAGGATGTCGGCAGGAAGCGGTTGGTTGGCCAGGGCCGTCAGTTCGTTGAAAAACCGGCTATAGCCGTCGCGCAGCATTTCGACCGATTTACTTTCGCGCTCACTGACCGCAACGCGCCGGGCTGCTCGCAGCCATTGATCCAAGGCCGGTTTGCGGTGGTCAAGGATTTCCCGAAGTTGACTTGGGGTTTTTTCCTTGGTGACGAGGAATTGATTCAGGTCGGTTCTGATGTCACGGATTCCGATTTCGAGATTCGCACCGGACCTGACCCCTTCGACGTCGAGGGCCAGCGCATTTGAAGCGCTTTTCTGATCGGCGTGAACCCGCCAGGCCGCCACCACTCCCACAATCAAGGGCAGGATACTGATCGCCAGTACGGGAGCGACAATTCGTAAGAAGACGTTTGGTTTCATGCCTTATATGCCTCCAACAGCGCCTCTTCCATCATAGGTCGAAACGCGGGGCGGATGAAGACGGGACGTGACCAGATCATTTCGGCCGTCGTCCGGGCCTCGGTCGTCACGTTTTCATCCCTTTGCAGGCGGCGAAACGTCGGGACGGTCCGGCACCGACTCGGCGGCCGGTCCCGTGGGAGGCGGTGAGTAGCCGCGGGGAGCATAGGCGACGCCAACGTTGATCCCGAGCGCCAGGCACGAGAGGACGACGCCCGCAACGGACCAGCGCAGGCTCCCTCGGGATGTCGCGCCGGCGACGAGGCAACCCACAATGCCGGCACCCAGTCCGATAACGCTGATCGGGGCACCGAGGATCGGTAGAAAGAACAGCATAAAACCGATCATCCCCAGTACGAACGACGCCACGCCGAACGCGAGGGGAGGAGACTGGTTATAGGACGGCTGTGCCACAACGGGCCCTCAATTAGTGTCCGGGCATGAAAGGCAGGAGCGATCGGGTCATTACGTCGGCAAGCGTCAAGGCGAACAGAATGACCAAAAACACCATCGAAACCAGGATCACGCACCATGTCACGCGCGGACTATGAATGGCGTGCATGAAAAACACGACCACCAGCGACGCCTTGATCACCGCGATCACGAGGCCGCCCAAAACGTGCCAATCCTGAGATAACGAGACAAACGAGAGCGCCACCGTCAAGACGGTGAACACGATCAGGACGCCAAGGACGCCGACATACGTCTTCACCGGCGTGATGGGAGTCGCCATGCCGCTGCTCCTCAGAGTGTGTGCGTTCCGACGAGATAGAGCGTGGGCAAGAGAAAGATCCAAACGAGGTCGACAAAGTGCCAATAAAGACCGGTCACATCGATCGGCGTGTAGTAATCCGCGGAAAAATGCCCGCGGGAAGTCAGGATCGCCATCGTCAGCACTACGCCGATCCCAATCGTGACGTGCAGCGCGTGCAGCCCCGTCATGGTCCAGTACAAAACCAAAAAGATCTGCACGTAGCCGATCTGTTCATCGGACAGTCCTGGACCGCCCCCCGACTGAGGGGCCAACCATTCGTGCCTGGCGAATTTCCAGCCGGGAATCAGGTTCTCCCGATAGTCGATGTAATACTCGAGCCCTTTTAAGCACAAAAAGAGCAGGCCGAGCCCCGCCGTTACCAGCAGGAATCGGTACACCCGCCGCGATTCGCCGACTTGGGCCGAACGAACGGCCAGTGCCATCATCAGGCTGCTGACGAGAAGGACGATCGTATTGATGCCGCCGATCAACCAATTGAGATGAATACTGGCAGCCTCGACGGCGGCGGGGGACTGGCGCGGTACCACTCCACGGCAATGAACAACGTTCCAAAAAACATGACCTCCGTCGCCAGAAAGACCCACATCCCGAAAGTGGCCGCCTCGTGCTGATGCTCGAGAGTGGCAAACTGCTCTTCGAGTCGATCACGTTTGAGGAACGTGTGATCGAAGAGCCGTTCCTGCTCGTCGGGAGTGAAGAGAGCGTCCTTAAGGCTCATTCTGTGCTTTTCCCGTGTGATATTCGTAAGGGCCGCGAACGACGACCGGAGTCGCTGCAAAGTTGTCTCGCGGCGGCGGTGACGGGGTCTGCCACTCGAGTCCGGTTGCGTGCCATGGGTTGTCGTCCGCCCGTTTGCCATAACGCAACGAATAGAGGAGGTAGCACAACGGCAACAGGTAGCCGACCGCCAGGATCGAAGCGCCCGCCGTGGAGAGCACGTTCCAGACCTGGAACTCGGGCACATAGCGGTGGTAGCGGCGGGGCATGCCGTTGTAGCCCACCACGAACTGCGGCACGAACGTCAAAAAGAAACCGAAAAAGATGATGAGCGCCGCCAGTCGCGACCACCATTGTGAATACATCCGGCCCGTTATTTTGGGCCACCAATAATGCAGCCCGCCCATGTAGGCCATCACCATCCCGCCGACCATGATGAAATGGAAATGGGCAATCACGAAATACGTGTCGTGAACGTGAATGTCCATGCCGAGTGATGCCAGAAAAAGGCCGGTCAGTCCGCCGACCGTGAAGAGACAGACGAAACCGAGACAGAACAGCATCGGAGTCTCGAACGCGATCGAGCCTTTGTAGAGCGTGGCCGTCCAGTTGAAGACTTTGATCGCTGAAGGCACAGCGACCAGGAAGCTCAGGCTCGAAAACAAGAGTGCGGCGTAGAGTGAAATGCCCGCCACAAACATGTGGTGAGCCCAAACTAGAAATGCAAGAAAGGCGATCGCGAACGACGAATAGGCGACGAACGTGTAACCGTACAATGTCTTCCGCGCAAAGCAGGGGATCACCTCGCTGACGATTCCCATTCCCGGGAGAATCATGATGTAGACGGCCGGATGCGAATAGAACCAGAACAAATGCTGGAACAACAGCGGATCGCCGCCGAGCGCGGGATCAAAGACGCCGATGTGAAACAGCCGTTCCAGGATCACGAGGATCAAGGCCATTGCCAGAACGGGAACGGCCAGGAGGAAGATGCAACTGGTGGCGTAGATGGTCCACACGAAGATGGGCAGCCGGAACCAGGTCATTCCCGGCGCCCGCATCCAATGGACCGTCACCACGAAATTCAGCCCCGTGAACAGGGACGAGAAGCCGGCCAGCACGATGCCGATCATCGTGAGGACGACGTTGTAATGCGTCGACTGCGAGCTGTAGGGCGTGTAAAACGTCCATCCCGTGTCGACTCCCTCCGTCAGCATCGCGTAGAGCGTCCACAGGGCGCCGGCCATGTAAAGATACCAGCTGGCGAGATTGATCCGCGGAAACGCGAGGTCCTTGGCTCCGATCATGAGCGGCAGGCAAAAATTCCCCAGGACGGCGGGCACGACGGGGACCAGGAAAAAGAAAACCATCAATACGCCGTGCATGGTAAAGAGACGGTTAAACGTATCGGCTGAGACAAGTCCCCCTTCGGGCGTCAGCAAATTGAGTCGCACGACGGAAATGGCAAAACCGCCGATGAAGAAGATCACCGTCACCGAAATCAGATAGAGCAGGGCAATCCGCTTGTGGTCCTTGGTCAACAGCCAGGAGGAGACACCGTAGGCGACGTTCAAATAGTTTTCCCGCTCGATGCGCGGGGCCGGTTGCTGTTCTGGCTGCAGAAGAGTGGCGATGCTCATGGCGTTGCCGTCTTGGATGAGGCCGAGGTCGGGTTAATCTGCGGAGTCGCCGTCGGAGGCGGATAGTCCTCGACGCGAGGCGGTGTTTGGCCGCGCTGGAGCGAGCGAAAATAAGCAATGAGCGAGAAGATCTCTTCTTCGCTGATCTGGCCTCGGAAGGTGGGCATGATGTTTTCCCACCCGGCAACGATCTTGGCGCCGGGCGAGAGAATTGATTCGCGGATATAAGCGTCGTCGGCGGTTACCGTCTGGCCCGTCGTCAGATGGACCGCGCGGCGGTAGAGGCCCTCGAGCACCGGGGCCCGCGCGTTTCCCGTCGCGCTATGGCAGCTCACGCAGCGGTATTTCAAAAATATCTTTCGCCCCTCGAGCGCGAGCGAGCCTTCCGCATGCAGCGAAAGCCAGTTCTCGAACTGCGCCGGCTCCATCACGACGGCCGTTCCGATCATGCCGGCATGATTCGTTCCGCAATATTGCGAACAGAAGAGGTGATACGTTCCGGGACGGATCGGCAGAAACCAGACCGACGTGTAGCGGTTAGGCAAGACGTCCATATGTACGCGGAAATCGGGGACGAAGAAGCTGTGGATCACGTCTTCCGACGTTAATAGGATTTGAACGGGCCGGCCGAGGGGCAAGTGCAGCATGTTGATCTCGCGCTGCCCCTCCGGGTGTTGAAACTTCCACATCCATTGTTTGCCGACCGCGTAGATGCGGGTCGCCTCATCGGGGGCGCGATACGCGTCGACGTAAACGACCGCACCCCACAAAAACATCACGACAAAGATGCACATCGGCGTAATCGTCCAGAACCACTCCAATGCTTCCGAAGAAGGTGTCAAGGGAGGCGTCGCCGAGTCACCGGGCCGCCGGCGATAGCGGATGCAAAAATAGATCAACAAACATGCCACCAGGAGGCCGACCGCGCCGCAGACGGTGAGCAAAAAGAAAAACAGCGCATCGACGTGCACCGCCGTCGTTGTCGCCTGTTCGGGAAAAATTGCCGTCTGTGCCAGAATCTTCACCGTCGAACCTCATCGGCCGCGAACTGCTGGTGACCTTTCCATTCGGACCTAACCTGATGTTTTGGCGATTGACTCCGTGATTCCCAAGGCGCCGGTTCCGTCAAGTTCCGCCCTCCGCCGCCGTCGTTTTTCACCACGCATGAGCAGCCCAAACATCACGCCGAGTCCGATCACGGTGAGCACGCCTCCCGCTCGGACGAAATTCATGATTGCCGCGCCGTACTTGCCCGCCGTCGGATCGTAGTGGAAGCAGAAAAGGAGAATCTGATCGATCGGCGAGCCAATCTTGTTCCGGCTCGCTTCAACAAGCCCCAATCGCAGGTCACGCCCCGAGTAATGGACGTCGTAGAAATAACGGGAGATCTTTCCGGTCGGCGTGAGGAGGACGATGCCGGCCGCGTGAGCGAACTGGTCGCTGAGTGGGTCGTACGCATAGCGAAAGCCGACCGCGCGCGTCAGCCGCGAGATCGACTGCTGACTTCCGGTGAGAAAATGCCAGCCCTCGGCGGCCTCCGGTTTCCCATAACTGCGCAAATAGGTCCGGCGCTTCGCGGCCGCCATCTCCGTCGTCTCGTGCGGGTCGAAGCTGACCGTGACAACCCGGAACTCTTTGCCGATGGTAAACGGCATTTCCCGCATGCCCTGCACCAGACCATTGAGTACCTGTGTGCACAGCATGGGGCAACGGTAATACGCCAGAACGAGAATGACAGGCTTGTCGCCAAAGTACTTACTTAGCGTGACGGGCTGGCCTTCGTCGTCGAGGAAGGGGATGTTCAGCGGCACCTGTTCGTTCAGTCGTTGGTCGAATCCCACGTTCCGCAAAATCTTCGGGAGAAAGGTCTGTGCCGGCAGGTCCCTCGCGATCGAATTCGTCAAAAACAGGCTCAGCCCGACGAAAGTCATATATGGCAGGCGAACGCTCAGGGAATTCATCTCGACGCTCCTCGAAACATGCGGCCGGAGTTAGACGCACCCGAATCGACGAGTCCCTGATCCTTGGACGAAGCCGGCTGCTCTTTGCGGACGGGAAGGTTTCCGGCGAGCGATTCCATTGCGCGGCGGATCGGAATATGCACGAATCCCTTTTCCTTGGTCTCTCCATAAAGATTCAGCTGATCCTCCTTGGCGGCCATTCTTAGGTAGACGTTTTCGCTCGCGATTCCCGCCAGGCGATCCACCTCCTCAAGCCGCGGCTTCGCCGGCAGCGCGTTCGATGGATGCTCGGCGAGTGGAAATTCCGATTCCCGACGGCTGGCGAGCCGCGCTGTATCGACGCGAAAGAACGCATACACAAGCGAAAAGATGACTGCGCCGATGCAGACGAAGGCAATCGACACAGCGAGCACCCAGCGGAACGGAACGTCGCGGGGCTCGAATTTGATCGAGGGATGAGCAGGTTTGCCGTCCGGCGTTTGTTCCTCACCGTGCCGAAAGAATGTCCCCTCGGAGGTTTCCGGTGGCGATTCGTCAGGACGCGGCTCGTTGCTTTCGGCCATCTCGGTTTACTCCTAAGTTTCACTCGGCGCCAGCGCGTGCTCTCGCTCGATTTCTTCCTCAGCCAGGTGCCGTAAATGGAGGGCGCTCTCGCGATTCGGATCATTGGGTGCCAGCACGGCCCTGCGGCGGAATCTCTCGAGGAAATAGCCAAGCCAGATTCCTCCGACCGCAAAGGGCGTCACGAAATCCAACCAATGCTCCGTCAGACTCGGTGCCTCAAACGGTGGAACGACGAGGTAGTAAACGAAGACAACCTGCATGAACAATACGACGGATGCCAATCGGAGCAGGCTTCGCGGGTTTGATTTCACCCCTCGCATCAGCAGCAAAAAGAGCGGGACGGCAAACTGCACGATAAAGATGGCCCAAGCCACGCCGCGCCATCCGCCATTAACACGTGGCAAGAACCACAGAGCGTCGGCGGGCTGATTGGCAATCCAGCCGAGCATGAATTGGAACCAGAGCATGTAAGCGCAGATGATCAGAAACGCCAGCAGAATGTTCCCCAGATCGATCAGCACGTGCCTCGAGACGACAGAAGCCGCTTCCGATCGAAGCGAGAGAGCGACCAGAACGACCAGCGCGAAAGCTTGCGCCGAAAAGAGCTGGCTCGACGCCACCAACATGGGGAAAATTGTGGAGTGATAATTCGGCTGCAGCATCTCGAGCCAATCGAAGGCCGCGAAATGAATCGTCGTGCCGTAAAGCACGAGGCCCACCTCGCTGAGCCGCATGAATTTCCACGGCAGCGACGGATCGCCGGTGCGCTCCTGACGCCGCGAACGCGCGGCCAGGGCGAAGGCAATCAAGAGCCAGATCGCAAAATAGATCGCGGCACGAATCAGGAAGAACGGCTTGTTCAGCCAAAACTGCTGTGCGTGAAGTTGCGGGTCGGCCGCGACCAGTTCCGGACGTGCCCAGAGATAAAGAGGTTCCAGACCGAACACGAGAGGAATAAACATCAACGCCATCAGCGGAAGCGTGCTCATCTGCGCTTCCAGGATGCGGCGAATCAGATAGGCCCACGCGCCCCCCGTTAAGTACGAGAGCATGAGGATCGCCATGCCGCCCAGCGTGATTCCCAGGCAAAACGTGTAGGCGGCCAGGTAAGCGCGAAAGAACTGGGCGGGACTTCCAAATAACAATCCCAGCGCGCACAGCACCCAGGCGACGCACCCTGCGGTCAGTGCCCCTCTCTCCCATCGCAGGATGACGAGGCTGGTGTCATTGCTGGACGGGATGTTGCTCACCGCGACTCTTTCCCCGCTGTGGCGGTTGACATTTCTTTTTTCATTTCGGGCGTGAGCTGGTCGGCTGGAAAATGCTGGCTGAGCTGTAGGGCTCGCACGTAGGAAACAATGGCCCACCGATCCCGCGGCGGGATTTGACCGGCGTAGGAGGGCATCGAACCGTATCCCTCGGTGATAACGGCGAAGATATGTCCGACCGGGACGCTGCGCAGCCGCGGGATGTGATACGACGGTGGATGTGTATAGCCGCGCTCCACGATCTTCCCGCGGCCCGTTCCCATGGGGTCATGGCAGACAACGCAATAAATCATGAAGCGATCGCGCCCGTGCTCCAAAACGTCGAGAGTGACCGGAAATGGAAACGTGTCGACAAACTGGCTCTCGGCCAGGCTGGACGTTTTTCCGGAAACGTTCTTGCCCACGGGGAGCGGGTTCTCGGTCCGCGCGGTCTCCTCCTTGCGGTTGGCTCCCGGCTTGCGTCCCGTGTAGAAGTGCTGGTCAATTTCCAGATGGCCGCGGGCGACGGTTCCCGGCACCAGTTCCCGAGCCGATTGTCCATTCGCAAAAAACGACGAGGCCTCAAGCGGCCGGTAGGCGGGTTGGTCTGCCATCTGTTGCTGACAGCCGGCTCCTGACAGAGCCAGGCAGACGGCAGCGATAATGACGGAATGTTTTCGCATTGCACTCTCGACATCACACCTTGACGAACTCTCGTTTCGCGGGTTTTTCTTCGTAGGCCGACGGCCGCCATTCGAACGGGACCTCCACCACGCCGCCGGAGGGCTCGGTCGCGGCGAGAAAAACGGCCGTTGCCGTTTCCTCGAACTGCGGATCGGCCGACTCGATACAGAGAAAAAAGCGGTCCTGGCTGGCGCGCACGAACCGTGGCACATTGAACACCGGGTGATTCGGGCGCGGCAGCCCATTTAGGAACAGCATGCCCAAAAAGGCCGAGAACGAGGCGACAAGGATCAACAGTTCAAAAGTGACGGGAATGAAAACGGGCCAACTGTTGTGTGGGCGTCCGCCGACGTTGAAGGGGTAGTCGACGGCCATCGACCAATACTGCATGAAGAAACCGACGCCGGCCCCTGTCAGTCCGCCGATCAGGACCACGAAGGGGATGCGGGTCTGCTTTTCCCCCAATTCGAGCGCGAGTCCGTCGACGGGATAGGGCGTGTAAGCATCCATTTCCCGATAGCCGGCCTGCCAAGCCATGTGCGCGGCAGTCCGCACTTGCTCGGGCGTCTCGTATTCCGCCATCAAGCCGTAGAGACGCGGCCGCGTTTTCATCGTCCCTCCTCGTGCACTTGGGAACCCGGAAGGAGGGCTCGCAGTTCCGACATGGAAATCATGGGCAGAAAACGGCAGAAGAACAAAAACGCGACGATGAACACACCGAGAGATCCGACGTAAGTCAAAATGTCGAACACCGTCGGCTGGAAAATCCCCCACGAGGAAGGGAGGAAATCGCGGCTGAGCGTGGTGGCGATAAGTAAGTAGCGCTCCATCCACATTCCCGCCAGCACGAGGATCGAAACGACAAACAGGACCTTTTCATTTCGGCGGAGTCGTGGAATCCAGAGGAGCTGCGGTGCGATGAAGACGCAGCCGAGCGTGATCCAGGTGATCGCCGCGTACTGCCGGAAACCGACCAGGATGTTCCAATAGACGTATTTGTCCGGAACCTCGCCGGCAATGTACGTGATCACCTGCTCGCTGAAATAGCCGTAGGACGTGAAGAAGCTCGTCGCCAGGAGAATCTTGGCCATCACCTCGAGATGATTGATCGAGATGAAATCCTGTACCTCGTAGAAATGCCGCAGCGGAATGCAGATCGCGATCACCATCGCGAAACCGGACAACAGGGCGCCCGCGACGAAGTACGGTGGAAAGACAGTTTCGTGCCAGCCCGGTTCAACCGAAATTGCGAAGTCCGAACTGACGACGGAGTGAACCGAGATGACGAGGGGGGTCGCCAGTCCCCCCAGGATCAAGTACGCCATCTCGTAGCGATGCCAGTGCTTGGCCGAGTTCCGCCAGCCGAGCGCGAGAAATCCATACAACACCTGCCAGCGCCGCTGCACGGCCCGGTCGCGCAGCGTGGCCAGGTCGGGAATCATGCCCATGTACCAGAAGAGCAGCGAGACCGTGAAATACGTGCTCACGGCAAAAACGTCCCAGACCAGCGCACTGCGGAACTGAGGCCAGAGCCGCATCGTGTTCGGATAGGGCAGGAGCCAGTAGAAGTACCACGGTCGTCCCAGGTGCAGGAGCGGAAACAGGCCGGCACACATGACGGCGAAGATTGTCATCGCCTCGGCGATCCGGTTGATCGACGTCCGCCATTTTTGATGCAACAACAACAGGATCGCCGAAATCAGCGTGCCGGCGTGACCGATACCGATCCACCACACGAAGCTCGTAATGGCAAAGCACCAGCCGACAGGAATGTTAATTCCCCAGATCCCCACGCCCTTCATGAGCAGGTATGTGACGACGGCCGCCAGGAAGAGCGACAAAATCGTCCCCGCTCCGACGCCCGCGAGCCATACCCGTTGCGTGGGACGCTCGAGCACGAGGGCACCGATCTTCTTGGTGATCGATTGGAAATCGTGCCCGATGGGGAGATAGCGCGTCGGATCGAGTGCCGCCTCTTGCGGGCTCTGTGGTTTCTCGACGATCGGCGCGTCGGCAGCCATGTCACTGGCTTTCCAGCTCAGGATTCGGATTGCGCAAGGCGGCCAGATAAGTCGTCCGCGGTTTTGTATTCAGGTCGGCGAGCAATCCGTAATTGAGCGGCGAACTCTTCCACTGTGCCACTGCACTTTTCGGATCATTCAGGTCGCCGAACACGATCGCTTGCGCCGGGCACGCGGCCTGGCAGGCAGTGATCACCTCGCCATCGGCGATCGAGCGGTCCTCGCGGTCGGCATCGATTTCCGCTTGGCGGATGCGCTGCACGCAATAGCTGCATTTCTCCATCACGCCGCGCGAGCGGACAGTGACCTCGGGGTTGTATTGCAGCCGGAGCGTTGGTGTTTCGTAATCGCCGAAATGGAAGAAATTGAAACGCCGCACCTTGTAGGGACAGTTGTTGGAGCAGAACCGCGTGCCGACGCACCGGTTGTAGATCATCTCATTCAGCCCCTCGGCACTGTGGACGGTCGCCTCGACGGGACAGACGTATTCGCAAGGGGCGTTCTCACAATGCATGCAGGGGACGGGCTGAAAGAGGAATTCGCCGGGATTGTCCACCGTGCCGTGGACGTACCGATCGACCCGCAGCCAGTGCATGGCACGCCCGGCGGCGACCTGCGTCTTGCCGACGACCGGAATGTTGTTCTCCGCCTGGCAAGCGACGACGCACGCCTTGCAGCCGATGCAGGCCGTCTGGTCGATCACCATCCCCCATTTCTTTGTCGGCGGGTCGTAGTTATACGGCTCATAAAAGTCCAACGGAGGAGCGGCCCGTTTCGTCTCCGACCGCTCTTCCTCACGGAGCGGTTCCGAGGCGAATTTCGGCCGCTTTTGATATTCGGCCAGTGTCGCCGAGCGGGCCAAATCGCGGTTTTCCATGAGCTGATGCGCCTGCGTGCAGGCCAGCAGATACGTTTGGTCCGTTTTAGTGATCCGCAAATTCGGCACGAACCAAGGGCGTATTGAGCTGCGAAGCTGATAGGCATTGAAGCCAACGTGCGGAGACTGGCTGCTGCGGACGAGTCCCCACGCGTCCTGGATCACTTCGTTATTGAAGCGGCGGCCTTGCGGCATCCCTCCGACTCGGCCTGCGAAGCGACGGCCATATCCGAGCGACACCGTGATTGATCGATCGGCATGTCCCGGCATGATCCACACGGGGGCTTGGAGCGACCGGCCGTCGACTTCCAACGTCACCACCGGCATGTGATAGCCGCCGTGTTCGCCTCCATGCGCATACTCGCCGAAGCCGACGCCAAGTTCTTTGGCGGTTGCCGGACTCATCAGGGCCGCGTTGTCCCAGGTCAACTTTGTAAGGGGCTTGGGCAACTCTTGCAGCCAGCCGTTGTTTGCAAACGAGCCGTCGTAAATCGTCGAGTCGGGCTGGAAAACGAGCTCGAACGACTCGGATCCCGTCGGATTCGCCGACGCGGCGGATCCCACGCGGGCGGCCGTGTCATGCAAGCTCTGTTGCCAGTCCTCTTTCAGTTGCACCGACTTGTGCGGCAAAGCGGTGTCACGCACGACGCCGTCGTGCAGCGAGGTTTTCCAGAAATCGGAAAAATCGGACTCCGATTTCTTCTTGTTCGCGTTCCAGTGATCACGCCAATATTTTTGGACAATTTCTTCGCCCGGCGTTTCGTGCAGCGTGGCCAGAAACGCCGCAATCTCCAAGTGCGAGCGGCCGCCGTACAGAGGCTCGATCAACGGCTGACAGATCGAGGCCGTGCCATCGTACGTGCGGGCATCTCCCCAAGCTTCGAGGTAATGGGCCTCGGGCAAGATGCCAATGGCAGAGGCGAGCCGTTTCATCCTGGTAAAGACCCACGTGCACGCGCAATGGGACCCGCTCGAGTTGGTCGGCAAAATTGAAGTCGACCGGTGCGTTGTAGACGGGGTTGGCACCCAGAACGACCAGCAGCGAGACCCGACCTTGCTGCATGTCGTCGTTCAATTCCTTGAGCGAAGACGTCTGTTGTGTGGGTCGATGCTCGATGGGCTCGGTGAAGAAAACGGTCTTGCCGACGTTTCCCAAATTGTGGTTAAGCGCATGGGCCAAAAGGTGGACGACCGCCGGCTGACGTTCCCCGGCCACGATCAGGCAGCGGCCCCGATGCTGTTCGAGATCCTTGGCTACTGCCGTGGCCCATTTTTCATGCGGGCTCGAAGTGTTTCCGCCGGCGGCGACGCCGAGTTTCGTGGCAATGAGGCGGGCAAAACCTTCGATTTCCTGCGCTGGAAGGGCGAGCCGATGGTCCGCCTTCGCACCCGTGGTGGTGACAGCTGTTTCGACGACGTACAGCCGGTTCATTCGGGCCTGCACCGCTTGAGCGGCCGTCGTGCGCACGCGACGCCGGGAGATGAAGTCGGCGATCCCGCACAGGTGCCCGGGACGGGACGAGAGGAAATCCTCGTCGAGGGACAACACCACGTCGGCCTGAGTGAAGTCGTAGTGGTAGTTGAGATCCTGGCCGAAGGCCAGGCGCGTCCCCTCTAGCGGCGCGTCGCGATGAATCGGCTCGTAGATGTGCCATTTGGCCTGGGGAAACGCCTTTGCAAATCTCTCTCGCGTTTGCCCGAGCGAGGGCGAGGTTATCGGTTCGCTCAGGATGCGGACTCCGTCGCCTCCTTTCGAACGCCGTTCCTCCAGTCCGCCTCGCAAGGCGGCCAGGGCCTCGTTCCAAGTCCGCGTGCGTCCGCGGTATGTGACGCTTTGCGAGCGATCGGGATCGTACAAAGTCAGGATCGAGGCCTGATGATAGATGCACGTCGCGCCCCGGCTTGCAGGATGGTCGGGGTTGCCTTCAATTTTTGTCGGCCGACCCATGTGACTTTCGACGAGCAGACCGACGGCCGATCCTGCAAACGACATGGTCGTCGCAAAAAAGAGGGGCTTGCCTGCCACAATGTCGCGCGGCGGATGGACGTACGGAACGATCTTCGACAGCGGGGCCGGTTTGATCGAACAGCCGCTGAGACCGGCCAGCGCGAGCGACGCGCCCATCAACGTCAGGAAGTGTCGGCGGCTGAGCGAATCGGGCCAGATATCGGCCTGCTCAGGAAATTCCAGCCGCATCAGCTCCTGAAAAGCCTCGGTATTCGCCAGTTCGTCGAGCGTGCGCCAAAAATGCTGTCCCTGAGCCGCTCCCAGTTTCTCGCTGAGCGCGGAAAGTTGCGGCCCGAGATCTTTTCGCGCGTTCATCGATGGCAAACCGTGCAGCTGGTGAGAAAGGTCGCATCGTGGATGTCGTATTCCTTCATCAGCCGCTCGCCCAAAGCGAGCTGATCAGGCGGCGGTCGATATTTCATGCTGAAAACGGCTTCGCGAGGTCGAATCTCTCGCTCCGGGTGGCGGTGGCAGTCGAGACACCACTCCATCAACAGAGAGTGTGCCTGAAAGGTAAAGGGCATCTTGTCGATCTGGCCGTGGCACGACGTGCAGCCAATCCCTTTTTGCACGTGAATGCTATGGTCGAAATACACGAAGCCCGGCAGATTATTGACGCGGGTCCACTGCAGAGGCGTATTGGTGCGATAACTCTCGCGCACCGGTGCCAGGACGTCGCTGCCCACCCAAATCTGGGAATGGCAGTTCATGCAGGTCTTCGTCGGTGGCAGGCCGGCAAACGACGAGTGCTCAACCGAAGTGTGACAATAGCGGCAGTCGATGCCGAGATGGCCGACATGGTGCTCGTGGCTGAAGGGAACGCTCTGCACGTGCATGACACCGACCCGGGTGCCGTATGCGGAGCGAGTGTAGACGAGACAGGTCCACGCACCGAGCGCCGAGACGAGGATCGTGCCGAAGAGCATCGCCCTCGAGAGAATGTTCATTGAACGAGGGAAGACTTGCGGCACCACCTGTCTCCGAAAGGGTGCAGTGTCAGCCGCAACTATCAAACCCGTTTGTTCAACGCAATTCAACCCTGGCGGCCGCCAGCGAGGATGCAAAACGGGTGCCACAGAAAATCAGAGAAGCGCAACATTTGTAAGAGCGTGCGGCGCCGATATATTCCCTGAGGTCAAAAACAAGCGGCCGCTGCCCACGGGTTGTGACCCTCGCGTGCTCGATTTACGATCAGCGTGGTTCACAAGCTGCCGCGCCCCTCGAAGACGTTCGCCGCGCCGTCCACTCCCTCTCCCATTGCCTCGGTCATGCCCCTCCAGAATCGCGTCACTCCTTTTGGTGAGATCATCGCGACCAACGCACGCGGACTGTTCATGGGGAATCGCGGCCGGCTACACGATCAGAACCGCGCGCTGCGTCGGCAGTTCACAAGGGAGCAGCGGTGGCTGATTTGCAAGACGATCTTCAAGGATCGGCACCGCACGCCGATGGCGCCCGGCCAATACACGGAACTTTTTTTCCTGGACGAGGCGACAGCACTGGCCGCCGGACATCGGCCGTGCGCGGAGTGCCGCCACGCCGACTATGTGCGGTTTAAAGAATTCTGGAGAGCGACCAACCGGGGAAGCGGCGGCCGGCAACCCGGCGGATCGGTCGCGATCGGTGCCGAGCAGATCGACAGTCAGCTGCAACAAGAACGTATGAATGCTGACGGGACGAAACGATTCTTTCAAACCCGCTGCGACAACCTCCCAGATGGCGTCTTCGTGAGTTTGGCGACCGGGCCAGACGCCTATTTGGTCTGGCGTGAAAAAATCTTTCATTGGACGCCGGCTGGTTATGACACTTGCTGTCCAATTCCCCGACGCACCGACATTAGGGTGCTCACTCCCCCATCGACGCTCCGCGTGATTGCCGCTGGATATGAGCCCGTCGTCCATCCGACGGTCTCAACCTCTCGGCACCACGCAGCAAGTCGCACAATCCTGCCCGACGCCTTAGAATGACCCCCGTGTTTCTTGTCGCGACGACAGATTGATTTGGAAAACCTCATGCTGCGTGTCTCGGTGGTCCTTGCCGTCGCTCTCGGTGGCGGATTGATGTCGGCAGTTGCGACGGCGAGCGACTTTGAGATCCGCATCACGGCTAAATCCGATGGGCATGAAACACGGACGGAACGAACGGACGAATCGCCCTCCCGCAGTCGTAGCCAACCTCGGCCCGTCGATGGAAATAGGCCGCAACTCGCCGATCGTCGTGAGCTGGCACGCGGAAAATACGGGCAAGGCCGAAACTTACGAGGATGTGTTGGTGCATTTCTTTGTCGTGGAAGAACGGCAGGCAGGACAAACCGCGGTTCCCAAGCTTTCCAGCGGAGTAGTCTACGAGGGCGCTCTGACGAGCGATTTCCGTCCGCACGACAAAGCCGATTGGCAGATGACCTTCAAGATCCCCGAGCCGGGCAATTATCTCTTACGAGTCGAGACGATCGGCCTGGCGCCCAAGCATCCGCATGAACACTTCGCGGCCATGGATTTGGTCGTGAGGTAGTTTTTCAGGACGTCCGCGGTGATTCCAACCGGATGTCGACACTGGCACTGTGAGCCGTCAGACCCTCTTTGGCCGCCATCAGGCGAATATCGGCGGCCGCGTCGGCGAGCGCCTCGCGGTTATAGCGGATGACAGACGAACGCTTGAGAAAGTCGTTCGCACAGAGTCCATTCGCAAACCGGGCCGTGCCGCCCGTGGGGAGGACGTGGGACGGGCCCGCAATATAATCGCCGACGGCGACCGGCGTCTCGTGGCCCAAAAAGATGGCTCCGGCATTTTGGACTTGCGCCAGGATCTTGTCCGGATCGGCCGTCGAGATGTGCAAGTGTTCCGGGGCCAGCAGGTCGCACAGCCGCGCGGCCTCTTCCGCGTCGCGTGCCCTCACGAGCGCACCGTATTCTTCCAGGCTCTGACGAGCCAGGTCGCCGCGCTCCAGACGGGCCAGCTGTCGAGCCAACTCCTCGCGGACGGCTCCGATCAGCGGCGGGTGCCAAGTGATCAACACGCTCGAACCGGGACTGTGCTCGGCTTGCGAGATCAGGTCGCTGGCGATATACGCCGCCTGAGCGGTTTCGTCCGCGAGAACCACGACCTCGCTCGGTCCAGCAATGCTGTCGATATCGACCTCGCCGTAGACGAACCGCTTGGCGAGCGCGACGAAGAGGTTGCCCGGCCCGACGATTTTGTCGACACGCTCAATGCGCTCGACGCCATAGGCTAGCGCCGCGACGCCTTGCGCACCCCCATCCGATAGACCTCTTCGATGCCCAATTCGTGGCAGGCCGCCAAAAGATCGGTGTTGTAACCACCAAAAGACGTGGGCGGGACGGCGACGGCGATCTGTTTGACGCCAGCAACCTGCGCGGGCACGGCGGTCATGAGCAGCGTCGACGGATAGGCGGCTGCACCTCCGGGAATGCAGATGCCGACCCGCCGCAACGGGAGGACCCGCTGCCTCAATTCGATTCGGGACTCGCCCTCTTGCTGCAGGACCGTCACGGTTTCATTCAGCAAGCTTTCCTGGAAACGGACGATGTTGTCACGGATGCGTCGCAGCGTTTGCAGATATTCGACATCCGCCTGACGATGCGCTTTCTCGAACTCGGCCGGTTGGACGCGGAGCGTCTCGGCCGTCAGCTCTTTTTTGTCGAGCTTGCTTCCCGTATTCGAGCACGGCGGTCAGACCACGCTGTTGCACATCGTGGCAGATGCGTTCGACGACCTGTTGGGGAGAGAGCGGCTCGCCAAACAGCTCGACGGTGCGCCGTCTTCCGGCCTCCGAAACGATGTCGCCGCGCGGGCTCAACTTCGTGCGCAGCTCGGCAATCAGCCTTTCGGCATCGTCGCGCGCACAGTCGATCGTGGGAATTGCCAGGGGTTTCACAGTCATTTTGCTATCGTAAGCCGATCGCCAAACACGGTAAAGCCGTGGTCCACACGAACGACCGACGCTGCAAAAGAGCCTGCCAGATCGCTCGTTTGTCTCGTGGGTTTCTTGGTGTCCTGCGGCGATGCTGGTACAAACAGGAGCAGACCGGTCGGCTGCCCTGAATCGACCTGAAATCAGCGGCGACGGCCGGCAGCGTTTCGGAGTCGGCTCATGACAAGTGGACGCATTTACGATCTGCGCAGCGACACGGTGACGAAACCGTCGCGAGCGATGCGCGAGGCGATGGCCGACGCCGAAGTCGGCGACGACATGTCGGGGGAAGACCCAACCGTCAATCGGCTCGAGGCGCTGTGCGCGGCACGGTTTGGCAAAGAGGCGGCCGTCTTCGCCTGTTCCGGCACGCAATCGAATCAAATGGCCGTGCGAGTCCACTGCCGGCCTGGCGACGAATTGCTGTGCCACGAGACAGGGCACATCGTCAACTTCGAGGCCGGCGCTCCGGCCGCACTCAGCGGCGTTTCCTCTCGAACGATCCCGGGCGAAGGGGGAATGATCGATGTGCCCCAACTTCGCGGCAAAGTCCGCTCTGGCGATCAGCATCTCGCGTGTACGCGGCTGGTGTGCCTGGAAAACACGACGAATGTCGGCGGAGGCCGCGCATATCCGTTGGAGCAAATCGCCCGCGTGGGGGCCTGGGCGCACGAACTGGGATTGAAGGTTCACGTCGATGGAGCCCGGCTGTTTAATGCCGTTGTCGCCCGCGGCTATTCACCGAAGGACGTCGGCAAGCACGTCGACACGATTTCTGTCTGCTTCTCGAAGGGACTCGGTTGCCCGATGGGCTCGATCCTCGTCGGCTCGGCCGAGGAGATCCGCGTGGCGCCGGGCGAGAAAGCTGTTTGGCGGCGCACTGCGGCAAGCGGGAATCGTGGCTGCCGCCGCAATTTACGCGCTGGAGCACAACGTCGAGCGGTTGGCGGAGGACCATCGGAACGCCCGGCTGCTCGCCGAATTGATTGTCGGCATACCCGGCCTCTCGGTTCGGCTGGAGACTGTGGAAACAAATCTGGTCTTTTTTGACGTCGACCCCGCACTGGGCTACGCCAGCCAGCTTTCGGCGGCGCTCGAGAGTCGCGGCGTGCGAATTCACGATACCGATGCCCAGCGACTGCGTGCCTGCACCCATTTAGACGTCCGCCGCGAAGATATTCCCGACGTGGCCCGGATTCTCCGAGAGTGCGTGCAGAAGGGATTTCGGGATCTTTCCGGTTCTCCGATCGGTCCCTACGCCAGAGGGTGAGAATTCGCAAACCCAGTGTTCGTTATCGTCGGTTATGGCGATCTCGGCCCCTCTGATTGTTCGTCGAGATGTGAAGATTTTCCGGCCCTCGTGCGACGATGGAGATCGCGGGCGGCAATCGGTCGATACTCATCACGTCCAGGGAACGTAGTGGACGCTTTCAAAGCATTCGTTGTGCCGATCAGTACACGGTGGCGGTCGGCGCAAACTAAGTTCACACAAGCGTTTCCTGGAGTCTGCTATGATCGCCCGTCGCAAGCACCGATTGAACCGGGCCACCGTCTTCCGCTATGATAGTCGGCACGAGGATGGCAATACGCCGTCCTCCCTGGAGCGAACCAATCGCCAGGTAGGGAGTGCCGACATGGAAGTTCAAGGCCCTGGTTCCGTTCAACGCTCGAGCCCCGTTCAACGCAGTCAGCCGACCGGACCGGCCAAATCGGCCTCTTCCAGCGGCTCGGTTGGAGTTCCGGCCACGCTCGAAAGACGCGGTCGAAATTTCACCCGCGGGACAGCTTCTGGACAAGCTCAGCAAATCGCCCGAGGTTCGGGCCGAACGGTTGGCTCAGATCAAAGCGGCGATCGCTTCGGGAGATTACGATACCGACGAGAAGCTCGAAGCGGCGTTGATGAATCTGTTCCAATCGATGGTCAGTGATGGACGCAACGACTGAAGCCATGCGCAAATCGCTCCCTCCGAGCGATCTCCCCTCGGTGGAGGTCTCGGCCTCCCCACGCGACAAATTCGAGGAGTTTCTCGCGACGCGTAGCCTGCGATTGACGCCCGAACGGGCTGCCATCGTGGACGAAGTCTTCTCCAGCCATCGCCATTTCGACGGCGACGAATTGACGGCCCGGCTCATCAACCGCAAGGGAGACGTGCGGGTTAGCCGTGCCACCGTTTATCGCGCCTTGCGGCTGATGGTCGAAGCGGGCCTGTTGCGGCGTGTCGCGCGTCCCAATGGCCGCGAAGTCTACGAGCATGATTATGGTTACCCGCAGCACGATCATTTCATTTGCCGCGAATGCGGCCAACTGATCGAATTTCATAACGCGGTGATTTCGGGAGTGCTGGAAGAGGTGGCGGCCAACCACGGCTTCCGGGTGAGCGGCCATCGGCTCGAAGTCTACGGGCTCTGCGAGAACTGCAGCCGTCCGCAGCGCCGGCACAGCAAGCTCGATCTGCTGTAAGGGCTCGCGATCTCGCGGTTCAGTCCGTGAGGCTCCCTTCGTCGTGCATCGGCTCGCCGAACCGCGCGTGGTAGAGGCGCAGGATCACCAGCAGAATCGTCAGGGCCAGTGCGGCCCCCCGCTCAGCAGGGCCAGGCTCAGCGGATGTCCGAAGACAAGCCGCGTTGCCGGCCACAGCCATCGCCACGAAAACAGCACGACAATCGTCGCGGCCGCGAGAAACGGTCCATAAGGCAAGTACGCTTTTCGGCTGACGAGTCTCAACGGGACCGTGCAGACCAGGCCGCACAGAGGAGCCAGCACAAACACGAAGACCGTCGGCTGCCATCCGATAAAGGTCCCGATCATTGCCAACAGCGTCACGTCGCCAAAACCGAGCGCCTCGCGGCGCAGGATGAACCCCGACAAACTCCTCACGAACGCGCACAGTCCGGCGCCGACAAGGCCGCCGGCAAGGCTCCACGCGAAACCGTGCCAGTGGCGATGGGCGTCGAGCCAACCGGGGATATATGGCCCCGTGATCCCCGGGACTTCTTGATTCCAGTCGACCCAAACGTGCTCCATCTGCAATTGGCCCGAGAGGACTGCGGCCGCCAAGACCGAAAATCATCCCGGGCACTGTGATGGAATCGGGGATCACATAATCGCGTAGGTCCGTGACGGTCGCCGCGACGAGAAGTGTGATCAGCACCAGGTGCGAGACGATCCGAGCCGATTTCCAGAAGTCGTCCGGCCGGACCTCCGCGACCTGTTGGCACTGCAGCCGGACGGCTGCTAAAACGTAGGCCGCAAACAGGACCCCCGTCGCGACTTCCACGGCGAGACCGCGCCAACCGACTGGGACTCCGCGGAAGCGGCTTTTTCCGAGCGAAAGGAAACATCCGGCGATCGGAAGGAGTTGATACCACGGAGAGGAGCGGACCTGGCTCTCGTTGAGAGCCGTTGCCGGCGCACGCGACGGTGTCAGCGCAATGGCCCACAAGTTGGCGAGCCCGCCGGCAACTGCGCCGACGACGAAAAAGAGGGCCGCGAGAACTTCCGGACGTGTGGAATCAAAGGACAAGGCCATTTGCCTGGACTTCGGACGGCTCTTCGACGGAGCCGTGGCGGCACGCTGTTTGCGTTGGTCGAAGGCCGATTTGCCTGAATCTTTCCCGCCGCCTCTCACCCGGAGTGCAACAGCGAGCCTTAACCGATTCTAATGGCCCTCGTGGGACAACAAAACGAGACCGACCCGCGTTTTCGTTGTTGCCTTCGGGGGCTCAAGGTTTTGTTCCAATCGGATCCTTCCAATCTGTCGGAGAATCCCAGTCGAAACGTGAGCGGTTTCCCGAAGTCCGGAACCGTCACCTCCCTGCGCACTTGAGGAGAATTTGATGACGACGTTGCGGTGCCTCGGGGCAACTGCGTGTATCGTGTTGGCATTCTCGGTGGCGTCGGCCCGTGCCGATGAGCCGACTCCCCCTTCGGCGACGTCTCCTCCTGCGTCCGCCCGTGCCGGCGCTCAATTCCGGCGATACGGCCTGGATGCTAACGTCTTCCGCACTTGTGCTTATGATGACGGCACCGGGACTCGCCCTGTTCTACGGTGGGCTGGTCCGAAAGAAGAATATTTTGGGCGTGATGATGCAGTGCATGTTCCTCGCGGGCATGCTCTCCATCGTCTGGGCGCTCTGGGGTTATAGCCTGTCGTTTGACGACGATCTCGAGGGGCTGCACGGCTTTGTCGGCGGGTTCGGCAAGGTTGCCATGAATGGCGTGCTGTCGCATTGGGATTCGAGCAAGCAAGCCGTCGTGACGCCGCTGGCTGCGCCGATGGCTCCCACCATTCCGGCGATGGTGTTTCTCGCCTATCAGGGAATGTTCTTCATCATCACTCCGGCCCTGATCTGCGGGGCCTTCGCGGAGCGGATGAAATTCAGCACGATGTGCGTTTTCATGTTGCTGTGGGGAACATTTATTTACTGTCCGCTCGCGCATTGGGTCTGGTCGGCCAAGGGAATCTTTGCCGACGGGCCGCACAAGGCGTTCGACTTTGCCGGCGGCACGGTCGTGCACATCAGTTCGGGGACATCGGCGCTGGTCTGCGCCTTGGTACTGGGCAAACGACTCGGCTACGGGCAGGAGCCGATGCCGCCTCACAATCTCACTTACACGTGCATCGGCGCGGGACTGTTGTGGGTCGGTTGGTTTGGCTTTAATGCGGGAAGTGCGGTGGCTGCCGGCGATTCGGCCGCCAACGCATTTCTGTCAACGCACCTGGCTTCGAGCATGGGGCTGATCGCTTGGGCCTGCGTCGAATGGATCACCCGCGGCAAGCCGACCGTGCTCGGCGCCTGCTCGGGAGCGGTGGCCGGGCTGGTTTGCATTACGCCGGCATGTGGTTTCGTCTCTCCCTTGTCGGCGATCGTGATTGGTCTGGCCGGGGGGTTGGTTTGCTTCCTGGCCTGCACCAGCCTCAAAAGCAAATTCAACTACGACGATTCGCTCGACGCCTTCGGCGTCCACGGGGTCGGGCGGCATCCTGGGTTGCCTGTTGACGGGCGTCTTTGCCACCAAAAACGTCCCCGCGACCGCCGGGACCGGCGGTTGGCTCGAGGGGAACTTCCAGCAATTCGTCAACCAGGCGTACAGCGCGGGAGCGGCCATCGCCCTGTCGGTCGTCGGGACGTTCGTCTTTCTCAAGGTGCTCGATGCCGTGATGGGGCTGCGGGTGACGCAAAGCGACGAAATGCAAGGGCTCGACCTCAGCCAGCACGGCGAAGAAGGCTATATCTTCCTCTAATCCGGCGCTCCGGTCGATTTTCGACTGGGCTGGTATTGAAAGTGGACTTGGCGCAGAATCTAATGTGCGCCGCCGCAGGTGCTTACGGGGAGGGAGAGGGTCTCATTCGATGAAGAAGGTCGAGGCGATCATCCGCCATTTCAAGCTGGAAGAGATCAAGGACGCGCTGACCGAGATCGGCGTGCAGGGAATGACGGTCTCTGAAGTCCGCGGCTTCGGTCGGCAGAAAGGGCAAAAGGAGCAGTATCGCGGCGCCGAATATACGGTCGATTTTCTTCCCAAGGCGAAAATGGAGATCGTCGTTTCGGACGATCAGCTCAAGACCGTGATCGATACGATCTTGCGGACGGCGCGCACCGGCCAGATCGGCGACGGAAAGATTTTCATCACAGACCTCAACGAAATGATCCGTATCCGCACCGGAGAGACCGGCAGCGGGGCACTTTGATTCGACGGAGCTTGTTCGAGCAATTCACCACATTGAGAACTAGTGTGATTGGACCATGAAGAAGATCGAAGCCATTGTTCGCCATTTCAAGCTGGAAGACGTCAAGAACGCCCTCAACCAGGCCGGCTTGCAGGGCATGACCGCCTCGGAAGTCCGCGGCTTCGGCCGGCAGCGCGGCCATAAAGAGACCTACCGGGGGGCGGAATACACGGTCGATTTTCTTCCCAAGGTCAAGATCGAAGTCGTCGTCAGCGACGACCAGCTGCAGACGGCCGTCGACACGATCGTCAACGCGGCCCGCACGGGAAAGATCGGCGACGGCAAGATTTTCGTGTCGCAGCTTGCGGAGGTCATCCGCATCCGGACCGGTGAAACCGGTGCATCGGCGATCTGATCCTCTGAATGAGCCAATCCCCGCCTCTCACAAATGAGCCGGCCAGCCGGCTGAAAGTCTGCCGGGCGGAAGTTGACGCGATTCGGGCCCATGCGCGGGCTCTCTTCGACGGCGGAGCGACGGGGATTCAAGTCGCCGCGGCAATCTCCGAAGCGACCGAGGCCTTCGTCAAACGCGTATTCGAAGAGACGGTCGACCGGATGCCCGAAGATCGCCGGGCGCTGATCGGCAAGAATGTCGCCTTGATCGCCGTGGGGGGAACGGGCCGCGGAGAGCTGTGTCCCTATTCCGACGTCGATCTCCTGTTTCTGATTCGTCCAGCCGCGAAGCAGGAAGTGGGCGACTGCGTCTCCGAGGCGGTCCGCGACTATTGGGACGCGGGATTGCGGCTGGGGCATGCGGTCCGCAGCGTCCCCGACACGATCAGCCTGGCCCGCCAGCAAATCGACGTGGCGACGGCGCTGGTCGAAGCCCGGCTGCTTTGGGGCGATTCGGCTCTCTTCGACCAGCTCGTGACCGAATTCCAGCGGAAAATCGTTCGCTCCCGCGTCGCCGCCTTTATCGAGGACTGTGTCGCATCGCGCGAGAAGGAGCGGGCCGAGTATCGGCTCCGCCGTCAAGCAGCTCGAACCGGACGTCAAACGCTCTCCCGGCGGTCTGCGCGATTTGCACCTGCTCCGCTGGGTCGGTTTTGCCCGCTTCGGCACGGCAAGCGTCGACTCTCTTCGCCTGCAAGGCGCTTTGAGCCGCGACGAGGCTCGCATCTTGCTGACGGCCTACGAATTCTTGAAGCATGTCCGCGTCGATCTGCACTTCGCGGCTGGCCGGTGTCAGGACGTCTTGGTCCGGGACGAGCAACTGCGCATCGCCGACGAGCGGCACATCGAGGGAACCGTTGCGCAGCGTCCCGTCGAGCGTTTCATGCAGACCTACTTTCGGCACAGCACGGCGATCGCCGAATTGACCGAACGGTTTGTTACGCTCCATCGGCCGCGGTCGTTCCTCGCGGGCCTGGTTCGCTCGCTGACGACCCATCGCTCGGACGGGATTTATCTCGTCGCCACTGACAGCATCGACGTCGTGCGGCGACACCGGGACCAGGTCCTGTCGAGTCTGGAAGGGATTCTGAGATTCTACCGCACGGCGGCTCTTTACCAGATCGCCCCGTCAGCCAAATTCGCCGAAAAAATCCGGGAGGCGGTCCCACGCTTGGAGGGGGACGTCTCGGCGCAGAGCGCGGAGCTCTTTCGCAACATTTTGAATTGCCACGGCAACCTGGGACTCATTCTGCGGAGCATGTTCAGGACGGGCGTGCTCGAGATTGTCGTTCCCCCGATGGCTCACGCCCGCTGTCTCCTGCAATTCAATCAATATCATAGTTACACGGTCGACGAGCACACGCTGCGGACCATCGAGGAGCTGGAGCGCCTCGACCATGATCCGGGGCCTTTGGGGGCGGCGTACCGCGCCGTCCGGAAAAAGTATGTCCTGCATCTGGCGACGCTGCTGCACGATTTGGGCAAGGGCTATGACGAAGATCACTCGCTCGTCGGACGCGCGATCGCCGATCGGATGGCCGACCGTTTGCGGATGACCGACGAGGACCGCGAGACCTTGGTTTACCTCGTCTTTCGGCATCTCGCGATGGGGCATCAGGCGTTTCGGCGCGATAATTCGGAATACGAGGCGATTCTCGATTTCAGTCGTGAAGTGGGGAGTGCCGAGCGGCTGCGAATGTTGTTCGTCCTCACCGCCGCCGACGTGACGGCGGTGGGTCCGGGCGTCTGGACGCAATGGAAATCGCAGCTCGTCACCGAGCTTTACGAACGGACGTTGGTCCTTCTCGGTGGCCAGGATGCCGCCGCCGACCAGGCGCGGCGGCTGGGCGAGATCAAACGCCGCGTGATGCAAATATTCTTGGTCCCGGCTTCACCCCCCCGCGAGGTGAGCGACGAAACGAAAATCCGCGGCCTCTTGGAAACGCTCCCCGCGCATTACCTCACCACGACGACCGTCGAGCGGATCGCGTTTGACGTCCGTTCGATCCTCCACTACCACCCCGGTCAAATCCAGGTCGAGGGGCAATTCGACGCCCCGACCCAGACCGTCGATTACGGCATTATTACTCACGAAAACGACGTCCAGGGCTGCTTTCACAAGGCGACCGGCGTGCTGACCGCCCATCGGCTGGCGATCGTCTCGGCCGAGATTTGCACGACGCCCGACGGGTTCGTCATCGACAGTTTTCGCGTGCATGACCGCGATTTCGCCGGCGAAGTTCCGAGCGGGCGCATCGACGAAGTGGCTTCCTCGATGGAGAACACGCTGTCCGGGCGCGTGCGTGTCGAAGAATTGTTCCAGCGAAACCGCCGTTTTGGAGGGGGAGCCAAACCGCAGTCCCTTTCCAACCTTCCCGCCCGCGTCGTCATCGATAATGGCTCTTCCGAGCGATTTACCGTCATCGACGTCTTTTCGCATGACCGGCCGGGGCTTCTTTACACCGTCTCTCGAAAAATCTTTGAACTGGAACTCTCGGTGGTGTCGGCCAAGATCGCCACGCATCTCGACCAGGTCGTCGACGTATTTTACGTCACGGATCAGTCCGACCGAAAAATCGAAGACCCGGCGCGCCTCAAAGAGATCCAATCGACGCTGCTGGCAACGCTGGACCAGTTCGAGCGACAAGATTGGCGAAGATTCGCCTCGTGATGCGAGGCCCTCGAAGCGCGTGGGCTGCGAACGCCGCAGCTGGCAGCTTCCGCCGTCAATTGCAATGCGGCCGTGAAGAAGACGCCTTTACTCGATCACCAGCAGGCTTGCCGTGCCCGACGGCCAAAGCGTGAGATTCGGTGCCGCAGCCGGCACGAGCAACGTGTCCCCGAGGCGCACGTGCTTCTGATAACCGTCCGCACGCACGTCCATCGGACCGGCAAGTGGAATCAAGATTCTGAATTTTCGGTTCGGCTCGATCACAATCGGCTGCGAAAACGTGTGGCGGCGCAACGCGAAATACTTGGATTGCACGAGCTCTTCGACTTGTGCCGACCCGTTCGCGACAACGCGAGGGACGACCGGATTGACCGGGCCGCGTTCGAAGTCGATGCAGGCGAGCGACTCTTCGCGATGCAACTCTCGCGGCTTTCCATCCGGGCCGACGCGGCCCCAGTCGAACAGCCGGAATGTCACATTGCTGGATTGCTGTGTTTCGGCCAAGAGTATTCCCTCGCCGAGCGCGTGCACGGTCCCCGCGGGAACGAAAACGCAGTCGCCGGCCCGCGCGGGAAAACTGTGGAGACATTCCTCGACGGTTCCCGCATCGAGGTGCCGCTCGAGCGAGCGCCGATCGACGCCCGGTTTGAGTCCCGCGTAGACGCGGCTGTCGGGACGCGCTTCGAGGATGAGCCACGCCTCGGTCTTGCCATTCTCGCCGCGCCCATCCGCCGCGCCTGCTCGTCGTTAGGATGCACCTGCACCGACAGGCGATCGTTGCAGTCGAGAAATTTGATCAAGAGCGGAAAATGAGACGGGCCGCGATCGCTCCCGAAGAGCGCGGTCGGCTCGGCGGCGACGAGGCGGGAAAGCGTCCATCCCTCGAACGGGCCCTCGGCCACCGTACTCTGATCGGCCCCGCAATCGGCGATTTCCCAACTCTCCGCATAGTCGTTCGCGTCGCCGATCGGCTTGCCCAGCACCGTTCCGAGCCGCCGTCCTCCCCACCGAATGCGCTTGAGAACGGGATGAAACTGCAGCGGCAGCATAACGGGCCCTTCTCCTTGAGTGACCAGATGTCAGCCGCGCACGTCGGGCGGCCACGCGAAATTGTACGCACCGCGTGCTCACTCGGCGATCGAATCTCTCGTCGCGACGGCCTGTTGCCGTCGCGCACCGCCGCAGCGTTGGGTTGCCGGAAATTTCGCCATCACGGCGTGAAGATTTTTGCTCTCTGCGAAGACCCGAAAGCCATTTACTAGATGTCGAGCGATTGCTATAGTCGGGACCCTCTCGACGGGAAAGGGTGCGGTCTGAACCACGGCAGGAGGCAGCGCGTGCAGACGAAAGAGTTTGAGCTTTCCGTCGGCGATGCGGTCCGCGTCGGAGATCGCGTGATCACGCTGATCGATATCGAAGACGGCGAAGCGGCATTTCGCATCGACGTCCTCTCTCGCGACGCGTCCGATTCCGAACTTCTCGAGGGGTTTCCCTTGGCCGACTAGACGGGAATCGTCGAGTCGCCAGGCGCCCCAGCTCGAGCGAACGCAATCGACCCGCACGTCATCCTTCGCGGACGAATCGCACGGCTTCGTCGCGCGAGTCGAACACGCGCCACAGCTGGTCGAGGTGCGTAATCTCCACGACCTCGCGGCAATAGGCGGTCAAGCCGCAAAGAGACATCCGGCCACCCGGACGCGCGTTGAGCACGCTCCAAGCGCGAAACAGTGCTTCGATAAATCCCGAGCCGAAGAACCGCAGGTTTGACAGGTCGAGCACGAGCAACGGCGGGTCGGCCTCGGCGGCCGTCTTCAGCAGCATCCCGTTGAGCGCTTCGAGTCCCGACTCGTTCAGATTCTCGTAATCCGGGCCAAGCGAGACGACTGTCACGCCTTGTTCCTGCGTGATCGTGGGAGTCTTGGGAGCCGAAACGACCCGCCCGCGCATCAAACGATCCTCGACAAGCTGCGGCATGCCACACCATGACCGATCGGCCCGCCGCGAATTCGCGGCGTCGATGGGGTGCCGGCACACACGACTCTCCATCGTAATCGGCACAAATGGGATGTCAATCGTCTGTTTCGGCCGGCTGCGGCCGAAGCGTGACGGGGACTTTCTGCGTCCGGCCGTCCCGTACGATCGTCAGCGTCAGCACGTCGCCGACCTTTTTTTGCGAGACGATTTGCGCGAGGCTTTTGACGTCATGCACCGGCTTGCCGTCGATCGCCGTAATCAGGTCACCCAAGACGATTCCCGCGTCGAACTGCTGCGTCCGCTGGATGCCGGCAGCCTCGGCTGGGCCGCCGGGCGTGACATTGGCGACCAGCACGCCCTCCTCCTTGATGATGCCGTTCTGCCGCAGCATCGCCGTCTGGTCGTCGCGAAACAGTGACAAACCGAGTGCCGGCGGTTCCGTCGTGCCGGATTGGATCAACTTCGGCACGGTCGCGTTGACCGTGTCGACGGGAATGGCGAATCCAATTCCAGAAAACTCCCCCGTGTGACTCAAAATGGCCGTCGTGACGCCGATCAAGCGTCCCGCGCTATCCAACAGAGGTCCTCCCGAATTGCCGGGATTGATCGCCGCATTGACCTGAATCACGTCCTTGAGCGTTCCCCCTCCGGCCGAAGGAATTTCACGACCCAGCCCGCTGATGATTCCCGTCGTCAGGGACTGGTCGAGACTGAACGGACTGCCGATGGCAAACACCTTCTGGCCGACTTGCAGGTCGCTTGATTTGCCGACAGGAATCGGTTTCAGGTCGCGGGCCGGCGCGTTGATTTTGAGGACGGCCAGATCGCTGCCGGGGTTCACGCCGACAACTTCGGCCGGGTACGTGACGCTGTTGGAAAGCACGACCTTGATTTTGCCGCCGATCCGCCGAGCCTGCCGGATCACGTGATAATTGGTGACGATGTAGCCCTTGCTATCCCAGATGAATCCACTGCCGGAGCCTTGCGGAACCTCGGTCGGGTTCATGCGGAAGTTCTGCACCACCGCGCTGGTCGTAATGTGCACGACCGATTGATTGACCGCCCGAAAGAGGGCGATCGTCGCCTGTTCATCCTCCGCCAGGTTGCCGCGCACCGTCACGTCTCGCGGGGCCGCATTCGGATCGAAGAGAGGCTGCGGCCAAAGTCCGTTGAATTGCAGGTACAGGGCGGCCACCAGAATCAGCAGCACGGCCACCAGCCAGCCGTTGACCGAACCGCCCGCGGAGGGGCCGGACCGCGAAAAAGATCCCGCACGATCGTCAACCATATCTTGTCCTCGAATGCCTGCGAGCGCCGGGCCGTCGTCGCGCGACCCGGCAACACGAAAGGATCACCCGCTTGTCGCCTCCCGGCGGCTCCTCCCTTCGTTCGCTTTTCGAGCGGGACATCTTGACCCGCCGCAACCGAGAATCATACGCAAAACCGGCGTCAAATGAGACGGGCCGTCTTCGTGCTCAGCCCGCTGACCGCCTTCAAAAACCGCGTTCGCTTCTTTTCCGGCAAGGTTTTAAATGCTTTGAGCACTTCCGGAGTCAGCGCCTCGTTGATGCGTTCGAGCGTCCCGGACATTCGCGTGAGCAACTGTTCCGGCGCGAGTTGGGGCCGCGGCGCCGGCGACCGCGCCCGACTCTTTGGGGGCCGGACTACCGGCTCCGCTGCGGAACGGGGCATAGCCTGAATCGCCACCGCTCCCGCCGCTGCCCGCCGAGTCGCGGGCGACGCCGGCTACTGTTTCGGTGCTCGAGCGCTCGAAGCCGGCATTGGTTCGCCCGGTTCGTCCCCGCCGCTCGGAGTCCTCGAACTCCGCCGGGTCCCTCACGGCCACAGCCTCATCCGGCACGTAGGCGACGCCCCATTCGTCGTTGGCCGCGTCGACCGTCAGATCCTCGCCTCGCAGTGCCCGGCGCCAGGCCTTCATCTCGGCGACCGTAGACTGATTTTCGTCGGCCCATTGCAGGCACTCGGGCGCGTCGTCCCAATTCAAGGCCGCGTAGAAATGCGACCATTTAAGCGTCGGATAAGTCGCGTGCACGTCCGCAAACGTGTCCCACACGCGGCGACGCTGGAAAATCTGGTCTGCACTCAGGCCCAACAGAGCGGCAAAGTCGGCGTCGGTCCGGCCTCGGGCGTATTTTTGCGTCCATTTGGCGGCACATTCGCCGACCGACCAGTTGCATTGGCTGACGGCCAGTTGCGCACGTGAAATCAGCTCTGCTTCGCTCTCGGTAATTTCGGGAACCGGTTTCTTCGACATGGCGTGATCGATTGCCTCCTGCTGCAGCGGGTGAACCTTGGTGAGCCTGATCCTAGCCACCTCGCCGGTCGCATGCCACCGCCCCGATCGCGCCGAACGCCGCCCGAAAGATGGAGAAGCCGGGCGCCAGACACTTTACGGAATCTTCGACACAATTGATTCAACCGCACCGCTCCAAAGGCCGATCTGACTTGGAGAACGACTCCCATCGCCCTGTTGCCGCCGACTCCGGCCTGAGCCAAAGGCTTGACCGCAAGTCGCGACAGGCAGTAGGATTCGGACGCTCGGCGCCGTAGCCAAGAGGCTAAGGCAGCGGATTGCAAATCCGCCATCGTCGGTTCGACTCCGACCGGCGCCTCTCGCCGCAAGCCCCGTTTCGCGTGAGGCTTGCGGCATTTTTATTTTCCACGTCGCTGTTTTACGCCGGACACGGTCATGTCTGCTGCCTCAGAGGCCGAATCCACACCGGAATCATCGGCCGACTCAGGTCAATTCGGGAAGAATGCGGAAGTTCTGCGGGGTCTGTATTACGCTTTTCGCACGGGCGCCGCGGCGGGGATCGCCACCGCCATCTGGCAGACGTGGCATTTCGATCGCGGACTGTGGATCGCCATCTCGGCCGTCGTGGTGATTCAGACCGCCGCGCGACGATGGCCAAGTCCCTCAATCGAGTGATCGGCACCGTGTTGGGCGCGATAACAGCGACGTTTGCGGCCACCTTGCTGCCGCTCAACTTCGCGACCGTGGCCGTCGTCGTGAGTGCCACGGTCGCCATGGCCTGGCGATTCGAGCGACTGCGAGAGCCGCTCCCGCTGGCGGCGATCACGGCCATCCTCGTCTTCACGCTCGACAGCCAGGACAGCTCATTAACCGTCGGCCTGTGGCGGTCGGTCGAAATCGTGGGGGGCGTGGCGATCGGTCTGGTCTTGGCGGCAATTCCGCTGCCGGGCGAACCGCTTCGCAAGTGAGGCGATCGCCGGGTTTTCCGGCTGGACCTGTCACCGGAAAAAGTGTGACCGAAGAGGCCGACGTGCGGTTTACCGCAAGTTCACTTCCGAAACGCTTCCGCCGGCTGGCAGAAAATTCTCGCTCAAATTACATACCGCCTGGGATTGCATGGATGCGAGTTGGCTACGGCTCGAGATGGAGCCCGGCATGGAGACGAGCGTCCATGCAGTCCCATCTTTATTGCTGCGAGCACTCGCGTGACACGGCGAAGGCGTCGTTTTCAGCGACGCTTTGTGCCACCGGACCGGTCCACTTGAAGGGAACGCGGTTTAGCGCGGCCGAAACGGCGGAAACTCGACGAGCACCTTGAGCGCCCCGTCCTTGCGATCGCGAAACGTCTCGAAGGCCGTCTGAATCTCGGACAGCCGGTAGCGGTGCGTGATCACCTTCGACACGTCGATCCGCCCTTCGCCGATCCACCGCATGGCGAGCGGAAAATCACGGCGGAAATCGGGGTCGACGCTCGTGTGCACCGTGAGGTTCTTGTAGAACAGGTCCCGCCAGCGCACGCGGTCCAAGTGCTCGGGCGGCACGCCAAAATACAGGAGCCGCCCCCCCTTCTGGCACAGGTCGATGCACAAATTGATCGCCTGATCCTGGTGGCCGACCGCCTCGATCACGACCTCGGCCAGCTGCCCGTCCGTGATCCGCTTGACGGCAGCGACGGGATCCTCCGTCCGGTTGCAGATCGTGGCCGTCGCTCCCATCCGCCGGCTGTTCTTGAGACGCGACTCGACCGGATCGATCGCGATGATCTCCCGTGCCCCGAGGTTCCGCAACACGCCGGCAAACAACTGCCCCATCGGTCCCTGTCCGACGATCGCCACATCCTTGTCGAGGAGGTTTGGCAGCTTCTTGAGAGCATAGATTGCCGTCCCCAGCGGCTGCGCGAGCAGGGCACACTCCTCCGGCACGCGCGTGTCGAGCGGAATGGCCCGTTCTTCACTGATCACGAAGCGCTCGAAAAAACCAAGCTGCTCGTGCGGCACACACAGCACGCGGTCCCCTGCTTTGAACCGCGTTCCGTTCGTGGCCACGACCGTGCCGATCATCTCGTGCAGGGAGTGGCCGACTTTCGGTGCTGGCTGCTCGTCACCGCGGAGGAAAAACGGCAGGTCGGAACCGCACAGGCACGTCAACTCGGGCTGAAACAGGATCTGCCGCATGCCGTTTCCGGCGGCCAAGGGAGACGGCTCCGGGACGTCGACCAGTTCGATGCGGCTGGGCCCTGTAATCTGGGCTGCAAACAACGCTCAGCGCTCCTGTTGTTTTGGTTCCACGTGTGTGATTCGCTCGGCGGAAGGCCGCTACGGAGAGGGTCGGTCAACCGCGGCACATCGTTTTAAACCATTCCCGTATGTTAACAAGCGTGCACAAGGATTCCTTGCTTCGTGGCGAGAGATTTGCATCGCCTGTTCGCTGGCCCTTTGCCGATCCCGAACAATCCACGCCGCCTGCGAATCGCGGGAACCGGCGAATAAATAATATGACGTTCACTTGATTCTTGGGATTTCTCAGGCAAACTGGTTGTCGAACCCACGGCCGGAAAGATCGTCCCCGCAAGGGCTCCGGTTGCCGCCTCGATTTTCGCAGGGAAGGGAAGCCCTTTGCCGGGGCGTGGGTTCTTGGTTTTGACGATGATTTTTCAGCCGACGCCAATCGCTGCGGCGCCGATCTCGTTCTTCCAACTCTTCACGAACCGACAAGCAGTTCCCGCCCGCGCTTTGCGGAACCTGTTTGACGCCTGATAGCTCAGGGCCTCTCCCTCGACCACGCAGAGGGCCCCGGCATGGGCACAAAAAAATCCTCCGCACGTTCGTGTCGTTTGAGTTCTGCGACCGAAAGGCCGTTCGATCGTGCGTTACCGTTCCGCGCGCTCCCAGGCGGCACCTCGTCCTCCGCGGCGGAATCGCCACCTTTACAGACACTATTAAACCCTCTCAAGCCTTGCCATTTCCAGAACATCTTGGTGCTGGTCGACAAAATCTTCCGATGCAACGGGGAAGAGCCGATCGAGGTCGCGGGCGGGAGACTGAAGCCATGACAACCAGCAGTGGAGACCGACCAGGCAGTGGAGACCGACTCCGCGAAGCGGCCAGCCTGCTCATCGGTCAGGTGGAACAGGCCCTCGAAGGGAAACGAACGGAGCTGACGAACCCGCTCGAATTTGTCAACAAGCAGGGAGGAGCCGAGGAAGGTACTGTGCCGCGGACCGAGCCCTACGCCAGTTTCGCCGTCAGCCTGCAGACTCTCTATCGCCGCGCGCTCAGTCTGCCCCAGCGTCAAGCCGAGGTGGCCGACCTCCTCAAAACGGTCGAGGCCAACCTCCGCGAGCTCGAAGCCGCCGCACAAGAGGACTGAAGCGGGTCCGCCGCCGTCGAGCGCGTTCCATCCAACTCTAGCGGTCCCGCGGCACAAGGGGTCGGTGAAAACGAAGCTTTCGTCGCGTCACCTGAGTGCTCGCAGCACTAAGTCGAACCGGCGTGACAACTGTCCATCTTTGCCGCGGAGCGTTCGGTGCCGGCATCAATCACCGTGCGGATCTCCTCGGCCGACATGCCGCGGTTGAGCATCTCATGCTTGAGGTCGGCCTCGATTTCCGCCTTCCGCACGTTGGTCCACATTCCGCCGGCCACCGCTACCAACGCGATCAACAGTCCGCCGCCGACGGAGACCAACCCGATCAGCTCCCCGAAATTCATTTTGGAAAACAGCTCATTCACGGTCGTGTCTCCACTCCAAACTGCTGGTTCAAACAGGCAGGGCCCCCGCGGAATTATTCGCTGTCATTCTTCAAATATTGCCATCCGAACGAGGATTTGTCGAACTTCAAGAGCCCCTTGGGCAACAGACAATAGCCCCGCGATTTCATCGCGGGGAGAGGTTGCGGCTCGCTTGGACAAGTCCCGCCAGGGACGGCAGAGTTTTTGTTCGGCAAATGGCGAACGGTCTGTCGCCCCCTGCCGGGGCTCATTGTTGAAAATTAGGATGACGACCCCACGATAAATCGTGGGGCTACTATCGTTCGCCCAAGGGGCTCGAATGTGGCCCCCTCACGCCGGCGACGGCAAGCGACTGCGCCAAACCTTGCGCCGACGCAAAACGATCGGCAGCTCGCTTCGTCAGACATTTTGTGCAAATCGCGTTCAACGACTCGGGGATCCCCGCACGAAGGTCGCTGGGCGGAACGGCCTCGTGCCCCGAGACGACTTGCGACAGCACGTCTCCGACACGATGGCCTTGGAAGGGGGGACGGCCCGTCAGCAGCCAATACAAGACGGCCCCCAGGCCGTAAATATCCGTTCGCGGACTGATCGGTCCCCACACCCCTGAAACCTGCTCCGGCGCCATGAAGCCGGCGGTCCCTGCCACGCCGCGATTGCCGGCAAACTGCGAGCGGGCAAAACCGAAGTCGGTCATCCGCACGCGGCCGGCGCTTCCCAAGAGCAGGTTACCCGGCTTGAGATCGCAATGAATCACGCCTCGCGCGTGCAAGTGTTCGAGCACGTCGCAGGCCTGCGCCATCCAATCGATCGCCTCGGAAAGGGCGATCTCCCTCTTGGCGGCGACTTGCCACAGGTCGGCACCGTCGACGAGATCCAGCACCATAAAATAGAGTCCGGCCGGCGTCCGTCCCGTGCCGTGAACTTTCACGATCCCGGGGTGATCGAGCGTCGCAACCGTCGCGGCTTCCGCCCGAAAACGGGCAATCGCCTCGGGGTCGGCATGAAACGACTTGCGTAAGAACTTGACGGCAACTTCATGTCCGTCGGTGCGCCGCACTGCCCGATAGACCTTTCCCACGCCTCCGGCGTCGAGGAGACGTTTAAGCCGGTAATCGGCATACGCCACCTCTGGAACCGCAGATGCGAGCGCGGAGGTTTCCGCGGGATCATCGGAAGGACGTCGCTCCCGAAGCGCCTCGACGGGCACGGCCGCGAAAGACGGCTCGGCTCCCTTCTCGTCTGCCTGCTCCGCTTGTCGCAGTACAAGGGCGCGGACGTCCGCGAGCGCCCGGCGCATGGTCCGCTCCGAGCGGCCGGTCTCGGCCGCAATTTCCTTGAGCGATTCTCCTTGGAGCTGCAGCTCGAGCACTCGGCGGGCAAACGGTTCCAGCCGTGACAGGATCGATTGCAATTCGTCGGCCAGGATCGCGGCCTCCTCCGGCGACGGATCGCGCGCGAGAAAGGCCGCGTCGGCGTCAGCGAACGTGGATGGCGTTTGCTCCGCGTCGACCGAGCGGCGTTCGGCCCTGTTGTGTCTCACCTGCCGATAGAGTTTGTGCAGCGTGATCGAAACCAGCAGCCGCCACAGATCGTGCTCTTCGTCCAGAGCCAGGCGGCCGTCGCGCACGCGGAGGAAAAAACTGCGAAACGTCGATTGCACGACGTCGTCGGCATCGGTCCGCCGCGCGATTTTCGCCGAGAGCCGACTGGCGGCCAGGCGCGTCAACCGGCCGATGTAGCGTTCATAGAGCGCGGCCGCCGCCCGCTCATCGCCGGCGCGGTAATTGGCCAGAAGTTCCGCCGAGGACTCGCCAGACATCGCGATTCCGCTTGAGCGCCGAAGTGGCTCCGACATTCAGTTTACGTCGTGCCGCAGACTTCAGGCTAGACCGCGCATTGCCCCAAGTCAGAACGACCGGCAGTGCCGGTGGCATGAGGAGGGCCACTAAAAGGGGCCGAAAGTCAAACCACGGATCAGCGGTCGTAGGCCGCGCACGAACGCGGCACCGATGACACGGATGAAGAGCAGCGACAGATTCCAGGGCAGGGGGATCATTCCGCCATTCCGCCATGGGGCGGATGCAAAGCCGTCTTCGTCAGCTTTTTTATCAGTGGAATCCGTGTGATCCGTGGTTGCTTGTCGTTTGCCCCCATCCCTGCGAACCCCAGCGGATTGTCCCGCGAGCATGACCCAGAGTGTGTTCGTTTCACGCTGGGGACGGCAGAGCCATTTCACTTCTCACCGCCAGAGGCGGTGGATTCGCCCGGATTTAGTCACCATCCTCAAAAAAAAGAGATTTTTTGGCCGCTCGCCGTCCGCGAAGGGCATTGCCACTAAAGAGGCCGGTCGTGATCGGCCGGTTCGAACATTTCCCTGCCGAAAGAGAGCGTGCCATGACGTTCGTGGTGACCGAGCCGTGTTTTGGCTGCAAGTACACCGATTGCGTCGTCGTCTGCCCGAAGGATTGCTTCTATGAAGGCGAGAACATGCTCTTCATTGATCCGATCGAGTGCATCGACTGCGCGGCGTGCATGTCCGAATGCCCCGTCGGAGCAATCTTCCACGAGGACGAAGTGCCGGAACAATGGCGCGATTACATCGCCCTCAACGCCGAGATGGCGCCCAAATGCCCGAACATCGTGGAAAGAACGACGCCACTGGGCGGGAACGGCTGCGCTCCGCATTGACTTGTTCGTGGATCGCACTCCGTGTCGCGCACGTCACCGCGCAGAATCGCAACAACAACCGCGCTGACGAGCCGCCGGCTTTACGCCGGCGGTCTTGCAACTGCGCGAGCGCCGTTCGAAGACCGCCGGCGTAAAGCCGGCGGCTCGTAAGATGTCTTCATGTCGCTCGACGACGAATTCGTTTTCCGTTCAACTGCGAAATGACGACGAACGAGCAAGCGCCGCTCGCGGTGCCGAAGTCGCACTCGGACGAAACGAATCGCGTGCAGAGAAAACATCATGCAGGATAAAAAAACCGCGGCCCCCGACAGCACGGCCGTGCGGGTGGCCTTGTGGCGGGCCCTGCACGTGCAGGTCGACCCGCCGCCTCATGTGTGCGAAGACGAAATCGGCCTCCGTCTTGCCGCCCCCGCCGAAGGTTGGCGGCAGCGCCCCGACATGGACCCGCAAGGCACAAAACTTTTCCGGGCGTCGATCGTGGCCCGAGCTCGCTTCGTCGAGGATCTGGTCGAGGAACAGGCCGGCCGCGGTGTCGGGCAGTATGTCATCCTGGGAGCCGGTCTCGATTCATTCACCCAGCGACGCCCCGAGCTCGCCTCCCGCCTCGTCGTGTTCGAAATCGACCAGCCCGGTCCGCAGGCCTGGAAGCGTCAGCGGCTGATCGAACTGGGCTTTGGCATTCCGGCAGGATTGCGGCTCGTGCCGGTCGACTTCGAGGCAGGCGATGCCTGGGTCGAGCGCCTGATCGCCGCCGGATTCGACACCGGCAAACCGGCCGTCGTGGCCGCCACCGGCGTCAGCATGTACCTCACCCAAGAGGCGATCGCGGCCCTGCTGGGCCATGTCGCAAAATTCGCCGCCGGTTCGACATTCATCATGACCTTCCTGTTGCCACTCGAGCTCGCGGACCCCGAAGTCCGCCCCGGCCTAGAACGCGCGGCGAAGGGGGCACGCGCCAGCGGGACGCCCTTCATCAGCTTCTTCACGCCCGCCGAGATACTGGCTCTGGCCCGCGAAGCCGGCTTCCGAAAGGTCGAACACGTGTCAGCCGCCAATCTGACCGGGCGCTACTTCGCGGGGCGGAATGACGCTCTTCGCGTGCCAAACAATTCCGAAGAGCTGCTGATCGCGACCACCTGTATTGCGAGTTTCCCGCGTTCCATTACTCGTTAACGAGCCGCCGGCTTTACCGGCGGTCTTCTTCCGGCACGCGACGCGCGGTTCGGAAACCGCCGGCGTAAAGTCGGCGGCTCGTAGGGCCCCGAAAGATCGGTCGACTACTATTTCGTCTTTCGCTCCCGCTCGATCAGTTTCTGCTTGCGATCCACGCCCCAGCGGTAGCCCGAAATCGACCCGTCTTTGTGGATCACGCGGTGGCACGGAATGGCAACCGCGACTGGATTGGCGCCGACGGCGTTGGCCACGGCGCGGACGGACTCGGGATGGCCGATGCGTTTAGCGATGTCGGTGTACGTGACCGTTGTGCCGGCGGGGATTTTGCGGAGGGCTTGCCAGACTTGCTGCTGGAAGGCCGTGCCGCGGATGTCGAGCGGGAGATTGAGCCCCCGCGACGGATCGGAGACGAAGGCGACCACCTGCGCGACCAACGCTTTGAAATCCTTTTTGCCGTCCACCAGCTCGGCGTGAGGGAAGCGATTCTCGAGTTGGCGATGGAGAAAGGCCGGGTCGTCGTCGAGCATGATTGAGCAGATCCCTTTCTCGGTGGAGGCCACCAGCAGGTGGCCCAGCCAGCAGCGGCTGATCGCGAAGCGGATCGTCGTGCCGCGGCCGCCGGCGCGGTAAGCGGTCGGCGTCATGCCGAGCATCTCGGTCGACGACTCGTAGAAGCGGCTATTGGAGCCGTAGCCGGCGCCGTAGATGGCTTGTGTCACGGTGGATCCTTCGGTCAGCTCGCCGCGCACCCGCTCGGCACGGCGGGCGGCGGCATATTGCTTGGGCGTGAGGCCGGTCTGCGCTTTGAACAGCCGATGCAGGTGATACGGGCTCGTGCCGACGGCCTCGGCGAGCGATTGCAGATTCGGATTCTCGTCGGCTTCCTCGATTAGCCGGCAGACGCGAGCGACGAGGGCGGCGTGGCGTTCGGAGAGGCTGGCCTCTTGCGGGCGGCACCGCTTGCAGGGGCGAAAACCGGCCCGCTCGGCGGCGGACGTCGTGTCGTAGAACGCGATATTTTTGCGAAGTGGTGTGCGGGCCGGACAGACGGGGCGGCAATAAACGCCCGTCGTCTTGACCGCGGAATAAAATGCTCCGTCGGCCGCCGGGTCGCGCCGTTGAACGGCGTGCCAGCGGGCCTCGTCGGTGGCGAACGGGCGTTTTGATTTCGTAGCGGTGAGCATGGTACGTCTTTCCGTAGGGCAAGCTGCCAGCTTGCCACGAATGCTGTTTGGTGATCAAGGAATGGCAAGCTGGCAGCTTACCCCACGAGAATTCATTCCTTTCACTTCAAACTTTAGACAGGCTCACCGCGGTTCAAACTCCGATTCTTGCTTTCAAATTCGAACGGCTGGCAGGGATCGAACGGGAGTGCGCGACCATTCAGCTCGCAGGCACCCGCCGGACCGGGAAAAAGGCAGGTTTTCACAGGAGGAAACGGAGCTAACAGAGGAAGGCAAGGCCTCGGCGTTTTTTCTTGCTCTGTTGCCTCCCTTACCTCCTGTTCAATTTTTTTGTTGATTGCATCGCCGCCGGCACTCATTGAATTATTCCGGGCTATCGGTTCCGGGAAGAGGCGGAATCTGGAAATTTTTTTCCAGGACGGCTCTCGTGTTTGAGACCGATGGTTCCGGCGAGGTGTTCAAAAACTGGTCAGGATTTTTCTGTGGTTGGGTCGCCCCTTTTTTTTCTGCCGCAGAAAAACCAGAAAAATCAAAAAACCTCGGGCGCCAGAGGGGGGTGCCGCAGAAAAATGCGCGCGAAGGGGGCCTTTTTGGCGCACACAGGCCCGGTTCGGTCCCGAATTGCGGTCTTTTGTGGTGAAAAACCGGGCGCGAAAGTGGGAGCTGCCCTTTTTTAGGGCGCCTGTGCCGCGAATAAATCGCGCGTTGCGGGGTCGCCGAGCGGGGGGCCCGTTCAATACTTGCGCGGCGTGACCCGGCCCTGGACTCGGATTGGCAGGCCGGTGATCCGCAGGAAGCCTTCGGCGTCGGATTGGTTGTACGAGCCGCCCCCTTCCATGCTGGCGACCGCCTCTTCGTAGAGGCTCAACGGGCTCTTGCGGCCGGCGACGATGATGTTGCCTTTGTAGAGCTTGCAGGGTGACTTCGCCGGTGACCGTCTTTTGGGCCTCGCGAATGAAGGCCATCAGGGCGTCCATCTTGGCGCGAGTACCAGAAGCCGTAGTAGACCATCTCGGCGACTTCCGGGGCGAGCCGATCGCGGAGGTGGACGAGGTCGCGGTCGAGGGTGAGCTGCTCGATCGGCGCGGTGGGCGTCGTAGAGGATCGTCATGCCGGGGGCTTCGTAGACGCCGCGGCTCTTCATGCCGACGAAGCGGTTTTCGACCATGTCGATCCGGCCGACGCCGTTGCGGCCGCCGATGGCGTTGAGCTCGACCACCATCTCGAACGGGTTTCGCGGGCGGCCGTTGAGCCGCTTGGGGACGCCCGCCTCGAAGCCGATCGTGACCGTTTCGACGGCGTCGGGGGCCTTTTGCGGCGAGACGGTCATGCCGAAATCGACCAGCTCGCAGCCGTTGACGTTGAGGTCTTCGAGCTTGCCCGCCTCGTAGCTGATGTGCAGGCAGTTTTCGTCGGAGCTGTAGGGTTTGGAGACGATGGCTTTGACGGGGATCTTTTTGGCGTCGCAATAGGCGATCATTTCCGTCCGGCCGGGGAACTGTCTGGCGGAACTTTTCGATCCGCCAGGGGGCGATGATTTTCACCGCCGGATCGAGGGCCTCGGCCGCGAGCTGGAAGCGGCACTGGTCGTTTCCCTTGCCGGTCGCCCCGTGGGCATACGCGTCGGCCCCGACTTCGCGGGCGACTTGCAGGCAGGCCTTGGCGATCAGCGGCCGGGCGATCGACGTGCCGAGCAGGTAGATGCCTTCGTACTTGGCCTGCCATTGCAGGACGGGAAAGGCGAAGTCGCGGCAGAGCTCTTCGCGGGCGTCGACGATGCGGGCCGACTTGGCCCCGATCTTGCGGGCCTTTTGGAGGATGGCTTCGCGGTCTTCGCAGGGCTGCCCGAGGTCGACGTAGACGCAGTGGACGTCGTAGCCCTCGTCCATCAGCCAGCCCAGAATGACCGAGGTATCGAGCCCGCCGGAATACGCCAAGACGCAACTCGCCATTCTTTCCACCCTGGAACGACTTCGTGTTCGGCATCGACAACTTAAGAGAGACCGGCGAGCCGCCGCTGGTTCGCCAAAACAAGACGCAGGGTGGATTATGTCGCGTAGCCGGAGTACGTTCCACTATTCGGCGACGCGAATTCGGAACCCCGTATGACGACGAAATCGGCCCTGTTGAACCGCGATCTGGCCCACTTGATCCACCCGCTGCATAACCGGGCGGTGCAGGCCGCCGGGCACGTGTGGGTCAAGGGGGAGGGGGCCGTGCTGACCGATGTCGACGGCAAGGAATATCTCGACGTCCTGTCAGGCCTGTGGAACGTGGCGGCGGGGCACGGGCGGAAAGAACTGGCGGCGGCCGCGGCCCGGCAGATGGAGACGCTCGGCTTTTGCACGGGTTACGCGGGCAGCTCGAACCCGAATGCGATCGAGCTGGCGGAACGGTTGGCTGGGATCACGTACCCGTCGATCAACCGGTTCTTTTTTACGTCCGGCGGCGGCGAATCAAATGACTCGGCTTTCAAGACGGCCCGTTATTACTGGAAGCTGAAGGGCAAACCGCAGAAGACGAAAGTGATTTCGCGGCAATGGGGTTATCACGGCGTTACGCTGGCGGCGATGAGCGCCACGGGGATCGCCAGCTATTGGCCCATGTTCGAACCGCGTGTGCCCGGTTTTATTCAAATCCCGTCGCCGTACCCCTATCGATACCAGGCTCCGCCCGGCGTGAGCCAGGGGATCGCCGCGGCCAACGAGTTGGAGCAGGCGATCCTCCGCGAGGGGGCCGACACGGTCGCCATGTTTCTGGTCGAGCCGGTGCAAGGGGCGGGCGGCGTGATCGTGCCGCAAGATGACTATTTCGCCCGCGTGCGACAGATTTGCGATCAGTACCACGTCCTGTTGGTTTCCGACGAGGTGATCACCGGTTTCGGACGCACGGGAAAAATGTTCGGCCTCGAACATTGGGGAATCGAGCCGGACATGATCACCTTCGCCAAGGCGATCACTTCGGGCTATTTCCCGCTGGGCGGAATCGGCGTGAGCGACCGGCTGGCTGAGGTTTTCGACGCCGCCGAGAACGTGTGGATGCACGCTTTTACTTACAGCGGCCACCCGGTGGGTTGCGCGGTGGCGCTGGCCAATCTCGACATCCTCGAACGCGAGGACTTCGTGAGCCAGGCTCGCGAAAAAGGGGCCTACCTGCTCCAGTCGCTCAAGCAAGCGCTGGCCGGGCATCCACACGTCGGCGAGGTCCGCGGCTTGGGGCTCATGTGCGCCATCGAATACGTCAAGGACAAGGCGACGCGCGAGGAATTCAAACCGGAGGAGAAGGTTGGAGCCAGGATTCACGCGGCCGCCCAGGAGCGGGGCCTTTTTAGTCGCCTTCGCGGCGATGTTTTTTGCCTGGCTCCGCCGATCATCACCAGCCAGCAGCAGTTAGATCGAATCATCGAAATCATGCAGAGCGCCACGGAGTCCGTGCTCGGCAAACAAATTTGAAAGACACAGCAATTCCATGTGCAGATTCGCGCTTTCGTTCTCCGTTTTTGTGTCGATCGCAGGCGGGCTCCTGGCACCGACGGCCGGTGCCTCTGCCGCCGCGCAGTCCACTCCCGCCAACGTGATGGTGGAAGTGACGTTCGAATCGGCCAAGAAATACGACGACCCGTTTAACGAGGTCACGCTTGATGTCGTCTTTGTCGATCCGGCGGGGAAGGAATACCGGGTTCCCGCGTTCTGGGCCGGTGGGACGTCTTGGCACGTGCGGTATGCGTCGGGCACGCCGGGCGTGCACCGGTATGAGACGCACTGTTCGGATCCCGCCAACTCCGGACTGAACGGCCAAAAGGGAACCATCGAGGTCGTTCCGTACCGAGGGACCAACCGGTTGTACCATCACGGGCCTTTGCGAGTGGCGACCGACCGGCGGCATCTGGAGCATGCCGACGGCACTCCTTTTTTATGGCTCGGCGACACATGGTGGATGGGGCTGTGCAATCGGCTGCATTTTCCGGATGAGTTCAAGACGCTCGCGGCGGACCGCGTTCAGAAGGGGTTCAACGTCATCCAGATCGTCGCCGGCCTGTATCCCGACATGCCGGCGTTTGACCAGCGCGGGGCCAACGAGGCCGGTTTTCCCTGGACGAAGGACTATCGCACGATCCGGCCGGAGTATTTCAACGCGGCCGACCGGCGGATCTTGCAACTCGTCGATTCGGGACTGACGCCTTGTATCGTCGGCGCGTGGGGCTATCACTTGCCCTGGCTCGGCGTCGAGCGGATGAAAAAGCACTGGCGGAATCTCGTCGCGCGCTACGGGGCGCTGCCGGTGGTCTGGTGCGTCGCCGGGGAGGTGACCATGCCGTACTACCTCTCCAAGCACAAAGAGAAAGACAGCGAATTCCAGCGGCAAGGCTGGAGCGAAGTGGCGGCCGAGTTGCACCGCATCGATCCGTTTCACCGGCTGGTGACGGCCCACCCGATCAGCACGGCGCGGTACGTTTTCAACGATCCGTCCTTGTTGGACTTCGACATGTTGCAGACGGGACACGGCGATCGGAAGAGCATTCCCAGCACGATCCGGCTCGTTCGCTCATCGCGGGCCGCGTGGCCGATCATGCCCGTCGTGAATGGCGAGGTGACCTATGAAGGGATTTTGAATACGTGCTTTGAGGATGTGCAGCGGTTCATGGTTTGGAGCTGTTACCTCTCCGGAACCGCCGGCCACACGTACGGAGCCAACGGCATCTGGCAGGTCAATCGTCGCGAGCAGGAATATGGCAAATCGCCGCACGGAGGAAATTGGGGGACCCGCCCCTGGGACGACGCCATGCGGTTGCCCGGCTCGCGACAAGTCGGATTGGCCAAAGGACTGCTGGAAAGATACCCGTGGTGGCACTTCCAACCGCATCCGGAATGGGCCACTTGGAAACGGCCCGCAGGTCACAAGCAATTCGACGTCCCGTACGCCGCGGGGATTCCGGATAAGGTGCGCGTGGTGTTTGTTCCCGGGCCCGATCCGATCGTGCTGCACGATCTCGATCCCCGGGTCTCGTACCGATTGCGACACTTCGATCCCCGGACAGGCGAGATGAGCGAGGGCGGCTTGCTCCACGCCGATCGAAAAGGGGACGCCGAGTGTGCCCACAAATCCAAAGGCGAAAACTCGCCGGGCGTTGGCGACTGGGTGGTTGTGCTGGAAAAGGTCGACTCGGCGGCGCCGGCCGTCTCGCTGCATCCCGATAATCCGCGGTTTTTTTTGTTCCGCAATCGGCCGTTAATTCTGCTCGCGGCGACAGAGCACTACGGCTCGGTGATCAATCGGCCCTTCGACTTCGACCGTTATCTGGCCGATGCGGCCGACAAGCACCAGACAATGACGCGGACGTTTTTGCTCTTTCGGGAGCAACAGTCGGCCCGCAATCCGTCATCCCCCTGCAAGCCCGAGTCGCCCGATTTTGTGACTCCCTGGCTGCGGACCGGCCCCGGCAACGCGATCGACGGAGAACCGAAGTACGACCTCAACCAATGGAACCCGGAATACTTTCGCCGCCTGCACCGCTTCCTGTCGCACGCCTCCCGGTTGGGTATCGTGGTCGAGCTGACGTTGTTCAGCAATACCTACGGCGACAGTGTGTGGGGGCTCAATCCGTTGCGGGCCGAGAACAATCTCCAGCACGTGGGAAAGGTGCCGTGGTACGAATACAACACGCTCCACAATGAATCGCTCTTGGACCGTCAATTGGTGTATGCCACAAAGATCGTCGAGGAGACGAGCCCGTACGACAACGTGTATTACGAGATCTGCAACGAACCGGGCGGCAACGCCAATCCCGCCGCCACAACGGCCGACGTCGATGCCTGGCAGGCGCGGATCGCCGAAGTCGTGCGGCAGGAACTGAAACGCCTAAGGCGGAAGCATCTCATCTTTGGTTCGCAGGCCTTCAGTTACACGCCAAGTTTCCGCCAGGAACTTGATCGCAGCTTTTCCGGAAAGTTGGTCGATGCGGTCACCGTCCATCCATTGCCGGGAATGGTTCTGGGCGGACGCGAATATATGCTCGGGCATTTCATGTCGAAGGAGTTGGCTCTCAAAGACTTCCGAGACTTTTGCCGTGCTTCGCAGGCGTTCGCCAAACCGTGCGTGCCAGACGAAGATAATGCGGCCTCGATGTACCGCGACGAAACCGGCTGGACGATCCACCGGAAACGTGCCTGGACGTCCGTTTTATCGCTGTGCCACTACGACTACATCGACTTCTCGATCACAGTCGGTTCGGAAACGGGCACGCATGCCTCGAACCGGCTGATCCGCACGTGGTTCAAGCATCTCTCGGATTTCATCAAGACGATCGACGTCGTCCATGCGCAGATAGCGGCGGATTGGATTCTGCGGGAGCCTCCGCACCTGATCGACTCGGCCCTCGCCCTTCCGGGAGGAGAGTTTGTCGCGTATCTGGCCGATGATCGGGAGGTGACCGATCCGGAGGCGGGTCACACGATTTCGGGCGATCTTTCGATCCGTTTGCCGGAGGGCCGCTACCTGGCGAGTTTTTATTCCCCCACCACGGGGCTTTATTCGCCGGCAATTCCCGTTCAGGGAGATCCCAAGGAAGTGACCCTGCACTTGCCTCCGATCGAACAGGACATCGTTCTGGTCGTGAAGCGTGAGCCATAATTTAAGGAGCGACGCCCGAATCCGTTGGCAACGCTCGCCTTGCAAAAAGGCACGCGAATCACGATAAGAAACGCACATACGGCGGTCCCAGCGCTCGGGACCGTCTCCGCGCGGCCCTTGCCGCTGCTCTATCCCCTGCCAATCCAGGAGTCATCCAATGGCAACTGCCAATCCCGCCATGAACGAATCGGTTTATCAGCGAGCCGGCTTTGCCGACGCCTCGACTAGCGTCATGACCCTGGAGGGGACGGTTTTTAAGACCGCCGTGCTGTTGGTGATTCTCCTGGGAGGGGCGATCTGCTCTTGGACGCCCAGCATCTCAACGACTCCCCTGTCGGGCGGCTTGATGACCATCGGTTTTCTGGGTGGTTTCGTGATGGCCATGGTGACGATCTTCGTGCCGCGGATTTCCCCGTACACGTCTCCCGTTTATGCGGGACTCGAGGGATTGGCGTTGGGCGGCGTGTCGAGCTTGTTTGAAAAATCATACCCCGGCATCGCCATTCAAGCGGTCGGCCTGACCTTCGGTGTCTTGGCCGTCATGCTTGGCCTGTACGGCACTCGCATTGTTCAAGTCACGGAGAAATTCAAAATCGGGGTTATCGCCGCGACCGGCGCGATTTGCCTGGTTTATCTGGTCGATATGGTGATGTCGTTCTTCGGCGCTCGGATTCATTTCATCCATGACGCGGGTTGGGTCGGAATCGGGTTTTCGTTGGTCGTCGTCGGGATTGCTGCTCTCAATCTGATTTTGGATTTCGACTTCATCGAGCAAGGCGTGCGTCGCCAGGCCCCCAAATACATGGAGTGGTACGGCGCGTTCAGCCTGATGGTGACGCTCGTTTGGATGTATCTGGAAATCTTGCGATTGCTGGCCAAAACGCGTGGCGGCAGCCGCAACTAACTTCCCGAATTCTCGCTGACAGACCCATGAACGAATTTCCTCTGACGCCTTCCGAGAAGGCGCTCCGCATGAATCAAGATGCGGTCGTCTATGGCACATTCGCTGAGATCGGGGCGGGCCAGGAAGTCGTGCGGTGGTTTTTCCACGTCGGCGGGGCCTCGGGGACCGTGGCCAAGACGATCTCCGCCTACGACATGGTTGTCAGCGATGCGATTTACGGCCGTACCGAGCGGTACGTCAGCCGCAAGCGTCTCGAGGCGATGCTGGTCTATGAATACGACCTGCTGCTCGAGCGGTTGGGCCCCCTGCGGGGGGATCGGACGGCGTTTTTCGCCTTTGCCGATACGGCGGCCACGCGCAGCCGCAGCCGCAATGCCGACGGTCACGGCTGGGTTGGCGTCCGTTTTCAAACCGTGCCGCGGGCCGAGCCGTCGCAGCTCATTCTGCACGTCACGACGCACGATACGGAGACGGCTCGCGAACGCGAAGCGATCGGCCTGATCGGCGTCAACTTGCTCTATGGCGCCGTTTATCAACACTCGGAGCCGGAGGCTCTCCTCGCGTCGCTCCTGGATAACCTTTCCCGGGAACGTGTCGAGATCGACATGATCAAGTTCTCGGGACCCGCGTTCGCCAACGTCGACAACTGCCTGATGAGTCTGCGACTCGTGGAGCACAACTTCACCGACTCGGCCATGTTCACGGCGGCGGGCGAAGTCGTACAGCCGGCCGAAGTCCTCTACCAGCGGCCCATCTTGATCGAGCGCGGCCGCTTTCGTCCGGTCAACCGGTTGACGTGGGACCTGTTGCAGAAGGCGCACGACCAATTCTGTGCCGAGCCGGACGTCGCCGGTGAGAATCCCGTTTCCCTGGTCGAGATCAGCGTCCGCGACTTGCCGTCGCATCAGGGCCATGACGAGCGGGATTTCCTCGATCGGGTCGACGTGCTGCGAGCGTTAGGTCAAACGGTGCTGATTTCCAACCACGGGCCGTACTACCGGCTTGTCGAGCACCTGTCACGATACACGCAAAAAAAAATCGGGATTGCGCTGGGCGTCCCGTCACTGCACCAGATTCTCGACGATCGGCACTATGAAGAGCTGGCTGGCCGCACGCTTGAGTCTGTGGGCCGCCTCTTCGCGCGGAACGTGCGGATGTATCTCTATCCGCGGTGGGACTCGGCGACCGGGACAGCGACCACGGCGGAGACCGTGCACGTGGCGAACCAGTTCCGGCATCTTTACGCCCACGTGCTGGAGAACGGGTACGTCGTCCCCATTCGCGGGGCCAATCCCGAGTATCAGACGATCGACTCCGACGAGGTCCTGAGGCTCATCCAGTCGGGAGATTCGTCCTGGGTCCAGATGGTCCCGCCGGAAGTCGCTGCGGAGATTAAACAGAAGCAGCTGTTTGGCTGGAAAGGCGACTGACCTGGGGACCGATCGTCAGGGAGCCGGCCTAAAGAGAGAGCTTCCCCAGCCGATGGCAGCTCCAGCGGCGGACCAGGCAAACGACGCGCTCGAGCGTGTCGCGGTCGAAGTATTCGAGCCGATCCTTACCGGCAAACGGGTATTCGACGCTGCGAATCACGCCGATCAGTTCTTCCACCGTCATCGAATTGTGGATTTGGTCGTCCAAAAGGACCGAAATCGCCTCGATGTCGAAGGTGGGGATGGACTCGGATGTTGCCGGTTCGTTGTTGATCGCACTCTCCACCGACATTCCGCGTTCTCCTGTGTGCAACGCTTTTTCAGCAAACGACATGCCGCCGTTTTTCAGGCGTGAATCGTTTGTGGATAACTGCACGTGGCGCCGCTAACTGCTGGATTCACTCGATGTTAGTAACAGTCCGCTGATGCAGGCGGGGGCAAATCCGGACGCCTCTGGTTTCCCCGTCTCATCTCGTTTCTGCGCGTCGAGTGGTCATTGCTGAGTAATGGCGAGGCATGGGGCGCATCTGGGTGCCTTGGTCGGCAGCAATCAATTTCAGAGCCCAACGAACCGACGGAACAGCCATTCAAACAGGCTTTGGGGCAAAAACCGCTTGAGCGGCACCACGATTCGCTGGGCGATCATTCCAACTGTGTACCGCATGCGGGGCCGCGGATTGCGCAAGATGCGTTCGACGAGCTGGGCCACGGTTTGAGGATCGGGGGCTTGGGCCTCGTCCTGATCCTGCTTTTTCTTGAACCGGTCGAACGCGTCACGGTAGGCGTCGTGGGTGGTTGACGCCTGGGTCGTTCGACGCCTGGCGGTGATGGCCGTGCGGAAATCACCCGGCTCGACCATGACGACTCGAATGCCGAACGGCCGCGCCTCGTGTCGCAGGCTTTCGCTCAGGCCTTCGAGCGCGAATTTGCTGGCACTGTAGAGTCCGCTAAAAGGGAGTCCCACAACGGCGGCCAGCGAACTGATATTGACGATGTGCCCGCTCCCCTGCCGGCGTAAGGCAGGCAAAGTGGCCCGGCACACCCGCAGGACGCCAAAAAAATTGGTCTCCATCTGCGCCTTGGCTTCCTCGGTCGAGGTGTCCTCGATCGGACCCATCAACGAGATGCCGGCGTTGTTCACGACCGCGTCCAATCGGCCGGCCCGTTCGAGAACCGTGGCCACGCCGGCTTGGACTGAGGCGTCGTCGTCGACGTCCATCGTGATCATCTCGAACGGCGCGCCAGGTTCCGAATTGGAGGATCCGCGCCGCGTTCCGAACACCCGCCAGCCGCGTCCGGCAAGATAAGCCGCGCATGCCTGCCCAATCCCTGAAGACGCGCCCGTAATGAGCACGACCTTCCGGGCGTTGCTCGTTTGCGCGGTCGGTTGAGACATGGATTCGGGCTGTCAGGGTCGATTGTGGAGCGGTCAGTCACCGTCGACGGCACGGACAGTGGTGACGGATTTGAATTGTTTGTGGTCCGTGAACGTCCAGACGACTTTTTTTTCCCGTGTCACCTCGAAGGCGTGGGCCCCCTTGCCTTCCTGGCCGCGGAGGAAATTGCCGACGAGATAATTACCGTTTTTCAGGATCTGAATGCTCGACACCCAGGTGAGGTTAAGCTGCGGAGCGTCGTCGGACGTGAACTCCCACACGATCTTGTGAGCCGGCGTGACTTCGATCAGTCGTTTCTGCGTCGCCCCCGAAATCAGCGTGTTTCCATTGGGCAGCCGCAGCGCCTCTCCGGTATTCGTGACTCCCGTATACTCCCAGGCGGTTTTGCCATCCGGCTCGTATTCGCGGATGGCCCCTTCTCCCTCGTGAGCGGCGAGAATATTGCCATTCTGGAGTTTGTGGACATTCCGCACTTCAAGATGGTAATGGGCCAGATGCGTCGAGAGGGGCGTGACATGCACGGTCTCGCCTTGCGGATTGACCTCGAGCACGCGGCACGGACCTTCCTCCGCAACCAGCGTGTTCCCGTTTGGAAGGCGCTCACAGCCGAGGACCTGCGGGCTTTTGCTGACGTAGTTCCAGACGGTGTCGCCGCGGCGATCGATCTCGACGACGCCGGTCGGATGTCCGCCGTAGGCATAGACGAGATTCCCGTCGGGCAGGACCTGGAAAATGACGGCGGGGCTGCTCCGCGGTGTGAACTGCCGCACGATTCGGCCCTGACGGTCCAGCTCGACGAACCGGTTCGGGCAATTGCCGTATTCAAAAAACATGAGCCGATGGGAAATCGGAGCATCCGCCCAGAGGGCAATCGGCGTTGCCAGCAATAAGAGGGCGATTCGCAGCACCCAGCGCGTTCGCATACGTTCGTCCCCAGGCATTTTTTGCAGGAATGGTATTGAGCAAGAACGATCGTACTCCTCGGCGATTCCTCAAGCAACGACCGCTTTTTTAACCGGAAATCCATACAAAAAAAGGCGCGGCTGGGCGTGTTCGTGGAAACCAACTCCCGATTTGGCGATGATAGGGCCGGTGACGTGAGCAACCCAATCGCTGAGCATCAACCGCCAACTCGTTGGGCGGTTGTTGCCTAGGTTCTGGACAGGACGGTGGGAGGCAAGCAACGTACGAAGGATCGAACAGGATCGGCGCACGAACCCAGGACGCGACATTCCGGCGTTCCGACGCAGTTCTTCGCCCCGACTCCGGGAACACCATCGCCGCGCCGCCGATCGGTATGCCCCTTGCTTGAGAGACCGGCCAGTCGGGCGAAATAGCCGGGATTTACGGGGACGTTCCCAACCGGGATAGGGTCCCTTCACCTCTTTCTGGGTCCGTCTGGCCGGTCGGGCATGAAACGTATTGGCATCCTTACGGCCGGCGGTGATACGCCGGCTCTGAATGCGACTCTGTACGGCGCCGTCGTCCGGGCCAATCAGTGCAAGGTTGAAGTCCTGGGCTTTATCAAGGGCTTCAGCTCGCTTTTTAATCCGCGCGTCCCTTACGTGCGGCTCAATCCCCTGCTGACGACCATTCCCGAGTTGGCTCCCGACCGGGGTGGCACAATCATCGGTGCCAGCCGGGATTACGTTGATCCGCGGGATCGGCAGTCCATCCAGGAGATTGCTGACCGGATGCACCGGCTCCAAGTGGAAGGCCTGATCTGCATCGGTGGCGACGGCACGCTGAGCGGAATGCAAGTCCTTTCGGATTTCTTCCCCACCGTGCTGGCCCCCAAGACGATCGACAACGACCTCGGGCTCAACTATCGGCACGAACCGGACGAATGGCAGCGCGAGACGACCAGCGAACCCCCCGGCTATCGCTATGTGCGCAGCCCGTCCCGCGGGCAGTTCGATCTCGACCAGATTATCAATTACGTCACGCCGGGTTACGCCACGGCCGTCTTTGTGTCGGCCACCGGCGTGCAACGCGTGCGGACAACGGCCGAGAGCCATCGCCGCATCGCCATTGTCGAGGTCATGGGCCGCCATTCCGGTTACCTGGCACTGGGAGCGGCTTATGGCCAGCCCGATATCGTCCTGATTCCCGAATCGCCGCTCAACGTCGATCGCCTCGTCGAACGCGTCATCGAAATGTATGACCTGCAAAAGAACGTCGTCATCGTCTCGGCGGAAGGGGTCGTGGACGAAAAGGGAGAGGAACTCGGCGCCGAGCAGCAATCCACCGATCCGGCCGGCAACAAGATCCTCACCGGCGCGGGCGAAGCCTTGCGGCAGATCCTGATCCAACGGCTGGGGGACACCTATTTCACGGCCAAACGCCGCAACGAGTCGGCCCGGGCCGCGGTTTTCACCCGGAAAATCGGCCATACGCAGCGCGGCGGCCGGCCGGTGCAATTCGATTACTTCTACGGAACCCAGTTGGGTGGACACGCCGTCGACCTGCTGCTGGAAGGGCAGGTGAACGGGGTGGCCATCCTGCAATACGATCGGCAACGCGGTTTCTACGTCGGTGGGATCAATGGCAACGACTTCCGCGACCGCTGGGGCGTGATCCATGCCCGGCGCGTGCACAAATCGTTCTACGATCCGGAACGGCTCGGCCTGTCCCGCCTCGGAGTCGATTATCTCTCCCCCATCTTCGATAATGCGCTTGGCGCGGACGACATGGAGTACGTGAAACGCAGCCTCTTCGTCCGCAGCAATCTCACGGAGCCCTATCATTCCGTCAACATCGACATTAACAAACGCATTTGCTACCTCGACTGAAGGGGACCATCCGGACCTCGAAAGCGACATCCGCCTCCTCGACAACCTGCTCGACGCGACCATTCTTCGGCTCGAAGGCGATGAGTCATTGCGTCTGGTCGAAGAGATCCGGTCCGCGACCCAGGAGCTGCGCCTGTCCCCGTCGCTCGAACCGGCCCGCAAGCTCCGCGACCGACTGGCCTCGATGGAGCTTGCTCAGTTGCGGACGCTAACCCGTGCCTTCAGCTTGTATTTCGACCTGATCAACCTGGCTGAGCAACGGGCCCGCGTCCGCGCTCCGCCGGCGGGCGGAAGACCCGGCGATCCAAACGCTTTCCGACACCCCGGAAGCCGCACTGGCCTCGCTCAAAGACCGCGGCATCTCGGCGGATCAAGTCGCCGGCGTTCTGCGCAGCGCGCTGGTGTTTCCCGTATTTACGGCCCATCCGAGTGAAGCCCGCCGGCGAACCGTGCTGGAAAAACTCGACGCGATCGCACAGCAATTCGACCGGCTCGAATATGTGCGGCTCGTGCCGAGCGAACGCGAGCAGGCGCTCGACGCCATCGCCGCCCAGATCGAAACGTTCTGGCTCACCGACATCGTCCGCGACCACCGCCCCACCGTGCAGGATGAAATCCGCCACGGCCTGGGGATGGTCTGCGACACCCTCTTCGAGATCGTGCCGCAGGTTTATCGCGGCCTCGAAGGGGCCCTGTCCCGCAACTACGAGTGGACGAGCCCCGTCCCCGCCTTCCTGCGATTCGGCTCCTGGATCGGCGGGGACCGGGACGGCAACCCCAACGTCACGCACGATGTGACCTGCGATGCCATTCGCCTGCACCAGGAAACAATCCTGCGGCACTACCTCGCGCAGGTTGCCGAGTTGGGGCGGCGGTTGAGCTTTTCCCAGCACTTTCTCAAGCCGGGCGACGAGCTGATGCAGTCGCTCGAAGTCGACGCGACGCTGATCCCCGATCTCGAAGGGATGAGCGATCTGGAACCGTACCGCCGCAAGTGCCGCTATATCATGGCCCGGTTGGAGCAGACGCTCGAGCGGTCGCAATCCGCCATCCTGGAGTGGAGCCAGGAAGAAACGCCGCCTCCCCCCGCAATTTATCACCGCGCCGACGACCTAAAAAAGGACCTGCAGATCATCGCGGACGACCTGTGCCGTTCCCGCGTGTCGCATGCGGGGTCCGGCCTGGTCCGCGATCTCGTGCGGCAGGTCGAGGTCTTCGGGCTGCACCTGATGACGCTCGACATCCGGCAGCACGCCAATCGCCACGGCAGCGCCCTGGATGAGATCTTCCGCTACACGGGCGTCTGCGACCGGTATGCCAAAATGTCGGCCAACCAGCGCTTTGATTTCCTCGCGCAGGAATTGGCCGAGCGGCGGCCGCTGATCCCGATCCACCTGCCGTTTTCGCCGGAAACGAAGGAGGTCGTCGAGACCTTCCGCGCAATCGCGGCCCTGCTCGAGCAGCGGTGCGATTCCGCGATCGATACCTACATCACGAGCGGTACATCCGAGCCGGCCCACATGCTGGAGGTCCTCCTCCTCGCCCGGGAGGCCCGCCTGTTCCAGCCGGCCGACAATATCAGCCGCCTCAACGTCGTCCCCCTGTTCGAGGCGAAGGACTCGCTGCAAAACGCCGTCCCGTTCATCCAGCGACTCCTGGCCCAACCAATTTACCGCCACCACTTGCAGCTCCGCGGCAACCGGCAGGAAGTCATGCTCGGCTACTCCGATAGCTGCAAAGAGGCTGGACCGCTCCTCTCGGCCTGGGCCATCTACAAGGCCCACCGCGACTTGGGCGAACTCATGCAGCGAACCGGCGTCACCATCCAGATTTTCCACGGCCGCGGCGGGGCTGTGGGCCGCGGCGGCGGACCGGCCAACCAGGCCATCCTCGCGCAGACGCACGGCCCCATCGGCAGCCGCATCCGCATTACCGAGCAGGGCGAAGTCATCGCCGACCGCTACGGCCGCCCCGGCATCGCCGCCCGCCACCTCGAGCAGATTCTCAACGCCGTCCTGCTCACCAGCTTCCCCGCCGAGGATCGCCCCGCCAACTCGTGGGACTGGGCGATGGAGCGGATGGCCGAAAGCGCCTGCCGCCACTACCGCAACCTCGTCTACGAAACTCCCGAGTTCTTCAAATATTTCGAGCAGGCGACCCCCTTTGCGGAAATCAGCCAGCTCAAAATCGCCTCGCGGCCCACCTTCCGCAGCGGCACCCGCGAGATCGACGAACTGCGGGCCATCCCCTGGGTCTTCAGTTGGATGCAAAGCCGCCACACTCTCCCCGGCTGGTACGGACTGGGGAGCGCGATCGGTGATTTTCTCGTCGACCACGGGGGCGAGATCGGCCAACTGCAGGAAATGTATCTCCGCTGGCCCTTCTGGCGAACGCTGATCGACAACACGCAAATGATCCTCGCCAAGGCCGACCTGACGATCGCCGGCCTGTATGCCGACCTGGTCGACGATTCGGCCCTGGGGCAGGAGATTTTCCACCGCATCGAGACGGAGTTTCAAACGACCGTCGACTTCATCTGTAAGATCACCCGCCAGGAACGGCTGCTCGACAACGCGCCCGTCCTGCAGCGGTCGATCGCCCGCCGCAATCCGTATGTCGACCCGCTGAGCTTCGTGCAGCTTGTCCTGCTCAAGCGGCTCCGCGGCGGCGAGCAGCCGCGCGCGGAACTGCTTCCCGCCTGTCTCGAAAGCATTAACGGCATCGCTTCGGGGCTCAAGAACACGGGTTGAGCGGGATTTTTACGCCCCGTGCGGCATTTTCTGGCCCGACGCGAGATTTTTCTGTGGTGACGCTGCGTGCGCATCCTCTGTGGACGCTGGAATTTCGACCTCCGCGCGATTTTTCTGGTTTTTCTGCGGCGTAAAAAAAGGGGGCCCACCACAGAAAAATCAATTTTGGAAAAAACAGGCGAATTGATCTTGAACGACTCGCAATCACACGCGTACGATTCAACTAGATGTAATTCGTTCGTCCGCCCGAAAACTCCCTCCCTTTTCCCCTCCTCGGCCCGGTTTGTCTGCCGGGCATCGACCGGAGAGCGACCGTGCCCGTCCTTGGGCCGGGCCGCTGGACCGGCTCGTCGGTTGTTCACCCCGTGCGCGTTACCGTAAAATGGGATTCGCTCCCGCCGATTGACCGGAGCGCACCGAGCGCTTCCCTTCCTCGATGGCCGATTGCGAGAACCGTGAAGGCCCTCACCCGCTCTCTTTGGCTCGCCCTGGCAATCGCCGCAATCCCGGCCGCCGCTCACGCTGCCGCTGCACCGGTCGACTACGCCCACGACGTCAAGCCGCTCCTCAAGGCCCGCTGCTGGGCCTGCCACGGTGCCTTGAAGCAAGAGGGCGGTCTCCGACTCGACACGGCCGAGTTTGCCCGCAAGGGGGGCGAAGACGGCCCCGTGCTCGTTCCGGGCAAACCGGGCGGCAGCGAACTGGTCCGCCGTGTCCAAGCCAAACCGGACGACGGCCGCATGCCCCCCGAGGGACAGCCCCTCACCGGCGACCAGATTTCCCTGCTTTCCCGCTGGATTTCCGCGGGCGCCACCGGGCCGGCCGATGAAAAACCGGCCCAAGATCCGCGCCGCCACTGGGCCTTCCAAATCCCCGCACGGCGGCCCGCCCCGCGCGTCGCGGACGCCGCGCTCTCGAACCCGATCGACGCCTTTCTCGCCGACCACCGACAGCATCACGGCCTCAAACCGCTGACCGAGGCGGACAAGCCGACCCAACTCCGGCGACTCTACTGGGACCTGATCGGCCTGCCGCCGACGGTGGCCGAGTTGCGCGACTTTCTCGACGACCGGCGCCCCGACGCGTGGGAGCGTGTCGTCGACCGGCTCCTGGCCAATCCGCATTACGGCGAGCGGTGGGGCCGGCACTGGATGGACATCTGGCGGTACAGCGACTGGTACGGCCTGGGCGTGCAGGTCCGCAACGCACAAAAGCACATGTGGCACTGGCGCGACTGGATCGTCGAATCGCTCAACGACGCCAAAGGCTACGACCGCATGCTCGCGGAGATGCTCGCCGCCGACGAGATCGCCCCGCTTGACGCGAACGCCCGGCGGGCCACCGGCTTCCTCGTGCGCAACTACTATCTGTTTAACAGGACGACGTGGCTCGACACCACGGTGGAGCACACGTCGAAAGCCTTTCTGGGCGTCACCTTGAATTGCGCGAAGTGCCACGACCACAAGTTCGATCCCTTCTCGCAGGTCGACTACTACCGCTTCCGCGCGATCTTCGAGCCGTACCAGGTGCGGATGGAGATGCTCCCGGGCGAGACCGATCTCGAGCGCGACGGCCTGCCCACCGTTTTCGACGCCCACCTCGACGCGCCGACCTACCTCTTGCGGCGGGGCGACGAGAAGCAGCCCGATCGATCGCAATCGCTGAGCGCCGGTGTGCCGGCGGTCCTCGCGTCGCCGGCCTTCGTGGTGACACCCGTCAGCCTCCCGAATGAAGCGTCGGCGCCATCGCTGCGACCGTACGTCCGCGGCACATTTTTCGCCGAGGGCGACCTGCGGGTCGCGCGGGCCGTCCGCGTCTTGGAGAGTGCCCGCAAACGCCTCAAGGCGACCGACGGCCGCCGCGGAAAGACGCCGGCCAAGGAGGACGACAAAGGCTCGCTCCACCTGGCCCGCATCCGCGTGAACTGTGCGGAAAAGTCGCTGCGAGCGGCCGAGGCGCATCGCTCGCTCGTGCAGGCCTCGTTCGATCTCGACCGCGCGCGGCGGAAGGGGATTTCCGCGACGGAAGACAAGCGGTTCGCCGCGGCCGCCGCCGAATTGGCGCGGACCGATGCGATTTCGCAGGCCGACGCCGACGCGGCCCAGGTCGAACTGGCAGCCGCGACGCGGAAGGCCGACTTCTCGCCCGACAAGGCCGCGGGCCGCCGCCGCGTGGCCCGCAAGCGGGCAATCGAGCGCAGCACAGGCCCGCTCGACGTCGCCGCGCTGGCCGCCATCCGGGCGCCGAAGGGCCGGCCGAGCCTGCAGCGGCCCGCCGGACTCCCTTTCCCCGCACGAGCACGGGCCGCCGCACGGCACTGGCCCGCTGGCTGGTCGATCGGAAAAACCCGCTCACCGCGCGGGTGGCCGTCAATCACGTCTGGATGCGGCACATGAACCAGCCGCTGGTCGAGTCGGTGGCCGACTTCGGCCTCCGCAGCCCGTCGCCGCCGGAACTCGAGCTGCTCGACTGGCTCGCCAACGATCTCATGGACCACGGCTGGAACCTCAAGCGGCTCGATCGCCTGATCGTCACGTCGCACGCCTACCGCCGCTCGAGCGACGGCACGCAGGCCGACGCGGCGACGCGGCAGGCCGATCCGGAAGACGTCTACTTCTGGAAATACCCGGCCTCCCGCCTCGAGGCCGAAGAGATCCGCGACGGCCTCTTCTACATTGCCGGCGCCCTCGACGAGCAGCTCGGCGGACCGACGATCAATCCGAAACAAGAAATGACGCCCCGCCGGAGCCTCTATTTCAACCAATCGATGGACGATCACGAGCGATTTTTGTCGACCTTCGACGCGGCCGACGTGCTGCAATGTTACCGCCGCGACGTGAGCGTTTTGCCGCAGCAGGCGCTCGCGCTGGCCAACAGCCGCGTGACGTTGCAAATGGCCGCCCGCCTCGCCGCCCGTCTGGAGCGCGACACGCCGGCCACCGGCGGTGCCAAGCGAACCCAGGCCCTCATCGAATCGGCCTTCCGCTCGATCCTCACCCGCGATCCGACCACCGAAGAAGCGTCGGCCTGCGTGGAATTCCTGAATCACGCGAAGACGCTGGTCCCGGACAAACCAAACCGCGATCGGCAGATCCTTTCGTCACTCATCGTGGCTCTGTTGAACCACGACGACTTTGTCACGGTACGATAGGGGAAGGCGGAAGGATGAAGGATGAAAAAAATGCCGGGTGGCACTGATCCGCCAGAGACGGACCAGTGCCACCCCATTGCGAACAAAGTCAACAGAGAGCGATGATGGAGCAACAATGAAAGACCCTGCCTTTATTCATCCAGTAGTTCCAAGTCGGCCTGTTGACGTTGAGGAACGCAAGGCCCCTCCTCAGACTGGTTTGTGTAGAGAACCAGAAGCCCAAGGAGGGAGCTCATGCGTTCAAGGAACAGAAATACCATATCGAGTAGCGAGGTTCATCAGTGGGCCCTGAGTTGGCTGATCAACTCGATGCAGTTGAAGGATCGAGGGCCGAAATGTACGGCGACGGTTGTCTGGAACATCGTCTTGCGCAGCCGCGCAAACGATCTCGGTGTTCGCGGCCTGTCGGGATTTGGCGAACGCTCCGTCGGACACCAGCGTGATGGGCGCGTTGGAGGCGGGACTGCCCAAGACGCTTCGGGTTCTGGAGAAGCGGTTGAATGCTGCGCTGACGGATCATCTGCCGCGGCGCCTCCAGCGTCGCGCTTGGACAGTGGCGATCGACTGGCACTTGGTGCCTTACTACGGGGAGCCGAAGCGCAGCCGCAACGAGATTTACTACGGCAAGCCGCGACAGGGAACCACAAAATTCCATGCCTACGCCACCGCCTGCATTGTCTCCCACGGAGTGCGCTACACTTTGGCCGCCACCTGGGTGCGGCGACACGAAACGACGGTCACGGCGTTGAATCGCCTGCTGGCGACAATCCGCGCAAAAGAGCTGAAAATCCGACGTTTTTTGTTGGATCGCGCCTTCTTCAACGTCACCGTCACGCGGTTTTTACAAGAGCAACAGATTCCCTTCGTGATGCCGGTGATGTTTCGGGGACGAATCCCCAAGAAGCGGCGGAAACTCCGGGGCCTGCATTGGATCCGACGTCAGAACGTCGGATGCTACTTGCACACGTTGAAGAACAAGAAGCAGTCGGTGACAGTCTCGGTTTATGTGGCCTACCGGACTCACAAGAACCGCAAAGACGGCAAACACAAGCAACAAAAGCTCCTGTTTGCCGCTTGGCGAGTCAGCGGTTCCCCACGGGAGATCCGCGAACTGTATCGGACACGCTTCGGTATCGAGACGAGCTACCGCCAAGCCCGCCAGGCGCGCATCTACACCTGCACCCGCGATCCCCATCTGCGGCTGCTATTCGTCGTGGTCGCGCTTCTGCTGCGGAATGTCTGGGTGTGGATTCACGAAACCATGCTGGCTGAAGGGTACGGAGATTCGATGACGCTTCACCAAGAAAAATTGCGACTCCGCCGCATGCTCGAATGGATCGCCCTCGAAGTGGTCGCCCAATTGCACGATGGTTCCAAGCCTTACGTCGACTTAGACGCATGAGTCAAACTGGGAACTACTGTCATCCTTCATCCTTCATCCTTCATCCTTCCAGAAGGCACTTCCTCTGGTCCGGGCTTGGCTTCGGTGCCATGGCCCTCGAAGGCATGCTGCGGGCCGAGGAGACCGCCCGCTTGCCGCGGACCGGTTTGCCCGAGCGGCCGCCGCGGGCGAAGAACGTCATCTGGCTCTTCATGCGGGGTGGCTTCAGCCATCTCGAGACGTTCGATCCCAAGCCCGAGATCAACCACTATGCGGGGAAGTCGATTGCGGCCACGCCGTATAAGAGCGTGCAGGATCCCGAAAAGCTGCGGAAGGTGCGGGTGGTCGTCGTCAACGACGCCAACGGCCAGCAGCGAAACGTGATCCTCCCTCTGCAGACGAAGTTTCGCCCCCGCGGCCAAAGCGGCATTCCGGTGAGCGATTTCTTCCCGCACTTGGGCGACTGCGTCGACGACCTGGCCGTCATCCGCTCGATGTGGACCACCGACGACAATCACGGCGCTCAGGTCCAATTCCACTCGGGCCGGCACATGCTCGACGGCAGCTTTCCCACGATCGGCGCCTGGACCGCATGGGGCCTGGGGACGCTCAACGAGAACTTGCCCAAGTTCATCACCATGGGCCCGCGGTATTTCGATACCCGCGACGGACACTACCTCGGCCCCGCCTACGACGCCGTGCCGCTCAAGGTCGATCGTAAAGAGCCGCTGATGTTCGCGCGCCCCGAGATGCCCACGCCTGCAGCGCTACAACGGGAGATGTTCGGCCTCGTGGGACGGCTCGATCGCCTGAGTGCCGTGCGGCACCCCGACGACGCGGCACTGGCTGCCCGCATCAAGGCGTACGAACTGGCCTTCCGCATGCAGACGGCCATTCCGCAGATCCTCAATTTCAACAGCGAAACGCCGGAAACGCAGGCGCTCTACGGCTTCGACGACAAGGTGACGCGCCCGTTCGGCATGCAGCTTCTGGCGGCCCGCCGCCTCGTCGAACAGGGGGTGCGGTTCGTGCAGATCATGCATGGCGACGGCGCGGCCGGAGCGTGGGACGCGCACAGCGCGCTGTCGCACAATCACACGAGCCTCGGCAAACAGGTCGATCGCCCGGTCGCCGGCCTGCTCACCGATCTCAAGCGCCGCGGCCTGTTGGACGAGACGATCGTCGTCTTCGCCACCGAATTCGGCCGCACGCCGGGCACGCAGAGCAAAGACGGCCGCGATCACCATCCCTACGGTTTTTCGATCTGGATGGCCGGCGGCGGCCTCAAGCGGGGCGTCGTTCACGGCGCGACCGACGAGATCGGCTTCCACGCGGTCGAGCACCCGCACTATGTGACCGACGTCCACGCCACGTTGCTGACGCTCATGGGCCTCTCGCCGCACAAGCTCGAAGTCCCCGGCCACAAACGGCTCGAAATGGAATTCGGCCAGCCGATCCGCGAGATCATGGCGTAACGCCACGGCGGATCGTCGTGCAAGAATGAGTCGAGGGTTGGGGAAGGGGGGTCGCATCCTGGACGAAAGTTGCGGTTTGGCACAAGATATAACGTGAACTTTTGTACATTTTGTAGGCCGCCTACGTTGACTTTCCTCGAAAAAATCGCTATTCACCGGCGGTCTTTGTTTTGTGTCGATAATGCGGGTTATGCCGGTCGATACAATTGCGAGGGAGCGCGCAATGGCAATCCAACTAGGCCGTCAGGCTCCCCATGGGTCGTCCGCGTCATCCGAAAGGCCCAATTGAAGAGGCGGTGCAATACGCGGAATCCAAGGGTTGGCGGTGGGAACCAAGTAATGGACACCCCTGGGGTAAACTGCAATGTAGCCATCGTGAACGCGATGGATGTAAAATGTGGGTGCAGTCGACTCCAAGAAGCCCCGTGAATCACGCGGAGCAAATTAGACGGAAGGTGGATCGTTGCCCACACGTAACGTAGGCGGAGGCTTTGCCATGTCCACGATGCATGAACAACGCCAATCGGAAAGCGTGCCGCGGCAGGTTTTCGATTTCACGTTGATTCTGTCTGGCATCAGTGAGGTAACCGATGAAGTGGCATCGGCTCTTTACCAAGTGTGCGATGACGCGCTCTTGAGCCAGCAGCACGGGAAGATTGCACTGGATTTCAGCCGCGAAAGCGACTCGCTAATCTTCGCAATTGTGTCGGCTATCCGTGATGTCGAAAGTGTCGGAATTAATGGGCTACAAGTTTCGGAAGTCCGCCCCCCGAGCATGAGCGCTATTGAGATAGTCAACATGCTTCTGGAAAGCCGCCACTCTCTTGCCCCCAATGTTTTCTCGGATGAATTGGTCCGGTTGATTCCGAAGCTAACGAATTCCGAACCTTAGCGTGCGCTCGTGTGTCTTTTCCCGCATGGGCACGCATCGCTTTTTCTCTGTGCCGTTCCGTTAGGGAGAACGGCCCGCGTCTTGGTGGCGCATCAGTCTTATAAGCTGCCGCAGGGGTCCGCGTACGCGCGGATGGGATCGTAACACCCTGTTTCCGCTAATCGGAGCGTGAGTCTCGGCGCAGCTCTCGTTTGGCTGCCGCTTTGAGCCGATTCCGCATCCAGTCGGACAGCCGCAGATCAGCCTTTTCTGCCGCCCGATCAAGCTGGGCGCGTTCCTCGGCATCGACGCGGCAAGCGACAATCGTCGCCCAAGGCATACGCGACCTCGGCACGATATGCACGTCCCACGTCGAGCGTCGCAACCTCACGATTCGCACCTTCATGAAGCGATTTACTCGCTTGGCCTTGGGGTTCTCGAGAAAGCTCGAAAACCGCGCCGCCGCGACCGCGATTCACATTGCCGTCTACAACTTCTGCCGGATGCACAGCACGATCCGTTGCACTCCCGCAATGGCCGCTGGCGTGAGCGACAAGTTGCGGAGCATGGAGGATCTATTTGACGCTGTGATGAACCACGGCGCGGCGAAGGCGGAACGGAAACGACGGGACGCACGGATTGACCGATTGATCCGCAAGCTGCGGGAAGGGCGCGACTAGTTAATCGTTGTTCGGCCAAGACTCGGCTATCCAATCCGCCGAGTCTTTTTCCGTCCAGTAGGCGGAGCCCTTTGGCTCAACTTCAAGAATGACAATTCCGGCCTGAGGCGCGACGGCATGAATGATCTCCCGCCACTCCGTAGGTGTGCGGTCCTTGCGATCCTTTACAAGCCAAGAGCGGTGAAACCAATGCCACCAGTCCAGTTCGGCATCGCCGTCAATGTGTAGCGTGATGGCGTCGCGGTGCTCGCGAGACACTTCGTCATCCGCAAGAATCACGAACCTACGCATCTTGCGGTTCCTGTTCAGTGATGCGCTTTCCGCGAGCGCACGCCTGTTCCGGAGTCCGAATCATCCCGTGCGACCCGTCTCCGAGTCCGAGCAATCTGCTTGCCTTGTCGGAGGCATGGCGTCCAGGCCGCATAGCATGGCGCAATAGGAAAACAAAGACTCCGGAAACGAAAGCGACGGTAAGCGCTCACACGCCGTGGTGAATCGGCTGGAAAATTGCTCTTTCCCAATTTGACGATTTCGGCGACATCACCGGCATGGACCGGATGTCGCCGGAGCTCTGGAACCGCATTCCGCCCGAGGCCCAGGCGATCTTTCTGCAGATGGCGGAAACGATCGCCCGGCTGGAGCGAAGGGTTGCGGACCTCGAGGCACGGCTGAACAAAACTCCGCGGAATTCGTCGCTGCCGCCCAGCAGCGAGCATCCGCATGGCAAGCCGGCGCCTCAGAAGAGAGTGAGCGGCAAGAAGCCGGGCGGTCAACCGGGCCATGCCAAGTACGAACGGGCGTTGATTCCCGTCGAACACTGTGCGCACATTGTTTCCCTCATCCCCGAGACCTGCCGCCGCTGTGGCGAACCGCTGGCTGGCTCTGATCCGGAGCCGCTGCGGCACCAGGTCTGGGAAATCCCCGAAATCGAACCCCTGGTGACCGAGTATCAACTGCACCGACTGACGTGCCCCGGTTGCTCGACAAGCACCTGCGGCCAACTTCCGGCAGGTGTGCCCCAGAGCCAAGCGGGACCGCGGCTGGTCGCACTGGTGGCCTTGCTCATGGGATGCTTCAAACAGAGTAAACGACGGGTTGCCCTGTTCCTGGAACAAGTCCTGAATCAACCATGTTCGGCGGGTTGGGTCGTCAAGCTGCAGAATCAGGCGACGGCCGCTCTCACGCCGGCTTATCACGAACTGGCGGCACAATTGCCGACCGAACCGGTGTTGGGCATCGACGAATCGCCGACGAAGCAAGCTCGGCTCAAGTCGTGGCTGTGGACGTTCGTCGCCGGTTCCTACACGCTCTTCGCGCTGCGGACCACGCGGGCCGCCACGGTACTCGAGGATTTGCTGACGGATGCCTTCCACGGCGTGGTGAACTGCGACCGGGCGAAGATGTACTGGAAGCTCGGCAGGCCCCAGTGGTGCTGGGCGCATCTGAAGCGGGACTTCCAGGCGCTCGTCGACCATCCGGTGAAGCGGCTGGGACGCGACCTGCTGCGTCCCACAGGCGAGCTGTTTCGGCATTGGGCGCGCTGCCGCGACGGGACGATCACCCGTGCGGGAATGTTGCGCCTGATGCGACCGATCCGCCAGGAGATCGACAGCTTGCTGCTGCGCGGCGTGTTCAGCGGCAACTCGAAGCTGGTCGGGATGTGTGAGCCGCTGCACGATCATCGCGACTGGTTGTGGACGTTCCTGGACGTGGAGGGGGTCGAGCCGACCAACAACGTCAGCGAGCGCGCCTCCGCCCCGCCGTCATCTGGCGAAAGCTGTCCTTTGGCACCCAAAGCGCCCGCGGCAGCCGTTTTGTGGAGACAATCCTGACAGTCGTTGAAACCTGCCACCGACAATCTCGCAACAGCTTCGAGTTCCTCACCGCCGCCGTGCAGGCCCACTTCGCCCGTCAACCGGCCCCCTCATTACTCGCCAGGGTGTGAACGGTTACAAAGCGACGTAAGCCGTGAAAACCCCTAGGAGCGCTGCCTTAATGGACACTTCTGCCCCGGAGACCAACACAACGCAAACAGGCAGGACTACTGGGAATCCGAACCAAATAAGCGGAGCGATCACACCGGGAACTGGTAAGCGGCTCAACAGCTTCGCGAAATAGCCCAGCTCTTCTTTCATGCGTTCTGTCGCGTGGTGCAAGCGGATTAGGATGCGATAGTACAGCGCCCACATCAGCCGCGATAGACGCTGTCTAATTCCCGCGTTACCTGCTGTGCCGCTTGAGACTTGCGCCTTATTCAAGGCCAGCGCTCACTTTTGCGCCGGGGTGGGGTCGTATCCCGGTTTTTTTCCAGTACCCCATTACCCCGAGTGCCATTGGTCTGCCCTCTTTGGGTGCCCTGCCCGCGGCTCGGCGTGCGGTGTCTTCGAGCGTCAAACGGTTTCGCACGCCCACGCAAAGCCGTGAACGTGGCACCCAAAGTGGGCCGGACTCTGACCATTTCTCCGCGCCCGGTGCCACGGGCGACGGCTTCGGGTCGCGGCTCGACTGAGTTCGACGGACCCATCGGAATGGGTGCCCCCGGTCGAGCCGAACTCCAGTGTGCACGCCGCTTGGAGTGCGAAGAAGACACTGGCGGGCCAAAGCCCCCGCTAGTGGCACTGGAGCGCAATCTGGGCCACTGCTCTCGGAGTTAAGGCACGCGAATTGCATCTGTACAAAAGAACATAAGCTTCGTAGAACAGGAGCGGGACAAATGACGAACGGCAATTCTCACGTCGATCCGCGGACCATCAAGGATCCGGAGGACTGGAAGACCGGCGATGAGCCGATGACGGCGGCCCAACGGTCGTATCTAGCGGACCGCCCGATCTGAACGGACAGCCCCAGCGTCAAAAACAGGGACAGACGCCGTGATCCAAGACGGGCACCGCCCCGTTAAAGCTTTTGAGGCTTTCTAAGCCTTGTTAAATTCGCCAATATGACAGGCTGGCGGCCGTCACCGGTCGCTGGAACGTCTGCCATTTGATCGGGCCCACAATGGCGATAGTCGTCCGCTGCGGCGAGTGCGGAGCGCTGCTCAAGTGCCGCGATGCGGCTTTGGGCAAAAAGGTGAAATGCACCCGCTGCCGTGGCATCGTCGAGGTGATCCCGATCAGCAAGACGCCTGCGGGAGCCACCGACGACGAAGGGGCCTTCGCCAGCAACCTGAACGCCGCGGTCGCCAGTGGCGCGCGCGAACAAGTCTTTCCGGTGACCCGCGATCGGCCCGTCGCGGCGCGGGCCACCGGCAAGAAGAGCAGCTCGACCGAGATCATTGCCGAAGAGGACAGCCTGCAGCAGACGCGGTTGGGAGCGCGGCCCGGTGTTCGCGTGGTCGTGTTGGTGATCCTGATTTTGCCGATCTTCTTGCTCTCAAGTCTTGATTGGGACGCTCGGCTTCTCTCGTGCATCACGCCGCTGTTGCTGACGGGGACGTTTCGCACGGCGCTCATTCGCGGCGACCGGTTCCGCTCGCGGCTCTGCATCGGATTTATTCCCGTCTCCCGACACGAGTGCAATCTGCGCGGCGTGGCGTCGGTCAACGTGAAATACGGCTGGGACGGACCGGGCATCGGGACCTTTCTCCTCTTCGGCGTCGGGCAGGTGATCATCGGCTGGGTGCTCGATTTTCTGATGCCGTCGATCGGCGGCCCCTTTCAGATCGAGCTGGCCACCGCCAAAGGGCGCGAGATGATGGCCTGGCAGGGCCATTCCGAAAAGCACTTCCGCAGCACGCTCGTCCTGCTCACGCGGTTGACCAGTGCCGAAGTGAAGTCGAAGTGAAGGGAAAGGATGAAGGATGAAGGATGAAGGATGAAGGATGAATGAAAAGGCCTTTTTATTCCGCCTTCATCCTTCATCCTCTTTACTGTCGGAATCATCGTCGTTGATCGGGGCGTAAGGGGGGTAAGCGTTTGCGTTTTTGGTAGTGGTAGAAGCGTGCGGTTTCGTTGCGTCGGAGTTGGCGGGTCGCGGAATTGGCGACGGATTCGGGATGCAAGAGGTTCCATTGCTGTTGCAGAGTTCGGGCGATGAGTTGGCGGACTTGAGGAACGCTGAGAGCCGGTGTCGTTTGTCGTCCCTTAAGTGATTCGCTCACGAGGAACCAGGTCGCCAGGAGCGAGAGTGTTTGATGGTGATGCCAACCTTGCCAGGTCCGCGCTTGGTAGTCGGCCAATCCGGCTTCGCTTTTGCCGCGCCGGATGGTTTCCTCGACGCGGCGTTCGGCGGAGATCACGCGCGAACTCGGCGGCGGGAGTGCTCGCCGATGCGTTGGACAAATAGATGTCGTCGTGTCGCAGGTCGTGTTCGTCGCGATAACGCGTGAGGATCAAGACCTCGGCGTAGGGCAGTTTGCGACGGTTGTCCATGGTCTGCACGTGCGGAACGACGGCGATCTCCACGAACAGCGGCCCCTTTTCGCCATCACGCACGTCGATCGACTGCCACGCCCCTTCAGGAAGTTGATCGCGAATGCGGGTCACACTCACAAACGGACGAGCGGTCGGGCCGCCGGGCCCGCAGTGGGGAACTTCCTGGCCGTCCAGGATGCGGGCCGTGATGTTACTCGGAATGGCCAGCACGTAGCGTTCTCCCAATTCGTGCAAATCTCGGCGAAAATGGGTCACTTTCCCAAATTCGTCGTCAGCCGTGATCCAGGCATGTGGCAGGATCGGGCCGCGGGTCCGGATCATCTCCAGAGCTTGCGCGTGTCGCGTCTGAAAGCGGACCTGAGGCGGGACGCCGGCCGTACGGCAGCGCTGGCGATCTTTCGTCCATTCCTCGGGCAGATACAGTCGGAAGTCGCACAAGGCGTGTTCGCGTCGCGAGACGTAGGCCAAATAAACACCGACTTGGCAGTTGGTGACTTTGCCCAACCGGCCGCACCATTGTTGGGCCGCGCCGACCGATTTCCGGCCCTGCTTGGGAAATGCCGAAGGATCGATGACCAGCACGCCATCGGCCTCGCCCAGCGTGGCCGCGATCTGGCCGCACAACTCGTCCATCAACGGCACGTGGTTCCAGGTCGAACTGCCGATGAAGTGCTGCAGATCGTGGCGATCCTGATCTTGCTCGTAAGCGATCGCTTCCGTGTTCTTGCGAGTCACGTTCGACAACAACCCTTTGCAAAACTGCTGAACATGTTGCCGTTGACGGTCATTCGACAAACCGTCCAAAAACGGCTTGAGAAAAACAGAGAGCTCCGCGGGCAATCTCCTGACATGGTCGGGCGACACCTCGCATTGTTTCAGCATCTGCTCCTTGCGCAATATAAAACGACGATCCATCGCCAGTCTCCCATAACTGATCCTTCGTTTGGAAGATCTCGATCTGGCAATAACTTAAAGACGATCAGCTCCTTCCGACAGTAAAGTCCTTCATCCTTCATCCTTTCCTTTCCCCGTGATCCGACCGCCGGCCGTTTGCGTTGTGTTGAGTGAAGCGTCGCAATAGCGACGAGCGGTTCCAAAGGGGGGTCTCATGGCGTTCAAACGAGGCCTGGAAACACCCAATTATCCGCATCACGGTCCGCCGCAGACGAGTGCCACTCCGTTCGATGCCAAACAATTGCCGCTCTCGAAGCCGGTCGCCGAGCGGTCGGAAGCCGGGAAAGATTTGACCGCGCGGCTCATGCGGCCCCAAACCGCGATTGCCGCGGCTCCCGCCGCGGGGCCGCGCGTTTCGTCTCCGGCTGCCGAAAAGCTTGCGGCAAAGCGGCCGCCGCTCGGGATGCCGGCCGGCAGTGTGCGGGCACTCTTGTGCCTGATTATCGTCTCGTTCCTCGTGATCCAGACGGTCCGCGGCGTGCGCGTCGACGTGGTGTGGAGCGAGGCGCTGATGATTACGCTGGCCCATTACTTCACCACGCGGCGGTTCGTGCCCCTCTCGCACGAGCTGCGGGCGAAGCTCGAAGCGACGGGCGAAATCGAGCCCGACGAGAGCCCGCTCTACCTGCCCAAGCACAGCGTGCGGATCCTGCTAGTCGCGGCCTTCGCGGGGCTGGCGTACTACCTTTACGACCACGGCCGGCTCTTCGAGACGCAATCGCTGTCGCTCTTGGTCTCGGTCGGCGCGTACCTCCTGGGCATCACGGTCCGCGGCGTCCTGGCCTGGTGGTCACGGCACACGGGGATCACGTCGCCGGCCTGGTGGGTCGACTTCAAGGCGCTCGGCACGCTCGTCATCGTGCTGGCCGCCGTCGGCCTGCAACTCGTGGGCGTCCACGAAATCCACGGCTGGGACGCCTCGCGGCTGCAGGACTTCAGCCTGGGCCTCGTGCTCTACTACTTCGGCTCGCGGTGAACGACCGTGGGGCGAGCTGCTAGCAGCTCGCCGCCTTTTCGTGGGGTACGCTGCTAGCGTGCCCGTTTTTCAGTTTCATAGCCCGATTCCCTGTGTCAGTGCCAGTGCCCGACACCGGTCCCTCGCTCGGTCTCTTTGGCATTCACATCTCTTTGACGGGCACGCTAGCAGCGTGCCCCACGAGAAATGGCGAGCTGCTAGCTTGCCCGTCCGTCGCGAATTGTAAATCGGTCGAATTCGACGTTGGACCGCTTTCGGGGCGAGTCGCGGGTTGGCGCCTCAGCGCGAGAAATTAATTGACGGGCAAGCTAGCAGCATGCCCCACGATTTCACGCGGCCGCTTTCGGGCTGTCTTTGAGGAGGCCTAATCGCTGCAGGCTTTCGGCCGTGGCGAGGATGCACTCTTCGTTCGTCCGCGGCGTCAAACCGAGAATGCGTTTGGCTTTTTCGTTGGTCGCGTTTTTCGACTTGCCCAGTTCGGGAAGGATCTGCTTGGCCGCCGGTTCGCGGAGGGCGAACAAGCGCACGATCCAGTTGGGGATTTGGCGGGTCGGCACGCGTCTGGCCGCGGCGCCCAGGTGGGCTTTCAAGATCCTGGCGATGTCGAGCATCGAGAGGAAATCGCCCGCCACGGCAAGGAAGCGTTCTCCCTTCGCCGCCGGATTCGTCATGCACCTGAGGTGCATGTCGGCCACGTCGCGGACGTCGACCACGCCGAAACTGAGCTTCGGCACGCCGGGCATGCCGCCGTCGAGCATCCGCTGCACGATCAGGATCGACGTCGAGTAGTCGGCCCCCAGAACCGGGCCCAGGACGCCGACCGGGTTGACGACCGAAAGTTCGAGGCCGCCCCCCTCGCGGGCGATAAAGTCCCAAGCGGCCCGCTCGGCCAGCGTCTTCGATTTCGCGTACGGTTGCACGTCGGCCCCGTCGGGATTGGTCCAGTCGGTCTCGTTGAAGGGTGTCGTCTGCTGTTCGTGGCCGTAGCCGATGGCGGCGAACGATGAAGTTTGCACGACCCGTTTGACGCCCGCGTTGCGGGCCGCGCAACACGCGGAGGGTCCCTTCGCGGGCGGGGACGATCAACTCATTTTCGTCCTTCGGAACCGTTGGCGGAAACGGCGAAGCGACATGCAGCACGTATTCACAGCCGGCAACCGCTGGGGGCCAGCCGGCGTCCTTTTCCAGGTCGGCGGCGAAGAACTTGAGACGATCGCCCGGCAGGGCCCCGCCAGACTTGAGCAAGGCGCGGACGTCGGCCTCGCGGGCGAGGTTGCGGACCGTGGTCCGCACCGAGTGGCCGGCGGCCAGAAGCTGCAGGATGCAATGGCTGCCGATGAATCCCGATCCGCCGGTTACCAGGACTGTGCTCATCGTGGCCTCGCTCGTGTTCGGTATTGTCTCGAATGCGACTCGTGCAGGTCTGCTCGCTCGATGTACGAAGCTAAAGCAAAGATAGCGGCGAAGCAATCTCGTACGAGGACGCTGAGTCGCGCAGTTCTTACGAGCCGCCGGCTTTACGCCGGCGGTTTTCAACGGAGCGATGAGCGCGTTCGAAGACCGCCGGGGTAAACCCGGCGGCTCGTCAGGGCAGCGCTCTGCCGCGAGGTCAGTTATCCGGCGTGGGGGCCACGTCGACGGAGACGTACATGCGGTGGTCGCCGCCGCCCAGAAAGACCCCTTTGATGGGACAGACGTCGCCGTAGTCGCGGCCCCAGGCGAGCGTCACGTGGCGGATTTGCGGGATCTGATTGTTGGTCGGGTCGAGGTCGAACCAGCAGTTCTGCTGCGGACAATAAACCGAAAGCCAGGCGTGCGAGGCATCGGCCCCGACGAGTTTCGTTTGCCCCGGCGGCGGGTCGGTGAGGAGATAGCCGCTGACGTAGCGGGCGGCGAGGCCCAGCGACCGCAGGCAGGTAATTTCGAGATGGGCGAAGTCCTGGCAGACGCCGCGCCGTTTGCGAAGGATCTCTTCCGTCGGCGTGTTGACGCACGAGGCGGTCGGATCGTATTTGAACTCGCGAAAGATCCGGCCGGTGAGGTCGAGGACCGCTTCCAGCAGCGGGCGACCGGGCGCAAACGACGGCAGGGCGTAGTCGTAGGCCTCGTCGATAAAGCGGACGAGCGGCGACTCGAACGTAAACTGGGCCGCCTTGTCCGTGAGGGACTTCGCGGTCGCGTCGCGCACCTCTTCCCACGGCGGCGTGGCCGCGGGGGCGGGGAGCTTGGGCGCGGTGACTTTGACGATGCTCTCGGCCGTCACGGTCAACTCGTCGTGCGGCGCGTCGACGGCAAAGTAGAGGGCCGAATTGCCGAAGTAGTCGGTCCACGCATGGGTCTCGATCGGCTCGGGCTGGACCGTCACTTTCGACAATTCGCATTGCTGGCGATCGAAGACGCGCGGCGAGAGATAGGCCTGGTTCTGGCACAAGGGAACCAGGTCGTGATACGAGTAGCACGTGATGTGGCGCACGCGGTATTTCACAGGGCCTTGCCTCCCGGCGGTGCGGGGACGCTCGGCGTGATCATGCCCAACTGGTGCGAGGGGCCGGTGTGCGACAGATAACGCTGCGTGAGCGCGTCGGAGAGGCGGCGGAGGTGGCCGCTCTGCTGGTCGAGGAAATTGCCCAGGGCGGCGCGACGGCCCGATTCGTCCGGTTCGCAAAAAGCGTCGACGTCGCACAGGCGGAGCGCGGCCTGCCCGGCCAGCACGATCCGCGGCTCGGGGCGCTGCTCGGCGTCGGCCGCTTCGCCCGGCAGGTGCTTCACGTGCTCGGCCAGGGCCGCCAACTGGAAACCGACGGCCCGCGGGTTCGTCTCGTCGACGAGGATCAAATCGAGCACGGGGGCCAGTTGCAGGCTTGCCAGGTAGCGATAGCGATAGGTCATCGTGCTGTTGGCGATTTCGAGGACGGCCTCGAGCGGCGGGAGGACGTCTTTCCGCACGTCGACAAGCGTGCGGCGGAGGACGTGGAGCGTTTGTTGGGCCCGCTCGATGCGGCGGCCCATGTCGAGGAACCGCCAGCTTTGCGTCCGCGTCATGCTCTCGGTCGCCAGACCGCTGAAGGCCGAGAGGAGCGTCACCATCTGATTGAGCAGGGTCAACAGGTCGCCGGGCCGCGCTCCCTCGATCGACCGACCGAAGAGAGTGGCCGGGTGGAGCTGGTTGACGATGCGGCCGCTGTCGATGGAGATGCGGTCGCGGATGGCGGCACCGGTGCGGCGGAACGCTTCGAGCGTGTGGCACAGGCCGTCGGGCCGGTTGTCGTCGAAGATGAACGAGACGGCCTCGACGCGAATCCGCTCGAGCAGCACTTCCCCCTCTTCACTCGGATCGGCTTGCCAGTCGCTCGATTCGGAGAGGGCCTCGATCAGGGCGGCGACCTCGAGCGGGCCGACGGGGGCCACGTCGGCCGTGAGCCGCACGATGGCGCTGCGGAGGTGGCGGACCATGCGTTCGGCCCGCTCCACAAACCGGCCGAGCCAATAGAGGTTGTCGGCGGCGCGGCTGGGCAGGTCGTTGCCGCTGCGGCGGAGCTGGATGGCGGCCCGCGTCGGCTTGAGCAGCGTCACGCTTTTGACAGGGGCGGTCGCCAGGACCCAGACGTCTTTGCTGATTTCTCCTTCGGAGAGCGACTCGCCCAGGAAACCTTCGTGGGCCGACATTCGCGAGAGGGCGCCGGGCATCACGCGGTAGCCCCCTTCGTGTGCGGTGACAAAGGTGCGTAAGCCCAACCGCCACGGCTCGAGCCGCGAATCGTTCCAGACCGGCGCGGTCGAGCGGACGACCTGCGCCTGGCCCACGAAGGCGCCGGGATTGTTGCGGATGCGGGAGAGGAGGACGTTCTTTTCCGACTGCGTCAGTCGCCAGCCAAGGATCGGCGCGACCGAGCGATGGCGGAAGGCGGGGCGGATCACGAGTTCGTGCAAATGCGATTCGACGTATTGCAAGTGGTCGGGCCGTCCACACCACCAGGTGCCGGCACTCGGGAGTTCGAGTTCCTCGCCGCGGAGGGCGCGACAGATTTCGGGAAGGTAGGCCATGAGGGCCGGCGCTTCGAGAAAGCCGCTGCCCAGGGAGTTGGCGACGGCGACCTGCCCTTCGCGGACGGCTTCGACCAGGCCGGGCACGCCCAATTGCGAATCGGCCTTGAGCTCGAGCGGATCGGACTCCTCATCGGGGACGCGGCGGAGGATCACGTCGACGGGCAACAGTCCGCCCAGCGTCTTCAAAAAGACCTGGCTGCCGCGGACGGTCAAATCGCCCCCTTCGGCCAGCGAGTAGCCGAGGTAGCGGCTCAGGTATCCATCCTCGAAATAGGTCGCGCTCCGCGTGCCGGGCGAGAGGAGGACGACGCGCGGGTTGTCGCGATTCCGCGGAGCGATCGAGACGAGCGTCTCGCGAAGTGCGATAAAGAACGAAGCCAGCCGCTCGACGTACAGGGCGTGAAAATCCTGCGGCAGGATCCGCGACATGATGACGCGGTTTTCGACCGCGTAACCGGCGCCCGAGGGGCCCTGCGTGCGATCGGCGACGACGACCCAACGGCCGTCGGGACCGCGGACGATGTGCCCCGCGTAAAGATGCAAATGCACGCCGCCGGCCACTTTCAAGTTGTGGCACGGCACGAGAAAGCCGGGATGGGCGAAGACCAGCTCGGGCGGCAGCACGCCGCGGGACAGGAGCTGCTGCGGACCGTAGAGGTCGGCCAGGATCGCGTTGAGCACGGTGACCCGCTGCGCGAGGGCTTTCGACAGGCGGTTCCACTCTTCGTTGGCTGATGACGAGGGGAAGCGGGTCGAGTTCCCAGGGGCGGTCGGGCCCCTGCGGTGCGCCGAAGACGTTATAGGTGACGCCGTTTTCGCGCAGCAGGCGGCGGGCCTGTTCGCGGCGTTGATCGAGGCCGGCCGAACCGAGCCGCTCGATGCCGCCGACGAACCGCGGCCAGGGTTCGCGCAACCCGCCTGCCTGCAGTCGCACTTCGTCGTAACTGTTGGCCGGCGGTCGGTAGCCGGCGATCAATCCGCCGACGGGAGCCGCATCAGTTTCAGGTGTCGTTGAACTCATCAGGAAACGCTGAGGGTCCACGAGAGAAAAATGCGCTGCGAGCCGGCGGGTCCATCCAGCCGGACCGCCGGTTTTTAACCGGCGGCTCTTTGTTGCAAAATCGAATGAGTCCGGACTGTAGTTCGCAGCACCGCGGTCAATCAAGCTATCGGGGGCCGGACGTTACTCGTTGAGCGTCGCCCGCTCGATCGGCCGGCGCAGGTCGAGCGTGAAAGGATAGTCGTCGTTGTGTTCCGGATCGGGGATCGGCCGCGGCCCCGGCGTATGTCCCATCGCGAAAAACCGCGCGGCCCGCCGGCTTTCGGCCTCGTAGGCGTTGACGGGAAACGTCTCGAAATTGCGTCCGCCGGGATGGGCCACGTGCCACGTGCAGCCGCCGATCGATCGCCCGTTCCAGGCGTCGAGGACGTCGAAGACCAGCGGCGCGTGGACGCCGATCGTCGGGTGCAGGCACGACGGCGGCTGCCAGGCCCGGAACCGCACGCCGGCCACAAACTCGCCCGGCGTGCCGGTCGGATGCAGCGGCACGCGGCGGCCGTTGCAGGCCAGCACGTACCGCGGGTCGGTCAGGCCGGAGACCTTGACTTGCAACCGCTCGAGCGACGAATCGACGTAGCGGACGGTTCCGCCGCCGCCCGGCTCTTCGCCCAGCACGTTCCACGGCTCGATCGCCTGGCGCAGCTCGAATTGCATGCTGCGTTGCGTCACCTGCCGCAGATCGGGAAACGAAACTCGAAATGCGACGCGAACCAGTCCTGCTCGAACGGATAGCCGGCGTCGGTCAGCTCGTCGAGCACTTCGGCGAAGTCCTGGGCAACGAAATGCGGCAACAAGAAGCGGTCGTGCAGCGCGGTCCCCCAGCGCACCAGGGGCTCGCGATACGGCGTTTTCCAGAAGCGGGCGATCAGGGCCCGCACGAGCAAGTTGCTGCGTCAGGCTCATCCGCGCGTGGGGCGGCATCTCGAACGCGCGGAATTCGACCAGGCCCAACCGGCCCGACGCGGAATCGGGCGAGTAAAGCTTGTCGATGCAGAACTCGGCCCGGTGCGTGTTGCCCGTCACATCGACCAGCAGGTTCCGGAGCACGCGATCGACCATCCAGGGCGGACTGCTGCCGCGCTTTGGCTGGAATCTGGCAGGAGCGAGAGCGCCGTTTCCAATTCGTACACGCTCTCGTGCCGCGCTTCGTCGACCCGCGGGGCCTGGCTCGTCGGCCCGATGAACAGGCCGGAGAACAGATACGAGAGCGACGGACGGTTGTTCCAATAGGCGATCAGGCTGCGCAGCAGGTCGGGGCGACGGAGGAAGGGGCTGTCGGCCGGTTTGGCACCGCCCAAGCACAATATGGTTGCCGCCGCCGGTGCCCGTGTGCCGGCCGTCGAGCATGAATTTCTCGGTCCCCAACCGGGCCAGCCGGGCCTCTTCGTAGAGGACGGTCGTGTTTTCGACCAACTCGTCCCAATTGCCCGACGGCTGCAAGTTGACTTCGATCACGCCGGGATCGGGCGTCACCTTGAAATTCTGCAGCCGCGGATCATACGGCGGCGTGTAGCCTTCGAGTTTCACCGGCAGCGACAGCTCATCGGCCGTGTCTTCGATTGCCGCGACCAGATCGAGGTACTCTTCGACATAAGCCACCGGCGGCATGAAGATGTACAGCGTTCCCTGCCGCGGCTCGACGCACAGGGCGGTCCGCACCACTCCGGGTGCCGATTGGCTGAATCCGGGAGTCAATCGTGCTTGCGCGGCAAACCAGCCTTCCGGCGTGCCCCACTCGTCAACAGCGTCTCCCTGCAGTCCGTTTTCCAGGGTGATTCCGTCCGGCTGCAGGGAGGCATCGCGAGCGACCCCTGCCATTTGATGGATCGGCGAGCGATCGCGATTCACCGTCACGCGGGCCGCGGACCGTTGAGTGACAAGGGCGTTGGATCCGTTCCCTCCGAATGGAGTCGATCGACGGAGCGATCCTTGGCCAGCGGGACTCCGGCCGGATGGCGGCAGAGGCGGGTAATCCGCAAACGGATCTCGCGCGTAAATTCGGCTGGCATTTTTGTCGGCCGGCCCGAGGAGTGAATCGAGCGGCAGCCGGTATCCCATCGGCGAGTCGCCCGGAATCAGAAACATGTGCTCGGTGCGAAACGTCCAGGCACTGCTTTCCCAACGGACGTCGCTCCCGTAGGAATGGGCTCGCAAGGGCAAGCTGAAACCGACCACGCGGCCCAATCCCTGCTCGAAGATCCGCGCCAAGCGCGTCCGCTCCTCCGCGTCGGCCAGGTTTGATTTGAGGGGGTCGACGTTGGCCGGAAGCCGCCGCTCCTTCCACAGGTAATACCAGGCGTCTTCGTAGCCGGCCGTCGCATTTCCTGCGTCCACGCCGAGCCGTTGGGCCAGCCGCGTGACAAACGCCTTGGCTTCCCGCTCACTGAACGAGTACGTGTGCTCGTCCTCGGCGATGAGTGCCGGATTGCGCCAGATCGGTTCGCCGTCCGTCCGCCAGAAACAGCCGAGCGCCCACCTCGGAAGCGATTCGCCCGGATACCATTTTCCTTGTCCGAAATGTCAGCAACGCGCCGGTCGCGAAGCGGTTGGCCAAACGCCGAAACAAGTCGCCCGCCCGCTTTCTTTTATCTTCGCCGAGGGCGGCCGTGTTCCACTCGGCCCCCTCCATGTCGTCGATGGAGACGAACGTCGGCTCGCCCCCCATCGTGAGCCGGACGTCACCGTCGACCAGTTCCTTGTCGACGTGTTGGCCCACGCTCTGAATGGCGCTCCACTGCTCCTCGCTGTAGGGTCGCGTGACGCGCGGATCTTCATGAAGCCGCGTCACCTGCATGTGGAAGTCGAATTCGGTCTCGCACGGGTCGAGCGCACCTGTCAGCGGTGCCGCCGATGCGAAATCGGGACTGGCCGCCAACGGCAGGTGCCCTTCGCCCGTGAGCAACCCCGATGTCGGATCAAGACCCACCCACCCGGCCCCGGGCAGAAAGACCTCGGTCCAAGCGTGGAGGTCGGTGAAGTCGTGGTCGGTTCCGCCCGGCCCGTCGAGCGGCTTCACATCCGGCCGCAGTTGAATCAGATAGCCCGACACAAACCGCGCGGCCAATCCCAGGTTCCGCAGGATCTGGACGAGCAGCCAGGCCGAGTCGCGGCACGAGCCGCTCCGCAAACTCAACGTCTCTTCACAAGTCTGCACGCCCGGCTCTTGGCGCGTCACGTAACGGATTTGTTGGTGGACGAAGCGATTGATATCAACCAGGTAATCGACCGTGTGCTCTTCGTCGTGAGGAAGTGCTGCCAGACAGCTTGCCAGTTGGGGGCCGACCGGCTCGGTGACGAAATAGGGCTGAAGCTCGCTGGCCAGCCAATCAGAATATCGGAACGGAAAATCGATGACTTCCGGCTCGAGGAAGAAGTCGAACGGATTGATGACCGTCATCTCGGCTACGAGGTCGACTTCCAGCGCCAGCTCCCGAGTCTTTTCGGGAAAAACGACGCGGGCGAGAAAGTTACCTTGCGGGTCCTGTTGCCAATTCAGGAAGTGTTCCGATGGCGTAATCCGCAATGAGTAACTGACAACCGGGGTGCGGCAATGCGGTGCCGGACGCAGGCGGACGACTTGCGGCGAGAGGCTGACCTCGCGGTCGTATTGGTAGCGGGTGCGATGGTGCAGCGCGACGCGGATTCCCATAAGCCCTTCAGCCCGAGACGGGCGGGTTCAGAGTGCGACCGCTTACGGGATGGGCGACAGGTGCCCAACCGCTACGCAGCCATCTTGTTTTACAGCCTGCATTTATAGCCTATCGCACGGCGAGAGGCATGGGGCAAATGACGTGCCGGCCCATCCTTCTCGGTTCGGAGGCAAGATTTACCGCAGATTCCGGTCGCCCGTCTGAAAAGGCCGCTTGACGGCCGAGGGGCGAACGGGATGAATAGAGGGACATACCATGCGCGTCTTTCATTGCGATCACTGCCAGCAGCTCGTCTTCTTTGAAAATGTGCAGTGCCTTGCCTGCAAGCACACCTTGGCTTATCTGCCGGACGTTTCGGAGGTCGGTTCGCTGGAGCAAGCCGGCAACGACCTGTGGAAGGCCTTGGCCCCCGAGGCGGCCGGCCGCCAATACCGGTTATGCCGGAATTACAGCCAGGAGGGCGTCTGCAATTGGGCGGTTCCGGCCGAGGACTCGAACCCGTATTGCTATTCGTGTCGACTGACCCGAGTCATTCCCAACCTGGAGCAACCCGGAAATCGCGAGGCGTGGGGAGCGCTCGAGGTGGCCAAACGGCGGCTCATCTACAGCCTGGTGGAGTTGGGGCTGCCGCTCGTCTCGAAGAATGAGGATCCGCAGAACGGCCTGGCGTTCGACTTCCTTGCCGATCCCGACCCGGCCGATCCGAACTCGCCCAAAGTCATGACCGGTCACTCCGACGGGGTGATCACCGTCGCTATTGTCGAGGCCGACGACGCTGAGCGTGAAAAGCGCCGCGTCTCGATGCATGAGCCCTATCGAACGCTGCTGGGCCACTTTCGGCATGAGATCGGCCATTACTATTGGGACCGGCTGATTCGCGGCAGTGACCGCCTGAGTCGATTCCGCGAACTGTTCGGCGATGAGCGACCCGACTATGGCGCGGCACTGCAGGCGTACTACAAATCCGGTCCGCCCGCCGATTGGCAGAATCGCTTTGTTTCAGCTTACGCGAGCAGTCACCCCTGGGAGGACTGGGCTGAGACCTGGGCGCATTATCTCCATCTCACCGATACTTTGGAGACGGCCAGCGAGTGCGGCCTGGTCATCTTGCCCAACAGAAACGACGCGCGTCCGGTGCGGCTGCGCTATTCGACCGAACGACAAGGCCAGATCAAATTCGACGAGATGATGTCGGACTGGTTTGCCGTGACGTATCTTTTAAACAACCTCAGCCGCGGCCTGGGCCAGAAGGACAGTTATCCTTTCGTGCTGATGGACCCAGTGATCGACAAGCTGCGATTCATCCACGAGGTCTGCACCACCGCCGGCGGGAAACAGTAAAGCCCGACTCAGGCGAGGATCTCGCTGATCGGGCGTCCGCCGTGGGCAACCGCAATCGGTCGACCCGATCGGTTGTAAACGGGCATCTCCGGATCGATCCCCAGCAGGTGATAAATCGTCGCGCAGATGTCGCGGATGTGGACCGGTTTGTCCTTGATAAAGGCCGCCTGGTCGTCCGAGGCGCCGTGAATGGTTCCGCTCTTGATGCCGGCGCCCGCAAACAGAACCGAGTAACAATAGGTCCAGTGATCGCGACCGCCGTCGGCGTTGATGCGTGGCGTGCGGCCCATCTCGCCCATCGTCACGACCAGCGTCTGATCGAGCAGTCCGCGATGCTCGAGGTCCTCGAGAAAGGCGGAATACGTCTGATCGAAATTGGGCAACAGGGTCTGCCGCAGCATGGGGAAGTTGCGTTGATGCGTGTCCCAGGCCGCCTTGCTGACGTCGAACCGCTTCGAGTAGTTGTCCCAGCTCACGTTGACGAACTGGACTCCACGCTCGACCAGACGTCGGGCCAACACGGTCGCCGAACCGAAAAGCGTTCGGCCATATCGGTCCCGCGTCTTGCTGTTTTCGGCGCTTAAGTCGAACGCTTCCCGCACGCGGGCCGAAGTCAGCATCTCGAAAGCCAGGCGCTGCTCGCGCGGAAAACTTCCCAGATCGGGATTGGCTTCCATCTTGCGGAACTGATCGTCAAATTGTTCGACCAGCCGTCGGCGCTTGTTGAGACGATCGAGCGTCATCCCTCCCTGGAGGTCCATATCGGTCAAACGCGGCTCGCCGCGGACGACTTGAGGTCGCCAGATTTCGTCGGGCGGATGGTCGACGTAGGCGTTGCACTCCGTGCAGAACGGATCGTAGCGCCGTCCGAGAAATCCGCCATGCGGTCCCGCCTTTTTGCGTGCCTCGCCCCAGCCGAGCGAACAGGGAAGAAAGGCGTACGTCGGCAGCGTCTTGTGATGGTCGCGGTCGAGATACGAACAAACCGAACCCATGCTTGGCGGATCGCTTTCGCGAAACTCCTCGTCGGGGAGGTTCACGTCGTAGCCCGTGTACATGGGCAGGTTCTTGTGGCAGCCCCCGTTGTGGTAGACGCTGCGCACGACCGCCGACTTGTGCATCCAGCGGGCGGTGAGCGGCAGGAGTTCGCAGACTTCGATTCCCGGCGCGGTCGTGGCGATCGGCTTGAACTCGCCTCCGACACCGTTCGGCGCTTCGGGCTTGAGATCGAACATATCCTGCGTCGGCGGTCCTCCCTGCAGGTAGAGCAGGACGACGCTCTTCGCGCGCCGCCCGCTTCGGCAGGCTTGCCGACTTTTCCAGGGCCAAAAGCGCCGGCGTGTTGAAGAAACCGCCCAGGAGAGAAAGGGCCCCCACCTTGAGCGTTTCCCGCCGCGTGGGGCCCGTACAGGCTCGACGTGCGCTTCCCAACAAGGTGATTGCGCTCATGGCACCTGTTCTCCGTTTGGCAGTTGTCCTCCGTCAGCCTCCGCCGCCGCGCCGGTGGTTAAAAGGCTTGGGGACGCTAGCGGTAATCTGCGTCGGCTTGGGAGCAGTCACAGGGATGGTGAATAGACCCGACTTGCGACCAGTCTTGGACGTCTCTTGAGTCGTCTTCTCGTCCTGAGTGCGCTTCTGAGCCTCGGCGTGTTTCTTTTGTGCGACGCGCCGCTCCCGTTCCTTCTTTTTGCGTTCTTTCTTTTTGTCCAACTGGATTCTCTCCTGGCAAGTAAGAGCTTTTGATTGCTGGACGCCAGTGTACCGTCTTCCACGGAATTCTCGCAACGGGCGCCAGGCCACCGCGGCATCCCGGAGGCGGGGTCGCTTCTCCGATTCTTCCGGAGTGTGGGTCACCTCACAGAATTATTGTGTCCATGGAAACACGGGGCCGATTTCTTTGCTCCTCGGAGTCCGCCGTGGCCAGGCTCTGCAGCTTGCCTGCTTGAAACGTCCGCCATCGGCGAAATCTGCCGGTTTGCGGTTCGCTCCGTCGCGGATCACAAATGCAGATCATTTTGTGACGAAGTCCGCAGGCAAATCGCCCGGGATTTCGAGCGAACTCGCGGCGTTCTGCCGATGGCCTTGGCTTGACCGATCCCGGGTTCGACCGTACTATCCGCACCCTCTCCAACCCGGTCGATCGACCGCCTCCGTCCTGATCCCGCCGCAGATTCGACGGCAATTCGTGCCCACCTCCTTTACGCGCGGAGCATTCATGCGCATCCGTACGGGACTCGCGATAGGGGTCGCCCTCCTGGCAATGTTTTGGCAGACAGGGAGCCTGGCGGCCGGCGATCCGGTCAACCCGGTCATCGATCCGTCGCAGCCGTATATCCCCACCGAAGAGGCGCCGGCCCAGTCAGCGACGCCCGGAAATGCGACGCCTGCGGCCCCGACAGCGACGCAAAACGTCTTTTCCTTGGAGTCCGTCCCCTCAACGGGGTCTTCGAAGCCGGCGGCCTCTTCGACGCCTTCCTCGTCGGCTCAACCACAGCCCGCCCAATCGACTGCGGTCACGCCAGCGTCCGCCACGACGCCGTCCCCGGCTCCCCCGGCGACACAAACACCGGCACTGGTCCCGACGCCGTCCCCGGTTAACCCCCCGTCCGACGATGTTCAGATCCCTCGTGACGCGAATGACATGGTCAGCATCGAGTTCTGGGGAGGCGGCGTTTATGGACAAGGCCCCGTCCAGGACCGGTCGATTTTGCCGGTCGAAATGTTCCCGTTTTTCAAGATGGACGACTCGCTCTTTTTCAGCGATCTCCGCTTCTTTCCAACGGTCGAGGGAACTTTCGGCGGCAACGTCGGGTTTGGATACCGCTATTACAGCAAAACTTGGGACCGGGTCTTCGGCATCAGCGGCTGGTACGACGCGGACGGCACGCGCGACGACTACTATCAGCAGCTCGGCCTGAGCCTGGAGACGTACGCCGGGCCGTTCGATTTCCGCACAAATTTCTATCTGCCGATTGGACAGACTGATCGCCAGAACTCGGCCGCGCTCGTCGCCAATTCGACGCATTTCGTGGGGAGTAATGTGGCGTATAGCGAGATCGACACCTTCACGGCGGCCATGCGCGGCCTCGATATGGAGGCCGGCGTGGGAATCCCGGGCCAATTCGCCCGACAGCACGCCATGCGCGTCTACGGCGGCTGGTATTACTTCTCCGACGACCAGGGGGACAACATTCTGGCGCTTCGGCGCGGCTGCAGGCCAATATCGCCTCCGGATTGGATACCTCGGTCCAAATCACCAACGACAATTTCTACAACACCCGCGCGTTCTTCTCGGTTTCGTGGACCTTCGGCCCCCTGCGACGGTCGGACCTGGCCGAGTCGACGACGGCGGACCGCCTCGGCGAACATGTGACGCGTAACTACACCGTGCTTGCGCCGGTTCGCACGCGTCTCGATTCGGATGTCGTCGCGATCGATCCGCAGACCGGAACGCCATACACGTTCGCGCATGTCGATAGCTCGGCGGCACCGGGCGGCAACGGCACGTTCAACAGCCCCTTCCAAACGATCACCCAGGCCCAGGCCGCAAACGACGACATCGTCTTCGTCCACGCCAACAGTGTGTTCACCGGCTCTGCGGCGCAGATTACGATGGGGGCCGGCCAGTCGATCCTGGGCCAAGGCCCAGGCGTCCTGCACACGATCGACGTTCCTCTCTTGGGATCGATTGCGCTTCCCGCGGCCGCGGCCGGGAGCAGCCTGCCGGTGTTGCAGTCGGCGTCCGGGACGTCCGTCGTGCTCGCGTCCAATTCGATCCTGTCGGGTTTCACCATTTCGAGTCCCTCGGCAAACGGCATCTACGGCAACGGCGTTTCCAACGCCTTGGTCGCCAACGTGACGGTCAATCACGCCGGAACCGACGGCATCCAATTGTTCAACAGCTCGAACACCGTTCTGCTTAACAACGTGAACGTCAACAATTCCGCCGGCGACGGCCTCGCCATTCTGGGAGGCAGCGCCAATATCACGTTTGCAGGGCAACTTGCCGGCAACACCGGACACGATCTCAATATCTCCAACACGAGCGGCGGCACGCTCAATATGGAGAACGCCCTGTTCACCGGCAGCGGCAGCCAGGGCATTCTGCTAGCGAACAACGTCGGTACCATCGACTTCAACAAACTGTCCGTCTCGAATACGGCCGGACGGGCCATCGACATCGAAGGCGGCGCCGGCACGGTGCAATTCGGCGGGACGACAACCGTCTCCGGGGCGGCGGGAACGTCCGTCAATATCGAGAACCTGCTATCGACCGGCACCGTGACCTTCGACAATCTGGCGATCAACAACCGCCAGGGTGTCGGCCTGTCAGTCGACGGATCCGCGGGAACCGTCACGGTCAATGGCACGACCACGATCACCAACCAGGGCGCGGCGACCGCGTCGGCCTTGTCGATCACCAATTCGTCGGCCGCCGTCACGTTTAACGGCGCCGTGGACGTGGTCAACGCGACGGGGAATCCCGGCGTCAACCTGCAGAACAATAGCGGCACGACGACCTTCAGCTCGCTGAATGTGACGAGCACAAACGGCACGGCCCTTTATGCCAACAACGGCGGAACACTCGATATCAGCTCGGCGGCAAACGGCACCTCAGGAGGCACGATTACCGCCACGAACGGGACGGCCGTCGACCTCGAGAACACGTCTCTCAGCGTCAACCTTGAGAGCGTCTCCAGCAGCGGCGCGACTGACGGAATGAAGTTGATCAACACGAGTGGAACGTTCTACGTCTTCGGTGCCAGTTCCGGCGCAGCCGGATCGGGCGGAACGATCCAAGGGGCTGGCACGGGCGTGCTTGTCCAGAATGCGGGACAAGTTGGCCTGGTGTTGATGAATCTCAATTCAAACGGTGTCGGCGTGCAGGCTCAAAACGCCGCCTATCTCGGACTGGGGACCGTGCAGATTACCAATTCGGCCAGTTACGCCGTCGACGCGCTCGATGTGCAGGAACTTTCGATCTCCAAATCGACGTTTTCTGGAAACGGGGCCGCCAATATTCGATTCCGCGCCGACCAGTCGGGGGTGTACGCGCTGGGATCCTCGTCGAACTCGTTCACATCGGCCGCTGCCGACAACATCCTGGTGCAGTCATTGGCGGGGAGCGAAGGTGCGACGCTCAATTTCTCCTCGCAGTCGGACATCTTCAAAAACTCGCAAAATGGAACCGACGGCATCAACATGACCTGGAACGGCGCGCTGTCGGCCACCGTCAGCGGGGACACGTTCACCGGGACGGGGGGCTCAAATACCGGCGTCCGTATCGATAACCTTTCGACGACTCAACTCACATCCGTCTCGATCGAGACGAATTCGTTCACCGCCAACGGCGGCAACGACACGGGTTTCCAGGTCATCACGGCCGGTCCGTCCAATCTGACGGTGACCGGCAACGGAGCGCAGTTTGGCGCGACGAACGGCGTCGGCTACCGGTTCTCGTTGGGGCCCGCGGCTTCGCTCGATTTGGCAGACAATAACGTGGTCAATTCGGCGGGCGGTGCAACCGGCGTGCTGTTCGACTCGGTGACGGGGCCCAGCAGCCTCAGCATCAATGGAAACAGCGTCGACCTGACAAATCATGGAAACGGCATCATCTTTTCCAGCGTGACGGCCCCTGTGGTCTCGGGAATGACCTATACGGTTGATCTTTCGGGGACCACGAACAATGTGATCCAGGGAGCCACGACCGCCTTCTCGGCGCCGGCCGGTACCTCGGGAACCATCTTGGTGAATGGCACCGTGGTTCCGTGATTTTCCGGCATGCCTATTTCGCGGGGGGCGGGTCGGGCGTGTTCATCATCTCTTCGTGCGCCCGAAGTTCGAGCATGCAACGTTTGAGGGCACGCCGCGATTCGTGGGCCTCCTTGAAGGCGGAGACAAATTGCCGATAGTCGCGCGGCAACCCGCTGATACCGTCACGGGAATGGGAGAGTGTCCGCGTCAGTTCAAGGAGTGCCGGCTCGAACTGTTCGCGAACGGTCTTGAGGAACACGTTGGCCGATTCACCCACGTCGTTGAGCACGTTGAAGACCGTCGCGCGGTCCTGTGCCCGTTCCACGTCGGAAATGTGTCGCTCGACACGCGGCGCGGTCTTGGCCCCGACCGAGGCGGCATCGACGAGCCGACCGAACGGACTGATCGATTTCTTCGCGTCGACACTCATCGCCTGCGCGCTCTCCAGCCCGCGCTGGGCCCGCTCGAACGTCGGGTCGATCTCCAGGGCCTTTTTGTAATGGATGATGGCATGCTGGAAATTGCCCATATCGACGTACACGTTGGCGAGGTTTTGATGGGCGGACGCCATTTGCGGCGCGACGCGGACCGCCTCTTTGTAGGCCGAGACCGCCATCGAAAGCTGGTTCAGCCCGCGGTAGGCCAGGCCGATGTTGTAATGTGCGTCGGCGGAGGCTTTGTCCTTCTGGATCGCCTTTCGCAGGATCGTAACCGCCCGGTTGTAATCCTTCATGCGGTTATAGACGGCCCCGAGGTTGACGAGTGCCTTGGCCTGACGCGGGTCGAGCAGACTCACCCGCTTGAAATGCTCGGCCGCGTGCTCGTAGTCCTTTTTGAGGAAATAGGCGGCGGCCAATCCCTCATGAACCGGGATCGCTCGTTCGTCGAGTGCCAGGGCCTTGGAAAAGGCGGCGATGGCGCGGTCGGCATCCTGATGTCGCACAAAACGGCGGCCTTCATTGCACAGGGATTCAATCTCGGCCAAGGTAGCCATGGCTGCGGTCGTCCACTCTGAGAAAGGGCCGTCAGATCAAGGAAATCGTCTTGCTCCGAGGTCCCTCGTGGAAGGCGATTTTTCCCTCGCGGGCGAGCCAACCGACCCCCTGCATCACCAGGTCGCGAGGAGCCTCGATTTCCCGTGCGAGCTTGCTGAGCGTGACGGAACCGTGTGCGTCCAAGTACTGCCAGACCTGGCCGGCAACCGTTCCGATACTTTCCACCTGGTGCGAATCGATCTTCGCATCCATTTACTTGTTTCCTCGCGTCAGTCAATCGGGGATGGCGTCGATTATATTCATCCCCCACGGGAGGGAGCAAAGCTATTCATGAAGACCAGAGCGCGCGTGACCGCCTAGAGCGGCTCCGTTTCGGCCGCCGCGTCGAGCCGTGTTCAGGTAGCCGCGTCGCGGGATTCTTCGCCGGCGAGCGTCAGGCTGGCGGATATCGCTTCGAGCAGCGGCCGCGTCTCGGCCAGTTCTCCATCAAATCCCTGGTAGAGAACCAGGACGGTGAAGCGATCGGTCTGAAAGGCCCGCAGGAACGCGCTATTGATCAACTCGAAACAGACGAAATCGACGTCCTGCGCCACGCCCGTGCGGTCGCCCATGTTCTCGTTAGAGGGGTAGACATCAACCTCGTCGTATTCTTCGCGGAAAGCCTCAATCGCCGAGGCGATCAACTGCTGTGGTGACGGGCCGCTGCGAAAGAGCGAGATCGACCAGAACGACGTGTCGGGGCTGGCGACCGTGATCGACGTCGATTCCTCGTCCTCTTGTTCGACGAGTTCCCAGAGTGCCGGGTAGCGAAACCGAACCCCGTTGCCCTCGTAGGTTTCCTCCATGTTTCATCCTTCCGGCGATCGTGGGAACTCGAATTGCAAATCGCCCCGTTTCGCCACAAGGCGTCCAGTAGTCGTACACGGACACCGGAGATCAGGCCTTGTGAGAAGGGCGTGTGATCGGTTACGCTAGAATTATTCCAAGATAGGCGGGCGGTGAACATCGGTGACGGCCTGTTTCTGCGGCTCGGACGCCGTACTGAAACGATTACCGGTCTGTTTGCAGTCCTTTCGCCAGGCGGACCGGTGGCGTTAGCGTTCATTTGTGAGGCATGGACGTCCGAGCTTGCCCGTATGCAAGGGGATCCACATGGTCTCGAGTAGAGCTTCGGAAGTGGCTGAACTCCTTTGGGAGCTCAAAAAGGCCCAAAAGGTCGCAACTTACACCACGTTGGCCAAGCAGGCCGGCTTTAGCGCCGGTATGAATGGCCGCACGATGGCGACGACCATCCGCACGATTCGTCGCGATTGGCCGCACCTCGAATGGTGGCGGGCGGTCAGCGATGATGGGGTGTTGGAGAAGGATTCGGAACACGAAGAGAAGCTCCGTCAGTCGGGTTACGAGCTCGAAGAGGCCAAGGGCAAACGGGGCGCCTTGGTGATCAAAGCGCTCGAAAAGCACCTGATGATCTGGGAAACGCTCGCCGGGGCCGGCGCGGCCGAATAGTCGTCGAAGAGTCGAGCGTTCGGTGGCCGAGCACCTGGGTTTTGCCTGTGGTCGCGGCTTGACATTAAGCCGGCCGCGACCGCGCAGGATCGCTCGGATGCCTGTTGTCCCCCACCGATTTCTGTTCCGCTTTGCGATGCCGGTGCCGCATATCGAACAGCGTCGCGGTGCCGCGCGCCCATTTTTGGAATTGAAGGACGCGCCCCCTCTGCCGGAGCTCGGCGCGCTGGACGAGGCGCCGTCCTTTGCCAAGATTCGGGCCGGATGGAACGAGGCCGGGATCGGTTTCCGCGTCAGTGTGAGCGGAAAGAAAATGCCCGTTGCCGAAGTGGCGGACGAGCCGCGCGAATCCGACGGTCTGCAAATCTGGCTCGACACGCGGAACACGCAAACGATCCATCGTGCCAGCCGCTTTTGTCATCACTTCGCGTTCGTGCCCTCTTCTCCATCTTCCGGTGGTCGGCGGGGGACAAAAAACGGAGCCGGCGCTGCCTATCAGTTCGCGATTGCCCTGGCCAAGGAAGACGCCCTCAGCACGCGGGCCGGCCTGTTGTGCGCCGAGTCGCGATCGCTGGCCGACGGATACGAACTCGACGCCTGGATCCCGGCGGAGTGTCTGGCCGGCTACGAACCGGAGTCCTATCCCCTGCTCGGCTTTTATTACCTGGTCCGCGACGCCGAGCTGGGAGAGCAGTTTCTGGCAGTTGGCCGGGAGTTTCCCTTCGACCACGACCCCAGCCTCTGGTCGACACTGGAACTGACGCGGTAAACGCGGCGCTGACGAGGCTCTCGGTTGCGGATGGAACGTCGTCCCAGAATTTTCAGGAAATGGCCTCGAGCGTGGGCGACTCTTGGCCCAGGTTCTGGCGGATCGTCTCACAGGTTCGTTTGAACGCGGCCAGATCCTCGGCGTTCAGCCCTTCGACGGCCCGTTTCCGGACGGCATGACAGCAATCGAGCATGCGGCCCCAAACGGCTTCGGCCTTGGCCGTCGGCCGGAACCGCTTCACCCGCCGATCATGCGGACAACAGGAGCGGGCCAGCCAACCGTCGCGTGCCATCCGCGAGAGAATTCCCCCCAAAGTGGGGGCCTCGATCCCCATCCGCTCAGCCAATTCCGCCTGGGAGAGCTGCTCGCTCGAGGTGGTCCAGGCGAGGACTTCCCATTGGCGAAAGGTGATCCCTTCCCGCGCCAGTTCCTCGTCGAGCGCCCGCCGCAGAGCATGAGACGTCAGCGTAATCCAACATCCGACACTCTGCTCAAAATCGAATTCCAACACGTCCGGCGCTCCAAACAGGTCCTTTAATTCCTGTTTCGATCATATGGCGATTGGGGAAGCCGAATCAAGCGGGGTGATGAGTCAAAGAATGCCGGAAATCCGACCCTGAGCGGCGTAATCCGCTAATCCTCTTAGAATCGGCCCGATTCGGCGGAACGCGACCGCAACCGTCATGAGGAGCGAAACACGCGGCCCGCGTCCGCCCAAAGGCGCGTCGAGCGGCAAGCGCGGCGGCTTCGACTCCCGGGGCCTCGAAATGCGGGCGTCTTGGCCTTCCACGCTGAGGATTCGGCGAGTGGACCGAGCGCGATCGCTTCTTGGGCAGGGCGACGGCGTACAGCATCGTCACCGCACCCACCGAAAGCAGGCTGAAGGCCGCCCAGTCCGGCGGATCGATCACGCGCTGTTTCGGCTGCTGGGTATTGCCCTGGTACATCCCCCGGAACCCTGGGGTCCGAGCCGCCACGTCCTCCGGCATGTTGAGAACGAGCTTGTCGACGAACAGGAGCGAAACGCCCCATAGCGTGATGAACATTCCGATGGAAAAGAAGGTGCCGCGCAGCATAGGGAGCATGATTGGACTCTTGAAGGGTTCGGACCGACCGGCCGTCCTGGGCCGTGCGGTCCGCTGGCTGAAAGGGCCGCGATCGTCCGCGGACCATTCCAACACGATTGAACGTTTAGGAGACACCGTGCCCAGCTTTCTTATCGGATGGTGTTTGCCCCTCTTGTGAATAACAGTTGGGTGCCGAACCGATTGCCGGCGGCCTCCCCCCGTTTGCGACGATTCTCGCGTTTGGACCATTCCTGGAACGGTTGCCCGTGGCCGATTAGAGTGGCAACTGCCGGTGGCCCGCGGCTAGCACCGGCACGAACGAAGTCCTAGCCACTCCACCACTGCCATTATTCACGCCATGGACGTCAAAATCGTTTTGCTTCCCGGTGACGGGATCGGCCCCGAAGTCGTCGCAGAGGCCGAGCGCGTGCTGAAAAAAGTTGCCGAGCGCGGCAAACACGCCTTCCGGTTTGTCTCCTGTCCGATCGGCGGCTGTGCAATCGATCAATTCGGAGATCCCCTTCCGCAGCGAACGCTCGACGAATGCCGATCCTCGCAAGCAATCCTGCTGGGGGCGGTCGGTGGTCCAAAATGGGACGATCCCAAGGCCAAGACACGGCCGGAGGCTGGTTTGTTACGGATTCGCAAGGAACTCAACCTCTTTGCCAATCTGCGGCCCATCACGACCCACCGCCAACTCGTCGACGCGTCGCCTCTGAAACGCGCCATCGTGGAGGGGGTCGACATCCTGTTTATCCGCGAGCTGACAGGCGGGCTTTATTTCGGTGAATCGGCCCGCCGACCGCATCCAAGCGGAGAAGAGGCCTGGAACACGATGATCTACTCGACGGGCGAAATAGAGCGCGTCGTCCGCCTGGCGGGACGGCTCGCCTGCTCGCGTCGCCGCAAAGTCACCTCCGTCGATAAAGCCAATGTCCTGGAAGTCTCACGGCTCTGGCGGCAGGTCGCGGCGCGCGTAATGGCAGAAGAGTTCCCGGAAATCAAATACGACGTGGTGCTGGTCGACGCGATGGCCATGCATCTCATCTCGCGACCGCGGGATTTCGACGTCGTCGTCACCGAAAACATGTTCGGCGATATCCTCACGGATGAAGGATCGATGCTCCCCGGCTCCCTTGGGCTGCTCCCCTCCGCCTCGCTCGGCGATTCGGGGCCCGGCCTCTACGAACCGATCCACGGCTCGGCTCCCGACATTGCCGGCAAGGGGATCGCCAATCCGCTGGCGACGATCCTGGCGGCGGCCATGCTGTTACGCCACTCGCTGAACTTGCCGAAAGAGGCCGACGCCATCGAGGCGGCCGTCAACGCCGTCCTCGATCAGGGCTGCCGCACGAAGGACATCGCCGCCGGCGGTCCGAGCATCAGCACCGGGGAGATGGGAACGCGCGTTGTCGAAGCGCTCGGCAAAGTCGCCTAAGTCTTTCAAAGGCCGTTGGATGCGATTCTGGATTCGTCCTCTGCGGGCGCTGCTCGTTCCCGCGATCCTCGCTTGCGGCTCGGTTGTTTTGCAGGCCGGGGAAAAACTCAGCCCGGCGGCCCGCCACGATGCGGCTCCGTCGAACATTAAAGGCCTGCAGGTCCAAATGGTCGACGATGCGCTGGCACTCGGCGTCAAGCAGGCGGCGCTCAACGTCAGCATCACGCCACTCATCGACCTGGATTTCAGACCGGACAGCCTGCGATACCGCATGGCCGGGCGCGAGTACGCGTTTCATCGCGTCGCCGTTGAGTCGATTCCCGTCAAAGCGCTCTCCGACGCCGGCGCGCAGGTCACACTGATCCTCTTGTCCACGATGACCAGTGATCCGCGGTTGAGCCGGATCGTCCGTCCCACGGCCGCCAAGGAAGTGCCGCATGGCATTACCGGCTTTAATGTGATGGATCCGGAAGGGAGCCGGTATTTCGATGCCTGCCTGGGCATGCTGGCCGAGCGGTTCTCGCGACCGGATAAGCGGTTCGGCCGCGTCGTCGGCTATATCATCGGAAACGAAGTCAATTCGCACGGCGAGTGGTATCCGATCGGGCCGGCCCCCCTCGAGCAGATCGCCCGCGAATACCTGGCCGCCATTCGCGTGGCTCACAAGGCCGTGCGCCGACATACGGTCGACGCGAGGGTTTATATCTCGCTCGAACATCACTGGACCGTAAAAGGGAACCGCGATCCACTTCTCGCCTGCCCCGGTCGCGGACTTCTCGATGAGATGAATCGGCTCTCGAAGGTAGGAGGCGACTTCGATTGGCACGTGGCCTACCATCCCTATCCGGCCGACCTGTTCAATCCGCGCACGTGGCTCGACAAAACGGCCCTTCCCAACGCCGACACTCCGAAGATCACCTTCAAAAACCTTGAGCAGCTGACCGCCTATCTTCGCCATCCCGAAATGCTCTGCCAGGGCAAGCCGCGGCGAGTGATCCTTTCGGAACAGGGATTCAACACACCCGACGGCCCCGACGGCCAGACCCTGCAGGCGGCCGGCTACTGCTACGGCTGGATCAAGGCGTCGCGACTCGAGGGAATCGACGCCTTCATCCTGAATCGGCACGTCGACAATGCCGAGGAGGGGGGACTGAACCTCGGCCTTTGGACGCGAAAACCGGAAACGATCGCGACGCCCGACAGGAAGAAGAAGATTTACGAAGTGTTTCGCCTGGCCGATACGCCGGAATGGGAGAAGGCGTTTCGCTTTGCCTTGCCCGTCATCGGCATCCACTCCTGGGACGAAGTCGCTCGACCCAGGCCTTAAACTGAGCCAAATTCAGACTCGACAGAAAACTTCGCACGACCAAACCGAGGTGGAAACCAGCGGTGACAGAAAAATTCCCCCTGAGCCATCGGCGAGATTTTCTGGTATCGCTGGCCACGGCGACCGCCGCGTTGACTCTTACGCCGGCCCGGCTTTTCTCGAAAGACACCAACCAAAAACCGTCGACGGGCGAATCGGGTCCGTGGCACGAGACGTTCACATACAAAAAGGTCGGCAACCTCGAAATCAAGGCCGAAGTCTACCATCCGGCAGACGATCGAGGCGGTAAGCATGCTCTGCGCCCGACTCTGTTTTGGATCCACGGCGGCGCGCTCATCACGGGCGACCGGGGTGGCATCGACCGCCGGCTGAAGCGGGCGTTCCTCAAAGATGGGTATGTCTTGGTTTCCATCGATTACCGCCTCGCGCCCGAAACCAAACTCCCCTTCATTATCGAGGATCTGCGCGACGCGTATTCCTGGGTTCACGAGAACGGACCTCGGCTCTTCGGCGCCGACACGCGGCGGATCGCCGTCGCCGGCGGTTCGGCCGGCGGCTATCTGACTCTCATGAGCGGGTTTAGCGTCAAGCCGCGACCCGCAGTCCTGATTTCGCTTTGGGGATACGGCGATATTGCGGGCGACTGGTATATCAAGCCGAGCACGTTTTATCGGAAGCAGCCACTGGTCTCGAAAGAGGACGCCTGGAAGAGCGTCAGCGGGCCTCCCGTGACCGATCGGCCGAACCGCAGCGCGGGCTCGTTCTATCTTTACTGCCGCCAGCAGGGACTTTGGACGAATCTCGTTTCCGGCATTGATCCTCGCACCCACGACGCGGCACTCACGCCGTACTGCCCCGCGCGGAACGTCACGAAGGACTATCCGCCGACAATCCTGATCCACGGCACGCGCGATACCGACGTACCGTATGAGCAGTCGGTCGAAATGGACCAGGAGCTGACCCGCGCCGGTGTCGAGCACCGGCTGATCCTCGTGCCCAATGCCGGCCACGGTCTACCGGGCGGCGACCCAAAACAAGTCGGGGCCGCGTATGCCGCGGCACTCGACTTTGCAAATCGTCACGTGAGAACTTGATCGGCGGTCGCCGACCTCGCTCCGTTAGTTGCCGCTAGCGGGACTTGCGTTTTGCGGCGGTTCGGTCGATTCCGTCAGCAGGGCCAGTCGGGCCGCCGAGATGCGTTCCTTCTCAGCCCGAAGTTCCTGCAGCGCCTCGGGCCGGATGCGGACCTCGGCTTCCTGGTGCGTGTGGAAGCCCGTTCCCGCCGGGATCAAGTGCCCGAGGATGACGTTCTCCTTCAGGCCGACGAGGTTGTCGACCTTGCTGGCAAGCGCCGCCTCGGTGAGGACCTTGGTCGTCTCCTGGAAGCTGGCTGCCGAGATGAAGCTTTCGCTCTGCACGGCCGCCTTGGTGATTCCCAGAAGCTGAATGCTGGCCGTCGCCGGTCGAGGCCGCGTCGATTTGGCCGTTTTCTGACCGGCAGCCTCGACCTGGGCATTGACCTCTTCCAGCGTCGCCGTGGGAACGATGTCGCCGATCTGGAATTCGGTCTCGCCCGGTTCGGTGATCTTCGAGCACTCCTGAAGTGCCTCGTTCGTCCGGCGGAACTCGAATTTGTCGATCACGATTCCGGGCAGCATGGTGGAGTCGCCGACGTCTTCGATCTTCAACTTCCGCAGCATCTGGGCGATGACGATCTCAATGTGCTTGTCGTCGATTTCCACTCGCTGCGAACGGTAGACGTTCTGGATTTCGTGCAACAGGTACTGCTGCACGGCTTCAGCACCGCTGACGCGGAGAATATCGTGCGGCACGAGCGGACCGCGGACGAGCGCGTCGCCGGCACGCACGCGATCGTTGGCGTGCACCAACAATTGCTTGCCGTGCGGAATGACGTGCTCGACTTCGGTCTGGTCATCACCGCGGACCACGATGATTCGCTTGCCGCGTTTCTTTTCGGCGACGAGTTCCACTTCGCCGTCGATCTCGGCGATGATGGCCGGATCTTTCGGCTTGCGGGCCTCGAACAGTTCCGTGACGCGGGGCAGACCACCGACGATGTCTTGCGTGCCGGTCGCCTCGCGGGGGTTCTTGGCGAGTATCGAGCCGGCGGTGATCGCCTGCCCTTCCTGCACCTCGACCGTGGCCCGCTCAGGCAGGTAGTAGAAGTCGAGGATCTTGCCGGCGGCGTCTTCCAGGATGATCTGCGGATGCAGGTCGCCTTTGTGCTCGATCACGGTTCGCCGCAGGTTGCCCGAGGCTTCACGTTCGGAACGGATCGACCGACCTTCGATACAGTCCTCGAAACGGACCTTGCCGCCGACTTCGGCCAGAATCGGCACCGAGTGCGGGTCCCATTGGCACAGGACGCGTCCCACTTCAATGTCTTCATTCTCGGCAACCAGCAGGGTCGCCCCGTTGGGAACGGTATAGTTCTCGAGTTCCCGCTCTTTGGGGTCGAGGATGATGATCTCGCCGTTTCGCGTGAGGACGACGTTCTTGCCCTCCTGGTTGACGACGCTGCGGATGCGGGCGAACCGCACACGGCCGGCACGGCGGGTGCGAATCTCGTTCTCGTGCACGTCGATGGAGGCCGCTCCACCGATGTGGAACGTTCGCATGGTGAGCTGGGTTCCCGGCTCGCCGATACTCTGGGCCGCAATGATTCCGGCCGCGAGTCCATCTTCGACGAGGTTCCCCGTGGAAAGGTCCATGCCGTAGCAGAGACGGCAAATGCCGAGGGTGGCTTCGCACGTCATGGGGCTACGGACCTGGATCTTCTCGAGCCCCATGTCCTCGATCTTGCGAGCGACAGTGATCGTGATCAGCTCGTCCTCGCGGACGATCACTTCGTCGGTGATCGGATTGACGATGTTGGTCCGGCTGACGCGGCCGCGGATGGCATCCGCCAGGCTGACCTCGACTTTTTCACCGCGGTAGACGACGCCGCGGGTGATGCCCTTGGTCGTGCCGCAGTCGTGCGTGGTGACGACCATGTTCTGGCAGATATCCGCCAGCTTGCGGGTGAGGTAACCGCTGTCGGCCGTCTTGAGGGCCGTATCGGCCAGTCCCTTGCGGGCCCCGTGGGTCGAGCTGAAGTACTCGAGCACGGTGAGTCCTTCACGGAAGTTTGCCTTAATCGGCGTCTCGATGATTTCGCCGCTCGGCTTGGCCATCAGGCCGCGCATGCCGGCCAACTGACGCATTTGCTCGACGCCGCCGCGGGCACCCGAGTTGGCCATCAGGAAGAGCGGGTTCACGTAGTGGCCGTTGTCGCGGTAATCGTGCTCGAGCTCGTGCATCATCGACTTCGTGATGAGCTCGCGAGCGTGGGTCCACGTATCGAGCACCTGGTTGTACCGCTCCTGGTTGGTGATGACGCCCTTCTCGAACAGCTTCTGCTGCTTGAGCACCGAGGTTTCGGCGTCGCCGATCACTTTATCCTTATTGGGAGCCGTCTTGAGATCGCTCGCGGCGAACGACATGCCGCTCTCGGTCGCCTGGTGGAAGCCGAGCTCCTTCATGTTGTCCAACAGCTCGATCGTCGCCTTGCGACCCATCAGCTGATAACAGTCCGAAATCACGTTGGCGAGATCGCGGCCTTTCATCGTGATGTTGTAAAACGCCATCTGCGGCTGCAGCACGTCGTTAAACATCACGCGGCCGACGGTCGTCGTGACCAGGCGGCCGGGCTTGTAATCCTCGGCCCCTTCGCCTTTGACCGTTTTCTCCTTGGGCAGCCGGACCTTGATGATCGCGTGACGGCCCACTTTGCCCTGCGCGAACGCCATGAAGACTTCGGCCGGCGAAGTGAAGATCATCCCTTCGCCCAGGCGGTCGGGCCGCTTGAGCGTCAAGTACGCGCAACCCATCACGATGTCTTGCGACGCGCTGATGATCGGCTGGCCGTTGGCCGGGCTGAAGATGTTGTTAGTCGACATCATCAGCGTCGTCGCTTCGACCTGCGCCTCGATCGAGAGGGGCAGGTGGACGGCCATCTGGTCGCCGTCAAAGTCGGCGTTGAAGCCCTTGCAGACGAGCGGGTGGATCTTGATCGCGTTGCCTTCGATCAGCACCGGCTCGAAAGCCTGGATACCCATGCGGTGCAAGGTCGGCGCCCGGTTGAGCAGGACCGGGTGGTTCGTGATGACTTCGTCGAGGATGTCCCACACCTCTTCGTCGCGCCGCTCGAGCATGCGCTTGGCGCTCTTGATCGTGTCGGCGTGGTTGAGATCCTTGAGCCGGCGAATCACGAAGGGCTGAAACAGCTCGAGCGCGATCTTTTTCGGCAAGCCGCACTGGTGCAGCTTCAGCTCGGGCCCGACGACGATCACGCTTCGGGCCGAGTAGTCGACGCGTTTACCGAGCAGGTTCTCGCGGAATCGGCCTTGTTTGCCCTTGATCATGTCGGTGAGCGACTTCAAGGGCCGGTTCGACGAACCAAGCACGGGCCGTTTGCAGCGGTTGTTGTCAAACAGAGCGTCGACCGACTGCTGCAGCATCCGCTTTTCGTTGCGAACGATGACTTCGGGCGCGTTGAGGTCGACGAGTTTCTTCAACCGGTTGTTGCGGTTGATGATGCGTCGATAAAGGTCGTTGAGATCGCTCGTGGCGAAGTTGCCCGAATCCAACAGGACCAGTGGACGCAAATCGGGCGGGATCACAGGGATGACGTCGAGGACCATCCATTCGGGCTTGTTTTCGCTGTCACGCAGCGCCTCCGCCACCTTGAGCCGCTTGATCAGGTCTTTCGCTTTCTGCTGGCTGTTGGTGATCTTGAGTTCCGCTCGCAGCGTCACCGACAGCTCGACCAGGTTGAGCTTCTGCAGCAGCTTCTTGACCGCCTCGGCCCCCATGTCGATCTCGAACGACTCTTCACCGTACTTGGCGCGGGCCTGGCGGGCTTCCTCTTCGGTGAGAAGCTGGCAGGGCCGCAGCGGCGTGTCGCCCGGGTCGATCACGACGTAGTCCTGGAAATAGACGACCTTTTCCAGCGAGGTCGTCTTCATATTCAACAGCGCGCCCAGCCGGCTGGGCATCGACTTGAAGAACCAGATATGCACGACGGGAGCGGCCAGCTCGATATGGCCCATCCGTTTGCGGCGGACGCGGCTGTGCGTCACCTTGACGCCGCAACGGTCGCAGATCATTCCCTTGTATTTCATCCCGCGGTACTTGCCGCAGGCGCATTCCCAATCCTTTTCCGGCCCGAAGATTCGTTCGCAAAAGAGACCGTCCCGCTCGGGCCGGTAGGTGCGGTAATTGATCGTTTCCGGCTTTTTGACTTCGCCGAACGACCAGCTCCGAATGTCGTGCGAGCTGGCCAGACCGATCTTCACCGAACCGTAATCGTTGATGCGATCGTAATTGGTTTCAGCAACGCTCACGTGACGCTCCTAGGGGGATCGGAATGACGGGGTTCGCCATTTCCTACAGTGAGTTCTTTTCCAGTTGAATATTGAGGCACAGGCCGCGGATTTCGTTGCAGAGGACGTCGAAGCTGGCCGGGGTGCCGGCTTCGAGCGTGTTCTCGCCCTTGACCATCGATTCGTAAATCTTGGTCCGGCCCTCGACGTCGTCGCTCTTGACGGTCAACAGCTCCTGCAGGATGAAGGCGGCACCGTAGGCCTCGAGCGCCCAAACTTCCATTTCTCCGAAGCGCTGACCGCCGAACCGCGCCTTGCCTCCCAGCGGCTGCTGGGTGATGAGCGAGTAGGGGCCGGTCGCCCGGGCGTGGACCTTGTCGTCGACCAGGTGGTGCAGCTTCAGCATGTAGATCATGCCGACTGTGACACGCTGCTCGAACTCCTGGCCCGTGCGGCCGTCGTACAACACGGTCTTGCCGTCCTCGGGTAGACCCGATTGAGCAAGCGCGTCTTTGATCGCCTGTTCGCTGGCTCCGTCGAAGACGGGACAGACCGCCCGGAAACCGAGCTTGGAAGCCGCCCAGCCGAGATGCGTCTCAAGGATTTGCCCCACGTTCATTCGGCTCGGAACGCCCAGGGGATTGAGCACGATGTCGACCGGCGTGCCGTCCTCGAGGAACGGCATGTCTTCCACGGGAAGGATCTTGGAGATCACCCCCTTGTTTCCGTGGCGGCCGGCCATCTTGTCGCCGACCGAAATCTGCCGCTTCGAGGCGACGTAGACCTTAACCATCTGCAACACGCCGCTGGGAAGCTCGTCCCCCCGCTTCATGCTGTTGAGGGCCTGGTCGCGGACGTCGATCGCGTCTTCTACGGGCCCCCACGTCTCCTTGAGCAGCTTCTTCAGGTCCGCCTTCTTTTGCGGACTCCGAAGGTCCATGTCCTCGAAAACCTTGGGCAAGTTCTGCACGTAGTCGGCGACGAACTTGTCATCGTCTTCGACACTGCGGATTTCGCGGCCGTCGTCGGCGGCCAGGTGGCGGCCCAGAACCTTTTCAAATTCCTTGGAGAATTCGAGGAACGCGGCGCGGATCGCCTTGTTGCCGTTCTGCTCGGCCTTCTTCAGTTCCTGCTCGAACTTCTTCCGCTCAAGCTCCGACAGGCTCATCCGTCGCGAGAAGCGTTCCGTGTGGATCACGATCCCCTCGACGCCGCTGGGGACTTCGAGCGACTCGTTCTTCACGTCTTCGCCGGCACGGCCGAAGATGGCGTGCAGCAGCTTCTCTTCGGGAGTCAGTTCCGATTTGGCCTTCGGCGAGACCTTGCCGACGAGGATGTCGCCCGGCTGGACGCGGGTCCCGACGCGGACAATTCCTTCCTCGTCGAGGTGCCGCAGGGCCTTCTCGCTGACGTTGGGGATGTCACGCGTGAACTCTTCGCGGCCCAGCTTGGTCTCGCGAATTTCGACGTCGAACTCGTCGATGTGGATTGACGTGTAGACGTCGTCGATCACCAGCCGTTCGGAGAGGATGATCGCGTCCTCGAAGTTGTACCCCTCCCACGACATGAAGGCCACGAGCGCGTTTCGGCCCAGCGAAAGCTCACCGTCGCGGGTGCCGGCGCTGTCGCAGAGGACTTCGCCCTTCTTCACGCGCTGATCGACCTTCACGATCGGCTTTTGATTGAGGCACGTCCGCTCGTTGAGTCCGGTGAACTTCCGCATCGGATAACGCTTGCCGTCGATTTCGACGACATTCGCATCGACAAACGTCACTTTCCCGGCCCGCTCGGCCCGGATGACCATCCCCGAGTTCTCGGCGACGGCCACCTCCAGCCCGGTGCCGACCAGGGGCGGCTCGGTGATGAGCAGGGGTACCGCCTGCCGCTGCATGTTGGAACCCATCAGGGCGCGGTTGGCGTCGTCGTGCTCGAGGAAGGGAATCAGCCCCGCGGAGACGCCGACCATCTGGCACGGCGCGACGTCGATAAATTTGACCTCTTTCGAGCCGACCCAGTGGACGTCGTTGCGGTACCGGGCCAGCACGCGCTCTTCGGCAATTTTGCCCTTTTCGATCAGCGTGTCGGCCGGCGCGACGTAGGAGGAAGCCTCTTCGTCGGCCCGCAGCCATTCGATCTCGTCGGTCAGCTTGCCGTTTTCGACCTTGCGATACGGCGTGATCAAAAAGCCGTAGTCGTCGACCTTGGCAAAAATGCTCAAGCTCGAAATCAGTCCGATGTTCGTGCCTTCCGGCGTCTCGATCGGGCAGATGCGGCCGTAGTGCGAGATGTGCACGTCGCGGACCTCGAAGCCGGCCCGCTTGCGGTTGAGTCCGCCGGGGCCCAAGGCACTCAATCGCCGCTCGTGCGTGAGCATCGAGAGCGGATTGGTCTGGTCGACGACCTGCGACAATTCGCTGCGTCCGAAGAAATACTCGATCGCGGCCGAGACGCTCTTCGGATTAATCAGCGTCCGCGGCGACATCTCTTCCACGTCCTTGAGGCTCATCCGCTCCTGCACCGTGCGGCGGAGCTTGAGGAAACCCTTGCGGATTTCATCGGAAGCCAATTCGTCGATGGTCCGCAGGCGGCGATTGCCCAGGTTGTCGATGTCGTCGACCTGAGCGTCCTGATCGTCGGTTCGCAGCCGCACGAGATAGCGAATCGCGTTGACGAAGTCCTCGGCCCGCAGGACCATTTCCGAATCGGGAATGTCCTGCGCGAACTTGCGGTTGATGCGGAAGCGGCCGACGCGGCCCAACCGGTAACGATTGACGTCGAAGAACTTCTCGCGGAAGAGATCGGTCGCCTTTTCCAACTGCGGCGGGTTGCCGGGACGCAACCGCTGGTAAATTCGCAAGAGGGCCGCCTCGTGGCTCGGCGTGATCTCTTTCGAGGCGGCCGCGTAACCGGCCCGGTCTTCCATGATGCTGTTAATAACGAGCGGATCGCCCAGCTTGTCGATCACCTCGATCGACTTGATTCCCGCCTCCGCCATCTCAGTCGCTTGTTCTTCGGTGATGGCATGGGCGCACTCGCAGATGATCTCGCCGGCGCGCTCGTGCTTCGACGGGTACGCGATGTCGTCGGCGGCGATCTTGCCCACGAACTCGGCGTGCGAATCGCCTTTGGCCACCTTGACCTTCACCACTTCATAGAAGAGGCGGATCAACGAGGCGTCGGTCGAGTAATCGGCCGACATCGCCCGCAAGAGCGTCATCGCCGAAAACTTGCCACTCTGGTCGATGCGGACGCCCAGGCACTCTTTCTTGCTGACGACGAGTTCGATCCAGCTGCCCCGCTCGGGAATGATGCGGCACGAATAGTTCTTCTTTTCGCCCGGCTCGGAGCTGAGGACGAAGTCGACGCCCGGAGAGCGGTGCAACTGGCTGACGACGACGCGCTCGGCCCCGTTGATGATGAACTCGCCGCCGCCGAGCATGATCGGCATGTCGCCCAGGTAGACCTCTTCCTCGATCGGCTGCTCTTTGACGAGCCGCAGCCAGACGCGGAAGGGGCGACCATACGTCAGGCGGAGCTGCCGGCACTCGGTCGGCGTGTAGCGCGGCTTGCCCAGCTCGTAGCGCAGATACTCGAGCCGGTACTGGCCGTCGTAGCTTTCGATCGGGAAGACCTCGCGGAGGATCTCCTCGATTCCCTGGCTCTTGCGTTCGCGGGGACCGCGGTCGAGCTGCAGGAAACGGGCGTACGACTCGGTCTGAATGCGGGTGAGATCGCTGATTTCAAAATCGTTGCGGACAATTCCTAAATTTCGGACAGCAGGGGCTTTGATATACCGAGCTGCGGGAATCGGCATGCTGGGCTCTCTTTCCGTGGTGGCCGGACGTAACGCGAGACGGACCCGGGGCGCAGAGTGCACGGGCAACGTTTGCAAACGGCCAGCGCCACGACGGTTTCTCGAAGACCGTTGGTTTCTCGAACACCGTGAGTCGGGAAGGATCGGCCGAACCGCCGACCGACCCTTTGGCCGGCGGAGGATTCCGGACCGGCCCTGTGACCGGTCGATGGTTCGACCGGCCGAAACAGCCGGCCGCAGGATCCGGCCGGCCCGGTTCGTTTGTGCCTACTTAATCTCAACCTTCGCGCCGGCCGCCTCGAGCTCGGCCTTGAGCTTCTCGGCATCGGCCTTGGGCAGGCCTGTCTTGACCGGCTTGGGAGCGCCTTCCACCAAATCCTTGGCTTCCTTTAATCCGAGGGCCGTCGCGGAACGCACGACCTTGATGACGTTGATCTTGTTGTCGCCGAAGGCGGTCAGGATCACGTCAAACTCGGTCTTTTCTTCCACAGGCGCGGCCGCGCCGCCGCCGGCCGGCGCCATCATCACCGCACCGCCCGCCGCCGGTTCGATTCCGTGAACGTCCTTCAGATAGTCGGCGACCTGCTTGGCCTGCAGCAGCGTCAGACCGGCAATCTTGTCTCCAAGCTCTTTCGTTGCTGCATCGAACTCCGCCACCGCTGTCGACATCGTCACTTTCCCTTTCTCGTCGGTTTCAAATCAGTTCTCGATTCAAATCGAGCCTAAGACCCCCCAAGGTTCGACATCCGTGCCGACACGCCTCCGCGTGGGAGTGTTCGGCCCGCTTCGTGTTTCCCGTGTTCAGGCTTTGGCCTCTTCGCCCGCCGCCGCCGGCGCCGCTCTTCTTCTTTCTCCGAAATTTTCTTGATCTGGCTGGCCAGCTTGCCGCCCGGCCCCAACAGAGCACCCGCCAGTTGCGAGCCCGGGCTCAGCATCAGGGCCACGATCTGTGCGATCAATTCCTTACGGCCGGGGCTTTTGCTGAGTGCGTCGACGGTCGCCGCCGAAAGGGCGGTTCCTTCCGTCGTGCCCCCTTTGATCTTTAGCGGCTCGATCTCCTTGGCCCATTTGGCGATATCTTTGGAGAGGGCGACAATGTCCTCGCCTCCCCAAACGAGCGTCGTCGGGCCCTCTAGGAACTCGTCGAGGGACGTGACACCGGCCTTCTTGAGCGCCTGCCGGGCGAGCTTGTTGCGGACCGTGAGGGCCGAGATCTTCTTTTTCCGCATCGCCAAGCGGAGCTTGTTGGACGTCACGCCGCTGAGTTTTGACGAGTCGAGGGCGAGAATGTCGCGGACCCCGTTCAGGCGGGTTCCCACCTCCTCGATCATCATTTCCTTCATCCGCCTGCTCATGATTCGCTTCGTCCGTTGGCAAGTCTGCGAGTTTGTTTGTTCTCTCAACAGCCCGCGGATTCATTCCGCGAGCCTCCGCTCAGGCCGCGATCGTGATTCCCGGCATCATCGTGGCTGACAGGGACACGTTGCGAACGTAGACCCCCTTCGACGAGGGGGGCTTGATCGAGTTGATGTATTTCAACAGGGCCTCGATATTCTCCACGAGCTGCGTCTCGGAAAACGACATCTTGCCCACGATGCAGTGGACGTTGCCGTCCTTGTCGCAGCGGAATTCCACCTTGCCCGCTTTGTATTCTTTGACGGCTTCCGCCACGTTCTGCGTCACCGTGCCGGCACGGGGCGAGGGCATCAGGCCGCGGGGCCCGAGGACCTTTCCCAACGGGCCGACGATGCCCATCATGTCGGGCGTGGCGATCGCCACGTCGAAGTCCGTCCAGCCCTCTTTGATCTTGTCCGCCAGGTCCTTGCCGCCCACGTGCTCGGCCCCGGAGGCTTTGGCGATGTCGGCGTTGTTTCCCTGGGCGAAGACGAGCACCCGCTTCGATTTGCCGATTCCGTTCGGGAAGACGATCGAGCCGCGGACGAGTTGGTCGGCCTGCTTCGGATCGATGCCCAGCCGCAACGCGACCTGGACCGTTTGGTCGAACTTCACCGGCTTGATAGTCGACGGGAGCGACGGTTCCAGGCCTTTGAGGGTCTTGACCGCCGTCGCCACATCGACAGGACCGAGGTTCTCGACCTTCTTCGCGAGAAATACAAACCGTTTTGATTGCTTGGCCATCGACGAGTAGTTCTTTCTGTCACTAACTTGCTGATCTTGCCCTCAATCGACGACGTCGATTCCGACACTCTTCGCGGTGCCGGCGATGATCCGCGCGGCGTGTTCCAGGTTGGGGGCATTCAGGTCTTCAAATTTTCGCTTGGCGATTTCCATCACCTGCTTGGACGTCACCACACCAACTTTTTGTGCTTTGGCGCTGGCCGAGCCCTTGGCGATCTGGGCCGCCTGCTTTAACAGGACCGACGCCGGCGGGCTCTTGAGGATGAACTCGAACGAGCGGTCGCTGTAGATCGTGATGACGACGGGAATCGTCGTTCCCATCTGGTCACGGGTCTTCTCGTTGAACTGCTGCACGAATTGGCCGATGTTGACGCCGTGCGGACCGAGCGCCGTACCAACCGGCGGCGCGGGAGTCGCCTGACCCCCCGTCGCTTGCAGCTTGACGACCGCCGTCACCTGTTTTTTCTTGGCCATCGCGTATCCTGTTGCTCAAATCGCCGCCAACCGCATCCGGCGGCGTCAAATCGTCCTGAGAGACTTCTGTCTGCGAGGGCGATCCGCCGGAAGCGGACCACCGAGCCGTCTCGGCAACCAAACTCAAACACCGGCCCAGCAGGAGTTTTGCCCTCCCGACACCGAACCGATCACACTTTCTCCGCCTGCCAGTATTCCAACTCGACCGGCGTCGAGCGGCCGAAAATCTCGATGAGGACCGTGATCTTGCCGTGTTCCTCGTCGATCGCTTCGACTGTCCCCTCGAAGCTCTCGAATGTTCCCTCTTTGATCTTCACAGCATCCGAACGGGCCAAGTTGATCTTGATCTTTTGCGGCTCCGCCTCGGCGCTGATCTTGCGACCGAGCATGCGGTCGATTTCGGACTGGTCCATCGGGCTCGGCTTACCGGCCGCCCCGGTAAAATCGCCCACACCGCTCGTATCGTGAACGAGGTACCACGTCTCCTCGTTCAGGATCATCTGCACCATGATATAGCCGGGGTAGAGCTTCCGCTCGGTAACCCGGGTCTTGCCCCCTTTGGCCTCTTTGACCTTTTCGGTCGGGATAATGATCTCGCCGAATTTGTCCTCGAGTCCCTCGCGCTTGATTCGTCGTAAGAGCGAGTCGCGTATCGACTTCTCGCGATTGCTCTGCACCTTGAGGACGTACCAGCGCATCTCATCGTCCGCCGGGGGAACGGCGGCGTCTGAGTGTTCATCCATGTCAGCTTTCCCGGATGTATCCACTGGTGAGCGATAAAGCGCGAACACAATGCCCCCTCACCCCCACGACGGTGCGGAAAAGCCGAACCTGCATCATGGGCGCGCAAACAAAAATTTGCAAGCAACTTGGGGACCAAAACCCGCCACCGCCCCTGCTCGGCGGTTCCCCCCAGCCGCCGAACCGGTCCTCGCACGTCGGTCGGACCAGGGTCCGTACGAGGCCCTTTCCTCACACGGGAGTTCCGCTACCTACGCGCAACACCCCGATTGCCTGGAAGAACCTGATCCACAACTGGTCGTAAAAAAACAGGACGGCTGCCAACAGGAACATGGTCACGATAACGACCGCGGCCGCTCGGAAACACTGCTGCAGGCTCGGCCAGGAAATTTTCTTCATCTCCGCTTCGACGGCGATCAGAAAATCGGCAAACTGCGGAAAGTTGACCAGCCGGTAGGCCAACCACGCGGTCACCGCCGCCAGCACCACCGGGATTCCAACGCGAATGTCGCGGCTGGAATCCATCAGCGGTCCCGTGGAGAGGGTCCAGCATCCAAACCATCCCCACACGACGATCAGGCCGGCCGTCGTCTGCCGAACCCGCTTCCCTTGAGTCCGCTTGTAAATGGCAGGCGACAGCCAGGACATCCAGAACCCGCCGATCGCTTCGTTTTTTGCCATGTCCCTTTTTCAATTCAATTTCGAGTCAAACCAATCGAATCCGTCGCCAGAGCGGGGCCGCCGGGTCTCCAATCTCCGACCGCCTCTCTTCGACGCGGAACGCGTCCCCAAAGCACGGGCGGAGGGAATTGAACCCCCAACCGCCGGATTTGGAATCCGGTGCTCTGCCAATTGAGCTACGCCCGTAAGCGCCGCACCGGTTCGGCACTTGCTATTTCTTCCGCGATTCCTTGTGCAAGGTGTGCCGACGAAGTTTCGGACAGTACTTCATCAGCTCCAAGCGCTCGGTCCCGCGGGTCTCCTTGGGAGTGCGATAGTTCCGCATGCCCGTCTCGGTGCACTCCAGCCACACATATTCACGAGCCACGTTTTCACTTCTCCGTTATTCGGGCGTTAGGCCACAACCTTGGTCACAACACCCGAACCGACGGTCTTGCCCCCTTCGCGGATGGCGAAGCGGCTGCCTTCGGTGAGCGCGATCGGCTTGCCCAGCTCAACGTCAACAGAAACGTTGTCGCCCGGCATGCACATCTCGGCACCACCCAACAGGGCGGTCGTGCCGGTGACGTCGGTCGTGCGGAAGTAAAACTGCGGACGATAACCGCTGAAGAAGGGCGTATGACGGCCCCCTTCCTCCTTGCTCAGGACGTAAACCTCGCCCTCGAACTTGGTGTGCGGCGTGATCGACTTCGGAGCCGCCAGCACCTGGCCGCGCTCGACGTCGTCCTTCTTGACGCCCCGCAGCAGGATGCCGACGTTGTCCCCGGCCATCCCCTCGTCGAGCGTCTTGTTGAACATTTCGACGCCCGTGCAGGTCGTCTCGGCCGTGTCCTTGAGCCCCACGAGCTCGACCTTCTCGCCGACCTTCACGCGACCCTGCTCGATACGGCCGGTGACGACCGTGCCGCGACCTTCGATCGAGAACACGTCTTCGATGGCCATCAAGAACGCCTTGTCGGCGGTGCGGACCGGATCGGGAATGTGGGCGTCGAGCGCGTCCATCAAGTCGCCGATGCACTTGTTGAACTTCGGGTCGGCCGGATGATCGAGCGCACCCTTGGCATTCCCGCGGATGATCGGAATGTCGTCGCCGGGGAAATCGTACTTATTCAAGAGTTCGCGGATTTCCATCTCGACGAGCTCGAGCAGCTCGGCATCGTCGACCAGGTCGACCTTATTGAGGAACACGACGAGGGCGGGCACGTCCACCTGGCGGGCCAGGAGGATGTGCTCGCGGGTCTGCGGCATCGGGCCGTCGGCCGCCGAAACGACCAGGATCGCACCGTCCATCTGGGCGGCGCCGGTGATCATGTTCTTGATGTAGTCGGCGTGACCCGGGCAGTCGATGTGAGCATAGTGGCGCTTGGGCGATTCGTATTCGACGTGGCTGACGGCGATCGTGACGGTCTTCGTTTCGTCGCGAACGGTGCCCCCCTTGGCGATATCCGAATACGACTTCATGCTGGCCAGGCCCTTGGTCGACTGGACCGCCAGGATGGCTGCCGTCAGCGTGGTCTTCCCGTGATCGATGTGGCCGATCGTACCGACATTGACGTGCGGCTTGGTGCGCTCAAAAGTCGCCTTAGCCATGTTTTCTCTTTCTCCCTCTCTTCAAACAACAAGATGTGATGATTCCGATCTGACAATCTTCCACGTTCGCCACCGTAGAAAGCTACTGTGAAAAAGCTGCTGAAGGGATTTGAACCCTTGACCTCGTCCTTACCAAGGAAGCGCTCTACCAACTGAGCTACAGCAGCGGGTTCTCCCACAGCAGACATCAAATTCTACGCAAGTCAATTCACCGTCGGTCGGCCGCGGACAACCGTCCGCGGACCCCCGCACAGCGGGCGATGGGAATCGAACCCACACCACCAGCTTGGAAGGCTGGAGCTCTACCATTGAGCTACGCCCGCAATACACCAGTGGGGGAAGAAGGATTCGAACCTTCGAAGGCTATGCCACCAGATTTACAGTCTGGCCCCTTTGGCCACTCGGGCATTCCCCCCCTCATCTCTTGGATCAACGAATTCTTGTGCTCGATTTCCAGTGACTCGACCGCCGTCCAGCCCTCTGCACCTCCCTGATTTGCTGATCACCGGATCGGTCACCGGAGGGTTCACTTGGGGGGCATGCTGCAGCGAATGATCGCCTTGTTTCTCCGGAAGCTAGCGGAGGGACTTGAACCCACAACCACCGGTTTACAAAACCGGGGCTCTACCAATTGAGCTACGCTAGCGGGCCTGGCTCCTCCGCGACAAGCTGCTCAATATAGCATGCAACATGAGTGTTGCAAGGGAGAAACGACGAGCCGCCGAAGTTACCCGACCGAGCCGCCGATCCAGCTTTACGAGCCGCCGGCTTTACGCCGACGGTCCCCCAATACTGCGTCCCGCGACGCAAAAAACCGCCGGCGTAAAGCCGGCGGCTCGTTGGATCAAGACAAAGCCCCGCTTCCGCCTCCCGCGTCAATCCCCCGGGATTTCCAGCTTGTCATCCTGGGCAATTTTGCGAAGTTTCCGCAACGCACGGGCTTCCAACTGACGGATCCGTTCCTTGGTCACCCCCAGACGGGTGCCCACCTGCTCCAAGGTCTGCGGCTCAGCCCCCTGGCTCAGGCCGTAACGGAACATGATGATGTCCTTTTCCCGGTCATCGAGCTGCTCCAGAATGCCCACGATCATCTGCTTTTGCCGCAGGTTGATCAGCTCCTCGCGGAACTGGTCCCCCCGCGTCTCGGTCGAGTGCTGGAACACTTCGTCCTTGCCGGTGCGGAATCGCTCGAGCAGGCTGTGCTCGGCCGGGATCGAGCGGGCAAAGTTCTTCATGATGGCCCAGGTCGCGTAAGTCGAGAACTTGTTCCCCTTCGTGTAATCGAATTTCTCGATTGCCCGAATCAAGGACATGTTCCCGTCGCTGACCATCTCGAAGAAATTGCTCGTCGGCTTGATGTGCCGCTTCGCGATCGAAACCACCAGCCGCAGGTTGCTGCGGATCAGGAAGTTTTTGATCTCGATGGCCCGGTCCAGCAGCTCCTCGATAGCGTCCATGCCGCGCATTTGCGGGCGCGACTTGTCCAGCTTCTCGCGGAGCTTGGCCGCCTTGAACTTCAGGTAGTTCATCTTGCGGAAGTGATAGCCTTCCTGCTCGCGCGTGAGCAGCGGGATCGAGTACAGGCTGGCCAGGTACGGCGGCAGCCCCGGCGGCGCTTTCACCCGCCCGTCGAGACGGGTCGCCGGCGGCGCCTGACCCATGATCACGGTTTCCGAATTCGGCTTGTGGAACTCGGGACTGTCCATGTACTCGATCGGCTGCTCCAACAGCCGATTCGCCCGCATCTCGGAAACAATGCGATAGACGCTCTGCTTCGTGCGGCAGTATTGACGGGCCAGCCGCTCGATCGGAACGCCACGCCGGCTGTTCCGGTAGATGTCCTTCTTCTGGTCATCGCTTAAAACTGCAGCGAAGGGGAACACGGCTGACTCCGGATGCACACGGTCGTAGTTTCGTAACGTATACCGGATCGTTTCGGGCGATCGCTTCAGTTTTCGCGCCAAACGCTTGGAGATTTCGGAGGGGCAACCTCCATAACGAGCTAACCGGCGCGCGCGTTCCACGATCTCCTCCCTTTCCCATTCCGAAAGTTGGCTAAACCGGGCGCTGCGATGCACTTCGTGGGCGTGGTTCTTCACGAACGATTCCACGCTCGACTTCAAAAAACCGATCCTGCGTCGGCGATTGCCGACTTTGAAGCGGCGACTCACCAGGCCCCGATCACGCCAGCGGTCGACGGTTTTCGTCGACACGTTGTACCGATCGCTGATCTCTTGAACGGTGAGCACCGGCTCGTCGACATGCGCGACATCCAGATCGGTGCTCTCCGACAAATCCTCGACGAAGCACCGCAAATCGTGGACCGCGTCCTGTCCGCCAATGACCAAATCGGGGTACATTTCCGGACGGAAGGTCGTGACCCGTTCGCAGATCTCGCGATACGGATAGGAGCGCGTCGGGTCGAGCTCCCGGGCGAGCCGCTCGGCCCGCTTCATTTGGACAAGTCGCACTTCATGCGGTGCGTACCGAACCTGTTGATCCGTCAACTGTTTCATGACGGGGTTGCAATATCGCGATACTTTCATCACGGCTCCCCCCTGTTCTCGTTTCCGTTTCGCTGGGCTCCACGGAATTTGTGTTGTAAGTCTTTGTGATTATGTAACTTGTGCTTTTCTTGCTGTCGCCTCCCGAGTGGTGGTGTCCACGACACTTGGGCTGCTACTGGTTGTACGCAGATATTGGACGTAAATTGAACAGAAAAGTTCGCATGCGAACTAATTTTCGTAAGAAATGCTTGTGTACGGGTGAACATATTACAATTCTTCGCTCCAGAGGGCGAAACCGCGTCCCATCCAGGTGTGGCGGTCACGTGGCACCAGGCGTTGGTGAAAATGAAGCTTTCATCGCGTCACCGGAGTGCTCGCAGCACTAATCGCGAAGAGCGCCCAACTGTCCACACGAGAAAGGTGAAGCAGGTTTCGAGCCTGAAAGGGGTCACCGGGTAGGGAGGGCGAAAAACTCCCCGGAACCGGTTTGTGCTCGACCCGTCGTCCGGAGCACCGCTCATTTGTGGCGCCCTCTTTATAGACACGCGCCAGGCTTTTTTTAGTCTCAAAAATCCCGCAGCGAGCCAGCGGCTTTTCTCGTGGGGCGAGCTGCCAGCTTGCCCGTCATCAAGGCGTTCCTTGGTGCGCGGCGCAATGCGCGGCAGCGCCAATAAACACGACACCCATAAACAGGCGTACGGCGAATCCCGCCTGTGCCGCCTGCGCAACTGAGCGAAATTCGGGCAACCTGGCAGCTTGCCCGACGGTCAGGTGATTGCGGTCAGGGGCACGCCGCCGTTCCGCAACAGATTGAGATCACAACTCGTCGCTCAATCTCTGCAGGAATTCTCGCCATTCGGGGACCGTCATCATTTCAGATTTCCCGAATCGTGAAACGTCGCAGGGCGGAAACAGTGGCAGAAAATGGAAAAGGTGACAGAAAGAACAGGTCCTGACACGAATGGCACTGCCGCCGGTTTTTCGCGGTGTAGTGCGCAACGTGAAACGGCACACACCGCGGTGTGTGAAAAACTTTTGGATTGTTGTCGCCGCGGGAGCAACCGAGGTTGGGGCGAGACCGTCTGTCCGTTACGATCTCCGACGGCGCGACCTTCTCTGGGCTGGTTTTCACATTCAGGACCAGGGAAGGTCGATGCCATCTTATCGAGAGGCGGCTCCGCCGCGAACACAGTTTTCGATGCTCTATCGCTCGCTGCTTGAGTCCGATGAGTTGCCGTTGAGGTCTCTCATTTCCGACGAGCGAATCGCCCAGATCTTCGCCGAGCAAGGGATCTCGTTCGGTCAGGAGGACGACGCGGTCTACACGCCCGCCGTCACTCTCTGGGGCCTTTTGTCCCAAGTGCTCTTTAAAGAAGAGCAGCGGAGTTGCTTGGCGGCGGTGGTGCGGATTGCCGCCTTATGGCAGGCGTTGGGGCGAACGGTTTCCAGCACCAACACCGGCGCTTACTGTCGAGCCCGCAAACAAATCACCGGCGAAGTGCTGCGCGGGATCAGCGGCGAGATTGCCTCATGGGCCTTGGACCAACGTGGTCAAACGGTCGATGGCGGCGGCCAAGCCGCCCCGCCCGACGCCGGGATCGGCCCGGCCTCCGAGTACGCGGGGGGTCGCCTGGTCATCGTCGACGGCTTCACCGTGACGGCCGCGGACACCCAAGCGAATCAAGCCGAGTATCCGCAGAACCCCAAACAGCAGGCAGGCCTGGGGTTTCCGATTCTCCGCGGCGTGCTGCTGACCTGTCTGCGAACCGGCTTGCTGCTGGATGCGGACGTTGGTCCCTATTCCGGCAAAGGCACGGGCGAAACGGCCTTGTTATGGAAATTGCTCGACGTGCTGCGGCCGGGGGACCTCCTTGTGGCCGACTCCTACTACTGCACGTACTGGCTGTTGGCCGAGTGCCGTCGCCGCGGTGTGGAGGTCGTGATGCGCAACCATCATTTGCGCGAAGACGCGCCCGCCGCTGCCCGTCGGTTGCTGAAAGGTCAATGTATCGCCACCTGGAATTGTCCTCCCCGCCCCGAGTGGATGGAGGAAGCGACGTACGAGACGATGCCGGCGTGCCTGGAAGTGCGGTTGGTCCAATCGCGTAATGAGCAAGCCGGCCAGCGGACCGAGAAGCTCACGCTTGCCACGACGCTCTTGGATCACAAACAGTACGACGCGGCTTGGCTGGCGGGCCTGTATCGCGGCCGCTGGCGGGTGGAGTTGGATCTCCGCGCGATCAAATGCACGTTGGGGATGGACATCCTGCGGGCCAAAACGCCGACGATGGTGCGAACCGAGTTGTGGTCGGAGACAACAAAGGTGTCAGGAACCAAATCGGATTTCGTTCCTGACACCTTTTTTTGTTTTTTTTGTCCCTGCCTCACTTTCGTCGTGTCGGCAATGGGCGAAGCAAAAAAGGGGACAGGCGCATATTCTGCGGGGAGGGGGGCCTCATTGGGGCTTTGCTGTTTGTTTGCGGGGACGGCCGCGCGGGCGGAGAGTCGATTCCAGACCCAATTTGTGGGCGATGCTTGTGGTCCACGCTTCAGCGCCGTAGGGCCGACCGCGGCGAAGGCAGCGACGAATCGCTTCCAGTTCCCCTTCGGTTTGCGGCTGATTCACGTGCTTTGTCCATCGCGATGGTCGCGGCAAGGGCCAGGTACTTAACGGAATGCGCGCATCGGACGCGGTCCGCTGCGAGAGGCTGCTCCACCGCCAATCTTCGGCCCGCGCGACAAGGCCGGCCCGCAGCGCGTTCCGCTCGACATACCGCACGAGCGAGTAGAAATGGTCATCCGAGTCGACGGGGAACGACTTGAACCGACCCTGGTAGAGATGCCCGTATCCCACGCGGCGTTTGGCGCGCTGCCAGCGCTGCGTGTGCCGATTGGTCGCCCGCTGCATGAAGGTCGACAGTTCGCCATCGCTTTCAGGCCACAGAACCAAGTGCCAATGATTGGGCATCCAACAGTAGGCACAAATTCGCATGGGAGCCAGCGGCAGCGTTTCCAGAATGACTCGCTCCCAGGCCGCGTAATCGGCATCCGTATGAAACAGCCGCATCCGCCCCACGCCTCGATTCAGCACGTGGTACACCATTCCACCGGGCGCGACTCTGGCGGTCCTTGGCATGCGGCCAAGCTAACTCGCAGACACTGTTTTGTCAATAAATGCGCCTGTCCCCTTTTCTCCACCCCAGGAGAAGCATGAAGGCGGAAGCGTTGCTTTGAATCCGCCCTTCGGCGGATTCAAAGCAACGCTTCCGCCTTCATCCCGGCACGCCGCGGATTCGCAGATAACTCAAGATGGCCACAATGAGGAAGGCCACGACGATCGTGATCAGGAGCCATTTCTTGCGGTCGCGGCGCAGCGGCTCGAACCGGGCCGAGCGGCCGACAAGGACCGAGGCCAGGAAGAAGACGATAAAGGCCAGGATGATCTTCGTCCCCATGAGCGCATGATAGGCGTGGTCGCCGTGGTGCTTGGGAACGGAGACGACGAGATAATTGTAAAAGCCGCTCAGCAGGAAGAGCGCGATGCCTCCCATCACGAACTTCTTCCAGCGGGCCATGACCTTCGCGGAGTGCGTCGTGCTCAGCCTGGGGCAGGCTATCCGCAGCCGGCAGGAGCACAAACCGCATGAAGACGGTTCCACCCACAACGACGATCGCCGTCGCGATGTGCAGCCAACGCGAGGCAACGTTGAGAATTTCGACCGAGTCCATCGCTGATCAACCTCCCCGTGCCTGCCGCCCGAAACAGAAGGCATTGAACACCACGGCGCTAGGGACGAACTTGAAGACCGCCGGCGTGAAGCCGGCGGCTCGTTAGCAAGTGTCTTGCTCGGGCACCTCGCTAACCGTTGCCGTGCTGTAAAAACGTCGCGCACTCGGATTAACACGGTACCTTGTCAATCCGCGCGACGCCAACGAAACTGAAATAAAGCACGCTCACGACGAAAAATGCGGATCCTCACTTACAACATCCATAAGGGAATTGGCGGCCGCGACCGGCGCTATCGGTTCGGGCGGATTCTGGCCGTCATTGAGGCGGAGAATCCCGACATCGTCTGCCTGCAGGAGGTCGATCGCAACGTCCGCCGTTCGCGGTTTCACGATCAGCCCCAGCTTCTGGCCGACTACTTCGGCAACCTCGAGCGGATCTACCAGATGAACGTGCGGCTGCGCGAAGGGGGGTATGGAAACCTGATCTTGTCGCGCTGGCCGCTGAAATCGCATCATCACATCTCGCTGCGGCACGAGGAGCGCAAGCCGCGCGGCGCTCAACTGGCGGTGATCGAGACGCCCGAAGGGCTGCTGCATGTCGTGCATTGGCATTTGGGGCTGGCCGAGCGGGAGCGGCAGTGGCAGGTCGGACACGTGCTGGCGCACACGCTCTTTCGCCAGGCGGAGAGTCTGCCGACGCTGATCATCGGCGACTCGAACGACTGGCGGAACCAGCTGGCGGGGATCGCCTTTGAGCCGAAGGGTTTTCACCAGCTGACCGCGCCGATCTCGCGGTTTCGCACATTCCCGTCGTACCTGGCGATGGGCTCGCTCGACAAGGCCTTTGTCCGCGGGGCGATTCGCGTGCGGCACGTGCGGATCGTGCGGAGCCGCCTGGCCAAAAGCGCCTCCGACCATTTGCCGCTCGTCATCGATTTTCATCTCGACGGCGGGCAACATGCCTTTCCCGACAACGGCCAGGGGCGTTGAGCCGGCGCACATGACGGACAAAAAAAAGACCGCCGGGAGGCCGGCGGTGGTTGGTTGCGTTTTTCGTCCCGTTACGTCAAGCGGGCGCGAACGGGCTCAGGGCTGCTTGCCGGGAAGTTCATCTGCCTTGAGCAAGTCGCCGAAAGTTTTGTCGGGAGTCGCGCTCTTTTGCTCGGAGGCGGTCTTCAGGGCGTTTCGAAGAGTTCCTTGCCTTCCGCCTTCTTGACGTTCTTGTGGGGGGCCAGCGCCTTCTCGATCGCTTTGCCGTAGTCGTTGCGGTTCTTTTTCGTGGTGCCGAAGTGGCACACGTTGCACTTCACGTTCGTCTTGACATTGTTTTTCTTGGCGGCGTCGGGATAAGTCTGCAACCACCAGCCCAGGTATTGTGGACGGGCCTGTGCCTGCCGCGCCGTCGTCGTCACGAGAAATCCGACGGCCAACAGGCCGCACGTCACCAGGGTCCAACTGCAAATCTTCCGCATGGTTGTCTTCCTCAGGTTTTAATCGAACAGCCCGGTGGTCGCCGTCGCCTGCCGCCCATTGGACCGGCGGTACATCGGACCTTTACCGTCGCGCCCCTTCCGACAAGGGGGTGGCCCCAAGACCGACCAATCTCGAGCTCGCCAAGGCACGATTAAACCCCTGCGGCGACGACATGTCAACCGTCGCCGATGCGTTCGCGTTGACGAATTGTACGGCGATTTGCGGGTCGGCTCGCGGAAAATTGGACAAAAAAGCGAGATCGATTTTTCTGTGGTGGAGCCCGGCTTTGCCTCAAAAGGGTGTGCTTGCCCCAAAAGTCGGCGGCCTGCCCCAAAAGGCAAAATGCACGACGGGCGGGTGCCATTCGGTTAGGGCATCAACCGTGAATAACGCCGCAACCTCTTTTCGGCCCTACTTATTGTGGCCACGTTCCGCTAGGCTGGCGGGATGGAACCGACATGGAAATCGTCTCTTGCGTCGTATGTATCGGCGTCTGGCTGGCTCGGTGTCGCCATGACAATCGCATTCTTAACCGGCATCGGCGGATTGATCGCCGATGCGGCCTTTGGTGTTGGCTCGCTACATATGCCGTGGTGGTGCTGGACGATGCTTCTAGTGGCGATTGCCTTGATAGCGCCATTCCAAGCATTCCACACAATGTGTCCTGCCTCAGATGGAAATGGACTTCGGCTCCGGTTGGGTTAGCATAACCTGAACCGGAGGTCTTGTTCATGTCTCGTCCTCGCAGGAACTTCACCGCGGAGCAAAAGGCGGAGATCGTCCGCAGGCATGTCGCAGGCAAAGAGCCTGTCTCCAAGCTGGCTGAGGAATTCGAGCTGCTCCCAACCCAGATCCACACCTGGGTCAACCAGGTGCTGGCGCAAGCCGCTCGGGCATTTGAGCGGTCGGCGGGCAACGGCCGCGTCGAGAGCGCCAAGGAGGCCCGCATCGAGCACCTGGAAGCCAAACTGGCACAGAAGAACGAAGTCATCGCCGAGCTGTTGGAGGCCAACGTCCGCGAAAAAAAACGCAATGGGGTGCTCTGAACGGGCGTTGGGTTCCCCACGACACGCGCGACCAGATCGTCGATTACATCGGCCACTGGACCGCCGCGCCCAACTGCCAGCCAAGAGGCTCTTGAGCTGGCTCGGCCTGGGCAAGAGCAAGTTCCACGCCTGGAAGGAGCGCTACGGCCATGCCAACGAGCACAACGGGAAGATCCCCCGCGACTTCTGGCTGGAAGACTGGGAGAAGCAGTCCATCCTCGACTTCCACGACCGTCATCCGCTAGAGGGCTATCGGAGACTCACCTTCATGATGCTCGATGACGACGTGGTGGCCGTCAGCCCAGCCAGCGCCTACCGCGTGCTCAAATCGGCCGGACGGCTGGACCGCAGGTGGCAAAAGCCCTCGAAGAAGGGGACCGGCTTCGTTCAACCGCTTCGGCCGCACGAGCACTGGCATATCGATATCTCCTATCTCAACCTGGAGGGAACGTTCTACTTCCTGATCAGCCTGCTCGATGGATCGAGCCGCTACCTGGTGCATTGGGAGCTGCGCGAAACCATGAAGGAATTCGATGTGCAGGTGATCGTGCAAAAGGCGCTGGAGAAATATCCGGGTGCCCGACCGCGCATCATCTCCGACAATGGACCGCAGTTCGTCGCGCGGGACTTCAAGGAGTTCATCCGCCTGGTGGGGCTGACGCACGTGCGCACCAGCCCCTATTACCCTCAGTCGAACGGCAAGAAAGAACGCTGGTACGGGTCACTGAAGCGCGAGTGTCTTCGGCCGGCTTGTCCCGCGACGGTCGAGGAAGCTCGTCGTCGTGTGTCTTCCTACGTGGACCACTACAACCACGCTCGCTTGCACTCGGCGTTGGGTTACATCACGCCGGCGGACAAACTCAATGGCCTGGAGGAGGTGATCTTCGCCGAACGCGATCGCAAGCTGGAACAAGCCCGCGAACGCCGGCGACGCGCACGTCAGGCGGCACGAGGAATTGCCTGATGGTTCCCACGGCGGCACAATCAAACGCGGCCTGGACGGAGGATAGGGCAACGCAGAGGTGCGACCCGAGCGCCGTTCCAGGGGCTGAGACCGAAGGCCGGGCGGCTTCACTGCCGCCCGCCTTCACTCCCCTTCGGGATCAGCATCCAAGCGAAAAACCTTCGCGGCACGAGGCCGCGACATCTTCCACAGGATGTGCTTCTCAACTCGCTAACGTCAACCGGCCCAAAGTCCAATTCCCGCTGAACCAGGACAAATGAACGTCAAACTTTTCAAACTCGACTCCAGGGTTGCCGAGCTTACGAGCGAAACTCTTGAAATTGATCCGGAACCCGTGTTCGATCCAGCAACAAATTACTGGAGGATCGCGGTCAAAAACACTTCATACAGAACTCTCAAAGTTTCTGTTCGAGTTAAGGGATTCGTGTCGGGCCTCGCGTATGGCATGCAGTTTCCATTGCCGTTACAAGCAACGCATCAGGCAGGCACGTTCAAGGTCGGGGTCGGCCCGTCAAATCAGCAGCTCTTTGACTTATGTATTATTGATGACAATGCGCTTCATTTTCGTGGGGCCACCGTCGCAGCAGGTTTCGCTTCAATGGGAAAGTGTGCTCATCAGCGCATATTCCGACGACAGAGCCTTTGATGAACGCAGGTTCAACATCGCAAGGCATGCGCGTGGGTTCTGGGAGTTGCGTGCAACTCACTGAACGAGAGTGCCGAGGGGTAAGCCTGCCCCGCGATCAAAGAACCGTCTCAAGTCATCCAGCCGCGAGTCGAACCGGCTGTCGCAAGCGGCGACTGCTGGAGAGGAAATCATGGCAACAGTGACACGCATGGGACGACGGCCGTTGTCGGACGAAGATCGCCGAGATAAGCCGTTCCGCATCCGCATGACAGACGAAGAGCGTCAGCAAGTCGATTCGGCCGCCGAATCGGCCGGCGACAAGTCCTCGTCACAGTGGGCACGTCGCGTGCTGCTGAAGGCGGCAAGTCGACAATGTGCCGATACCCAACGGCGCAATAGGTAATCCTTGCGGTTTCCCGCATCCACAGTGTACGCGCGTGATTCTTTTTCGCGTTTCCATCGTTGTCATTGAATCAACGTTTTCAAGGAAACGCCGATCGCGCTGGCGAATCGACGCAACATACCGATTTGCGGATCGCCGCTCTGGAGGAACTGGGACACGGACTGTCGGGCCGAGCCGGGCGCGTACCCCATACGCTCACCGAGTTCCTGTTGCGTTAGGCCCGACTTGGCGAACCGTTCTCGAACGGCCGCCATCACGGGGTCCTCAATCTTTTGTTTTCCCACGGGGGAAGTTTAGGCTTTTTCCAAAATTCTGTCAAGATGTCATTGACACGACTTCGGTCTGGCAGTATGATATTGACAGACACGAGGGGAAAGCCATGACGAACTGGAAACTGCTCGACCGGGAACAACGGGGAATGATCTTGGCCGCGATGGCGAAGATCGTGCAACGCGGGGGCAAGTGGGTTGTTCCGAGCCAGACCGGGGACGGGAAGAAATATACTGTCAATCCAGACGATCAGTCGCCGTGCTGCACGTGCCCCGATTTCGAGATGCACGGGCACACGTGCAAGCATATTTACGCGGTGCGGATCGTGCGGCAGCGCGAGCTATTCGACGACGGGAGCGAGCGAATCACCGAATCGGTGACGTTCTCACAGACCGTCGAGCGCAAAACCTATTCGCAGCAATGGCCTGCTTACAATCGCGCCCAAGTCGCTGAAAAGGATTTGTTTCAGCAGTTGCTCGCCGCATTGTGTAAAGGCATCGAAGAGCCTCCGCGGGCAACGGGACGTCCACGCGCTCCACTCGCGGACGTGGTGTTCAGCGCGTGCTTCAAAGTGTTCTCGACTCTCTCCGGCCGGCGATTCATGTGCGATCTTCAGGACGCGCACACGAAGGGACACGTCGGCAGCGTCCCGCACTACAACTCGATTTTTCGCCACCTGGAAAACGAGAAACTGACGCCGATTCTCACTCAGTTGATTGAACGGAGCAGCCTGCCCCTCACGGCCATCGAGCAAGACTTCGCGGCCGATTCAACCGGCTTTACGACCAGCCGGTTTCACCGCTGGTTTGACCACAAATACGGAGCCGAGAGGAAGGAACACGATTGGGTGAAGGTTCACCTGATGGTCGGGGTGGTCACACACGTTGTTACCGCTGCCGAGATTTACGACCGCAACACGAACGACAGCCCGATTCTCCCGTCGTTGCTCGACACGACCGCCAAGAATTTCAAAGTCTCGGAAGTGTCGGCGGATAACCAGTATTCGAGCGAGCGGAACCTACAGGCGATCGCCATGCACGGGGCCAAGGCGTACATCCCGTTCCGTTCAAATGCGACGGGCGGCGTCGGCGGACTCTACGCCAAGGCGCTGCATTTCTTCAGCCTCTACCGGGAGGAATTCATGGCCAGCTACCACAAGCGGTCGAACATTGAATCCGCGAACAGCATGATCAAGGCCAAGTTTGGCGACAGCGTGCGGAGCAAAACGACCGTGGCCATGAAGAACGAGGCGCTGTGCAAAATCCTTTGCCACAACATCTGCTGCTTGATTCAGGCGATGCACGAATTCGGCGTGCGGCCCGATTTCGCGGCGGTTCCCGTGATGCTCGCGGCGAACTGATCTGGAACGACTGAATCAAAGACGGATAAACTAAAAGAGCCAGCAGCTTGCAACTGCTGGCTCTTAGTCATTTGCGTGTCCGCGAACGGACCATGTATCCGTGGTAAATGCATGGTACTCGCTCCCGGTTCGCACTGTCAACGTGTCTCTGGAGCGGGAATGCAGTTTACGAAACAAGGCGTTATTGCCGCAATTATCCTCATTATTTCGACTGTGGCATCAATCATCGGAATTCTTCTCGGCGCGCCAGAACTTGTCGCGAAATATAGCCACAAACTGCCCGAGGTCATGAAGGACCCGACTTTGTGGTGGTGCGTCACCATCATGGGAATTGGCATAGCCCTGGCACTGCTGGTGCTAGCACCGTGGAAGAGACGCCCAACCGAGCAGCGCAACTTCAATCCAGAATTCATTGAAACTCTGGCTGCTCCAGCAGATTGATTCTGCCGTAACCGCAATCGGACTAATCGTGGCAGCAAGCACTCCAGCCGAAACAGACCGAACGATGCTGAAAATCGTCGAACATGACTTTCCGGCATTTCTTCAGTCTGCGATGTCCAAGGCCGAACGAGCGAAATACGAAACCGTACTGGACGAAGCCCGAGAAAGCGGTGCCCAACCGATAGAACTGTTTCGTGTCGCTACCCAATATTTCATCGGAATGATGGCCAGAGAAACGCTACGCAGGGTCAAACCAGAACAGCAGAGTTCGCTTTCAGGGTCATGAGCACGCGATTTTTGGAACCCAATTATCGATCTTGCCCCAAAACTCCTTCGCTTGCCCCAAAAGTACCTGCCAAAACGGCGTTTTGAGGCAAGGCCG
>CAWHWU010000020.1:0-94471 GCA_963833105.1 uncultured Planctomycetaceae bacterium
GCTACCACATGCGGGAGATCACAAAGGACCCGAGCCATCTGCCGGCCTGGCACGCCTTCGTGAGTGGGACGGCCCCCATGGACTGGAACGCTCTTTTTGCCGGGTACGAGGCGACCATCGATTTCCCCGCCAGCATTTATTATCGCGAATTGCTCCGCGAGTTTCCCGACGCCAAAGTGGTCCTGACCGTGCGCAGACCCCGGAACGCTGGTTCCAGAGCTTTCTGACGTTGCAGGAAACGACCGATCGTTTTCGCATTTTCCGTTTCGTTTCCGAGGGCCAGGCGTTTTCTCAACTTCGTCGATCTGCTGCTGGGAAAAATCTCGGTTCCCCGCGGGACCATGACCGGTGCATCGAGGTCTTCAACCGGCACAATCAGGAAGTGCAAGCACACGTCCCCGCCGATCGTCTCCTTGCCTTTCAAGTCCAGGACGGGTGGGGGCCGTTGTGCAAATTCCTCAAGCCGAAGTGCCGGCGGGGATTCCGTTTCCCCACCTGAATGAAGGGAAGGTGACACTGGAGAAGCTGGTACGGAAGCACCTCTACGGCCCCTGGCTGCGCAAGAGCGAGGATCGCACTGGGAACCGCGGCCGCGTTTGTGGTCCTGCTTTGGTGGTTGCTCGGGATGATGGATCAGGGACTGGCACGTTGTTCCATGGCAGCGTCCCCGACCTTAAAATCAGCCACGCTCGATTCGATGCCATCTCTTCAATGCCAAGATCCCCTCGGAGCATTCAATGACCGAAGCTGGCGAACCAGATGTCAAGCCCGCGTTGCGACTGTTGCAGTTCATCACGGGTCATTGGGTGGCCGCGGCGGTTTACGCTGCCGCACGGCTCAAACTGGCCGATCTCTTGGAGGGCGGCCCGAAGGCGAGTGACGAGTTGGCGGATGCCGTTGGCCTCACAAGTCAGCCGTCTATCGACTGCTGACGCGCGTTGGCGACTCTGGGCATTTTCGAGGAGATCGCTCCAGAGCGATTCAAACTGACCGAATTGGGCGATCTCTCGCATCCAATCATCCGGAATCAATGCGACCCATGGCCCTCTTTCAGCCGCGCCCCCACATTGGAAGGGATGGGGCTCTTTTCTTCACAGCGTCGAGACCGGAAAGCCCGCCTTCGAGCACGTTCACGGGATGGGGTTCTTCGAATACTGCGAAACCGACGCGGAGTTTGCAGTAGCATTCAACGGAGCCATGACGGCGATGTCCGCCATTGCCGCGGGGGCCGTCGTGGAGGAGTACGACTTCCACCATCCGCAAGCTGGTCGACGTGGGGGGCGGACACGGATACCTCATCTCTCAGATCCTCAACCGGTATCCGCAATTACGCGGCGGATTGATCGACCTTCCGAGCGTCGTCCCGGGGGCTAGCTCGGCACTTGAGAAGGCGGGGCTATTGGATCGCTGCGAAGTCGTCGGTGGAAGCTTTTTCGACGCGGTCCCGTCGGCCGACGCCTACATCGCCAAGAATATCATTCACGACTGGGATGACGAACACGCCCAGACCATCCTGAAGAACATGCGGACCTCCATGCAGGGGAAGGGAAAAGTGCTGCTCGTTGAACTGGTGGTGACACCCAATGATAAGGATGCAACCGCCGTCCTGATCGACCTCGAAATGCTCCACGCGACCCACGGGGGGCGGGAACGGACGGAGGCTGAATTCGCACAATTATTTGCGTCCAGCGGCTTGCAACTCAATCGCGTTGTGCGGACCAGTCCCAGTTCTCGGTCTTGGAGGCTGTGCCCGCTTCTTAAAGGGCGGAGTGAAGGCCGCCGTGGGAAAGTAATCATCAGCTCGCAAACGACGGTGCCGGTGGGTCCGCCCCTCGGCCTCCCGTAATTCGGTCGTTTTTCCGCGTGTCCGGGAAAACGGTTGAGATTATCGAAGATCGCAGCGGCTCCGTCGTCTTCCGTGACGGCTCCAACTCAAGCATGCGTGTTGCGGTACAATGGCAGGCGTGAGGCGCAGATGGGCGGGCCATTCCTCTACCACTTCTCCGCGAAAAACCGGCAAAGATTCAGAAAGGGCCACAGCGGTAGGCGTTTGCTTGAGAGGTGTATGCGGTGTGGGAATGGATTCGCCAGGCCAGTGAGGCTATGATCTAACGTGGGTACAATCTGATTTCGAGGAGGCGTGCGCCACATTGAAATTGTACGTTACTGTATAGTTTGCATTGGTCTTTCATTGGCACGGCCCGCGGTGAAAACGAGTGCCGACGTTGGCAGTGCGTGTGCCTACATGTATGGTGGCAGAGGCATGCGCCAACGTCTGTCGCTTTCTTTTAGTTCTGTATCGAAATAGTGAACCATGATATTAAGCGGCGTTTTTCAAAAATCGAGCCTCTTCGTTAAGGTATTTGCCATACCGTTGTGCATTGTACTTATAGATTGCACTGCTTCAGAGGGCATCTGCGGCCCGCCATCGGCTCGCATTCGCAATGATAATGGTCTGCGGATGCAAATGGCGTGGTGTCCGCCTGGACAGTTTTTGATGGGCAACCCGAATACGCAACGAGACGTCTCTCCGACTGAGAATCAGGTTGCAGTGACTTTAACGAACGGATTTTGGATTGCAACTCATGAGGTAACGCAAGGGCAATGGCAAAAGAACATGCGTACAACCCCCTGGCGAGGCCACGCATACATGGAGGAGGGAGACAATTATCCGGGCACGTACGTGTCCTGGAATGATGCCGTTGCGTTCTGTAAGAGGCTGACTCGTGCGGAACGCAAAGAAGGACGTATATCGGCCGATTGGGAATATACCTTGCCAACCGAGGCACAATGGGAGTACGCGTGTCGAGCGGGCACAAAAACGAGATATTCATTCGGTGACGCTGAATCGCAGCTGGCGAATTACGGCTGGTTCGACAGAAACGCCTGGGCTGTAGGCGAGTTGTCCCCATTTGGTGGGTCGGAAAATGCCAAACAAATGGGGCCTGTATGACATGCACGGAAACGTTTGGGAATGGTGCCGTGATTGGTACGTTCCTCGATTAGTTGGCGGGAGAGGATCCCAAGGCGCGAGATCACGGAGTTGCCCACATCCATCGAGGTGGAAGCTGGAACTTGAGCAGCGCAATACTGTAGGTCCTCATGCCGCAGCGGTGCGTCGCCAGCGGACTTTTCGAATTTTTCGATCGGCTTTAGAGTCGTGCTTGTGAAGCAAACGAATTGAGAGGCGCACTCAAGCCCTCGGAGCTGTTCTTTCTCGATGGGGGCCAAAAGAGGGACAGGCGGAATGGCACTTGAACGTTTGCAAGTCATTTCGCCATCTTTCGTTTGTATTCGGCGGGGGTTTGTTCATGAGATCGTAAGCGCTCTCACGCCGTGGTGAATCGGCTGGGAAATTGCTCTTTCCCCAATTTGACGATTTCGGCGACATCACCGGCATGGACCGGATGTCGCCGGAGCTCTGGAACCGCATTCCGCCCGAGGCCCAGGCGATCTTTCTGCAGATGGCGGAAACGATCGCCCGGCTGGAGCAAGGGTTGCGGACCTCAAGGCACGGCTCAACAAAACTCCGCGGAAATCGTCGCTGCCGCCCAGCAGCGAGCATCCGCATGGCAAGCCGGCACTCAGAAGAGAGTGAGCGGCAAGAAGCCGGGCGGTGAACCGGGCCATGCCAAGTACGAACGGGCGTTGGTTCCCGTCGAACACTGTGCGCAGGTTGTTTCCCTCGTCCCCGAGACCTTATCCCCCTTCCCGAAATCATTGCCGACTTGATCGCTTAAAGTAGTAGAGGAATGGCTGCTTCCGCGGCCATTAGAAGCCGCAACGAAGCCCCGAAAAAAGGTTCGAATTCTGCCGTCGATTTCCAGGTATTTAACCCGTTCACGCAGCCTGAGGCCGCATTCCGCCAAAACGTATGGGAATCCGGCACACAGAACACGTGCGGAAAAACGTGTGGCTTTCCGGGGCGTGCCGGGCGATTCGGGATCTCGGCAACGTTCAAACGTCGCGTTTCGAAGGCGCAGCGGACGCTAGATAGGGCACGCCCAGGGCGTCCAGACGATGCGGGCGGCAGCGGTCTCCGGAAATTTCTCGCAATCACTCACGCACGGCGTTACGATCGGGATCAGACGCTGGGCTTCACGGGGTACGCCGATAGGGCACCGTGTCGTTCCCTGTCGCGCTGGCTGGAAATTCGCTTGCCGGCGCGGTGACGGGATTTTACATTTTTCCCGCAAACCTGATACCCGCGGACTTGGGTGCGACGAAAGGAGGCTCGTGGACGCCAAACCCGCGGCGAGACGACTCAACCACAGAGGCGATCCCAAGTGCAAAATGGCATTGACGAAAGTTGGCTGGCCGACGCAAAGGTGAAGCGGCTTGCCGATGTCGAAGCTCGGCTTGCCGCGGATGATGCACGGCGAATGGGAGATTTGCGGGCTTGGGGACCGCTGTACTACCTCGCTGGCACGCCACAAAGTGCGGAGGGAGAGGCCACCCACTGGCGTGTCTGGGCGGCACCAATTATCGACACAGTGGCCGCCTTCAAAGCCGAGGATCTGGTCAATCGCCTGGACGAGATCAATACGGGAGAAGGCGATACGTCGTGGTCCAGGGCCGCGAAGTCTGCTGTCCGAGTGTATCGATTGGCAATTGACGGGAACGCCGGACTCGTGGCAAAGGCAGTTGCCGACGCGATGGGTGACGAGGGCCAGCGTTCCAGGTCTCGGGTTTCTCGAGAGCCAGTTGAGGAGATGCTGCGTTGGCGAATCGTGGCCAGCGTCTTTGCTGCTGAATGGGGTCAATTTAGCCGAACCGATCTGGAGCACGAGCTCGAACGTCTCGCCAAAGGCGGAGTGTGCCAGATGGCAGGGAACCCGACGACGGCATTAAGTCGGCGGTTTCCCGCGCTCCATCGCGCTGAAAACGGCCGCACATGACGAACGAAGTGAGGATGACGATTGGCACCAGGTCGGATCAGGTGGTGTAAGGCATGAGCCTCGTTCCCGATTTGCACTCCCGCGCAAGCCGTAGCAAACCGCGATTCGAAGCTCACTCGCTCCGTCGTCCCCCCGATCCGCGTTCCGGCCGCAACATTCGAAACCGAGACAAGCCGGGCCTCCTGCGATCGTCCCGATCCCAGCTCGCGTCCTGCGGGCGGCCAGCGGCTTTGGCGGCCACGTTCGCGGGCAAACGTAGACCTCACTCTCGCCAAGGCTCGGCTGACTCGACGCTCGATTTGCAAACCGTAGCAAACAATAGCAAATCGCGATTCGGCCGTCGGACACGGCGTCCGCGGCGAATTGGGAGCCGACGGTCGAGCGGGCCGTGGTGGACTCGCGCCCGCGTGACCGACAAATGTGAATGGGAGCATGCGTGTCGGGGGCCGTTCCGGCGGCGTCCGCGACGGATGCCTTCATCGCAGTGTTTTCTTGGCCGCTGACGATGCTGCAGACGGATCTTTGATTCCTACTTCGTCAGGCAGGTTTTCGGGGCATCGCGATTCGGCTGGTCACAATGCCGGCCGCCACCATTTCGGGGTCCCACCTGGCCAAAGAATTCCGAGCGGGCCGCGTTCGGAGGGATCAATCGGCACATCGCGCGCGCCGAGGCTTGAATTCCCCATGTGTCCACCCGTCGCAACATCATCGCTAACTGCCCGGTGGATCAATTTGCCGCCCTCCCTCGGATCGAAGGCCAGCGCGGCGCCGACCGCATCCAAAAGCTGCGATGCCAGCTCGGCAAGCATGTCGTCCGAGTCCTGTAAGTTCGCGTGTTTGTTGAATGTCCCCAGAACCAGACCGCACTGATCGATCACGTGGGCCCGCGACCGGATAACTCGAAATACTTCGGCGAGGCCCCTCGCGGCAGTGGTCCGACCTCTGCCGCTTCGACACCGGCAAAGAGCGACAAGCGTTTTATGACCTGCTTGGCGTGGTCCGGCTCCTTTGCGAAGCAGCAAAACCTGATCGCAAGCCGTGCCGTCACCGCTGCGATACGTCTGCTTGCAAGCCGTTCAATGGTGGCCCCGAAGGAGGCCGCTGCCTTTGTTCCGTTGGTCACGGCAAACGCCTTTTGAGCAAAACCGCAAACCGTCTCAGGTAGCGGAGGGATTGTCCTCTCATCCCGATTTTATGTCCACACGCGTTGTTCTACGGCTTTTCCGCGTCGGCATCGGCTGGATGAAGCTTGTCGCAAACCTTCTCCTTCAAGGTTACGATCGGGGCACGTCTACAGCTAAGTGGCACCATTCGTGCCAGCCCTCGCAGTCGGTGAATCGCATGAGGCCGTTTTCGCAGGGAGGTAACGACGAATGACTGCTGGTCATCTGAGCCAAGAGGAGCACATGGAGGCTAACCGAAAGGCCCAGAATATCCAGAAGACCATCAACACGGCCGCGGGCCGCCGGCTTGTCCGGTGTGTCGCGCCGTTAAGGTTGATTAGACCCCGCGATGTCTCGGAGCCGGATCCAGGGCCGCGCTACGGCGTTGAACTTCGGGTCGAGCCGCTTGTGACAATCGCAGACTTACTGGATAACCGGCCCGAAAGATTGCCGCCACACTGCGGGAGTGGGCGCGCTGTTGAATCAGGCCGCGGCCAGCCTGGAATAATGACCGCGGCCTATGCCCATCTGGTCGCAGCATTCGAACTGAGACTGAGCAAGGAATCATCCAGAGCTGCGTGCTGGGTCGGGCGCCTGACCAATCGCCGACCTCAAGATCAATCGCCGGCCGCCATGACTACGTCACATGAGGGAGATCGTGAAGTTCAAGTCACTATTTCGGCGTCTCGGCATCGGCGCCGGCACTTACGGAACGGGAGCAGTACGATCCAATCTACGGGTTGTCAAAGCGATCGTTAGACGCCTGGCTTTTGCTCAACCCAGAACTCAGGAAACAGTACGATGCCGAGCTAAAGACCCGGTTACTGCAAGCACGCGATCGCCGGGCTGTCTGAAAGTAGTCGATCGGCGGCTCTTTGCATCTCTTTGCGTTCCGTAGCAAATCACGATTCGCCGGACCTTCAGTCTGCGTCTGCATAGAACCCGCGTCCTGGCCGCGCCCTTCGACCTGACACGACCTGGGCCTCTTTCTTCGATCGTCCGTGTCCTTTCGGCAAGCGCGTATGAACGGTTTTTGCCTGGCCGGTAACGTGGCTGTCCAGATCCTTGGATCGTGGAGGACAGCCGATGCAGCGCAGCAGACTACGGGAAGTCCCGGCCGATTTGTCAGGCGTGGCGGAACGGTTGGAGCGATGGCGGCAAGGGCGTAAACGAGGCGACCGCATCCCCGCAACGCTTTGGGTTGAAGCCGCCGAGCTGGCCAGCCGGTACGGTGTCAATCGCACGGCCCGGGCCCTGGGACTCGACTACTATCACCTCAAGAAACGGGTGAAGACGTCGTCCCGGACCGGACCACGGAAGTCGGCAGCAGATGTCCGCTTTGAGGAGTTGCCCGCCTCAGCGTTCGCTGCTCCGCTTGAATGCGTCATCCAATTCGAGAACAGCGAGGGTGCACGACTGCGGATCGAGTGGCGGGGAAGCACGGCCCCGGATGTCGCAGCTCTGGGACGCGACTTCTGGGGGGCCGGCTGATGCTGCAGCTCGCTTCCCAGATGCGGATCCTGGTGGCGATCGAGCCGGTCGATTTTCGAAACGGTATTGATGGCTTGGTTCGCTTATGCAAAGAAGTCCTCGGCCAAGACCCGTTTCAAGGGACCGTGTTTGCTTTCCGGAATCGACGGGGGACCGCTGTGAAGGTGTTGCTGTATGACGGTCAAGGTTTTTGGCTGTGCCACAAGCGCCTTTCCGAGGGCCGGTTCCGCTGGTGGCCGGCCGGCGGCGATCAGCACGCCAAAGCCCTGGCCGCCCATCAACTGCAGGTATTGCTGTGTGCAGGGGATCCCGAGAACACGAAAGCCGCGCCCTGTTGGCGCCCCGTGGTGCCGGCATGATCGATCGAGGAACGATCCTTCAGCCCCTGCGTGCAGGCTCATCTTGCGTCGATCGGCTGGTTCTTGATACACCCCCGGCCGTCAGTGCCTCGCGAGTTTCTTCCGCGGGCAGAGCGATTGTTCCTGTGGGGTTCCGGCTGTCCGATGAAGAGTCTGCCGCCGGAGATCATCGAGATGAATGAGCAGAAGTGGCAAGAGCTGCTGCGCCGCGCCGAGCAGACGGGTCTTGAAGAGAGAGATCTCAAGCTGATCCGGGCGTTGTTCGAATCGTACGCCTACGTCACCGAACTGATCGACGACAAAAACACCAGCATGACCCGGCTGCGGAAGCTGCTCTTCGGGGCGCGAACCGAGAAGACGGCCAACGTGGTCGGACGCGATCAGCCGGCTCAAACACCCTCGACCGAACAGGCGTCCCTGGCTGCTGAAGAGCCGGCAGAACGGAAAAAGGGTCATGGCCGCAACGGGGCCGACGGCTATCCGGGCGCTGAGCGGATCAAGGTTCCGCACGCATCGCTTAAGGCTGGCGACCCCTGCCCGGATTGCGAACAGGGAACGGTCTACGCCAGAGCCGCCCGGGCGTGCTGGTGCGGATCATGGGGCAGCCGCCGATCGCGGCGGCGATCTACGAGTTGCAGAAGCTGCGCTGCAATCTGTGCGGCGAGGTCTTCACCGCTCAGGCGCCGGAGGGAGCCGGCGCCGAGAAGTACGACGCCACGGCCGGCAGCATGATGGCTCTGTTGAAGTACGGCAGCGGACTGCCGTTCAACCGCCTCGAAAGCTGCAGGGGGACCTGGGAGTTCCGCTGCCGGCCTCGACCCAGTGGGACATCGTCGCGGCCGCGAGCCCCGGAGCTGCGCCCGCTTCGACGAGTTGATCCGGCAGGCGGCGCAAGGGACGGTGCTGCACAACGATGACACGACGGTCAAGATCCTGGAACTGATGCAACGCCAAGGAAAAGACGGCATCCGATGCAGCGGACCCCTCCCCGGATTCGTCCCAGCGAACGGGAACGTTCACCTCGGGCATGGTCGCCGTCGGCCGGCCACCGGGTCGCGCTGTTCTTCAGCGGCCGCCGGCATGCGGGCGAGAACCTGGCCGAGGTCCTGCGCACCGCGCCAGCGAGCTGCCGCCGCCGATCCAGATGTGCGATGCCCTCTCGCGCAATCTGCCCGGAGAAGTTGCGACGATCCTGGCCAACTGCCTGGCCCATGCCCGGCGGCGGTTCGTCGACGTCTACGATCGCTTCCCGAGGAGTCCCGGTATCTGCTGGAAGCGCTGGCCGTGGTCTACCGCAACGACGCCCTGGCGCGAGAGCGTCAGATGTCGCCCGAGGAACGCCTGCCGTTCCATCAGGAGGAGAGCGGGCCGACGATGGACCGGCTGCAAGCGTGGCTGACCCGGCAGTTCGACGAGCGGCGGGCCGAACCCAATTCGGCCCTCGGCGGCGCGATCGGCTACATGCTCAGGCACTGGGAGAAGCTGACGCTGTTCCTGCGGCAGCCGGGTGCCCCGCTGGACAACAACATGTGCGAGCGGGCCTTGAAGAAGGCGATCCTGCACCGCAAGAACGCCCTGTTCTACAAGACCCGCAACGGCGCCGCCGTCGGCGATCTGTTCATGAGCCTGATCTACACCTGCCAGTTGAACGGGGCCAACCCGTTCGACTACCTGACCGAGTTGCAGCGGCACGCCGACGAGGTGGCCGCTGCTCCGGCCGCGTGGATGCCGTGGAACTATCAGGCCAACCTTGCCAATCTCGCAGCCGCGTAGTCCGACCGGCCCTCAGCCTGCCCAGACCACCAAGTCGCCCGTGCGGGCGGAAAGAAATTGCAGGCTTGCCGAAAGGACACAGTGGTGCCGAGCCACAGGCGGCGGCTGGCCAAGGTCGTGTGCTTTCGGCAAGCGCGTATGAACTGTTTTCGCCCCCCTGGTATCGTGGCTGTCCCAATGCTGGGTTTCTGGAGGACAGCCGATGCAGCGGAAGAAACGGAGGGAGGTTCCGGCCGATTTGTCACTCGCGGCAGAGCGGTTGACCGGGTGGCGGCGAGGGCGTAAGCGAGGCGACCGCATTCCTGCAGCCCTGTGGGGCGAAGCCGTGGAACTTGCCGGCCGACATGGTGTAAATCGCACGGCCAAAACCTTGAGGCTTGACTACTACCACCTCAAGAAGCGGTTCAAGGAGAAGACGTCTCCCCCGGCTGGACCGCGGCAGTCCGGGGTAGATTGCCGCTTTGAGGAGTTGCCCGCCTCAGCGTTCGCTTCTCCTCTTGAGTGCGTCATCCAATTCGAGAACAGCGGCGGTGCACGACTGCGGATCGAGTGGCGGGGGAGCACGGCCCCGGACGTCGCGGCTCTGGGACGCGACTTCTGGGGGACCGGCTGATGCTACAGCTCACTCCCCAGATGCGGATTTTGGTCGCCATCGAACCGGTGGACTTCCGCAACGGAATCGATGGATTGGTGCGGTTGTGCAAAGAGGCTCTGGGCCAGGATCCGTTTCAGGGGATCGTCTTCGCTTTCCGCAATCGGCGGGGGACAGCCGTGAAGGTGCTGATGTACGACGGTCAGGGATACTGGTTGTGTCACAAGCGACTTTCCGAGGGCCGATTTCGCTGGTGGCCGGCCGGCGCCGACCAGCGTGCCAAAGCGCTGGCCGCGTATCAGCTGCAGGTCTTGCTGTGTGCGGGCGATCCCGAGGGGACGAAAGCCGCGCCGAATTGGCGTCCCGTGGCACCCGCCTGATCTTTGGAGAAGCCATGCTCCAGCCCACACGTGCCGGCTCGTCTTGCCTCCATCGGCCGATTCTTGATACACCCCGTGCCGCCGACGGCTCGCGAGTTCCTTCCGCCGGCAGAGCGATTGTTCCTGTGCGATGCCGGCTGTCCCATGAGACGTCCGCCGCCGGAGATCCTGGAAATGAATGACCAGAAGCGGCAAGAGCTGCTGCGCCGCGTCGAGCAGGCTGGTCTTGAGGAGGGCGATCTCAAACTGATCCGGGCGTTGTTCGAATCCTACGCCTACATCACCGAACTGATCGACGACAAGAACGTCAGCATCACTCGGCTGCGGAAGCTGCTGTTCGGAGCGCGGACCGAGAAGACAGCCCACGTGATCGGCCGGGATCAGCCAGTCCCGGCGGCCTCGGCCGAACCAGCAGCGCTGCCGCCTCGAGAATCTGAGGAACGCAAAACAGGCCACGGCCGCAATGGGGCCGACAACTATCCGGGTGCGAACCGGATCAAGGTTCCACACGAGTCGCTCCAGCCGGGAGATCCCTGTCCGTCCTGTGAACGGGGAACGGCCTATGCCATGAACCGTCCCGGGGTACTGATCCGGTTCGTGGGGCAGCCGCCGGTCACGGCCGCGATTTACGAACTGCAGAAGCTGCGCTGCAATCTGTGCGGCCAGATCTTCACAGCGCAAGCGCCTGCGGCGGTCGTCGGCGCCGAGAAGTACGATGCCACAGTCGCCAGCATGGTGGCCCTGCTCAAGTACGGGACCGGGCAACCCTTCTATCGTCAGGACAAGCTGCAAAAGAGCCTGGGAATTCCGCTGCCGGCCTCGACGCAATGGGAGATCGTCTCGGCCCAAGCGCCGACACTGCGCACCGCTTCGGACGAGTTGATTCGTCAAGCGGCCCAGGGGACGGTCCTGCATAACGACGACACGACCGTGAAAATCCTGGAGCTGGTCCACGCCAAAGAGAACTCGCAGACCTCGGCCGAGGCTGACGAGTCCAGTGAGGACCTCACCCCGGCCTCATCGGAACGAACGGGAACGTTCACTTCGGGTATCGTCGCCAAGTCGGCGGGACACCGCATCGCTCTGTTCTTCAGCGGCAAACAGCATGCGGGTGAAAACTTGGACCAGGTGCTGCGGCAGCGCGCCGCCGATCTTCCGCCACCGATCCAAATGTGTGATGCCCTCTCCCGGAATCTGCCCAAGGAACTGCCGACGATCGTGGCCAACTGCCTGGCACATGGCCGGCGGCAGTTCGTGGACGTCAGTGAGCGTTTTCCTGAGGAGACCCGGTACGTCCTGGAGGCGCTGGAAGTGGTGTACCGCAACGATGCACGCGACACGTCAGATGACGGCCGAGGAACGGCTGGCGTTCCACCAGGCGGAAAGCGGTCCGATGATGGACCAGTTGCGAACGTGGCTCTCCCGGCAGTTCGAGGAACGGCGGGTGGAACCCAATTCGGGATTGGGTGCGGCGATCAATTACCTGCTGCGGCACTGGGAGAAGCTGACGCTGTTTCTGCGGCAGCCCGGCGCGCCGCTGGACAACAACATCTGCGAACGGGCCTTGAAAAAGGCCATCCTGCACCGCAAGAACGCCCTGTTCTACAAGACGCTCAACGGCGCCGCCGTCGGCGATCAATACATGAGCCTGATTCACACGTGCGAACTGAACGGCGTCAACCCGTTCGACTACCTCACCGCGCTGTTCCGACACGCCGACGAAGTGGCCGCCGCTCCGGCCGCGTGGATGCCTTGGAACTATCAGGCCAACCTCGCCAATCTCGCAGCCGCGTAGTCCGACCGGCCCTCAGCCTGCCCAAACCACCAAATCGCCCGCCGAAAAAGAAATTGCAGGCTCGCCGAAAGGACACGGTCCAGGGGAAGGGCGTCTCGTGTGTTACCAGCACACCGAGCGGCGCCATGCCGGCGTTAGAACCCGGACGCTCCGCCGCCGAGCGATCAAACTCCGGCGGAAAATAGACCTCGCGGGCGAACGGGTCCAGAAGGATTTTCTGCGGCTCAAACGCGTGTTGCAGCGCGGGGCCGTTCGGCAGTGGACCGTCAACCTTCCAAGCGTAATACCGCGCACCGTGGACGGCGAGACCAGGGATCCGGCAGAACCAGATGTCGCGGAGCTTCTGAGTGAGCGGATCCAATCGCAACTGAAACAAAGGGGTCGAAAAATCGTCCTTGCTGTAAAGCAACAGCGTTACGCTCGATGCGTTCTCCGAGACGAGCGAAAAATTGTACGACTGCTCGGCATCAATCCAGGTTTGCCCGGAGAGAAACGGGCTCCCCTCGATTGTGAACCAGGGTGTCTCTTGTGGCATTCTTGATCTTCAATCGTTGTTCGCGGTCGTTTAGCTCAGGTGATTAATAATTATCACCAACTGACGGAACCATCGTCCGGTGCCGCAACGCGACGGTCCATTCAGCGGGCGGAGGAGGCGGAGCAGCCGGCCTCCTGACGTCCGACACGGCTCTGTTCAAATGATGATTCATTTTGATGGTGCGACGGCTTTGAACCTAGTTCAGTCGCATAGTTCTTAAACGCAGAGCATTGGCGACGACCGAAACGGAACTGAAACTCATGGCGGCGGCAGCGATCATTGGATTGAGGAGCAGGTGATGCGAGATCGGGTACAGGACGCCTGCCGCAATCGGCACTCCGAGAGCGTTGTAGATCAACGCGAAGAAGAGGTTCTGGCGAATGTTCCGCATCGTGCGGCGACTGAGTTCGATTGCCTTCACGATGCCCCGCAGGTCACCTTTGACCAACGTGACGCCCGACGATTCAATCGCCACGTCGGTTCCGGTTCCCATTGCAATTCCGACATCGGCTTCAGCCAGAGCGGGAGCATCATTGATGCCGTCACCCGCCATCGCCACCTTGCGGCCCTCAGTTTGCAATGCCTTGATTCGTTCGAGCTTGTCCTCCGGGCGCACGCTTGCTTGAAACTCGTCAATCCCGAGCTTCTCAGCAACCGTCCTGGCGGTCTTTTCGTTGTCCCCGGTGAGCATGATGATCCGCATCCCCAGGTCGTGCAGAGTTCGCACTGCCTCCAGCGTCGAGGGCTTGATCGGATCGGAGACGGCGACCAGCCCGGCGAATTCTTGACCCACAGCGACGTACATCACCGTGCGACCTTGCTGCTGCAACTCGTCGGCTCGGCCATCCAGTACAGCGAAGTTCTGCAGTTTCTTGCTTGCGAGCAGCGACCGCCTTCCGATCAGAATGAGTTTCCCTTCGACTCTGCCGTGTACACCACCCCCCGTTACGGAATCGAACTCTTCCACGGTCGGGAGGGTGAGGCCCCGATCTTTGGCTCCCGCAACGATGGCGTGCGCCAACGGATGCTCGCTGTTCTGTTCGACACTGGCTGCGAAACGAAGAAGATCTTCCTCCGAAAAGGATGGAGCGGGGAGACATTCGGTCAGCTTCGGTCGACCCTCCGTCAGGGTGCCGGTCTTATCGACCACGACCGTATTGACCTTCTCCAGCGTTTCCAGCACTTCGGCGTTCTTGATGAGAACACCTTCCTTCGCTCCTCGGCCGATGCCGACCATGATCGACATCGGCGTGGCGAGGCCCAGGGCGCAGGGACAGGCGATAATCAGGACGGCTACCGCATTGACGAAAGCCCAAGCCAAAGCTGGCTGCTCCGGATGAGCGATGGCCCACACCAAGAATGTGAGAATGGCGATCAGCACGACGGCAGGCACAAAATACCCTGCCACGTGGTCGGCGACTTTCTGGATCGGCGCACGGCTTCGCTGCGCATCGGCCACCATGTTCACGATCTGAGCGAGTACCGTGTCCTGACCGACCTTCTCGGCCACCATCAAGAATGAGCCAGTTTGATTAACCGTCCCACCGATCACCGGATCATTGTTCTGCTTCTCGACCGGCATCGGTTCGCCAGTAATCATCGACTCATCGACCGTACTTTTTCCCTCCGTGAGCTTGCCATCCACGGCGATTTTCTCGCCGGGACGCACACGCAGAATGTCGCCCTGCCGAACTTCTTCCAGCGGCACTTCCTGTTCGTTACCTTCACGCACGATCCGAGCCGTGGGCGGGACCAACGACAGCAGCTCCCGAATGGCTGTTCCGGTGCGGCGTCTGGCTCTTAGCTCCAACATCTGTCCCAGCAGGACCAAGGTGGTGATCACTGCCGCCGCCTCGAAGTAGACCTCGACCCGCCCGTGATGCCGAAAACTTTCGGGAATAAGAACCGGAAACAGCACGGCGGCGAGGCTGTAGAGGTAAGCCGCACCGGTGCCGATGGCGACCAGTGTGAACATATTGAGGTTCCAAGTGACGACGGACCTCCAACCACGATCGAAGAACGGCCATCCACCCCACAAAACCACCGGCGTACTCAGAATAAGTTGCAGCCACGAAAGCAACGTGGCTCCGAGCCAACGGTCCACCGGCACGCCGAGCATTGGACACATGGCGAGCAACAGCACGGGAACAGTTAGAACGAGGCAGACCCAAAATCTGCGGGTCATGCTCCGCAGTTCCGAATCGTCCTGCTCCATTCCTGGCTCGACCGTTTTCGGCTCCAATTCCATGCCGCACTTTGGGCATGTTCCTGGGCCGTCCTGCTCGATCTCCGGGTGCATTGGGCACGTGTAGATGACTTTCCGCTTAGGAGCGACAGGTCGTGCGGGTTCCAAGGCCATGCCGCACTTAGGACAATTTCCCGGTGTAACGCTCTGGACTTCCGGGTGCATCGGACAAACGTATTTGGCACCATTCAGATGTATTTGTGGTGCGGGCTCAGGATGTACGTGATCGTGGGTGTGCCGCTTTGGCTCGACCTTTTCCGCACCAGCGAGGAACTTCTGGGAGCAACGTTCGCTGCAAAAGTAGAAAGTCCGACCGTCCCGTTCGGCGCTCCGAGCGGTCGCTTCATCCACGGTCATGCCGCAAATGGGGTCAATTGTCATGATGAAGGTAACTTTCAGGCGTGCGGATGCGGTCACCCGTCAGACTGTTCCGGCCGATCACGACCGAAAGGGCGGGGCGATGACACTCATTCTACCAGCCAAGCTGAAAGCGGAACGCAATCCGTCAGCGATAGACGGGCACCGTGAGTCGAAGAGAACCAGACTCTCGGCGGAAATCACCTTCCGCCGAGAGTCTGTTACGAACCGAGGCAGTCAGGCGTTACGCCGCTATCTTAAGGTGAGAGCCACAGCAAGCCTTCGCCTCGTCGCAACACTTCGATCCTTCGATGCAGCATTTCTGAACGCCAGCACAGCAGCCCTGGTTGTCGGCACAGCACTTTTTTGCCGACTCGCAGCAGCCAAGCTTTGTATCGGGGGAACAGCAGGCTGACGTGCTAGTGCAGCAGGCCAACTTCGTCATGCAGCAGTTGGCGACGGTTGCAACCGCCTTCTGGGGAGCACAGCAAGTCTTCGCCTCGGCGGAATGCGCCGAGCCTTTCGTGGAAGAATGTTGAACAGAGGCACAACACCCCTTGTTCTCTGCACAGCACTTCAGCCCCTTTTCGCAACAGGCGGGCTTGGAGTCCGCCTTAAAGCAAGCACTCTTCTCCTTGCAGCAAGCGAGTTTCGCAGAACAGCAGTCCTGCGGTTTCTGGTCGGCGGCGGCTCCAGTGAGCAGGAGCCCGAGACCGAGCACGGAACCAGCAAATAGTTTCGTAATCATGGAAATCTCTCCAGTGAATGATGCCGTTTTGGGAATCAGCGATCGCTGCGCAGACGATGGGCGCAGTACGACGGCCATGAGACAGAAAAAATAAATCGGGAAAGGGAAAGAGTGGCGCAATGCGAGATCAGCAGCGCCAAACGCACTGGAGAACGTGCTGCCGTATACCCGCATGGAGAAGAGAGTCAGCCGTTTCGCCGCCGATTATCGAGCCAAGATCGACAGCGAAATCGGCCGATACGGCAGGCAGGACAAGGCTCGAAGCGACGGGCTGCTGCACTTGTTTCTCAGGCAGCGCCGCATCTCGTGAACAGCAGCACTGGACACAGGGCTTGCCCGGAGCCCCCTTCGGATCGCACGACTGCTTCGGTGGCGTCCGATGGCAACAATTCGCCTTGACCGAGGTGGAGGGAGACCGCTCGTTCTGAAAGACGCCGCAGCACCATCCGGGTGGGACAGCCAGTACAAAGCTGACGGTGACAGCAACGAGTTTGAAGATGAGGAGCTTCATTGCACGGAATTATACGTGGGCTCAACCACAAATGTTTGGTGAACCGGCAAGGAATCTTGGAGATGCCAGTTGCGGCTTCGGCGAAGTCGTTCTGCTCTTTGGTCTTCCGTGTTGGGAATGAACTTCGGAAAAGCGTGTCGCCGATGCGTGAAGATCGTATATGACCTATGGCTGCATCGAGCGTTCGACTCGGATGATCCAGAGGGTGTTTCGAGAAAAGAGATGGCGACCCCGTAATCGCAATCGATCGTGGCCAGTGAACGGCACCGACACCCCCCGCTCCAAGTTACGGCTCCGGCATTTCCAAACGATGGTGATGTCCGCAGACGGCCGATGTATTCGACTGAAGAAACGACCGGTGATCTCTCTGCCGTCGAAAAATGAAGAGCTCAATTCCTTATTTATACGAAAAGCAACTTGCAGGGCAAAATGGACAAGGGCTCGCTTTATCAGCCGCTATCGAATTGGCCGCGATTTCCGCAGTGACTTCAATGCAGTCAGTGCTGCTGGCGGAACGCACACGCCGGGCTCGTACCCTTGCAAGCAATTCACGACCGGCTTGAGAAACTGACCTGATTTGCACTTGGCGAAGTTCGACAACACGTGATGCGCACCGGCGCACACTCCGTTCGAGTCCGCATTTCGCAACAGAGAGAGCAGCACCTGCTTGGCAGCATCCCAGCCCAGCGCGATGAGTGCTTGAGCGGCCACCCATCGTACGTCGTCACTCGCGTCATCCAACGCCTCTACTAAAGCGTCGGCCGCAGCCGGGTCGCCGATCGCGTCGAGCGCCTTTGCCGCCTCCCAGCGAACGTGTTCGATGGGATCTTTCAACGTACGTAATAGTGGAATAACAGCGGCATGTCCGATATCGACCAACTGCTTGCGCGACTTCTCCCGAACCGCCGAGCTCTTGCTCGGAAGACTCTCGATCAGGGAGACGATCAGTTGTTCTTGGGACGTCTGCGCTGGTGAATTGCTTTTTTTCATGGTGCAAAACCTTATGTCTGTCGGGAATCCTTCCAAGTGCAAGGACACGGCGAGGCGAGTCTCCGACGAAAGCACTTATGTTTTACGACTTGTTCTCCCAAAAAAGCGAGGCATCCAAGGCACGAGACGGGTGTGGCGCTTTCCGCGGCTCTTGCGGGCAAATGCATCCTTGAAATCGGAATTGGAATAGGACATTTCGTCGTCCAACTCGTCCGACCGACCGTTTGGCGTCAAGGCTCGTTTTCGCCATCGATCTTTCCGAGAAGATAACGAAGATGGCACAAGAACTCGCGTCGCGAGGGTCTTGCTGACGAGATCGAAGATGGACGCAAACGCGAGTCGACTTGTCGGGATGTCGTGGTAATTCAGCTCCGCTGAGAGCTAAAGAAAAGTGGCGCGGCGGCCCGCCAATCGGCGGGCCGCCGCTCAAGTCGAAAACGGTCGAACCGAGGATTGATCGCCCATTAACTGGGATCGGCGCATCTGGCCGTCCGGCGATTCGTTTCCCAGTCGCCAGTAAACTTCTCTGACGATTTCCATCACTCTCGTCCGACCAAGGTGAACGGCTTCACCGATTTGCCGAATGGTCAGCGTGTTCTCGTCGAACAGGATTCAGTCAGCATGCTTTCCTTTGGATCTCATCGTGCCACTTTTCAGCAAGCGGTCGTTTGATGGCCTGTCCGGGAAAAGGTTTGAGATTACGGAATCGGTACGCGGACAATGGTTGAGGTCATTTGGCGACCCGCCGGCATGAAGCGGCAGCAGTCCGATCGGGAGTCGCACGTGGAACTCGGATTGGCCAACCTTTGCGATGCTCAGTACCCGAGTCATCCGCCGCCTCGGTGATGATCCAGATGTTTTCGTCGAGAGATGCACGGTAGGCCGAGAGCGGGAGCCGTAGATCGGGCCGTGTTCCCGCGGGGAGGTAATGACGAATGACTGCGGATCGTCTCAGCCAAGAGGAGCACGTAGAAGCCACGCGAAAGGCCCAGAATATCCAGAAAACCATCAACACGGCCGTGGGACGTCGGCTTGTCCGCTGCTTGGGACCGTTGAAAATCAGACAACGCGAGGTCTCGAGTCCGGAGCAAGGGGCGCGCTACGGCGTGGATCTTCGGGTCGAGCCGCTTGTGACGACCGCAGACTTCCGGGAACAACCCGCCCGACAGTTTGCAGCCACGCTGCGAGAATGGGCCGCGCTGTTGAATCAGGCCGCGGCCAGCTTGGACTGATCACGGCGGCCTGAGCTATGCCGCACGTGCCTGTTTCTGGACGGCCGGTCTGGGCAGATCGATTCCGTCCTGTCCCCGTCCATCGCGCCCTTCGCCGCAGCCTGGTTTTCACGAAGCCCCGATCGGGACGCGGACGGAACGCGAACTCGGAGCTAGCGAGTGGCACGAGTGGCCTAACTCGTACCTCAGCTCGTCGGCAGGCTCCCGGCGTCAGCCGAGCAAGCGATCCAACTCCTTGGCGACCACTTCGTAGCATTCGCAGGCCGCGGCTTCCAGCCCCTTTCGTTCGAGGATGGTAATCTCGCCCCGGCGGTAGGTAATCATCCCGGCCTTCTGGAGGGTGCCCGCCACGGCGGTTACGGTGGGGCGCCGGACGCCGAGCATCTGGGCCAGAAACTCATGGGTGAGTGGGAACCCGTCGGCCCCTACCCGGTCGTGGCTCATCAGCAGCCAGCGGCACATGCGTTTCTCGACAGAGTGCCGGTGGTTGCAGACGATGGACTGCGAAATCTGGTTGATCATCGCCTGGGTGTACCGCTCGACCAGGCCGTGCAACGGGCCGCGCCGCTTCAGTTACTTCTGAAAAACCTTGGACTCCATTCGCAGAGCGCGCCGGGATCTGTGCAATTGCCCTGGTCGGGCTGCGGTCGGAACCCAGGAAGACCGGGAATACGTCCCGCGCGAGCACAAGACGGAGCATCAGAAAAAAAGGCGCCTAGTTTTGATCGGCCCAAAGGAGCAAGCCATTCTCAAGGATTTTTTGGCGCAGGCTCTTTCGGCTGATCCCCGGGCGGATGCATTTGTGTTTTCTCCGGTCGACGCGGAGGCCGAGTGCAGGCGGCAGCGACGAAAGAGGCGCAAATCGCCGATGACGCCAAGCCAAGCAGCACGGCGCCGAAAGAGGGTGCGGAACGGCGGCCGAAGGATCGAGATACAGTCGCCAGTTACCGGTGGGCGATTGAACGCGCGTGCGAGCTGGCGTTCGAGATGCCGGCGGAACTGCGGAGATGTCCAACGGACCTGGCTGCGGACGAAAAGGCCCGGCGGCGAGCGCTGGCGGCCCATTGGCGCCGGGCGCATTGTTGGCACCCGAACCGGCTCCGGCACAGCGCGGGGACGTTCTTGCGGCGCAACTTCGGTATCGAGGCCGCGCGAGTCATTTTGGGACACGCGCACGTGGAAACGACCGAGATCTACGCCGAGGCCGATCTTCAGCGGGCGCGGGAAATCATGGAGACAGTCGGGTAACATTTGCTCATACATCGCCTCGCGCACCTGGTAACGCGCTTCCCACTCCCGAAGACGGACGAACGCGGTGGCCAGCCGATGGGAAAGGGCACCCAGATGCAACAACAACGGCGAGCGGCAACTGACCGGCAAGTCCAGGCTAGAGAACTGCTCAGCCTAGCTGTGGAATGTGAGGCCGAAATTGACCCTAATAAACCCGCCGAATGGTCGGACGACCACGTCCACAGCTTAAGACGTCTGTTGGACCGGAGGTCAATGTTGAAATCCGCGGACGGCGATTGGTTGGCGCGCCCAGCACAGACGAGGCAGCCGAAAATTGCCGCCGCGAGGATGGCCTGTCGAAAGCGCACGTCGATCCTTCCTGTTCCGGCGACACAAAACGTGCCGGCGGATGCGCTGGTGGCAACGCGAAACGTAACAGGTCAGACCGACTGGGTTGAGGAAGCCCTGATGCTGATCTGAGTTCGGCAAAAGTGCAACCCAGATGCGTCCGTTCATGTGGTCGCGCTCCGCTTGACGCCGACGACACACATGAGGGACCGCAATTGCGTGAAGAACCGCAATACTTGGCAAAACTCCGGTTGACGGCCACGGTGCTGCGCGATAAAGTTCAACAGTTGCACGCTTCATGAAATGAATGATTAGCGAATCGCTCCGCATGCTCAAGCGTAATCCCCGCTGTTTGCCGGTCGATCGCGCCCGCCGCTCGAAGGTCGAGGTGGACCGCGACGCCTGTGAGAAGGCGGCCGGGATCTTTCGTGCTTTGGGCGACACGGCTCGGTTGCAAATGCTGGCCATGTTGTCTGAGGGAGATTTGTGCGTTACGGAGATTGCCGACAGGCTGGGCGACAGCCTTTCGGCCGTCTCGCAACGCTTGAAGCTCCTGCGCAGCGAGCGGATCGTCCGGCAGCGGCGCGAAGGTAAACACATTTTTTATTCCTTCGCCGATCGCCACGTGGCGGAAATGATTTCCAATGCGATGGCGCATGCAGAGGAATAGCCGATGTATTCCGCCCAGAATTTGCCAATTGAAAAACTCAAGTGCGGTCTGACCATTTCGATTTGAGAATCGCCTGCGTCCGTTAAATTGTGCGGCTTCAAAACTCGTCTTTGAACGACAAAGGAGAGCGAAATGGCGACGTCTGTGCACGAAAATCATCCTCACAAGCACGGGACCAATTGCGGCCATACGGCCATCGAGCACCAGGGGCACGTCGACTACCTACACGATGGGCATCTGCATCACCAGTGTACCGATGGCAAGATCGAAGAACACAAATTGTCGGTGGGGGGCACCAATCCAAACGCGTGCACGCCGAATCATCATTGCGGCGGCCACCCGGACGGCCACGTGCATGGACCGAATTGCGGACATCCCGCTGTTCCGCACGGCGACCACGTGGACTATCTCGTAAACGGCCACTTGCATCATCCGCACGGGTCGCACTGCGACGACCATGGGCCGGTAACCGTCAAATAAAACCATGCGAGGCGAACTCGTCTCCTCGTAAGCCAAGATGCCCGCGCATTCCCCAAGATTGCCGCGGGCATCTTGTTCGTTCCTCCCGCTCACAATTGCCCGATCCACAATTGACGGTTCGGCCGAACTCGAGACGGCATGGCACACGACTGTTCCAGCCCTAGTCACGACCCGCACGGGCACGACCCTGCGCACGATTTGGTTGCGCACAGCGACACAGGCAAACTGCGCGCGGCGCTCGTGCTGACGGGCGCGTTCGTCGTAGGCGAAGCCATTGCCGCTTACTTCGCGCACAGCCTGGCTCTTTTTTCCGACGCCTGCCACAACTTTGCCGACGCGGCCGCATTGGGTTTCTCCTGGTACGCCGTGTGGATCGCCGAGAAGCCCTCTCACACCGGGATGACTTACGGCTACCATCGCGTCGGGATCCTGGCTGCGGTCGTGAACGCCGTCTCGCTGGTGGTGATTGCGCTCTTCATTTTTTGGGAGGCGGTGGAACGTTGGCGCCATCCCGAACCCGTCAGCGGGTGGCTGATGGTCTGGGTGGCCGGGGTGGCGATCGCCGTCAATGCGACAATCGGCCGCTGGCTGCACGCCAGTGCGGCACACGACCTCAACATCCGTTCGGCCTATCTGCACATGGTGGGAGACGCACTCTCGGCCTTCGGCGTGGTGCTGGCCGGTCTTGCGGTCGTCGTCAGCGATGCGCGGCTGGCGGATCCGATCGCCTCATTTGCGATCGGAGGACTGATTTTGTGGAGTTCCTGGGGCGTGCTGAAGGAGAGCGTGAACGTTCTGTTGGAAGGAACGCCCGTCGGTCTCGACATGTCGAAAGTCGAGACGGCCATCTCCGGCGTCCCCGGCGTGCTGAACGTCCACGACCTTCATGTCTGGACGGTGGGGCCGGGAGTCATCGCTTGCAGCTGCCACGTCCTGGTCGCCGAGCAGACGATTCGCGAGGGCCAACAGATTCTCAAGTCGGTCGTCAATGAACTGGGCCATCACTTCGGCATCAGCCACACGACGGTCCAAGTCGAAGTCGAAGGTCATGAGGCCGACGAGCTGTACTGCACATTCAAAAGACACTCCCGAACCCATCGCGGCCACCGTCATTGACGTTCAATCGGTTTGGTGAAGGTGCAAACCCACTTTAGCCGCAATGCCTTGCGATTCGGCTATGATCACTGATTAGGCTTTCATTTTCTCAGCGCCACGGTGTTCGAGGCCGAGACGCCTAGTCTGCCCGGAAATCACCTCGAAACCGACTTACGGTTCGGCTCACGAAGATTTACGCGAAGCCGGAGCGAATCGCTTTATGGCTGATTTTTAGATGGGATGCAAAAATGGTCCCGGTCGCCGCTGTGGTTGCAAAGTGACCACGTTTATATTTGCTATCGGAACGGTCGAGGGTCAGCTCCACGCCGCAATACCCGCAGATCAGCGAGCTCGCAAGGGATTATTGTGAGCACCAAGCCGAGCTGTGGCCCGACTTTTCGGCCGAAGTAACTGGACCGGTAGCGCACCCGCATTATTCCGGCGGCTCTGCAACGCGGTTCTTCCCGAATAGCGGAACAGGTAGAGAACCGTCCTCCGGATTTTGCCCCAGCAGCCGTGGTCGAGGCCCGATAGGGTTTCTCTCTACGGTTCACGCGTGACGTCATGGTGAAAGCGGCACAAAAGTGCCGGAAACCGAAGGGCAGAGTCGCACGATTGGCGATTCCTGCGTTCCTGGAAAGCAAGAAACTTGTGCGACGACTCGATCGTTACGACGCGGTCATGCGCAAGTTGATGTGTTTCCCGCTTGGTTCGCGAATTCTCGACGCTGGCGATGAGCGGAGACCGATATTCACGCTTGTCACGTAAAGGTGTGAACGCCGTCGTTCGTCCGGCGCCGGATGTCCGGCTCGGGCCCGCCCAACGACCGCCACTTAGCAATCAGCCTTCAGCGGCAGACTGAGGCACGTTGGAGCGGTGTTAAACAACCGCCGTCGCTGACACACAGCAGTAAGAGCGGTCATTGAACCAGGCAATCACCTCCGTCTGCGCTGAAGTATGCGGACTATTCGCCCACTAGGGGCTTATACTAATGCGACAAACCGAGTGCCGAAACGCTGCGATGAAAGTGCCAGATTATTGAGTACCTTTACGGATGACAGCACTGCACGGAGAGCATATGTTGCGCTTCTTGGGTTGGCAGGGAGGAAATCGGCGGACCCATCTGCGCGGCAAGTGGTGCGACCGCATTGCGATCTCTCCGGTGACGGGACAGTTGCTGCCCGCTTACGTTCGATGGAACGATTCCGAACGCTGAGTCCGCGTCGTGGATCAAGAGTTTCCCGATGACAACGGAACAATCAATTTTTGTCGTGGATGACGAAGCGGCGACGCGCGAATCGATCGCCGGATTGGCGGCCTCGATGGGGATCAAGGCCGAAGCGTTTCAATCGGCGGAAGACTTCCTGGCACGACGCGACCGGACAGCGAGAGGCTGCCTCGTGCTCGATCTCTGGCTGCGCGGCATCTCGGGGCTGGAATTGCTGGATTTGATCCGCCGCGAAGGGATTTGTCTTCCCATGATCGTCGTCACGGCGATTGCCGACGTTGCTCTGGCGGTTCGCATCATGCACTCCGGTGCGTTCACCGTGCTCGAAAAGCCCTATCGGATGCAAGAACTCTGGGACACGATCCGTCAAGCCCTCGCGCTTGACGCCCGGACTCGTCACAACGGAGCGCGGGTCGTCGAAACGCGGAGCCAAATTGCTCTATTGACGCCCGATGAGCGGCGCGTGCTCGATCTCATCCTGACGGGAAGGACGAATAAGGAAATCTCCAAGCACGTCGCAATGCCATTACGAACCGTCGAAGCCCGTCGGCAATCGTTGATGATCAAGCTCAACACGGATTCTCTGGCCGAGTTGGTCCGGGTGGTGACGGAGGCGCGATTACTGTTCTCCGTGCCATTCACGCGCGGCGGCCTTTCTCCCGCGACACGTCATTCCGGTCTCGTTGACTCGATTCCTCGCGAGATCGAGCAGATGACATAGCCAACGTGCACCGGGACGATTCGGCGACGGCGAGCGGTGCGCCGGCGTAGCTGACTATTCCGGCCGCGCCGTTATGCGTAAAGCTCCATGTTCGGGTCGATCGGGCGCCACACCTTGCGTCACGCCAAGCGGAACGGCCCTCCCGCGGCACTTTCTGACGAGTAGCGCGGGCCGATTCGAGTCCTGTCCGAGAATCTGCCTGTCGTCCGATAAGCCCAACGGCGGCGATACGTTCGAATTGCCGACGAATTGAGCGTTTTTTGCCGGAATGGCATCATGGTCATCCGCAGACGCCAGGCACCGGACTTCCTCGCGGGCATTCTGCGTCAATTTGGACGCACACCTGTGGATCACTCGCCGCGCCCCAACTCTTCAGCCCGCACCCCAACCAGGGCTGAAAGGATGCCGATGGAAGCCTGGCATCGCTTTTATTCTCTCGACAAACGCAGATGAAGAGTATTTCATCCTGTGCATCGGTAGGCTCGCAGGCAATGCGTGACCGTTGCAACCGGCGCATCTTGTGTCGGGTGATAACCTGGAGGCGTGGGCTTTCAGGAATTCACCAAAACGGCGCGGGGTGCGGAGATGGCGAAATCACGCGATGCGGCGAAGGAGAGGTATTGGCGGGAGGCGATTCGGCGGCAGGAAGCCAGTGGCCTGGGAACGAAGCGGTTCTGTGCCCAGGAGGGGATTTCCGAACACCGGTTCTATTGGTGGCGACGAACCCTGCGTCAGCGCGGTCGGCACCGAGCCCGAGCGTCGGGGGACGGCGTGGCGGCGGACTCGGGCCGTGATCGCGGCGGCCAGGGGGATACCTCTCCTTTCCTTCCCATCGCTCTTCCCTTTACCGTCGGAGCCCCGATCGAGATCGTTCATCCGCGTGGCCATGTCGTTCGCGTTCCGGCGAGTTTCGACCCGGTCGCGTTCAAGCGGATTCTGGCCGTGCTCGACATCTCGGCGGGTTCCTCCGGGGAGGAATGACATGATCGCCATTTCCGCCCAGACCAAGCTGTACCTCGCCCGGGACGCGACCGACATGCGCAAGAGCTTTCGAGGACTGATCCTGCTGACGGAAGGGGTGCTCCGACAGGAACCGGTCTCGGGCCATCTGTTCGTGTTTCTCAATCGCCGCCAGGACTTGATGAAGATCCTGTATTGGGACGGGTCAGGTTTTTGCATTTGGTACAAGCGATTGGCGCGTGGAAGTTTTCAAAGGCCGCCGGCCGTTGCCGGGGAGGAGCGACCCGGTTTGGAATTGAGTACGGCCCAGTTGTCGCTGATGCTGGAAGGGATTGACCTGACGTCGGCACGGCAACGGCTCCGTTTTCGGCGATTTCCCACCGAATCGACGGCCAGGCGTGGCGACGGATTTTGAGCTTTCCCGCTTCAGCCGGATCGCGATAATCGGGGCCTTGCTGACCGAGCAGATCACGCATGCAAGGAGGCATGGCGATGGTCTCCACGCCCGTGGAACTCCCCGACAATCTTCCGGCTTGCCATGCCATCATCCTTCGGCAGGCGGAAGCCATTGAGCGACTCGAAGCACGAATCGAGCAACTCAACCGGGACCTGGCCAGCCTGAAACGACAATTGTTCGGCTCGCGTCGAGAACGATTCGAGCCCGGCCACGGAGAAGATGCGGCAGGTCAAGCCGCCGCGGAAGCCTCCGCGATGAATCGCGGCATGCTCGTCATGGAAGGCAGGCCGTCCGCGAGTGAGTTGCTCGCCGCAACGGCTGCGGGCCCAACGCGACGTACGTCCCAAGGCCGGCAAAAGCGAGTCCTGGACGCCTCGATTCCGCGTGAAAAGGTCCTGCATCGGCTCGACGAGCGGGACGTTCCGCCGGAATTGTGGAATAACCCTCGGGCGAAGCGTTTCTTCCGTTTCGTTCGGGAAGAAGTGGAACTGCAAGAGGCACGGGTGCGGGTGCTGGAGCACTATGAAGAAGTCATCGCCTGGGAGGATGAGGCGACCGGCCAGGGCCGCTTGGTGGCGGCGTCCGCGCCCGAGCCGCTCATCGATCGCTGCTATTTGGGAGTGGCGTTTCTGGCCTACCTGGCAGCCAGTCGTTTCGCCGATCACATTCCGTATTACCGGGAAGAGGACATTCTGGCGCGAGTCGGTTTCTCCATTCACCGCGCGACGCAGTGGCGTTGGATGCGGGGCTTGGCCGGCATCGCGCTGCCGTTGGTCGAGCTGATGCGAGAACGGACGACGCAATCCTGGGTGCAGGGCATCGATGAGACGCCATGTGACATCCTCTGCCCCGAACTCGGCCGCACGCGCAGCGCCTACCTGTACGCCCAGTACGGAGACGCCGCCCACCCTTATGTGTGCTTCGCCTTTGCCTCGCACAAGGACGAAGAGAATGTTCGTCGGATCGTGGGGAACTACAAAGGCTACCTCCAGTCGGACGCCTACATCTGCTACGAGTTGATTGCTGCCGCTTCAAAAAATCGCATCATCGCTGTGGGTTGCTGGGCTCACGCCCGTCGCAAATTCGAGCCGTTGATCGAGGCGGGACCTCATCCGCAAGCGGCCTGGATCTTGGGGGAGATTCAAAAGCTGTACGACATCGAAGATCGCGCCCGGGACATGACGGACGACGAGCGCCTGGTGTTGCGTCAGGCCGAGTCCCGGCCGATCGTAACGGGGATCAAGGCCTGGCTTGATGCGCGGGATCAAGACGAGTTGCCCAAATCGCCGCTTCGCGCCGGGATCAACTACCTCCGCAATCGCTGGGAAGCCTTCGAGCGATTTCTGGAAGACGGCCGAATCCCGATCGACAACAATCGGACCGAAGCCATGATCAAAGGTCCGGTCATGGGCAAAAAGGCCTGGCTGTTTTTCGGCAACGAACACGCCGGCGAGACGGCGGCCGTCTTCTATACGCTGACGATGACCTGCAAGCGGCACAACATCGACGTGCAGGCGTACTTGCTGGATGTCTTCCGCCGGATCCGCACCGCGACGCCGGCCGAACTGGAATCGCTTCTGCCCGATCGCTGGATCCAAAACCATCCGGAAGCCCGCGTCAGGCAGCGTGTCCAAGAATCGCATGCCGCTGCCGCCCGAAAACGCCAGCGACGCGCCCGGCGACGGTCCGCCGTCCCCAGCGGCTAATCGCCCCCCGAGTTCTACCAACCCCACTCGACCGGACTCCCGCTCCCTATCACGTCGCGCTCGATTTGCCTCGTGAGGATGGCCTCGCCTGGCTACCGCCAACCCGCTCGTTGCAGCGGTCACGGCAATGCGGCCGTCGACCGCCCGTTCGTCGAGGTGCTTGGCGCCCCTGAGACTGAGCCAGAGCGACATCTTGAGCCCGAACCAAGACGTGCGCTTGGGGCTTGAGCTGCGCATCGAGCCGCTGGTAACAACGACAGACTTCCGGGACGAACCATCCCGAAAGATCGCTGCGGGAATGGGCGGGATTATTGAACCAGACCGCGGCCAGCCTGGAAGGATGAGCCGCGCTCGGATTATGCTGCGCGGGCGTGTTCCTGCATCGCCAGCCGGTGCTTGAGTCTCCGTTTGGCGTAGCGCACGCGTGCGTGCGTTGTACAGTAAGGTCACGTTTAAATCGCAGCGCCCCGCACACCTGGGCGTCGCAGGACCTTATCCGAGAGACTCCTCAGTGATCTTCATCCGTCTCGCAGCGCTGGCGGTGATTCTGCCCGTTGCCACGTTCGTTCGGGCTGCCGAAGCGTCTGTCGATCTCGGCCCTGTCGTCGAGAAACACGTAATGGTGCCGATGCGCGACGGCAAACGGCTCTCGACCTACCTGTACTTCCCGAGAGGCCAGGGACCCTGGCCGGTGATCTATGAACAGCGTTATGCCGATCTCCGCAGTGCCGGCTCGCGTAAGGCCTTCGCGAGGCTGGCGGACAACGGTTACGTCATCGCGGCCCAGAACTTTCGCGGCACCCATCTTTCGGAAGGGAATTGGGTCGGCTACCGCGCCCTTGGCTGGGGGGAACGGCAGGACGGATTCGATACGGTCGAATGGCTGGCGCAACAGCCGTGGTCCTCGGGAAAGATCGGCACGATGGGCGGGTCGCAGGCCGGCTTCGCCCAGAACTTCCTGGCCGTCACGCGCCCACCGCACCTGGTCGCGCAATACATGACCGACACGGGTCTGAGTCTGTTCCACGAGGGCTACCGCATCGGCGGAGCCACGCGACCGGAACGTTTTAAGCAGATGGACGCCGTCTGCCGCAACCCGCAAGACAATCGTCGCCTGCTGGCGGAATGGTTCGCACATCCGACGTACGACGACTACTGGCGGCAAGAGGACTGCGAGCTCCACTTCGACAAGATGAATGTGCCGTGCTTCACTCTGGGAAGCTGGTTTGACTTCATGTGCGTCGGCTCGGTCGAGAGCTATATTGGCCGCCAGCATCAAGCCGGACCGAATTCGCGCGGCAAGCAGCAGCTGTTGATTGGCCCCTGGTCCCACGGCGGGGCGAAGGACAACCATGTCGGTGAGTTGACCTACCCGGCGAATGCGACGTTCGCGCTCCCGAAGCACGTGGTCCGCTGGTTCGACCACTACCTCAAGGGGATCGACAACGGCGTCGACAAGGATCCCCCGGTCCGCTACTACGTGATGGGCGCGACCGGCGAGCCGGGTGCGCCGGGCAACGTGTGGCGTAGCGCCGAAGATTGGCCCGTGCCCGCGCGCGAGGCTTCCTATTACCTGCACGCCGACGGCCGGCTCACTCAAACGGCGCCGACCGAAGAAAAATCTGCGACCGAATTGCGTGCCGATCCACGGCACCCGAACGAGATTCCCGGTCGGACGTTCCCGGGGGCCAGGGATGCCCGCCCGTTCGAGAAGCAGGCCGAAGTGAGAACATTCTCCACCGAGCGGCTGACACGTCCGGTCGAGTGGACCGGGAAGGTCAAGGCCGAGCTGTACGTCTCCTCGTCTGCGAAGGACACCGACTTCATCGTCCGCGTCTGCGACGTGTATCCGGACGGCCGCTCGATCTTGCTGATGGACTACGTTCGCCGCGCCCGCTATCGCGACGGATACGACAAGGAAGTCTTCCTCGAGCCGGGCGAGATCTGCAAGGTGGCATTCGACGTGGGCTGGACGAGTCAGATCTTTAACGTCGGCCATCGCATTCGCATCACGGTCGCCAGCACCGGGGCTCCGTTCTACGAACCGAACCCCAACACGGGCGAACCGCTGACCATCGACTTTCCCAAGAAAACGGTGGTAGCGATCAACGCCGTCCACCATGAGCGGCAGCACGCCTCGCGGGTCATCGCCCCACTCTACGTGCTCGACGAGCGGCGCGGACAACTCGAACGAGGCCGCCAACAACTCGACCGGCGCTTGGCGAAGCTCCAGAGCAATCCAGACCTTTACGCCGACGCGGCCGTATTCGCCAAGGGGTTATCCTGGGCGCTGCGGCACGATAAGACTGTTACCCCGACCGACGCAGCATTAGAGACGCGGGCGCTGAAGCAAGGCCTGAAGCGAGTCGCGGAACTGGAAGCCGGTCGTGCTCCCTGGGCGAACCGCAAGGGCAAATTGGTCCGCGGCTATGTCTCTGCGATCGACGGCTCGGTCCAACCCTTTGGTCTGGTCGTCCCGGCCGGCTACGACCCCGCGAAGCCGACGCGGCTTGACGTCGTGCTGCACGGCAGCACCAAGCCGGTGGGCATGAGCGAATTGCGGTTCATGAGCCGCTTCGATGAGGGCGACGGCGAGCCGAAGTCTGGGCCGGACGTGAACTACATCGAATTGCACCCGCTGGGCCGCGTCGAGAATTGCTACCGCTGGGCGGGTGAAACCGACGTCTTCGAGGCGATCGAGGCAGTTTGCCGGAATTACAACATCGATCGCGACAGGATCGTTCTACGCGGTATGTCGATGGGTGGCAGTGGCACCTGGCACCTGGGATTGAAGTACCCCGACCGTTTCGTGGCACTCGGGCCGTATTCCGGTTATGTCGACACGCATGAATTCTCTCGCACACCACTACCGAACTTCATCAAGGTCGGCGATCTGCCGCCGTATCAGGAGCAGGGGCTCCACATGCTCGACTCGAAGGACTATGCCGCCAACGCCGGCGTCGTTCCGGCGATCGCGTGTATGGGCGAAAAAGACGTCTTTTTCCAGGCGCACGTGCTCATGGGCCAGGCGATGGAGCGAGAAGGTCTCAAAATGGTCAATCTCATCTCACCTGGCACCGGCCATGTCATCGACCCAGTCGTACACGCGGAGCAGATGCGGCGCATCGGCGAATACGCGGCGAAGGGCATCGACCACACGCCGAAGCACCTGCGGTTTGTCACATGGACCCTGAAATACAGCCGTTGCCACTGGCTGCAGATCCTCGGGCTCGACAAGCATTACGCCCGTGCGGAGTTGGAGGCGAGAATCAATGCTGATGGGTCGGTCGAGGTGACGGATCCGAAGAACATCTCGCGGTTCGCCATCCTGCGACCCGTGCTGCAGGGGCCGGCGCCGAAGCTGCGCGTCGGGGGGCGGCAGGTTGACCTGCCGATCCGCGACGAAAACTGTGGCCCGCGCCAGAGTATCATTAGTAAGCGTGACGGTCGCTGGGCCTATCTGGGTGAACTGGGCGCGGTGAATCTCGTCGGCAAGCGGCCCGGCGTACAGGGGCCAATCGACGATGCCTTCACGACGCCGTTCCTGTGCGTCCGCGGCACCGGTCAACCGTGGAATTCGACTGTGCAGACGTGGTCCGAGGCGAGTTTAAATCGCTTCGCTCGCGAGTGGGACCGATACTTCCGCGGTCGACTTCCTGTGAAGAATGACACGGACGTGACTGAGGACGACGTCCGCCGCTGCAACCTCATCCTGTTCGGCGACCCAGGCAGCAACCGCTGGATCGCCAAAGTGCTACCCCATCTGCCGCTGAATTGGACGAAGGAGGAATTCGAGTTCTACGGCACGAAATACGCCGCAGCCGATCACGCAGCGATATTGATCCAGCCAAATCCATTGGCGGCGGACCGCTACGTGGTGCTCAACAGCGGCCACACCTTCGGCGAGAAGGAATTGGCGTCGCTGAACTACCTCCTCTTTCCGCGCCTGGGCGACTGGGCGGTGCTGAAGCTGCCCGATGGGGTGCCGATCTGTGCCGGCTACTTCGATGGGCAATGGCGATTCGCCGCTCGGCCGATCCGGTGACGACTTTCAGACCAACTCCGGCATTCTCGCGCAGCCGGCAGTGACGATCTGGGTCGGGCCGCCTGCAGATTGGTCCAACGTGCGCCGAGCAGGGTGTCCGAGCCTGGGAATCGCGCATTCTCGTAAATGGGTCAATTTTCGGCGTTCCCGGGAAACGGTTGAGATTGTGGGTTCTCGACGAGGGGAAGGCACTTATGCTGAACTTGATCCGCTTCTCGAAAAAATCCTCCACAGTCCGGCGAGTAACAGGAAGCAGATCAAACTTCCTTCAGGACCGACCGAGCCCCCGGTGAGCGAAGTCGGACCTGCGAAGGTCCCGTTCAGGAAGTGCACCGGCGCCCGCGATCCGCTGTCGGCCGCGCCATAAAAGAAGCATTCACCCCAGTTGAAGGCCGCATGAAATCCGATCGGCATCCACAGATCGCCGGTCCGGCGCAGCAACAGGCAGAAGAACAACCCGAACAGGCCGGCCGAAATCGCGCCGACCGCCGTTTCACCGGGATTGAAATAATGCAGGTAGCCAAAATACGCCGAGGAGCAGAGCGCCGCAGGCCAGAAGCCGATCCCCGTCGAGAGCGTGAAAAGTGCGTAACCCCGGCAATAGAATTCCTCCCACACGGCGCCGACGACATAAAACAGTGCATACAGCACGGCGTAAATCCAGATATCGCGACCGTGAAGGGCAGGCTCCCCGAACGAAAAGACTCCCATTGCCCGCAGAACGAGCAAGAGCGCGGTAATGGATGCAAAGCCGCAGACCACACCCAGCCAGAACCGCCGGCAGGCGACCGTGACTCGAGCCCGGTGGCACGGTTGGCATTGGTTCCAAGGGGCAGCCTGAAAGTATTGAATGCGAAGCGGCGCGCAGTGGAGCGCGGACATTTAGTCTGTTCTTCGGTGCTCCAGCGGAAATCTTTGACGGATTCGCGTCTGCGCGGTCCCCGACGGCGGACCTTTTTCGGCCGATAGAGTTCCGGCGCCACGTTGGCTCTCGTCGGCGTCTCATGCCGAGGAGCTCGGCCGGCGGCTCGCCCCGCCCACTCCAGGCCGACATTTAACGAAAGGCCCGCCGTGACCGAATACAGTCTGCGGTGCAAAACATTTCAGGCCAATTCGCCCGGCGAAAGCCGCGTTGACACGTTCACTTGGCATGTCATAATCGTGTCATGACAGTCGTGGTCTACGAGCGCGACGCTGCACGACAACTTGCGGCGTTGCCGACCTCGATTAAACGACGGATCGCCTCGGTTGTCATGCGACTTGAGCGCTGGCCCGCTGTGAGCGGTGCCAAACCCCTGCGGGGCAGATTGGCAGGACACGATCGGATTCGTACGGGTGACTACCGATTGCAATTCCACGTCGAAGGGGACACGGTCGTGATCGAGCGCATCGGTCACCGCGACCGGTTTTATGAGGAATAATCGATGATCGGAATCCAAAGGCTCGAATTGGAAGGCAAACGCTTCGTCGTGATCGAGGAATCGGAATACGAACGGCTTTGCCGCGAGGCGAGCGAAGAGGCCGAGGCCGGCGATTTGCCAGAATTTCCGAAGCCCGACAAGCGCGGCCGATTTCCGGCGCTGGAGTACACGCGAGTCTCGATCGCTCGCGACTTGATCCGCGGTCGCAAGAATGCCGGCTTGAGTCAGGAGCGCCTGGCCAAATTGGCCGGCGTCCGGCAGGAGACGATTTCCCGCCTCGAATCGGGCAAACATCTGGCCTCCGCCGCGACGATCGAAAAACTGGAACTGCGCGATCGAGGGAGCGCGCGGCCGGCGGAAAAAGCCAAAGACCAAACGCTGAGGAAAGCACAAAAGGCCCTTTCCTTCATCCTTCATCCTCTTTACTGTCGGAATCATCGTCGTTGATCGGGGCGTAAGGGGGGTAAGCGTTTGCGTTTTTGGTAGTGGTAGAAGCGTGCGGTTTCGTTGCGTCGGAGTTGGCGGGTCGCGGAATTGGCGACGGATTCGGGATGCAAGAGGTTCCATTGCTGTTGCAGAGTTCGGGCGATGAGTTGGCGGACTTGAGGAACGCTGAGAGCCGGTGTCGTTTGTCGTCCCTTAAGTGATTCGCTCACGAGGAACCAGGTCGCCAGGAGCGAGAGTGTTTGATGGTGATGCCAACCTTGCCAGGTCCGCGCTTGGTAGTCGGCCAATCCGGCTTCGCTTTTGCCGCGCCGGATGGTTTCCTCGACGCGGCGTTCGGCGGAGATCACGCGCGCAAACTCGGCGGCGGGAGTGCTCGCCGATGCGTTGGACAAATAGATGTCGTCGTGTCGCAGGTCGTGTTCGTCGCGATAACGCGTGAGGATCAAGACCTCGGCGTAGGGCAGTTTGCGACGGTTGTCCATGGTCTGCACGTGCGGAACGACGGCGATCTCCACGAACAGCGGCCCCTTTTCGCCATCACGCACGTCGATCGACTGCCACGCCCCTTCAGGAAGTTGATCGCGAATGCGGGTCACACTCACAAACGGACGAGCGGTCGGGCCGCCGGGCCCGCAGTGGGGAACTTCCTGGCCGTCCAGGATGCGGGCCGTGATGTTACTCGGAATGGCCAGCACGTAGCGTTCTCCCAATTCGTGCAAATCTCGGCGAAAATGGGTCACTTTCCCAAATTCGTCGTCAGCCGTGATCCAGGCATGTGGCAGGATCGGGCCGCGGGTCCGGATCATCTCCAGAGCTTGCGCGTGTCGCGTCTGAAAGCGGACCTGAGGCGGGACGCCGGCCGTACGGCAGCGCTGGCGATCTTTCGTCCATTCCTCGGGCAGATACAGTCGGAAGTCGCACAAGGCGTGTTCGCGTCGCGAGACGTAGGCCAAATAAACACCGACTTGGCAGTTGGTGACTTTGCCCAACCGGCCGCACCATTGTTGGGCCGCGCCGACCGATTTCCGGCCCTGCTTGGGAAATGCCGAAGGATCGATGACCAGCACGCCATCGGCCTCGCCCAGCGTGGCCGCGATCTGGCCGCACAACTCGTCCATCAACGGCACGTGGTTCCAGGTCGAACTGCCGATGAAGTGCTGCAGATCGTGGCGATCCTGATCTTGCTCGTAAGCGATCGCTTCCGTGTTCTTGCGAGTCACGTTCGACAACAACCCTTTGCAAAACTGCTGAACATGTTGCCGTTGACGGTCATTCGACAAACCGTCCAAAAACGGCTTGAGAAAAACAGAGAGCTCCGCGGGCAATCTCCTGACATGGTCGGGCGACACCTCGCATTGTTTCAGCATCTGCTCCTTGCGCAATATAAAACGACGATCCATCGCCAGTCTCCCATAACTGATCCTTCGTTTGGAAGATCTCGATCTGGCAATAACTTAAAGACGATCAGCTCCTTCCGACAGTAAAGTCCTTCATCCTTCAGCGGGGCGGGGTCTCGCCTTCGTCCAGGCTGATTCCGAGTTGATGCAGCTCCGCCCTATATTTTGGGATCTCCGAGAGCTTGATCTGGAGGGTGCGCCACTGCCGCGGATCGAAGAGCGGCTTGAGCTTTTCCAAGGGAATCTGCTCCATCTGTACGAAGACGACAAGGTAACACGCGGCCCGAGAGACGTTGCGGAATACGGTCACGTTGCGGAAAGCGGCCACGGGCTGGGTTTCCGCGAGGAGCAACTCTTCTAAGCGCCGCCGCTGCTCGTCGGAAAGTCCCATCGCCGTCGACAGCCGCAACACCGTCATGCGGACACTCGCGAGGTGCTGAAACGAGCGCCGATCGTCCTCGTCGCGTTCAACGCGGGCGACCCCTTCGGGCGTCAGGATTCTCGCCCGGGTCTTGGCGAACAGGGAATTCTCGCCGAACGGTCCTTCGAACAACTCGGTCCGCAGCGGCCGGATCTCATCAAGCAGGCGCCGTGCGCGATCTTGATCGAGGGACTCGCGTTTATACTTCGATCTGAGCTGTTCCACGCGATCGAATAAATGGCGAATGTCCCCTGCTCCGGCCAACAGCAGCTTGTGCCTCTGCTCGTCCGACAGCGCCGGCACGAGCCAATTCGGTGACTTTCTTTTTGAGCAGCGACTCGAGCTCTAATCGACGCCCTTCTCTTCCCCCGACAGACCCCCACCGTTGGACGAAGAACAAAGCGTCCTCAACACCGACGGCAACTGGATTCGGCGCCGAAACCGGGCGATCGTCGACCAGATCGTCCGGGTCACCGGCCGCGCTCTGGCAGGCCGCCAACGCGATCACCACCGCGGCCAACGGTAGCCAGTTGGATCGTCGCACAAAATGCCGCATGCGTGACCCTATTCGTGCTCGGGTTGTTCGAGGGGCGTGCCGAGCGATCCGATGCGCTCCGGTTTGAATTCCGGACGGTCCGCCCAATTCCTGGAGAACCGGCGCCAGATCTTCACCTGGTCGGGATCAAGAATCGGGAGGATCAGGTTGTCGGGCAGGCCCGGAATCTCGCCGCCGCCCGTTTCGAGAGCCACTTCGAAGGTTTGGGTCCAGCCCGGATTCCAATGCGGAGTCAGCGTTGCCACCAGCAACTTCCGCTGCTCTTCCCTCAGGCGCATTTGCGCGTCGAGAAGGGCCACGAACATGTCAATGCACGCCTCGCGCTCCTGCCGGCGGCGTTTGGCCAACTCCGTGAGATAACGCGCCACCTGATCTTTCGAAAGATGGTGCGCCACGCAGTCCGTGAGCGCGTCCAGGAACTCATCGCAGGTGAGGGACTCCAATCGGTCGTAGGCGTCGCCGATTCGTTTTGGCAGATCCTTTTTGATGGCGCGGATCTGGTCTGCGGAAGGGGCGGCGACCCGCTTGACGAATGCGATCTCGACAGGAAGTTGGGATTGCGCCGCCCTCAGCGTTCCTGACCGGGTACCGTAATGGTCGATCCAATTCCAGTCCGTGATGACGACGCCTTCGGCCGTGGCGAAACACGTCAAATTGAGCGGCTTGAGTGCCCTCCGCAGGCCGATCTCCAGCGGCACGTTTTTGACTTCGAGGCTGACGGGGTCATTGGAACGGACCTCGGCCCGCCGCAATCCCCCTTTGTCGAGCTGGAATGGGATCCCGTGCCGCTTTGACAGCAGGCGGGCAAAATCCGACAGGGGCATCCTGCGAACCGAAATGTCCGCGGGGGAGTCGAGCTTGTCGAAGATCCGTAACCGGGCACGAGCGATTCGCAAATCCGGGCTGTCGAGATCGTCGGCAGCGGGAACGGCGGGACGCGGTTGCTGGGCCATGAGCGGACCGCCAACAACCGAAAGCGCAAAGAGCAAGCCGAACGCGTGACGCCGGCGTCGCACGGCTCGGGGCGACGCCGGGCGGCCGCCCGGCCCAACAAGGCTCATCGCGCCCTCCTTAAAAGCGAGGCGGGGAAACGGTGGTGGCCGGAAAGAGGCCGGAAAAGATGCCGCGAACGAATGGCACTCGGGACCTCCGGAAGGCCGTTGAACAGGATGGATCGAAAACCAGGCGTTCAGATGGAAACGGCTCAAGTGTCGCGGGCCATGTTACTATCTCGCCATATGAAATTCGAAAGAGCGGATCGCTCACGAATCACCGCTGGAAGATCGATCCAGAAGAACATCGTTCCGCGACCACCGCAGAACGGCAAGGCTGGGCGACAGATCGAGCGCTCGCCGGCTGGCACAATTTTACCAGACTGGATCTGATTCGTTCAAGATGAGTTTCCCACCGCGCACTCGCCGCCGCCGCGTCTGTAAAGCCGCGGACGGCAGACCAAGAAAAGACAAAAAATCAAACCACTTCTTCTTTGTCTTCGTTGCTGGCCGCGCTGAATCTTCGAGCCGGTTTCTCGGTTGATTCCCGTTTGTCCAGCCATTGCGTACTCCTGTCTTAGCAGGCTTTCCCGTCCCATTTATTTCACCCGCAGATTACGGTTCGCTCAGCGCTTCCTGCACCTGCTCGCGGCCATGGATGGTCGACAGGCCGGTGTAGGTGCTCATGTCGATGTTCTCGTTGAGGAACTGGACATGGCCGTCACAGAAGAGAAAAAAACAACCCGTCGGGTGGTCGCTGCGGAAGTTGGACATGCTGGCATGGACGAGCCCCAAAGCGGGGGGCCACTGCGTGCGCAACCTTCCCGACAGCGTCGGTGCGTCGCCGGTGACCGTCTGCGAGCTGGCGCAGGTCAGGCTGCTCTTGTCGCCGCTCGTGTACAACGCGTACGACCCCGTGACCGGGTTCTTGTTGATCGGTTCCATCGTGCAGGCCATGATCCAACCGCCGCGGATTCCCTTGTATTGCGGCTCGGCGGCATCGAGCCGGTCGCTGGGCGACGTGGTGACGTTGAGGCCCCACGTGATCGGAACCGGACTCGGCGTCATCTGCGGCGTGTTGGCCAACAAAGGAGACCCGCTCGGGATCACATCGTTGGCGGTGCAGAAGCGGCCGTCGCAAACCGTCCATTTTGGACTCGAGGTGTAAGCGCCGGTCGCGGCTTCGCCCATCATCAAGGTGCTTTGCGTCCCGTCGGTGATGTCCCGGATCCGGGTGCCGATGTTCACACCGAACGCACCCCGTTCGTTCGCGGGAATGGGAACGGCGCCGCCGTACCCCACCGTGTTGCCGGCTTCCTGGAAGCAGGCCGTCGCGTCGTTGACGCCATGGCAGAAATCGTAGTTCGTCGGAATCCCGCCCTGGCTGCTCAAAAACGGGAACAGGTCGATCGGCCCTGTGTCGGACGGGCATCGCCACAGGCCGCTCGCCTTGGCATTGACGATGACGGCGTCGGCCGCCGTGCCCTGGCCGCACCACGGCAGCTTGTAGTTGTAGCCCGCGCCGCCGGTCGCCACGGGATCGGCCAGGTTGCCCTGCTCGACGAATGCCCAAAGCATCATTTGACCGGATGCGTAGAACTTTTGCTGTTGCGGGCTGATGACGGCGCCCAGCGGCAACATCCGAAACACGTCGTGGTAGTTGTGAACAGCGATGCCGAGCTGTTTCAAGTTGCTGCTGCACTGCGTGCGGCGAGCGGCTTCGCGTGCGGCCTGGACCGCCGGAAGCAACAGCGCGATGAGGACTGCGATAATCGCGATCAGGGCTAACAGCTCGATTAGAGTAAAGCCCGCCCGTTGCGAGCCTTTGGTTGCACCGGCGCGCATCGAAAACGTCCTTAGCAATCAGACGAATGGAACAGAGATTTGGCTCAGTCGGGTGCACGCTTCGGAAATTCCGATGGAAATGATCTCCTCGAACACCGGCCGAACTAATGCGCCTTCCAAATCCGCGCGGCTTGGGCGCGGGGACCTGGTCCTCCTGCGGATTGATTCCATTCGACCGCAGCATGGCGACGTACGTCTCTCGTTCGGCGATCTTGCGCTGGAGGGCCTGCCATTGCCACGGATCGAGGAAGGATTTCAATCGCTCTGCGGGAACGCGGTCGAGTTGCACGTAGACGGCGAGGAAATAGGCGGCCGGGAAGGCCGAGCCGTTGATCCGCGTCGGCCGGGTTTCGTGGAACAGGACTTCCTCCAAATGCTGCCGCTGATTGTCGGAGAGTCCCAGCGCCGTCGACAGGCGGAGCGCCGTCATGCGGACGCCGGCGCGGTGTTGGAAGAGGGTTCGCTGCTGTTCGGTTTTTTCGTAGCGGGCGACCTGCTCGGGCGTGAGCATTTTGGACAACAACTTGCCGAAGAGCGAATCGGCGTCGAAGATCCCTTCCCGCGCGGCGGTCAGCAAGGGCCGCACGTCCTGGAAGAGACGGTTGAGATCGGTCGCCTGGAGGCGTTCGTATTTCTCCTTAATCGCGACGATCCGGTCGACGAAATGGTGAATGTCCCACTCGCCGGCCAACAGCAGTTTTTCTCGTTGCTCCTGCGAGAGGTCCGCCGTGCGCGCGAGTTGGTTGACTCGCTTGCGGAGCCGCGACTCGAGTGCGTCTTGCGGGCTCTGGCCACGCAGTTGGCTGTAAAACCAGCTATCGACGTTGCCGCCGATCTCTCGGTCGGTGAGGACCCGGCGGTGTTGCGGGAGCGGCGGGATGTCGCCGCTCAGGTCGGAATCATCGGCAGCCAGGGCCGTGCCGACAAAGCCCGCCAGCAGGACGAACGCAGCGGAGAATGACAGGCGACCTGAACGGGCGGGAGGACCAGGCATTCGCATTTATTGATCCATGGGAACCGCGACAGTCACGCCGGTGGAGCCGATCCGCAGCGGATTGAAAGGCGGATGGGCGCGCCCGCTCTTGGGCCAGCCTTTCCAGATCGTGATTTGCTCGGGGTCGAGCAGGGGCTCGATGAATTCGTTGGGAACCTCGGGCAGTGTGGTGTCTCCCGTGGCGCAGGCCACTTCGACCGTCTGGCTCCAGTCGGGTTTCCAATTCGGGAGCAATGCGGCGACGAGCGCCTGCCGTTGCTTGTCGGAGAAGTTCATCTGCTGGTCGAGGAGGACCACGAACGTGTCGACACAGGCGGCCCGCTCGTGGGTGCGACGTTTCTGGACCTCGGCCCGGTAGAACGCGGCCTCGCTTCGCGACAGGTGCGGCGTGACCGCGTCGACGAGCCGCTCCTGGAGCACTTCGCAAGGCACGGGGGCCGGTCCCTGGACCCCCTCGAGGAGGCATTTTTTGAGGTCCTTGCGGATCTCATCGACCTGGTCGAGCGGCGGTGCGCAGACTTTGCGGACGAAGGCCATTTCGACTTCGAGCTGCATCAGGAGATTCGCTGTTGTCTGTTGCCGCTCAATATTCTGGCCGACGATGCGTCCCCTCATTCCCGCGAGGTTCAGGGCCCGGATTCTCATGTTGAATGCCCGCTGCCTTTGCGCCTCGGCCAATCGCTTCGCCTCAACGTTGACATGCGGATCGGCGATCACGTCGAGCTTCCGGCGGAAGGCGCGGACGGCCTCGTCGGAGGCCGGCGCGGGAGTGTTTGCCTCTTGAGCAGGCGCCTCGACGTTCGCGGTTTGCTTCGCGGCGGGGGCGGGGCGGGCGGCATTTTGCTGGGCGTCGAGAGCACCGGCCGTCGTGGCCAGCACGAGCACAAAGACCCAGGGAGTCGATCGCGTCCGTGGCGGCAACAGGCTCATCGCACCCTCCGGAAAAGCCGCGGCGGGCCCCCTCGCGCGACGGCTCGTCGCGCTGCCAAGAGTTTAACAGAAGCGGAAGGGGCCTTCGACCGAAGTGGGCGAGCGGCGTTTGTCATCAATCGGATCCCGCGCTCGGCTCCTTCCTTCGCAGGGGGGATTAACAATTAGTACGCCACGAAGAAAAAAGTCAATGGACTTTTTTTCGCAGCCGGCAGACTCTTTGGATCCGTGATTTTTCTGTGGTCCCGGGTCCCTTTTTTATAGCCGCAGAAAAATCGGATAAATGATCCGATTCGAACCCAACACGCTGCGGAGAGTTACGCGCGGCCGAGGCCCTTTTTTTGCGCGGCCCCACCGCAGAAAAATCGGCACCTAAATCAGGCCCACGAGCTTCCTGAGAGACCAGAAAACTCCCAGCAGCAAGACCAGCCCCACCGCGATGAGGGGATGGCTCCAGAGGGGGACGCGGCGGATTAAGGGGGGCGGCTCGGGGAGGCTCGCCAGCGATTGGACGACTTGCTGCAACTGGTCGGTGCTGACGACTTTTCCCCCCGTCACGCGGGCCAGCTCTTCGAGCACCTCGGGCCGGGCCGGTTTGCCGGCGCGTTCGGCCGAATCGCCCTGCACGAAGAACGACGTTTCGAGGCTGGCCCCCGTCTCCTGGCAGGTGAGGTGGATCTGATGCTTGCCGGGCTCTTTCGGCGTATAGCGGCCGTTGAACAGGCCCCACTCTTCGCCGCTCGAGGAGAGGCGGACCGTCTCGGCGCGGCCGGAGGGAGCGGCGATGCGGGCCGTGACGTGCCCGTTATGCAGGGGCTCGCCGCTTTTTTCCATGACGTTGGCGTCGAAGGTGAGCGTCTGCCGGAGTTGCGGCTGATCGGGGACGTAGAACAGCCGCATGGTTTCGCCTTTCGCCATGTTGCGTTGGTAGGCCATCCAGCGGACGACCTGACCCCAGAAGCGGTAGTGGTATTTGTCCTCAACCCCTTTCCGCCACCGCCAGGCACCGTCGGTCCCCATGAAGAGGACCTTGCCCGTGCCGAAGGTCCGCGTCACCAACAGCGGGAGCCGGCCGAATTCATTGGAGACGTCTTTATGGACGCAGAGGACGTCGCTGCCGGCCTTGGCGCGCAGCACGGGGGCGTACCACTGGAAACCGGGCAGGCCCTCCCAGACCTCGGTGTTGTCGTCTTCGGAGTCGGCCAGTTTGGTGAGCAGGCTGCGGCGGCCGAGTTCGGTGAGTTCGAAATGGCTCGGGATCCGCAGGCCCCAGCCGTTTGGCTGCGCCGGATCGAGGACCACCGGGCACAATTCGCCCAGTTCGGTATCGAGCAGCGAAAATTCCCGTCCCTCCCAACCGGGAATGAAGACCAGGCCGCTGGCTTGCCGCTCGACCAGTCCTTTGAGCAGCCGGCACTGCTCGGCGGTCAACTGGCCGTCGCCCACGCCGACATCGCCCAAGAAAACGACGTCGAACTTGGAGAGTTCGTCGAGCCGCGTGGGAAAATCCTTGATGTAATCCTTGTTGCCGCCGCCGCGCTTGCTCAAACCGGGATGGAACAAGAGGCACGAAACCTCCACCCCCGGATCGCGCGAGAGGGCGTTGCGCAAGTAGCGGTATTCCCAACGGGGATATGACTCGACAACGAGGACTTTCAGTTTCTCTTCGCGGATGGAGATAGGGGCCGTGCGGCGATTGTTGTCGACCAGCGTTTCGTCGGGATTCGGTGGGACGGCCAGGTTCACGGTGAAGTCGCCCACGGTCTTCGGTTTCCACAGGATCGAATCGCTCGTGCGGGCCATCGGGGCGATGTGCACCTCTTTCGTAAGTTCGTCGCCATTCGACGTCCGCAGCGTGACCGTCGTCACGTATTCCCGTGGGAGCGAACTGTCGATGGTGAACGGGATGCGGACCGATTTGCCGACGACACCGAAGGTCGGCGCGTCGAGACTGAGAACTTCGACGTCGGGGAGTCGCGTCGGGCTGCCGACGGTGACGGCAAACACGGGAATTCCTTTTTGCCGCAGCAGGTCGGCCGCCTGCACGGGGGGCTTGCCGGCGTTCCAATCGCCGTCCGTCGCCAGCACGATCGCCCGCAGATTGTGGAATTTGTCCGGCGCTTCCGAAAGAGGCTGGTACAAATCAGTTCCGCGACCGGGCTGCGGCGTGGAAAAGGGTTGGAGGTCGACGGTGAATCGTTTTTGCAAGCCGCTCCACGACGCCGCATCGGTCAACGGAGCGACGGCCTCGCGTCGAGTCGTCGGAGCCGCACGGCTTCCGCCCGGCCGGACGATGTCGCGCGTCTCCATGCTGGGCGAAGCATCCCACAGGACGGCGATCGAGGGCTTGCCTTGCGGGCGGAATTCCTCGATCCATTCGGGCTGGTTGAACAGGAGCACCGCCAGACAGACGATGGCCAACCGCAGACTTTCGAGGGCCACGTACGCCGGCCGATAGCCGACGCGGCGGACGGCGGCAAACCCCATCCCCGCGGCGACCAGAACGGCGACGATCGACAGTAAGACCGTGACCGGCGTCCATAGCAAGGTGAGGGACTGGGAGGCGTTCATGGACGTCCCCCGGTCGGCGACGCTTTTCGCGGGAAGCACAGACCCGCCTCGACCAACAGGGCTAAAACCATCGCCGCCAGAAACGGCCGCCAAATTTCCTGGATCAACGTCCCCCGGTGGCCGGCCTGATGGTCGACGCGGATGAAATCGAGACCGCGGAAGAGGCCCGTCACTTCGCCGTCTTCAAGGATGGGTGCCTGGTCCTCTGCGGCAGGCCGGTTGACCGCCAAGAGCCGATCGCCGGCCGCGTAGATCCCCCGGTGAAAGGGATATTCCGTGGAAAGACCCTGCTCGGTCCCGGCGAGCCGCTGCCAGTTTTCACGGAGGTCCGCGGGCGGTTTGCCCGCTGTCACCTGCAGGATGTTGCCCAAAGCGGCGGCACCACCGGCCAGCGCCCGTTGCACGATCACGTAGAGCACAATGCCGTTGGTTGCCAGCGACGAATCGCTCAGGGCGGGAGTCGTCGCCAGGAAATAGGCTCCTCCTTTTTTACGCGTCCACCGCGCTGAAAAAGGGGCCCCGCCGCGGAGGGTTGCTAGCGGGATCAGATCGCCGAAGAGCTGGCAGTAGCGGTTGATCTGCAATTGGCCCACCGGCAGCATGGCCCCGCTTTGCGTGTGGGCCAGCAAGTCCTGGTCGCCGCGCCAGTTTTCGATGGACGACTGGCTTCCGTTGGCCTCTTTGAGAGGAGTCTCGACCCAACTTGTCCAGCGGATGCCAGACCACTCGTGTGACCCCGGCACTTTTGGCGGTAAAAAGATCGCGTAGCCGCCCCGATCGACGAAATCCTTAAGCCGGCGTGCGGTGTCTCCCTCGGGCAGAGGGGCCTGCCAGATGATGAGTGAGAGTTTTTCCCATTCCAGAGTTGCGAGCTGCTCGGCGGTGACCACTTCTGCCGAAGTCTGCAAGGCGGAGTCGGGCGTAATGGCGGCGGCCAATTGCAGGGGCCGCGCGGCCTGGTTGTCGTCGGCCACGATCACGGCTCGGCGCGGGGCGGGCCGCTCAAACGCGAAATAGTAGTCATTGTCCGCCGGATTGACGTCAGCCGGAATCGTGACTTTGCCCCATCCGCGTTCGTGCCGGCTCTCGAGCGGAATGCGGTACTCTTTGAGGTCGTACTGGTCCTTTTCCATCTCGACCGTCATCTCGGAGCGGGCCCCGTCGATCTCGAAATGGATGGGGACCGAAGTGCGCGTGTTGTCGCCACCCTCGCGGACGAGCCGCAGCGAGAGGACGAGCTCGGCCGCGTCACCCGTTTGTTGGCGCCGCACGTCGGCCACGCGGACCGACAGGTTCCCCTTGCCCAGTTCCGGATAGGCGAGCAGATGGAACCGGACTCCTTGCCGCAGGCCGAGGAACGCTTCGCGGAGGGCCGGCCAGCGTCCACTTTCGGGATCCCAGTCGTTCCGCCGAATGTCGGAGCAAATCCAGACGTCGGTCCGGCCCGCTTTGTTGGTGCGGATGTAGTTGCCGGCCGCTTCGAGCAGGGCCGGGAGATCCGAGGCGGCACTCGTCCCCTCCGTAAAAGGGGACGTGACCAGGGCGTCGGGCGAGTCGATTTCGCGGGGCTTCTCGGTCGTGCTCTCGATCAGCACCCAGTGGGCCGAACCGACCGCTTTGAGCGTTTCGGCCAGTTGTCGCCGTCCCGTGATCAGTTTCGAGTCGCCGCCGGTGGCGCCTTGTTGCTGCATGCTGGGAGAACGGTCGAGCAAAATGATGGTCGTGTCGGGCCGGCCTCCCGCGGCCAGCCCCAGCCAGCCGCTCGCCAGCGGGCGGCTGATCGCGAACACGAGGGCGGCAATCGCCGCCATGCGGAAGGCCATGATCAGCCACTGCCTGAGCCGGGCATAACCGCGAGACATGCGGTTGGCCGTCAGCAGGAACATCATCGCGCCCCAGCGAACCGTCTGGAAACGCCGCTGGTTGATGAGGTGAATGATGATCGGCAGGGCAACCAGCGGAAGCCCGAGCAACAGCCACGGCTGCAGAAAGCTCATCGGCTGTCTCTCCCGTGGGTCCGTCCGATCAGAAACCGCATGAGCACCCGCTCGTAATCCTCATTCAAGAGGACGCGGTGATAATCGACCGACGACTCGAGCACGTGCTGCTTGAGCGCGGAGAGATACGCCGTCAGGGCCCGGTTGTAACGGTCGGCGATTTCGTTGGGGTCGGCGAAGATTGCGGGACCTCCCTCCATGTCGAGAAACCGCATCGGCCGCCGGAAATTGAAATCAATCTCCTGCGAGTCGAGCAGGTGAAAGATCGCCACATCGTGCCGCCGGAACCTCAAGTGCTGAAAGCAGCCGCGGAGCAGCTCCGGATCGACAAAGACGTCGGAGAGAATCACGATCAGGGCCCGCTGTCGAATGGTTTCGGCAAGCTCGTGCAGCACGGGAACGAGCTGCGTCTCCCCCTGAGGCCGCGCCTCTTCCAGCAGATCGAAAATCGAAATCAGGTGGGCCGGATTGCGGCGGGGAGGGACATTCCGCACGAGACCGTTCGCCACGCACGACAGGCCGACCGCGTCTCCCTGCTGAAGCGCCAGGTATCCGAGTGCCCCGGCGATGCGGCGGGCGTATTCGATTTTCGTGACGCCGCCGGAGCCAAAACCCATCGAGCCGCTCGTATCGAGGACGAGACAGCAGCGGAGATTGGTATCGGCCTCGAATTCTTTGACGTAAAAGCGGTCGGAGCGTCCGTAAGCTCGCCAGTCGAGCCGCCTGAGATCGTCGCCCGGCACGTATTTGCGGTATTCGGCAAATTCGACGCTGGAACCGCGATGCGGACTGGGATGTCGTCCTGAGATGGTCCCCTGCATGGGTCGCCGCGCGAACAGCGGGACCGCAGCCAGCCGCGACAGCACGGCCGAGTCCAGAAAACTGCGGCTGCGACGATCGTGAAACATCGGCGGTCCTTGGTGGTGTGGCAGCCGGTTGATGAGCCGCCGGGTTCTTTCCGGCGGACCGGCCGGATCAATCGTCCGGCGCGTGGCGTCCCTACTTCTCCGTGCTCGTCTCTTCGATGAGGCGTCGGACGATTTGCCGGGCGTCGATTCCTTCGGACTGGGCGGTGAACGTGGTGATCACACGGTGCGTCAATACCGGGGCGGCGACCTCCTGGACGTCTTCGAGTCGCACCATGTAACTCCCCAAGAGGGCGGCTCGCGCCTTTGCGCCCAAAATGAGGTACTGAACGGCCCGCGGACCGGCCCCCCACGCGACCAGGGGTTTCAGCCAGGCCGGAGCGGTCGCCCCGTTCGGCCGCGTCTTTCGCGTGAGACGCGCGGCATACGAATAGATGTGATCGGGGACCGGGATGCGGCGGACAAGATTCTGGTGCTGGATGATGTCGGCCGACGAAAGCAGGTGGCTCAATTCCGGCAGCGAGTCCCCCGTCGTGGTGCGGGCGATCTGCACCTCTTCAGCCTCGGACGGGTAATCGAGCTCGATCAGGAACATGAAGCGGTCGAGCTGCGCCTCGGGGAGCGGATACGTCCCTTCCTGTTCGACCGGATTCTGCGTGGCCAGCACGACGAACGGCGGCTCGAGGCGGAAGGCCTTGCCGACCACAGTCACCTTATGCTCCTGCATGGCCTCGAGCATGGCCGCCTGAGTCTTCGGTGGGGCGCGGTTGATCTCGTCAGCAAGCACAATGTTCGCGAAGACCGGGCCGTGCACAAACTGGAATTCCCGCTTGCCGCCGGCTCCATCCTGCAGGATGTCGGTCCCGGTGATGTCCATCGGCATCAGGTCGGGGGTGAACTGGATGCGGCTAAACTTGAGCGACATCGTCTCGGCCAGCTTGCTCACGAGCAGCGTCTTGGCGAGACCCGGCACGCCCATCAAAAGGGCATGGCCTCGCGCGAAGAGGCAGAGGGACAGGCGTTCGATCACGGCCTGCTGGCCCACGATCACGCGGGCCAGTTCCTGCCGCAGTTTCGAATAGACCGTTCGCAGATTGTCCACCGCCTGAACATCGTTCTCGCTCAACCGGGGTGCCGATTGCGGCGAAGCCAGTCCCTGTTCCATGCGGTGGACTCCTCTGTTGTGATGGCGGCGACACGGGCTGACCGATTGAGCAAGTGACAGACCTTCGCTGAAGTATTTATGGTAACGGCCCTCGCGGCGAGAGGGCCGTCTTTCACTTGCTACAGTTCAACTGCTACAGAATGTGCACCCTGATTGCAAGCGGACTGATCGCGCGGCTGCACAGTGTCAGATCAGCATCCGTTTGAACGAGCGGACGGGCCACGGTACGTTTAAGGCCAGTTAAAGACCGCTCTGTGTGCTCCTTAGCGAGAAGAACAACCGATGTCTGACGTGACGCGACGACAATTCATTGGTGCGGCCGCAACGGCTGCCACGCTGCTTGGCATGAACGCCGCCGAAGGCGAGACCGACTTCGCCTTTAAGAACAATGTTCCCGATCCTTTGCTGGCCGGCGAGGAGTTGCCCACCTTCAAATTTGAGCTGGAAAAATCGGAAGGAAAGGTCATCGGTAACAGCAGCGGTAAAGAGTCGACCGTGAAGCAATTGCCGATGGCCAAGGGAATCGCCGGCGTTTCGATGCGGTTGGAATCGGGAGCCATGCGCGAGCTGCACTGGCACGCGACGGCGGCGGAGTGGGCCTACGTTCTCGAAGGCCGCGTCCGCACGACGGTGATCGACCCGCAAGGGCGGGCGGAAATCAATGAGTTCGAACCGGGCGACGTCTGGTATTTTCCCCGCGGCCATGGCCACATGCTGCAATGCCTGGGGGACAAGCCGACGCATTTCATCCTGATCTTCGACAACGGCTACTTCTCCGAATTCGGCACGTTCAGCATCACCGACTGGATCGGCCACACGCCCAAGGAGCTGCTCGCGAAAAACTTCGGCATGCCGGCTTCGTCCTTCGAGGGCTTCCCGAAAGACGAGGTCTATTTCGCCCGCGGGCCGATTCCTCCCGAACAGCCGAAGCCTCCGCTCCAGGGCGAAAAGCTGCCGCCCAACACACACAAGTACCGCCTGACGTCTCAAGCGCCGCATTCGGTGTATCACGGTGGCGGTGAATGGCGCGTGGGAGCGGCGGAGTTTCCCATCTCGACGACGGTCACTGGCGTGATCCTGGAACTGTACCCGGGCGGACTCCGCGGCTTGCACTGGCATCCGACGGCCGACGAGTGGTTTTACATCATCGAGGGAGAGATGAGCGCCACGCTCTTCGGCTCGCACGGACGCTATCGAACCGAGTCGTTCAGCAAGGGGGACACGGGATACATTCCGCAGGGATACGGACACTCGATCGAGAACACCGGCAAAAAGACGTGCCGCGTCCTGATCGGCTTCAACACGGGCCATTACGAGACGATCGACCTGTCGCAGTGGATCGCGGGAAACCCGGCGGACGTGCTGGCGACGAATTTCAGCAAGCCCGAAGCGCTCGTCAAGAAGTTTCCGCACGGCGACGTCTTCATCTCGCCGAAGTAGGCCGGCATGTCACGGAGCACGTAGACAGCCCCGGGAGCGCACGATTGCGCCTCCCGGGTTCAACCGTGCCAGGCAAGCGTGGCAGACGGCGGACGAATCGCTGCCGCTGTTCCGCTCGTTTATGGGAAGCGGCAAACCGTAAGACCGTGTGCGCCGCGGCCCAAACGTCGATTGAAGGGCGAGACGTTTGTGCCACCCAGCCGTGGTTGCAACCTTTGGCTGCGTCGTTACTATTCGAGGATCAAAGATGGCTGGCCAACTCGAAAACACGGCAGCGGCCTCAGCGGCGCCCGCGCACGGTAAGCACGGGGCACCCGCTCGGATTCTGGTTCTTCTTCTGGGGAGAATTCGCCGAGCGGTGTTCGTTTTACGGGATGAAGACGATTCTTCCCGTTTATCTGACGGGAGTGCTGCTCTTCGCCGACACGCGGGGCGGCGCCATCATGAACTGGTTCAAGATGGGCTGCTATCTGCTTCCCCTCTTGGGCGGCTACCTGGCGGACCGGTTATTCGGCAAATACTGGACGATCGTCGGTTTCTCGATCCCGTACGTCCTGGGCCATTTCATCCTGGGAATTCCCACGAAGTGGCGCTGGCGATCGCGCTCGTGCTCCTGGCCGGGGGCAGCGGCGTCATCAAGCCCAACATCTCGACACTGATGGGGCTTACGTACGATCAGAAACGCCCGGGCCAAGAGCAGCTCCGTGCTTCGGCCTTTCTGTGGTACTACTTTGCGATCAATATCGGCGCCCTGATTTCGACGTTTGGCCTCCCCCTGGTGACGAAGCATTACGGCGAAAATCAGCATGCCTACGCGATCGCCTTTCAGGTTCCGGCCTGGCTGATGGTGGCCGCCCTGATCGTGTTTCGCGCTCGGCAAGCCGCACTATGCGACCGAAACGACCGCCTATCAGAAACCGACTCCCGAAGAGCGACGCGAGCGGTGGCGTACGCTGGTCCAATTGGGCGGCGTGTTCGGGCTCATCTTTTTCTTCTGGGTCGGTTACGAATTCAACGACAACATCTGGATCTATTTCATCCGTGATTACGTCAATCTGAATGTCGATTTGAGCGCCGTCGGACTCCCGAAAGGGGGCTTGCAGCCGGAGCAACTGCAGGTGCTTAACCCGGCCTGCGTGATGATCTTCGCCCCGCTGTTTGCCTCGCTCTTTGGAAGAATCGACCCGGGTGTCCGCATCTTTACGGCCGGCAACAAGATCCTGGCGGGCTTCGTGATGTGCGTCGCCGCGTCGGCGACGATGGCGGCGGCCGGTTTCCTGGCGACGGGGATGCATACGACCGCGGCTGTCGACGTTCATTCGAAGGTCTCGATTCTCTGGCCGTCCGCGGCGTATATCTTTTTGACATTGGGCGAGATCCTGGTCTACGGCACGGGACTGGAATATGCCTACGCAGCCGCCCCGAAGACCATGAAAGGTTTCGTGACCGGTTGCTTTCTTGCCCTCGATGCCGGCGCGAACTTCGTCAACGCCTGGCTCGTTCAACTTTATGGCGGCTCGCTCAAGGAAGGAAGAGCGGGGGCCTCTTTCGGCCGGCATGTTCTTTAGCATGGCGGCCCTGATCGGCCTGGCTGCAACAATCGCATTCGTATTCGTCGCCCGACGCATGAATCGCCAGATGGAAGCGGAGAGTCCGTTATGAATGAGTGGTACGTGGAGAGCGGCGAGTGGCGTGTGAAGACCAGCCTGCTGGGAAACAATTTCAAACGCGAGCCGCGTCCTCTCTATTTCTCAGCACCCACGACTCACCACTCGCGATTCTGCCGAGTACCGCTGGGATTCCTGTCACTCGCATTTCTGGCGACCGGCGCCTTTGCCGACGAAGGCATGTGGCTCTTCAATCGGCCGCCGAAGAAAGAGTTGCAGGAGCGCTACGGGTTCGACCCGACGCCCGAGTGGCTGGCCCACGTGCAGAAATCGTCGGTCCGCTTCAATAACGGCGGCTCCGGCTCGTTCGTCTCGGCCGACGGGTTGGTGATGACCAATCACCATGTCGGGGCCGACTGCCTGCAAAAACTCAGCGACGCGGCGCACAACTATCTTCACGACGGCTTTTACGCCAAGACGCGGGCCGAGGAAAAGCGGTGCCTCGACCTGGAACTGAACGTGCTCGAGAGCATCGAGGACGTCACGGCGCGCGTGAACGCGGCCGTGAAGCCGGGCATGCCGTCGGACCAGGCCTTTCTCGCCCGGCGGGCCGTCATGAACGAAATCGAGAACGAATCGACGAAGAAAACAGGCCTGCGGAGCGACGTCGTCACGCTGTATCAGGGGGGCGAATACGACCTGTACCGCTACAAGCGCTACACCGACGTGCGGCTCGTCTTCGCGCCGGAGCAGCAGATCGCTTTTTTCGGCGGCGATCCGGACAACTTCGAGTATCCGCGGTTCGATCTCGACATGTGCTTTTTCCGGGTCTACGAAGAGGGGCAAACCGGTCCATCCCGAGCACTTCAATTGGAGCAAGGGAGGCGCGGCCGACAACGAGCTCGTCTTCGTCCCCGGCAATCCGGGCCGCACCGAACGGCTCGACACGGTTGCCGCGTTGCATTACCTCCGCGACATCGGTTTTCCCTATCTGCTTCAGCGGCTCTACCGCTGGGAGGTGATGTTGACCGTGTGGAGCGCGCGGTCCGACGAGAACGGCCGCCGAGCGCGCGAATATCTGTTCAGCGTGCAGAACAGCCGCAAGGCCCGCGATGGCGGTTTGGCCGGCCTGCTGGATCCCGCGCTCATGGCCAAGAAAAAAACGGACGAGGAGCAGCTTCTCGCCGCCGTCGCGAAGGATCCCGCCCTGAGGGCCTCAGCCGCGGCCTGGAAGAGCGTGGCGGAAGCACAAAAGGTACGAGCGACGATCGTTCATCGCTACACATTGCTCGAGCGCGGCGCGGGCTTCAACAGCACCCTATTCGAGATCGCGCGGACGCTCGTGCGGGCGGCCGACAGAGCGGGCGAAGCCCGAACGTGACCGTCTTCGGGAATTCACCGCGGCCAGGCGTCCTTCGCTCGAATTGGAACTCTTTTCCACCGAGCCGATCTACAAGGATTACGAGACGCTGAAGCTCGCCGATTCGCTCACCTGGCTGACATCGCAATTGCGGAATGAGCCGCAATTTGTCCGTCAAATTCTGGCCGGCAAATCGCCGCAGGAACGGGCCTACGAACTGGTGAACGGCACGAAACTCGAAAGCGTCGAGCTGCGGAAGAAGATCTACGAAGAGGGGGCGAAAGCCGTTGCCGCCTCGAACGATCCGATGATCGAGCTCGCGACGGCTCGTCGATCCTCCCGCACGCGCGGTTCGCAAAATCATGGAGACCAAGGTCGAAGAGGTCGAACGTCAGGCTTACGCCCAGATCGCCAAGGACAAGTACGCCGTCGGCGGCAGCAATGTCTATCCCGACGCGACGTTCACCCTGCGTCTCGCGTTCGGGACCGTGCGCGGCTACGAGGAAGAGGGTAAGCAAATTCCCTTTGAGACCACGATTGCCGGTCTCTACGAGCGCAGCCGCGAGCACCACGACAAGTCGCCGTTTGACCTCCCTCCGCGGTGGGTCGAACGGAAAGGCAAGCTCGATTTGACCACGCCGTTCAATTTCGTCTGCACGGCCGACATCATCGGCGGCAACTCGGGCAGCCCCGTGATCAATCAGAACGCGGAAATCGTCGGCCTGATCTTCGACGGCAACATTCAGTCGCTGGTCCTCGATTTCGTCTACACCGAAAAGCAGGCGCGGCGCCGTGGCTGTCCACTCGCGGGCGATCGTCGAGGCGCTGCGCAAGATCTACGACTCGCTCGCAAGGTCTCGCGCTGATCGAGCTCGCACCGGTCGCTGATCGCATTCCTCTCAGAGGACCGTGAGTCGCCGCCGACGAGATGTCTTTGAAGACGCCGAACGTCGCCGTGAATGGGACGACTCCGTAGACCCCCTTCGTGAAGATCAGGTTGATGTAGTCGTCGATGACCTGCAGGGGGCATTTGGGCACGATGACGATGTCCGAATCGCGGAGCCAAATATCGTCGGCCTGCAGTGAACGGGAATTGTAAAGAGCCGGTCGCACGTTGACGCGCGTCGCCATCAGTCGCCATTCGTCGTCACGCCGGAAAACGACGACCTGTCGCAGATTGGCCCCGATATTCCAGCTCCCCGCCATGGTGATTGCCTGGATCACCGTGGTTGGCGCATCGAGCGCGAACTTCCCTGGTTTCTGGACTTCACCGAGGACATAAACCGAACGCGGCGCACGGTCTGTCAGGACGGGAGTGACCTCGAATCCCTGCACGACCTCGGCGTAGCGGGTTTCGATTTCGCTACGCAACTCTCCCAGCGTGAAGCCTTGCGCCGGAACCGACCCGATTGCCGGCAACTGCACCGTTCCATTGGGCGAGACCTTCGCGTGGAATGCCTGGCCGGCGAAGATACCGCTGCGGTTGCTGATGGCGCTCCGGAGTTCCTCGAGGTTCTTGTTGATCGTGACCGGCACGACGGTGATTGACGGCTCTTTGAGGAATTGACGGAAGCGTTCGTCCAACTCCGTTCGCAGCGTTTCCATGCTTTTGCCAGCCGCCATGACCGAGCCAACCTGCGGCAGGATGATCGTCCCGTCCGGCTCAATCGGCGTATCGAATTGGATGTTGGGCATCGTGAGCGAGCTGACACGAATCACGTCGCCGACGTTGAGTCGATAGGGCGTCGTCGTCGGTTTGCCATTCACGCGGAAGACGAAGCCGATCTGGTCGTCGACGCGAAGATAATATTCCGGGACATGCTGCAGCCGGGCCGGCCCGATGTATTCACCCTGGGCGAAAATGTCCCACGACAGCGGCTGCACCAGTTCCGACGGACCTTGGACCCAAGGGGTCGCCGGAGGGCCCGAAGGGATGGGGACGGCCGGCGGCGGGTATTGCAGGCGATTGTCGGCCGTTTTGACGGCGGAAGCGGCTGCCGGGTCGCTCGTGCCGGGGTTCGCGGAATTCTCTCCATCGAAGGTTTTGTGGTCGACCAGGTAGACCATCGAACGCGTGGACGGATCGGAGGCGCTTCGGCGGCGCGGCGCTGCTCCCTCTTTCGCGAGCGACATGATGGAGGCGGCCGCCGGCTCATCGCCCAGCCGCTTGTAAACCATCGCCAGGTTCTGCAAGACTTCGGGCCGGTGGCTGAGGGACGCACTATAGGCGAGCGCCTTGCGAGCCTGGTCGAGTTGGCCGCAGTGGACCAGCAAGACTCCCAGCTCGTTGGCCGCCCGATAGTTCCGCGAGTCCACCAGCATGGCGGCTTGCTGCAGGGCCATCGACTTCGGATCGGCCAGCAGGGCCGCCCGGTCGAGGCTCTCGCCGAGGTAGGGCTGAAGCCGGCCGAGGTAATACAGCGCCATCGAGGCTTCGGGAACGCCACCCACGGCCGCCGCGAGCTGCGACGTGGCGTACGAGTAATAGAGCTGAAGCGCCTGCAGGCGGCTGACCGCGTTCGGTTTTCCAAACTTGATGAGGGGAGTCGCATGTCCCGCCGCCAGGGCGACGGGATCGCAGCCGCCGGCCGTGGATCCCTCCGGGTGGCTGAAATCGTCGGCCTCGCGGAGGGCGACAAGGCCGGCCGTCAGTGCGCGGCTGTGGAACTGCGTCTGACCATGGGCGTCACGGGCGTCGGCAATCAGCTCGAGTGCCCCGACCAGTTTCACGCGTGCGGAAAACACGGCCCCCTTGGCGGCCAATTTGAGGGACTCGCGAGTCAGTTGACCCGCATCCAGTGCGACATTGCGGACCGTGGCCGACATATTGTCGTCGGAGACGAACTCGCCGACGTCCGACACGCGCGCTGGCAAAGTTTTGTTCAACAGGGGTGCCAGACCGCTTCCATAGCGGCCCCGCACAATGGCTGCGGGATTGGCCGCCTGGATTCCGTGCGGTTCGGACCAGCCGATCATGGGGTCGGAAGCGGCCGCAGAGTTGATGTCTTCGACCGAAAAGTGCTGTGGCGGCGCGGTTGCAGGAGGTTGCGGCGCGGTTGCCGCCGATTCCTGCGCAAAACAGGCCCGGCCGCCCAGAGGCGCCAGAAAAGTCGCCAGGCAGAGAACCGGTAACCGAAAGCCATTTTTCATCGTGAGCCACTCGTGTGCTAGATGGACCGGACGGAATCGTCGGTGCAGCCAAAAAGCGCGATACGGACGCTCCAGCCGGTGTTTGTTAGATCGTCCGGTTATCTGAGACGGATAAGCAAAACGGTTACAACCGATTCGACCCTCAGGTTGCGCAGCGGCACAATCGAACTATCCGAAACAACTGGAACCGACCGGGCGGATGCGGTCGTCGCTGGCTGCCCTTTCCGGAGATCCGCTACGACCCGAAGACTTCACCGGGCGTCCCGGGCGAGGGACCGATTGGGAGAACTCTGCGGGTCACAAAAGCTGGAAAAAAGCCTCTCACGCAGTGCCGCAGATCGCCACTCAATCGTCACCGACTCACCGCTTGTGGGCTTTTTCTGCCGGCGCGAAGATGTTTCTGCCGAAGTTGGGCTAAACTTTTCGGCCGACTTAGGAAATAGAGGTAAGAATTACGGACTAGGTTGAGTTCGATGTCGGTCGGTCCGCCAATTTGGGGCCTGCGGAGACAATAGCGACAAATGTCCAGTCATCAACGGACCAATGGCGACGAGCCGAAGCACAACGGCACGAACCGGTTACAATCTGAACAGTCCGCCCAATCGAGCAGTTTCTTTGCGGAAGCGTCGCTGGGCGATTTCATGTCGATTTTCTATCGGCACCGCCGCGCGGCGCTGATTTTCTTCGCCATGGCCGTGAGCGTGACGGCACTCTACGTGCTGTTTGTCCCGCGGCAGTATCGTTCCGAGGCAAAGCTGTTTGTCAGAATCGGACGTGAAAACGTCGGGCTGGATGCGACGACGACACTGGGACAAGGCTCTCCCGTGACGTCCCTGCCCGTGTCGCGTGAAGAAGAAATCAACACCGTCGTCGCGATCCTCGAGAGCCGCGGCCTGCTCGAAAAAGTGGTCGACTCGATCGGGGCCGAAACGGTCCTCGATCCGATCAGGTATCCGCTCCGCGATCCGGCCGACCCGAACAAGGTAACTCCGGAAGGTATCGCCGCCGCGTCGGAAGGCGGCCTGGCATCAATCGTGCCTTGACGCCAATCTGGCGAGTCCTGGAACACTTGGGCCTCAAGAGCCCGCTCAGCCCGCGGGAGAAGGCCGTCGATCAGCTTCGCAAGCACTTGAGCATCGAAGCGGCCAAGAAGTCGAACGTGATCGTCTTATCGCACGAAGGGCCGAGTCCCAAAGTTTCGCAACAAATCGTGTCGAAGCTCGTCGATTACTACCTGGATGAGCATATGCGGATGAACCGCACGCCCCGCGCTCACCAGTTCTTGAAGGAACAAGCGACGACGCTCAAGACTCAGTTGAACGCGCAGGAGGACAAGTTGCGGGCTCTCAAGAATTCCACGGGGCTCGCTTCTCCGCCCGAACAGCGGCAAAACCTGGTGCTGCGGATTGGACGGCTCGAGGACGATCTGAAGACGTCGGAAGCGACGGCGGCCGCCGCTTCCGCGGAGATTAAGGAAATTGACGAGCGTTTGAAAAATATCAGTCCGACGCAAGTGCTCGGAGCGGCCGCGGGCTATCCCAACCTGGCCGCCGACGGCATGCGGCAGCAGCTCTACGGTCTGCAGCTCAAAGAAAAAGAGCTCACATCCCGCGTGACCGACGAACACCCGGAGCTCAAGTTAGTTCGCCAGCAGATAGCGAATTCCAAGAAAATCCTCGACGCGCAAGAGCCATACCGGACGCAGACGACCGTCGGTCCCAATCACACTTATGAAGAGCTGCGGCTGATCCAACTCCGGCAGCGGGCGCAGCTGGCCTCGCTGCGGGCCCGGTCTGCGACCCTGGAAACGCAGCTCGCCGACGCGCGGCATGAAATGGAAACGTTGAATGGCAACGAAATGCGGATCGCACAGAAGCAACGGGATATTCAGATCCTGGAAGGCAGCTACCGCAAGTATGCCGACAGCCTCGAGCAAGCCCGCATCGATGAATCGCTCGAACGCGAGCGGATTTCCAACATCAATATCGCCGAGGCGCCGACGTTGAATCACGAGCCGGTCCGTCCCAGGGCCCTGTTGACGTTGATGTTGGGCTTTGCGGTCGGCCTGTTCGGCGGGCTGTGCCTCGCCGTGGCGTTCGAGTACTTCGACCATTCGCTGAAGACTTCCGACGAGATCGAGCGCCGGCTGAACCTGCCGGTGCTGGCGTCGATTCCCCAGATCAACGGGCGACACCTCGTCGCCCGCATGTGAGCAACGCGATGACGACGACGATGGTCCCTGTTACGAAAACGTCCGGCCAGGAAAGCGGCCGCCAGTCGACCTTTTGCGCGTGATCGGCGAAGAGTGCCTGGTGTTGCTGGATCGCCTGGGCCTGGCACACGCAGACCAACCGCCGATGGCTCGCGCCCTGGGATTGACGAGCTGTCTTCCGGCCGAGGGGGTGACGACGATCGCCTCCCAAACAGCCGTCGCCGCCGCGACCCATTTGCGGCTGCGGACCGTGCTGGTCGACTGTAATTTTGCCCGCCCGGGCGTGCACCGCACATTTGGTGTCGGTCTTTGCCCCGGCTTGCGAGATGCTGTGGAAGAGGAAATGCCGCTCGCGGATGTGCTGCGACCGAGCGGCGTGGAACTGCTCTCGCTCGTGACGGCTGGCACCGTCCAGAAGGATACGGCGGCTGCCTGGTTGTCGCCTCACATGGCCCGACTCGTGGAGGAGTTGCGGCGGAATTCGAGCTGGTGCTCTTCGATTTGCCATCACTCAATCAAAGCCGCCAAATGCGGATTGGAACGCTACTGGACGGAATCGTTCTGGTGGTCGAAGCCGAACGAGTCCAATGGGAAGTCGCCCAGCGGGCGACGGCCGCTCTCAAATCAGCCGGTGTCGATCTGCTGGGTGCCGTTCTCAACAAGCGGCGACAGCATCTTCCTGGCTGGCTGGGACAGAAGATGGAAGTCTGACACCGGTTCGCCGGTCGACCCGGTAATTAGGGATGATTTCCGCACCACAGAGTCGGACCCTTTTTCACACGATCCACGAAGAAATTGCCTATGTTTCGCAGCATCTCGTCCTGCTTCTTGAGAATCTTCAGGCGAAGTTCGCGCACGGCTTTACGGCTTTCGGACGCGCGAAGAGTTTGCCCTGATCCTGCAAATCGAGAGGCACCGCGCGGACCGGTCCGATTCGGTTTTCTCGCTCTTGGCCTTTGCACCGGAAAGTGCAGAGGTGAGCGAGGCGACCTATGAACGCCTGAGCGACATCCTCGGACGACGCCTCAGGACCACCGACTTCACCGGCTGGCTCGATGACCACCGCATCGCCGCCACCCTGCCCGGAACTCCGCCGGCGGGGGCCTGGCGACTGGCCGAAGACGTGTGCCACCAGTTTCCGGAAAACGTTCCCGCGCCGGTTTGCACGATTCTGACCTATCCGACGGAAGGAGCTCAGAAAGAGCTGCGACGCGACTCCGCTCGGCCGCCGCGTCCGAAACAGTGGTCGGTCCAGCCGATGGAAACGTTATTCATGGTCAGAGTGTCGCTCTGGAAGCGGGCACTCGATATTCTCGCCGCCGGCGCCGGCATCGTGGTTCTCTCGCCGCTCTTGGTCGTCGTGGCCCTGGCTGTCAAACTGACTTCCAAGGGTCCGATTTTTTACAGCCAACTTCGCAGCGGGCAGGGTGGTAAACCCTTTCGCATCTATAAGTTCCGTTCCATGGTCGTGGACGCCGACGATCGCAAAAAGGACTTGATGGCGATCAACGAACAGGACGGACCGGCTTTTAAAGTGAAGAACGACCCCCGAGTGACAAAGATCGGGCGTTTTCTGCGGAAGACCAGCATTGACGAGCTGCCGCAGCTGTGGAATGTCCTCAAGGGAGAAATGACGCTGGTTGGGCCGCGGGCAATGTATTGCCCCGAAATGGACGCTTGCAGCCGTTGGCAGCGCCGCCGGCTCGACGTGCGGCAAGGGATCACTTGCATTTGGCAGGTGCGAGGCCGTTCGGCGGTCCCCTTTGACGAGTGGATGCGGATGGATATGCGGTATATCGGGAAGCGCTCGCTGTGGCGGGACATCAAGCTCTTGTTGCAAACGATTCCGGCTGTCCTCTTCCGACGAGGGGCGTGTTAGCCGTCGCCGGTTGGGCCCACAAGTGCCGTCATCGCGAGGACCAATGACCAGCGCTCCGCAAGTGACCCGGCTTCCCGTCGAGGAGACGCCCAACGACGCGCTGGCCTCCGTTTCGATCCTGCGCACTTCGCTCGTTTCGCGGATTCGCGGGGTCGTGACGAAGAACTGGGACGTTATCGCGACCGTCTCGACCACTTTCGTTGTGTTCGTGATCTTCGCGGTCCAGGGCGTCTTCATGGCGCGTCTCTTGGGGCCTGAGAAGCGGGCCGAATACGGGACCGCCATCCTCTATACGCAGACGTTCACCTACATCGGCCTGTTGGGATCGCTGCTGGCGATCGCCGGGCACGCGGCCCGCAATGGCGCAGGCCTCGCCAACCTGCGCCGTTCGGCCCTTTATCTCGGCGGCCTGACGGGTGTTGGGACGGCTTTGTTTGTGATGGGGCTGTCGCTCATCGCGTTACCGTCGACAAAAGCCTTCCTGGCGCCCCTGTGCATGATTTGCGCGTTGATGCTTCCGCTCGATCACATCCGCCTGACCTTATTGGCGGTCGATCATGGTGCCGGCTCGTTCTCGAAGTACAACCGGAATTTGCTCGTCAACGCAGCCGTATTACCGATGTTTCTTGGCTTGCTCTGGATAACGGGGATCCGTTCGATTGGAACCGTGGTCGCGGCCACGCTGGCGATCCCCGCGATTGCCTTGGCATACCGCTTCGGCACCGAGGGATTCCAAATCATCGGAAAAAAGGCCGATCCGCCGATCCGCAGGCTGCTCGTCGAAGGCATTCCGTACGCGGCGGCCCAGACATCGAACGACCTCTTCGGCCGTCTCGACGCGGTGCTGATCCTGTGGTTGGCCAGCCTGACCGAGCAGGGATTCTACATGGCGGCGGTCTCGACGGCCGCCATGCTCGTCGTCGCGCCGAGCGCGCTGGCGCTCTTTTCCTTCCGCTCAAGCGCGGCGAATAGCCACCCCCCCAGTTTGGGCCGGACGGTCGCCGCCGGGCTGGGCGTGCTGGCGATTCAACTCGTCGCACTCGCGGGGTTTTTGGCCTTCCTCGAGCCCTTGATCGTGCTCGTCTTTGGCGAGAGGTTTCGCGGGGCCGTGCCCTACGCGAGGATTTTGCTGCCGGCCCATGCGATCAGCGGATTGTCTTGCGTCGCTGGAGGCTACCTCCGCGGCCAGCGCAAGCCGCTCGTCGAGGTCTGGTCTCGCGTCGTCGGAACAGCGGTCATGGTGAGCGCGGCCCTCGCGCTGCGCGGCCAATGGCACAATCTGAGCGTTCCCATGGCCGCGGTTTGTGGGCATACCACGTGCGCGGTGATTCTCTGCTGGGCCGTGCTTGCGGACACACATCGGCGGCGCGTGCTCGCGCGTGAACAGGGGGAGGCGGTGCTCACATGATTACCGCCGTTGCCCCGTCCCGCGTCCTCGCTCCCATACCGAGAGAGATTCGCACCCGATCAAACCGCACACCCCGTTCGGTCGTCATCGGCTCGATTCTGCTGGGGATCATCACCTTCGTGGACGACGCGGTCTTCCGCACGTCGGACGCCGAAAAGTTCAGCTTCGATTGGCAGGTCGCCCTGCGTCTGGCCTGTTGTGGCCTGTGTGGATTGTACGGCCTGATCTATCTGCGGAAATCGTATCCGACGCTGACGCACGGGGCCGGCCTGCTCGTCTTGGCGTTCGGCGCGTGGGCGCTTGTGACCGTCCTGTTCTCCGTCTCCGGACTTTATTCGGCTGCCGCGGCGACCGCGCTGTGGTGCGCGATTCTCTTCGTGGCCGCCGTGCGAGTCGAGATTCCACCACGGTGGATTATGGGGAGCGTCGTCACGTCGCTGCTCGTATTCCTGGCCGCCTCCTGGTTCGTCTACTACTTCATTCCCGGCATGGGCCGTGAGGAGCAGGACGTCGGCGGCGGCGTCATCATCGTGCGGTTCGGCGGTCTGCAGCATCCCAACGGGCTGGGCGCCCAGGCCGCTCTGGCCTACGCCATGTTGCTCGTCATGGGGATTGAGCGATTCGCCCGCTGGAGAACGCTGGTCGTTCCCCTGATGTTTGCCGCCGTGACGGCAATCGCGTCGGATAGCCGGACGTCGATCTTGGCGCTGATGGTGCTCACCGTCGTCGCCATCCTCCGGCTGCAGCCCTTTGCCAAAGCCGTCTTCGGAATGTTCTTGGTTATTCCCTTGGCCGCTGCGCTCTTCGGATTTGCGGCGGCCACCGACGTCTTACCCGTCAACACGGACCGCATTGTGTCGAAACTGTCACGCGACGGCGATTCGAGCGAACTTTACTCGATGAATTCGCGGACCGTCGTCTGGGAGTTTGCGATCGAGAAGATCTTTGAATCGCCCTGGGTCGGCTGCGGCTATGGTTGCCAGCGATTCATCATGAAGGACAACTTTTTCCCCACGCATCATGCGCACAACCTGGTGTTGAACGTGGCTCTCGGCACTGGATATATCGGCGCGATTTTGCTCGTCTGTCAATTGGGCGTCTTGGTGCGCCGGTTTTTCGGAGGACGTAATCCGTTCTCCAGTTTGCTCATCGTCGCGGTCCTCCTCGAAGGTTTCGCGGAGGGTCAAATGTTTGGACCGACGCCAGACGCGCATACGGTCTTGTTGTTATTGGCGGTGCTTACGCAGACAGGATGGTCACAATGGTCGGCGCGGGAGGCGGCGTTATCGCCGGAGGTCGCATGTCACTTGAACTGATGGCGCCCGGCGAAGCGGGCCTCTCGCGCTCAGATCGGACGTCGTCCGCCCACGTCGTCGTCTTGATGAACTTCTTGCCGCCGCACCAGCTTCCCGTTCTCACCGAACTGGCCCGGCGGGTCGGAAAGCTCACCGTGCTCATTTCCACGCCGATGGAGCCGAACCGGACCTGGCAAGTCGAATGGGGCGACCTCGACGTGCAGGTGCAGAAATCGATGACCTGGCGCCGCATCTGGCGGCATCCCTTCGGCTTTTCGGAGGACAACTACGTTCACATCCCCTGGGACACGGTGCGGCGGCTGAGAAAGTTGGCGCCGGACGTAATCCTTTCTGGTGAATTGGGGATGCGGTCGGTCTTTTCGTCGCTGTATGCGCGGTTCGCGAAGAAGACGCGGCTGGTGTTGATGGCGTCGATGTCGGAACACACCGAGCGCGGCCGCAGCCGTGCCCGCGTCTTCCTGCGAAAGCTGCTATTGCGCCAGTGTCAATGCCTGGTGGTCAACGGCAACAGCGGCGTGCGATACGTGCAGTCCTTGGGACTCGATCGCGCGCGGATCGCCCGCTGTTCCTACGCGGCCAAGCCGCACTGTTTTGAGCAGGGCTCCGCCTTCCGGTCCGCGGAGAAAGCGCACCGTTTGCTTTACCTGGGCCAATTCGTCGAGCGCAAGGGATTGATTCCCTTTCTGAATGTGCTCCGCGATTGGGCCGAAAAACATCCGGATCGCAAGGTCGAGTTCGACCTCATCGGGAAAGGACCCCAGCAGCCGCAAATCGAGCACTTTGCGATGCCCCCGAACGTTCACATGCACGTCCTTCCGCCGATTCCTTACGACGAGCTTCCCAACGCCTACCTTAACGGCGGCATCCTCGTCTTTCCGACATTGGCAGACGAATGGGGGATGGTCGTGAATGAAGCGTTCGCCGCGGGCGTTCCCGTGCTGGGCAGCCGCTACGCCCAGGCCATGGAAGACCTTTGCGTCGACGGCGTCAACGGTTGGCTCTTTCGGCCCGACAAGGTCGATGAGATGTGGAATGCCTTGGACGCGGCGATGTCAACGTCTTGGGAAGACTTGAACACGATGCGAGCCGCCGCCCGGGAAGCCGTGGCGGGCGTCACGCCGCAATGGGTCGCCGAAGTCTGGTGCCAGGCCATTGAAAGGGCCTTGAACGAGGATTGACGGCCGCGGAACGAGCGGAGCGGGCACCCGATTTTGTCGTAACAATCCTCACATTCGGACTCACCTGCCTGCCCGATTTCGCGGCTTGATTGCCCAGAGTCGAAACAGAGATTACGCCGAGAAACCGATTCGGAAATGTCGCGGTGAAAATACTTCAGTGCCATAACTTCTATCAGCAGCCGGGCGGGGAAGACCAGGTCTTTCACGACGAGGCGCACCTGTTGAGGTCCTACGGCCATGAGATCATTCAATTCACCCGTCACAACGATGTCCTCCGAGACATGCCCGCGTGGCAAGCCGCCGTGCGGACCGTCTGGAACCGAGAGACGGTCCGAGAACTGCGCAGCACGATCCGCAAAGAACGGCCCGCGATCGTGCACTTCACGAACACGTTCCCGCTGATTTCGCCCGCGGCCTATTACGCGGCAAGAAAGGAGGGCGTGAAGGTCGTCCAATCACTGCACAACTATCGGCTGTTGTGTCCCAACGCCCAGTTTCTACGAGACGGCCGGGTGTGCGAAAGCTGCCTGCTCAAGGCGGTCCCCTGGCCGGCCGTGCGGTACTCGTGCTATCGGAACGATCGCCGTTCGACCGCGGTTGTCGCCGGGATGCTCACCGTTCATCGGGCCATGGGCACTTGGAGGCGGGCGGTCGATCTGTACCTGGCTCTCACCGAATTTGGCCGACGCAAATTCATCGAAGGGGGACTGCCTGCCGAAAAGATTGCGGTCAAGCCGAACTTCATCCGGGTCGATCCGGGACCAGGAAATGGCTCGGGGAAATATGCGGTTTTTGTCGGTCGACTCTCGACCGAAAAGGGGATCGACACACTCTTGAACGCGTGGTCGCACCTTCCGGGCGACTTGCAACTGTCGATCGTGGGTGACGGACCGCTGGCAGGGCGCGTGCGGGATGCGGCAGCCCAAGATCCCCGTATTCAATGGCTCGGCTTCCAGTCGCCGGAGCGCGTCCTCGAGATCGTCGGCTCGGCCAGTTTCCTGGTCCTGCCGTCGCTGTGGTATGAGGGATTGCCGAAGATCATTGTCGAGGCCTTCTCCAAAGGGACGCCCGTTGTCGCCTCGAACCTCGGTGCCATGACCGAGCTGATCGATCAGGGGCGAACGGGGCTTCTGTTCACGCCCGGCGATTCGGCGAGCCTGATCGAATCGGTTGCGAAGCTGTCGCATGACTGGGACGTCCTGGCCCGAATGCGAGTCGCCGCCCGGCAAGAGTTCGAGCAAAAGTTTACGCCCGAAGCCAACTATCAAATCCTGATGGCTGCCTACACCCGCGTCTTGGGCGCCTCCTTCCCGACCGCGACAGCGACGTCGAAAGATGCCGCATTTTCCGGCACGCCGGCTGGCGAAACGCTCTCAAACGGGCGTTTGGCCGCTTCTCGCTAAGTGCCAACCGGGTTGTCTAACCCCAATCAGGATCGGGTGATGCCCAATAGGCGAGCAGAGTGGCATTCGATTTGCATTGCCCCCGCGTGCGGAAATGGGCCGCCGTACTCATAACCGGACTTCCCGCGATAACCTTGCCCGTCGGAACGATCAAGATGAACTTTTGTGGAAGTTGCGAAGGCTGGGTGTTGATTAGGGGGGAATCTGCCGGTAAGGTACTTACGTCAACGTTGTGATTTCGGGTCCGGATGACCACACCATGGGTCCTCCTTGGATGGCGTGGTGGCGGCCGGAAGACTACCGGCCATTCGCAGGTTCGACGTGCCGCCGTCTGATCCGCCTTCTTTGCAAGAACGGCGTTTGATATTGCCGCGAAGAAGGGCAATTGTGCCGCAGTCGTTTGCGGTCGATCTACGGAGTCAAGGGGGAGATCCGAAAGATGGAGCATGTTTCCGCTCCGGTTTTGCCGTCGCCACGGACTTTGGAGGCGACAACCGACGAATCCACTGAACGCCGTACAGTTCATGTCAGCGCGACCACGATTGCGCGGTTCACTCCGCCGATCCACTCGGCGCTGTCGCTGCTTATGGACGCGGCTACCTGTGCCCAGGACGTGGGGGCCGAAATGTGGCAATTTTCGGTCGAAATCTCGGCCCTGCTGCGAACGGGCCTGACGACCAATGAATGCCGCTGGCTGGTCGCCAAGGGGCTCGCCAAGCATGCCTGTGAGATGACGACCCCGGAGTCGGAACGGCGGGTCTTTCAGCCTTGCACCAACCTCGCCCTTCCCAAGCGCACCTGCTTTGTGATTACGGAGCGGGGCATGGCCTGCTCGGCGGAACTGTTACGGACGGCCGCCAAGCGTCAGCCCAACGACAACCACAATTCCCACGCAACCGTTCGCCCGAGTTTCGGCAACGGCGAGCCGCACGTGGTCTCTCCGACTTGGGACTCCGACCGCCAGCAGTTGCGCGTGGGCCGAATTATTGTGAAAGAGTTCAAGGTTCCGGCGGCCAATCAGGAAGCCATTCTGGCCGCGTTTCAGGAGGAAGGTTGGTGCCCCCGGATCGATGATCCCCTGGCTCCGAAATTGAACCAGGATTCCAAGCGGCGCCTGCACGATACAATTAATTCGCTCAACCGCAATCAGAAGCACGCTCTGATTCGCTTTTTGGGCGACGGAAAGGGCGAAGGCGTTCGCTGGAGTTTTGTCGAACGCCGGATGACGGAGCACGCGGTGGACGGTTCGTCCGAGCCGCACGGAACGGCGTCCCAGCAGTTCCTTGGTAAATCACCTGACCGCTGAGCGGTGGCCGGAATGGCTCCCGTTTTTCGCGTGGCGGCCGCACCGATCGGGGACCGTTTCAGAGACGGATTGCGCCATCGGTCCGCGAGCCGAGCCTGCCCAGGCCTGGGCGGACCGAAAACCCGGCCGCCAGGGAGTTTGCGTCCACCTGGCTCCGCCGCGCCCAACTCGCTCGCTCGCTCAATCGTCACCGAAGTTTCACCACATCGCGTGATACCTGGCGGGCTGTCAGCCAGTAGACTCAAGACCGGAGCATGTGGAAGAGAGGATTTTAATCCGAGCGGCTGGAAGTCGACTCTAACCCGGGATTTCGAGGCACTCGATGCAGAGCGTCGGCACGACTCACGAGACGTACACGAATACCAACGAACAAATCTTGCAGCGCGGTCGTCGCGCGATCGCCGGGGGCGACAGCAGCACCATGCGGGTGTTGCCGTACCACCTGCCGCTCGTGGCTTCCCATGGACGTGGATCGCGCGTTTGGGATGTCGACGGCAATGAATATGTTGACCTCAACATGGCGTTCGGTCCGCTGCTCTTCGGGCACTGTCCCGAGCATGTGATTGCCGCGGTCACCGATCAGATCACCAATCGCGGGAGCCAGCTCGGATTCCCGACCGAGGTGACGATCAGCGTTGCCGAAAAGATCCAAAAGCTTTTCCCGAACATGGAACTCATGCGGTTCGCCAATTCGGGGACCGAGGCCGACGTCTCCGCCGTGCGGTTGGCCCGCGCGTTCACGGGCCGTCCCAAAATTGTCCAATTCGAGGGGCACTATCACGGTTGGAGCGACACGCTCTTCAACCGGTATCACGCGCCGCTTGAGGAATTGTCGAGCGGACCTTACGCTCCCGCCCTTCCCGGCACGAAGGGTTTGAACGGGGCGCCCGCGAAAACCTCGTTGTCCGCTGGAACGACATCGACTCGCTCGAGAAGTGCCTCGAAGACCATCCGGGGCAAATCGCCGCGGTCATCATGGAGCCGGTCATGGGCAATGCGGGCGTGATCGCTCCGCAGCCCGACTATCTCGAGAATGTGCGGGCCCTGACCAAGGACCACGGCACTCTCCTGATCTTTGATGAAGTGATCTCCGGGCTGCGGGTCGCGGCCGGAGGCGCCCAGGAGCTCTACGGCGTTCGTCCCGACATCACCGTCATTTCCAAGGCGGTGGGCGGAGGATATCCCGTCGCCGCGTTCGGCGCGTCGCGGGAAATCATGGAGCTCGTCGCCAACGGGACGATGTTCCACGGCGGCGTCTTCTCGGGAAATGCCGTTGTCATGGCGGCCGCGAATGCCGTCCTCGAGGAAATCCTCGCCAACGGCGAAACGATCTACAGCCACATGAACGCCGTCTCCGATCAGTTGGCACGCGGCATGGGCGAGATCTTCGAGCGGGCCGGCGTGCCGCACGTGATTCAATACGTGGGACCGATGCTGTCCTTCTTCCTGATGGCTGACAAGGTCGAGTCGATCCGCGAGTACCGCGACGTCCGACGTCACTGCGATTTTGTGAAGTACATCCGCCTGCAGCATCTGATGCAGAAGTCGGGCGTGTACTATCACCCGAACCAGTTTGAGCCGATGTTCCTGTCGGCGGTGCACACGAGCGAAGACATCGGAGTGGCCCTGGACCGGCTGGAGCAGGCCGTCGCATGTCTCGATGCGTGACAGGTGACTTGAGTGCGGCCCCGATCCTCGACGCGTTCGAGAACTATCACGGCTCGTTCTTGGACTTGGATCGGGGCGTAGCGCTTGACGGCGGCGGACTTCGCATTTTTCGCGACCGTCTGGCCGCGGCACTTCGCGATCGTGGCCTCTCGGCGGGTGATCGCGTCATTTTCTGCGTGGGGAACGGACCGACATTCCCTGCGGGGCTGGTTGCCGTTTTGCAAGCGGGCGGTTCGCCCTTGCTGCTGCATCCCAAGAGTCCGCCGGCCGAGCTCAAGCGGACAGCGCTCCGGTTGGGCGCTCGCCTCGTGATTGCCGACGACGTGAGTTCACCGGATTGGCAGACCGAATTCGGCGCGGTGGCGCGGCTTGCGGCACATGGCCCGTTTGAGCTCTTCGCGGCAACCGTCGAAGGGGGCGCGGTTGCGGGCGATCGGGCCGCTCTCTGTCTGCCCGGCGTGCCGCTGCATCCGACGTCGGGCACGACAGGCCTGCCGAAAGTTGCCGTGCGGCCCGCGCGTGCCGCGGAAGCCGAAGCCCAACACTATATCGACACAATCGGTGTGAGCGGCGACGACGGGATCCTCGCTGTGGCGCCAATGTGTCATGCCTACGCGTATGGCCTGGCCGTCATGGTCCCCCTGCTAAGCGGGGCCCACGTCGCTTCCATGCGAAACTTTCAAGCGACGTTGGCAGTGGAGGCGCTTTCCAGCGGCCGCGTGACGATTTTTCCGGCCGTCCCGGCGATGCTCGACGTGCTCTTGCTCGATGAGTCGCTAGGAACTTGGAACTCGGTTGAGTGCGTGCTGACCGCGGGATCGCCCTTGCCGGAACGGACCGCCACGCGGTTTCGCGAAAAGACCGGAATCACGGTGCGACCTTTGTACGGAACGACCGAAACGGGCGGAATCGCGGTCGCCGCGGCCGACGGGCCGGGCCTCTTGACCGGCCAGGTCGGACCGGCCATGCGCGGCGTCGAGACGCGTATCGCGAGCGACAGTGAGACCAGCGGTGCGCCCGGCGGAGTGGGACACTTGCGGATCCGGTCCTCTTCCATGATGGCCGGTTATTTGGGGCAAGGCGCGATCGACGAATCGATGCTGACCGACGGCTGGTTCGACACGGGGGACCTGGCGACCGTCGATTCTCGAGGCATTATTCAGCTGATGGGTCGGGAATCCGACGTGATCAACGTGGAGGGGTCCAAGGTCATTCCGTGCGAGGTCGAAGAGGTGATCGCCACGTTGCCGGGCGTTCACGACGTGAAGGTCTACGCCGGCCGCCGGCGCAACGGGGCCCACTTCGTCAAGGCGGCAGTCGTGTGCGATCCGCAAGTCGAGCCGTCCGCCATCCAGGCGCACTGCGAGCGGAATTTGGTTTACTATAAGTGCCCCGAGCGAATCATTCCGGTTGATTCGCTCCCGCGATCGCCGGCAGGCAAGATCCTGCGAGATCAGTTGCCTTAGCGTCGGAGGGGAGTTCAGAGGTCCCCCGCGGAAAATGGGACGCCATCCACGTCGCGACCCGCGTGATCAGGCGATCGCGGTCGGCCAGCAACAGGTAGGTGTGGTCCGCGTCGCGGTAGTATTCGACGTCCACCTGCGTGTCGTAGCGGGCAACGGGAAAATCATCAAAAAACTGGCCGGCATAGTTGTAGTACTTATAGCCGCCCGAATAGATGTACAGACCCTGGACGCCGCGCTCGAGCAAGGCTTCGATCTCGGCCGCGACCTGCTCTTGAGGCGGGAAATCGCGCTGGAAGGCCTGGAATCGCGCCTCTTTCTTGCTGTCGGCTTGAGGCCCAGGAGGAGGCCCGAGGACCATCCGGCTCACGGGAGACGAACGGAGGGCCCCGAGGGCCTTCTGATACACGTGCCGCGGATGTCCGGTCAGGCGGGCGAATTGACGCAGCGACAGGCGGAGCACGCTCGGATAGGCAAATGCGTCCAGAGCGATGATCCCGACCACGCGTTCGTCGCGGACGGCAATTTGATGAGAATCGTCAGCGCCGGAACAGAGGCCGAACAGCACGAACCGACTGATGCCGGTATGCGCCGTCAGAAAATCCATCCCAAGTCGCGCGTCCGCTAATGTCCCTGCCTGTTCCGATACGTCATCGCCGCGACCGGCGCTATCGCCAATCCCGGCGAGATCGATCCGGAGGCACGAATATCCCTGCGAGGCCAGCCGGCGGGCGACTTCCGCGTGCAGGCGGAAGGGGCCCGAACGATGCGTGATGCCGGCACTCAAGATCAAGACGGCGGGCGCGTCGGGGGCGATTGCCCGCTCCGGCTCTGTATAAACGCCCACCAAGCTCGCGCTTGGACTAAGACTGATCGCCGTTTCGTTCATACAAAGCCGCCTGCAATCTTTGCGGTGATGGCCGCGACCGCCCGGTTGGCGGTCAAAGCCGTCTCGACCTGGCGGTAATCATCCCATCCGCATGGCTCGGACACAAACTCGCGCGTGAAGCGGCCTCGCGTGTTGCGATTCAGGCTCTGGGCGAATGCCTCGTATTCGGGCGTTTGGCTCGACGTGAGCAGAAAACAATTGTTGTAAGGAAACGGCTTATCGAGCAGGCTCAATCGGGCCATCGATTCCTGCAGGCGGGCGGGAAAGCGAAAACCGAGCAGCTCGCCATCGCACCTTCGGTGGGTCTGCGATTTGCGGAATCGGAGTGTGTCGGCCAGGCACGCGAGGTGGAGTTGTTGCAATTCCTCGATGTACCGTGCCCCGTCGACAACCGGATCCCACAGGACCAGACTGCGAGCGGCCGCGCCCTCGAGCCGAATTCCAGCGGCCAAGGCGGCCCCGAAACGCAGTCCCACGATCGTCAGCTCCGTTTCGCCGGCCAGCCGGCAAAGTTCGGTGGCGGCAGCGCGAATGTTTTCGCGCCATTCGGCAACGTCGACATTCGATCCGTCGCCGTAAGAATCGCCCAACCCGGAATAGTCGAATTTCAGGACGGCAAAGCCGCTCGCCGACAGCCGGCCGCACAGCTTGCGAACGACGTTGTACGTCCGCACATATTCATGCCCGATCGGCGGGCAAACGAGGACCGGGGACCCTGCCGGCTGATCGGTCGCGGGCTCGTAATAGACGCCAAACAGCCGTTTGAGCTCGGTATTGAAAAAGAGGGGGCGCACGGTGGGCTCGGTGCGAATCCAGTTCGGAGCTTTCCGAAAAACGGCCCTCCGTCGCACTTCGGGAAGAAGGCGATTCGAGTGTGACGGCCGTGCCGTTTGCATCGAATTTGGCCAGATCATTCAGCACGGGTGCCCCCGTCTTGAAATCGGTCGCCATTTCCTGCGTTCTTGAAATAACTCGACAGGCGCCCGACTTTGGGACTTTCACTCGTGACTACCATGGCCCGGTCGTCTCCATTATGGCCTTTGGCCGTGAGACGGTCGACCTCGGAAGCAATCTGGCTCAATGAGCTGACCATCAAAGTTTTGACCGAGAGGCTGGTCCCAAAAGTTCGATCAATCTCGCTGACTGCGCGGGCGGCCAACAGGGAGTGACCGCCCAGGTCGAAGAAATTGTCGCCGAGATCGATTTCCGGCACGTCCAGCAACAGCTTCCACAACGCTACCATTTTTTGCTGCGTTTCTGTGTGTCGCGGGAGCGAACAATCTTTTGCAACCGTTGCGCGAGCCTCCATCGGCGCAGGGCCGGCTGTGTGGCCATTCTGCGGGGCCGACGAGCCGTTATTGGCCGAAACTGCGGTGCCCGAAACGCAAGCGACTCGCAATTCGTTGAGCGCCGGCAACTGTTGAAGTGCGACCGATGCCGGCCAGCCGAAATCGACGAGACAGGCAATCTCATCCACTCCGATTTTTTTCAGTCGCTCGACCAGGGCCTCACAATGGCGCGGTGCGCCGATCAAGCTGCCGCTGGCGATGTAGCGTTCGACGCTGAATTGCAGCAACTCGTCAAACTCGGAGTTCGACTGCATGGACAGGAATTGGTCGATCGTGATGCCGTCCTCTTCCGAAGCGCGTGCAAATCGCGGAAAATCCCAGGCCGCTTCGCGGAGCAAGGCGGTCTTTTGCCTCAAATGGGCCTGCATCGCCGCGCGGACCGCCTGGTTGACGACGGCCTCGCCGTTGCTGACCAGGGCCGGGGCGACGACAGTCACATAGCCATGTCCGACACGGCCCGATTCGGCCCACGTGCGCCGGTAAAGGGCAATGTCTTTCGCGAGTGACTCGATCGAACGGCCAAGCAGATACGTGAGCACGTAGGCACCGGCTCTTGCGGCCGTTCGGAAGCCTTCGGAGTCATCGCGAATCGCGATCCAGACCGGAGTTCCTGGCCGTGTCGATCCGTTCGGCAACGATTGGCTCACAGTGCGCACGGTGAGACGGCCCGAGGCGGCGGCCTCGTTTACGGTTGGCTCCCCGTTGCCCTGGGGGGCGTTAAGCGCTCGCTGCGGAACCCAAATCGCGCAGAAAGCGTGTGCTTCGGCAAAGCGCACCGCTTCCCGCAGGAATCCTTGCTGGCTTTCGCCCGCATGGTTCCGTGACGTGTTGTTTTCAAAGAAAAGACTGAAATCCATTCCGAAGTCCAGGGCCCGACCGCTGGCGCGTGGCGAGGGCTCTGTGTCAACGGGCAGAACCGGGCTTGTTTGCACCGTCTTCCCGTCGCTCAAAGCTCCCGAGCGCACAACCGTCGAGTTTAGCGGGCCTTCAGCCAAGCTGAATCATGCGATTTGGTGAAAGTCGGGTGATGACCGAAGCCTGCAACCATCACAATGTTGCGATCGAGGATTGCGATTCTCCCGAAACCATTATGCACGCGCAATCCGGTTCGATCCTCATGGATTAAGCCAGACCGCTCAACAAACGGACGCCAAAAGTCACCTGGCGCCGCTCGTAGGACCAATCGGACCTAGTTGTCTCGCCGCCTCATGGCTGCCAAATTGGCATGTCGCAGCAGTCCTGCACCGTCTGTCAGCGTTCGCCCGTGTGAGCCATCGCGAACGATGCGTTCGGGGGTGAAAACGGTTGTACAGAGGCCGAAACTGACCCGATAGCATGTGGAGAGTCCCACCCGTCTGCCACTCGACCGTCTCTATTGCTCATGGAAGCGCCTACCTAAACTGAGTACCTGTCTGCATGGGGCCGGGAGCTGTCCTTGTCCCAATTTCGATCCTGTTTCTCATGAAGAACGCCACTCCGTCTAGCGAGTCTGTCGTTCGTCTAATCTCAATTAATTCGGCTCCTCGCGAGATGGTTACCGAGGGCAGTGCACCTGAGGTCAGCGAACTCCGTCCGCTCCGGGTTTGATCCATGGTTGTTACTGATCTCTTGGATTACGGGTGGTATCGCGATCTGCCTGACCATCGGGATTTTACCCCGCAGCACTCGACCGTGCGGCGGTTGCTTTCGGGACTGCAGCAGCCAAGGGACAAACGGCCGCGGCCCACTCGCATCGACTGGCGCGAATACTTTCTGCCCGTGCAAGACCAGCAGGAGCTTGCGACAAGTTCGGCCCATGCCTGCGTGGGACTGATTCAGTACTTTCAGCGGCGATCCTCCGGTGAAGTGATCCATCCCTCCCGACTCTTTGTTCACGCGAACTCGCGCCGTCTGGCGGGAGGAAACGGCGGGCGGGCGGCGGGAAGTTTGCGAACGACCCTCAAAGCGGCGGTGAAATTCGGCATGCCTCCCGAACGGCACTGGCCCTACGATCCGACGGCGATCGACCGGATCCCGGATTCCTTCGTTTACGGATTTGAATCCGAGTTTCGCAACATCCGGTACGTGCGGCTGGACGGCACGCGACAATCCGGCACCGAAGCGCTCGAGACACTTAAGTCGTTTCTGGCGGCGGGCTTCGTCTGTGCGTTGGGTTTTGGCGTGCCGAGTTCCCTCACCAACGATCCCGAGATCCCTTTCCCCACTCAATTTGATGCGATCCGGACGGGACAGGCCGTCGTGGCCGTGGGCTACGACGACGAACCGCGAATTCGTTCCGAAAAAGGGGCGCTCCTGGTTCGGAATTCCTGGGGACCCACTTGGGGCGACGAGGGCTACGGTTGGCTCCCCTATCGGTACGTGACCGACAAGTTGGCCGCCGACATTTGGACGCTCTTACGAGCCAAATGGCTCCGATCGGGTGAGTTCCAGCTCCCGTCGTAGCGTCTATGCCGGCAATAGAGCGCCACTAGTGGCCTTGCGTCACTTTATCCCCACCTAAGTCTCGCCACAACGTCTGTATCACACCCGCCGTTCAGGCGCAAAGATAGTAGGTCCGCACGCGGAGTCGCGAACACCGCTGAGCCTCCTTAGGGGAGGATGGGCCCTCACCAGTTATAACGAGTCTGCAAACGTGCTTGATCAGCTTCAACTGCCGCCGGAATCCGATACCGCCACCCTAGAACGTCCGGCGAGCACTTGGCCGCCGAGGTGTGATCTCTTCGGCGTTCAAGTGAGCGCAACGACTTACGACGAGGTCTGCGACTCGATCGTCGCGGCCGTCCGCGCCGAGCAGCCGGCTGTGGTTTCCTTCCACGCCGTCCACGCCATCGTGACTTCCAGCAACGATCGCGAACTGCTTCGCAAGGTGAATCAGTTCGACCTGATCGCTCCAGATGGCCAGCCCGTTCGCTGGGCGCTCAACAGCCTCTACGGCGCCGGTCTGCCGGACCGCGTCTGTGGACCCGAATTGATGTTGCGGTTGTGCGACCGGGCCGCTGTGGAAGGGATCCCCATCTACCTTTACGGCAGTTCGCAGCAGGTGATCGACGCCCTGTGTGCCAACTTGACGCGGCGCTTTGAAGATTTGCTCATCGCCGGAGCCGAATCACCCCCTTTCCGCAAGCTCTCGGCCGAAGAGGACGACGAGATGGTCCGCCGCATCAACGACAGCGGCGCCGGAATCGTCTTCATCGGTTTGGGTTGCCCGAAGCAGGACCACTTTGCCGCGGACCATCGCGACCGCATCCGCGGAGTGCAGGTCTGCGTGGGAGCCGCGTTCGATTTTCATGCGGGAGTGAAAAACCCGGCGCCGGTCTGGATGCAACGCCGGGGGCTCGAATGGGTCTATCGCCTGATTCAGGAGCCGCGCCGCCTCTGGCGCCGCTACCTCGTCACGAACACCCTGTTCATCAAGAAATTCCTGTTTCAGTGGGGACGGATGTGGATTCGAGGAGTGCCCTCGACAAACCAGAATTGGGAAGTGAGTAAACCATGAATGATGATTTGATCGTCGTCGCCGGCGGTGGCGGATTTATCGGAGGCCACCTGATTGCCGAATTACGGCGTCAGAATTACTGGAGGATCCGGTCCGTCGACATCAAGCCATTGGAAGATTGGTATCAGGTTTACGACGAAGTGGATAATGTCGTCGCCGATCTGAAGGACCTCGACGCCTGCCGCGCGGCGTGCGAAGGGGCCACCACCGTCTACAACCTGGCGGCCGACATGGGTGGCATGGGCTTTATCGAGAACAACAAGGCCCTGTGCATGCTGTCGGTGCTGATCAATACACACCTGCTGATGGCCGGCCGCGAGGCGGAAATCGAACGGTTCTTCTACGCCAGCTCCGCCTGCGTCTACAACGCCGACAAGCAGCGGAGCGCCAATGTCATTCCGCTCAAAGAGGAGGACGCTTATCCCGCCATGCCGGAAGACGGCTACGGTTGGGAAAAGCTCTTTTCCGAGCGGATGTGCCGGCATTTCCGCGAGGACTTCGGTCTGTTGACGCGTGTCGCGCGGTTCCACAATGTTTACGGTCCGCTCGGCACGTGGGACGGCGGCCGCGAAAAGGCGCCCGCGGCAGTCTGCCGCAAAGTCATCCACGCTCTCGAGACGGGTAACCACGAGATCGAGATCTGGGGCGACGGCAACCAGACCCGCAGCTTCATGTACATCGATGACTGCATCACGGGGATCAACCGCATCCTCTACAGCGACATCGAAGAGCCGATCAATCTCGGCTCGAGCGAGCTGGTCACCATCAACGGCCTGGTCGATATCGTCGAGGATATCGCCGGCGTCAAGCTGAAGCGGAACTACAAGCTCGACGCTCCTAAGGGAGTAAACGGGCGCAATAGCGACAACACGCGGATCCAGTCGCTTCTCGGTTGGGAGCCCAGCATCCGGCTTCGCGACGGGATGGAGAAGACCTTCAACTGGATTCAGCAGGAATACCGCAATCGGCCCCAGTTCGCCGAAGCCAAGACGAACTGAGTCGGGAACACGATCGAGAAGAGAGCCGCCGGAAAATCTCCGGCGGCTCTTGCTCAACGCGCGGGTTCGACACGAGTTTCAAAAGACCCCACGGAGCGGACCAGCGGGTGGCCGATTTCTGCACAACAGAATCGACGCGAAGCTCACGTAGGGACGATTGCGCTTCGGCCCCCTCGCCCACGATGGTGCGAGCGGCCCTGAACCTGACCTCTGATATCGTGCTGTTCTTCGCACCCGACAACCTGCGGTTCGTCGACGTCAATGACGCGGCGTGCGCAGCGCTCGGCTACTCGAAGCGCGACCTGTTGACGATGGAACTTCCCGAGATCGTCGAGCCCGAGGCGCGCGACGGACTTGCCTCGGCCATTCGACAGTCGCAGGCGGAGCCGGCCTCGCCCGTGGCCGAAGTTACAACCTTGCGGCGGCGCGACGGTTCCGAATTTCCCGTCGAAGCAACGATTCGGCAATTCCGACGACTACGACAAAACTTGACCGTGTTGGTCGGTCGTGACGCCACCGAGCGGCAATGCCTCGAACGGCTTTTGGCATTCCCTGCGCATCTCGACCCGTTGACCGGCTTGCCGAACCGCGTGGTTCTCGAAAGCCACCTTCAGGCCGTCGCCTCCCAAACTCCGTCGTCGCAGGGCCGGTTGGCTCTCTTTCTCGTCGATCTCAATCGCTTCAAACAAATCAACGACGAACGGGGCCACCTGGCGGGTGACTCGGTTCTAAAGGCCGTCGCCGACCGTTTGGCAAAATGCGTGCGAGGGAAAGATATTGTCGTGCGCTACGGAGGGGACGAGTTTGTCGTCCTCGCGGACGGCATTGTTGACGCCCAGGAGGCCGCGGGCCTGGCGGAGCGAATCGTGGCGGCCGTTAATAAGCCGATCGCGCTTGAAGGGGAAGAGATCTCCGTCTCGGCCAGCGTCGGAATTGCGATTGCCCGCACAAGCGACAATTCACCCGGTGCCGCGAGCCACGTCTCCCTGAAAGCCTTAATTGCCCACGCTGACCGCGGAATGTACCGGGCGAAGGCGGTCGGGGGCCGGGGTCATTATGTGATCCACGACGAACAGGCTCTTTAGGCGAATTTCCGGACCGCCAGCTCCTGCTTGCCGATCACACGGACTTGAACTCCTCTTGGCAGGACGGGATCTCTTCGCTATAAGGCAGCACTTATCGCTCATTGCCGTTCCCTCGGGCCTTTTCGCGGCTCATTGCGGCACGAGCCAGCATTCCTCCCACCTCCACCACTGCCGTTCACTCTGACCTTCTCGTAATCCACCTTCCTGTCCTCGAAATTCCGACTCGTTTTCCGTCGAAGCTGTTGCGTCGTGCGCGATGAGCGCACGGATGTTGCGGCGGGATTCCGCACAAGGAGCCATTTCATGCCCGCTCCGGCTGGGATTTTGAAGTTGGGCGCGGTCGTCGCGCTCCTTATGGGCCTTCCCGGCTGCTGTTGTTGCCTGTGCGAACAAATGCGCAACTGCCAGATGCAGAACTGCCAGCTCTACCAACAGAACCAGATGCTCGCCGCGGCAAACTACCAGGCGACGATGTCGTCGCAGCAGCTGCAGCAAGCGCTGGCAGCGGCGAACCAGCGGCTCGACAATTTGAATGCCGAGCGCACGCAGCTCCAGCAACGTTACATCGGTTTGTTGGATCGGCAGCGAAGCCTGCCCAGTCCTCTTTCGTCCGACGCCACCGAGCGCCTCAAGCGGCTGCAACAGAAATATCCGCAGTTCGAATTCGATCCCCACACCGGGATCAGCAAGTTTAACAACGACATCCTGTTCGCTTCCGGCAGCTCCGAACTGCAGGACAGTGGACACCAGCTGTTGCGCGAGTTTGCCGCGATCATGAACGACGGCGACGCGAGTCGGTTAAACGTCCTCGTCGTCGGGCACACGGACGACCGACCGATCAGCCACGACGCGACTCGCTCGCATCATCCGACGAACTGGAACCTGTCTACAGATCGTGCCGATGCGGTCGTCCTCGAGCTGTCCCGCGCCGGACTCAAAGAGAACCGTCTCGGTGCCGCGGGATACAGCATGTTCCAGCCAGTGGCTGCGAATAAAGACGAAGCTTCGCGCCGAAAGAATCGTCGCGTCGAAGTCTTCGTGCTGGCTCCCGATGCGGTTGTCGCCGGTTGGGATCCGAATTGGGTCAAGAAGTAAGAACGGACCGCGCCCGGAATCATCGGTCAGTCGGACGCTTCCCCGCTAGGCGCAAATTCCTGACCGTCAGACGTTTGTTCACCATCAAGGCCCTGTTCCAGCGTGTGACGGCCCAGCGGAGTGAGCTGGTACTGCATGCCGGCTTTGCCCGACAGCTCAAACTTCAGGAATCCCAAGGCGATCAGTGTTCCGTGCAGCCGGGAGAGCTCCGCCGACTCGACACCCTCGAGGCCGGTCATGCGGGGAAGCCATTGCTCGTCGGGCGCCTCCTCGGCTTTCCGCGGTACGGGCGGGCGCTGGTACGCCTCGAGCACGCGTCGCCAGTCCCGATGGCCGGCCAGCTCTTCGGTGACAAAGTCGAGCATGCTCAGGGTATCGGCTGCGCCCGTAGATGACGCCACCCCTCGACCGGACGGCCCGAACGAACGGAATATCCCGCACATCGCTTGAGCCGCATAGAAACGATGTGCTCAGAGCGGGCGCGGCGTTGTAGCCCGCAAAACCACTACATCCGGACCAAAAGGCTCCGCGACGCCCAAATACGCCGGGCGCGGCTGTTGTCCGCTTCGACGTTTTTAGAGCTTGATGTAGATATTCTGTTTCTCCAGGCTGCGGATAAAGAGCCAGCAGAAGTACATGAAAACGGCCACCGAGATCCACATCACGTAGGCCGGGACGTCCGCCGGCACGAATTTCTTGATGGCGTCGCCCACGAAGTCGTGCAGGACATAGCCGAAGAGGGCATTGGTCCCAAACGTGCGGAAGACGCCGACTTTGATGCCGAGCATGTCAGCGAGAATATAAAACAGGCCGTAGAGAGCGAGCGAGAACCCGGCGCCGAAAGTCAGATACGAGATCGTTCCGGCTCGCTGGCTCATCATCCAGTAGTTCCATTTGCGGTACTCATCGCTCTTGTCTTTGGTCTTCGTCACGCCGTCCGGGTTCTTTTTTTCGAACTCCTGGCTGTGAGGCGGAGGAACGAAGGGCGGCTCGACCAGGACGTCCGACCAGCGCTTTTCTTTCAGGTTCGTTTGCCAACGCTCGAATTGCGGACGCGAGGGAATCACCGGATCTTTGGCAAGCCTTTCTTTCGCGAGCTTTGCCACATCGGACGGTGCCACGTCGTACATGCGCGTCCCGCACGAGAGAATCCAGCCGAAGGCCATCAGCACGGCGCCCCAACCAAACAGGCGGAAAAGAAGAGCCACTCGGCTTCGAGGTGTCATCACGGTGTCGCATGCCAACGTGCCGATCAGGGTGGGAATGGCCCAGGTCAGGAACCCCAGGTTGCCGCCGTCGATCCCGGAAGGAGGATAGGGCACGCCGTTGACCCAGTCGAAATAAAACTTGTAGGACAACCCGACGTGAATCGCGGCCGAGAGGATCATGTACAGCACCCGCCAGATCGGCGCAAGACGCAGCACCGGCAAGATCCACAGCGACGTGACGGCGATGTGCATGAGCGTTTGAAACCAGGTATTCTTCAGCGGATCGTGAATCGCCTGCCAGAAGCCAATTTGTTTCATGGTTTGCCAGGTGAATTCCTGGCCCTTTGCCAGGTGCGGGCTTCCTTGATAGGTGATGAAAATGGCCACGAGCGCCAGGCCTAGCAGGCGCTTCACCATGTGGTAATACGCCTTCCCCAGACCCTGTTGCATCACACGCCGCCCGAAGCTGAGCCGCATCGAAAAACCGACGGCAAAGAAAAAGCCCGGCATAATCGTGTCGGCATAGCTGCAGTACGTGTTGTGATGGTGCAACACAAACGGAGCCGCCCAGAATCCGCTCAGATAGTTCACCAGGAACATTCCGGCGACGGTGTATCCGCGGAACTGGTCGAGAGATTCGATGCGGTTTTGCAGGGGGGCGGGCATGGGAGTTCTCACGCGAAAACGGCGGGGTAATCGACTGAACCCAGGCTAACGGAGCCACCGACAGCCTTCAAGACGCACCGCAAAGCCGCGGACCGGCGCGATCATCCGGTTCTCGCCCGCGTGGCGAGTCAGGCTTTTTTATGGGCGGCGCGTTTTTCCGGTGGATCCAAGGCGCAGAACCCGTTTACCCCTTTAGGACATGCCCGATGGAGCCGCTGCTGGCAGAATGGCGCGCGGTTAACGCCAGCAGCGGTTCGTTGGGTCAGAAGAAGCTTCCTCTGACCCACGAGCCCGCACGGAGTTAGCGTCTCGCCAGCGAGTGAACCCATGCACAGATTGAGCGATTCCCAAAATCTCCCGACCGAACGTGGATAAAGGAGTGAGCCCGCCGTTAGAGTGAATTTGTTATGGAGTCCGAATCCGCAAAACCGGCAAACAGCGGGCCCGACGCCGCCGGCCGTGCACCTCCTGATGACGCGAATCGAAAGGCGGTCGAGCGAGAGACGATCGCCGCGAGCTCGTCGTCCTTCCAGGGTCTGGTCGGCGGGTCGTCGATCGGGGATTTAAACGCCGGCTCCAGCGATCCCAATCGGACACTCGGACTCGGGCGAACGATCGGCCGCTACAAGATCCTGAAAGTCCTCGGCTCGGGGAGCATGGGCAGCGTCTTTTTGGCCCATGATTCTCAGCTCGACCGGCAAGTCGCCCTCAAAGCGCCGCGCCTCGAGCACGACTCGACAGGCGAGCTGTCACAGCGGCTCTATCGGGAAGCCCGCGCCGCCGCCACGCTCAACCATCCCAACATCTGCCCGATTTACGATGTGAGCGAGCACGAGGGGACGTGTTTCATCGCGATGGGTTATGTCTCCGGGCAACCTCTCGCGGCCTACGTCACGAGCAAAAAGCGACAGCCCGAGCGGGAAGCGGCGAAGGTCGTTCGCAAGATCGCGCTGGCGCTCCAGGAGGCTCATGCTCACGGCATCCTGCACCGCGATCTCAAGCCGACCAACATCATGATCGACAAGCGGGGGGAGCCGATCGTGATGGATTTTGGCGTCGCCTGCTGGTTTGACGACCGAACGCAAACTCGGTTGACCCAGCAGGGTGCCCTCGTCGGCACGCCGGCCTACATGTCGCCCGAACAGATCGAAGGCCGGACGAAGATCGGACCAGCCTCCGACATCTACAGCCTCGGCGTTTTGCTCTATCAGATCTTGACGGCGCTGCCCGTTTGAGGGAACCGTACTCAACGTCATCAGCCAGGTTTTGCATCAGGATCCTCCCGACGCGAGAGAGTTCCGTCCAGACCTTTCGCCCGAATTGATCGCGATTTGCGAGCGGGCGATGCGAAAAAATCCGGCGGACCGTTTTCCTTCGATGCGGGATTTCGCCAAAGCGCTGACCTCCTTTTTGAACGACTCGCCTCGAAGCGAAAAAACTCCGAAGCAGGCCGCTGAGGTCGATGCCAGAGCGGTGGAAACGATCGAGTTCGAGCCACCGAAAGTCTCGCGGCCAAAGCACGCGACACCAGCGCCGATGTTGCCGGCACGGCCCCGCCGCGGCAATCGGCCTCGTCAACAGAAACAAAAGCGGTCGCCGTGGCCGCCCGCTGCCCTTGCCGTGGGCGTCATCACGGCCGTCCTCGTCGTCGGCGTGGTGATTGGAACATTGATCGTCCGACGTCCCGGCAGTGCGGCGGTTGCGCGGACCAGTCAAGTTGCCAGCGATGCAAATGGCTCCGGTAATGCGACAACGACCGTCGAACCGTCCATTCCGGTACGTACCGTGTCGAAGGGGCCAGGCGTGGCTCTCTCGGCTGCCGTTCCAGCTCCCACCAAGAACACACCCGCTTCCAATTCGGTGACCGCGCCCGTCGCGAACCGCGTCCCGAACTCGCTACCGACAACGGCCGCGAGTGGTGCGCCGCCGTCGGCGACCGCAGTTGGATCGACTTCGACGAGTGCCATTCCACCAATCGCATCGTCGGCGGTCGCAACACAACCAAAACCTGTGGCGCCATCGACTGTTTCCAAGCCGGCCGTTTTGCCAAGTACAGTCGTCAGCAATCCGCCGGCGCCGGCAACGACGCCGGCGGCAACCGTCACGGCCAGCGGCTCCGGCGTTCACTCTTCCCCGGCCTCGGCTAGGGCTCCTGGAATGGGCGACGCGAGTTCCTCGCCCGCGGACGAGCCCGATTCTCCTCCCGTAAAGGCCAGGCAGCGTCGCGGCGGCGGTCAACCACCCGATGATGCTCCTCCGCCCGGTGGTCCCGGCGGGCGACGCCCCTTCGATGGAGGGCCAGCACGAGGCATGACGATCGAGGCGTATTTCAAGAAACTCGACGTCAATCGGGACGGAAAACTCGATCCGTCAGAGATACCGATGCACATCATTCTGCGCGGACACGAACAAAGACGGGGAGCTGACGCTGAAAGAGCTAGCAGCCGCCTACAAAAGACGGGGACGCAGGTTATTCTCTCCGCCCACCCCATCCGAAATGCGCCATCTCCCCGGCCGCGGACGTCCCCCCTTTGGCGGAGATGGGCCTCCCGGCGGCAGAGGTGGTCCGGGTCCGGCTGGCGGCCAACCTGGATTTTAATTCAACGGACTTTAACTCAATCGGCTGCAGCCCCGACGGGAACCCGCATCATCTCGTCCATTTGCACGGTGCTGCCGACCTGAATCCGCAGGGCGCGCATTTTGTTTCGCAGACTGCCGCGGGTGATACCCAGCATGCGGGCCGCCTGCGATTGGTTCCCCTGAGCGTGCCGCAGCACCCGCGTGAGAAGATACCGCTCCATCATCTCCACGCTGGCCGCATACATCTCCTCCGACCCGCTCCGCAGGCATTCGTCGACAAAGGGACGCAGATCGCTGGGGGGTGCGTTGGCCGGCTCGGCCAAGGGCGAGGCGCTTGGGCCGCCCAAACGCACCGGGTCGGGCAGGAAGTCGGGTAGGATCACGTTCCCCGTCGTGTTCAAGAGCGACTGACGCACCACCGCCTCGAGTTCGCGGACGTTCCCCGGCCACGAGTAACGCGTCAGGACTTCCAGCGCCTCCGGCGCGATGCCGTGCACGTCCGGCTTGTTGAGTTCCTTGGCGAACTTCGACAGCAGGTGCTCCAAGAGGAACAGGATGTCCTCGCCGCGCTCCCGCAAGGGGGGCAGCTTGATGGTGAAACCGTTCAAGCGGTAGTACAGGTCCTCACGGAAGGTCCCCTTGGTCACCATGTCCTTCAAGTCGCGGTTGGTGGCGGCGATCACCCGCACGTCGGTCTCGATCGTCTCGTTCCCTCCCACGCGCTCGAACTTCTTTTCCTGCAGCACGCGGAGGATCTTGCTTTGCAGCAAGGGGGACATGTCCCCTACCTCGTCGAGGAAGATGGTCCCCTTGGCACACTGCTCGAACTTGCCGATGCGGCGGTAGTTGGCGCTGGTGAAGGAGCCTTTCTCGTGTCCGAAGAGTTCGCTTTCGAGAAGGGTCTCCGGCAAGGCGGCGCAGTTGAGGGCCAGAAACCGCTCGGCGGAGCGGGCGCTGTGGTGATAGATGGCGCGGGCCACCAGCTCTTTACCTGTGCCGCTTTCTCCCACGATCAGCGTGGTGACGTTCTGCGGGGCGACGCGGCCGACGGCCTTAAAGACCTCGCACATGGCGGGGCTGCGACCGATGATGTGGTCGCCGTCGGGACTGGGAGCGTCGTTGGAGGGGAGTTCGACGCGGACCTGCATCAGGCGGCGGATTTCGAGGGCCCGTTCGACCAGTTCCCTCAGCTTGGGGAGATCGAGCGGCTTGAGGAGGTAATCGTAGGCGCCGAGCTTCATTGCCTCGATGGTGGTGTCGCTCGTGCCGCCGGCCGTGATGAAGATGATGGGGAGCTTGGGATCGCGGTCTTGGATCTTCCGCACCGCCTCGAGCCCGGAGCCTTCGGGGAGCATGATGTCGAGCAGGACCACATCGGGGCGGCGCTCGAGTAGTTCCAGCCCTTCCTGAACGGAGCGAGCCGGCAGCACGCTGACACCAGTCCCCTGCACGGCCCGCTCGATCAGAAACGGTACCGAGCGATCGTCATCGATAACTAATAAAGTCGACATAACACCCCTCGCGGCCATCGCGCCAAGTCAGGCGGCAACGGCACCGTTACGACAAGAAAGGAAAGGTCCCAATCGACACTCAGTTGCCGTCATGGCGATCGTGGCACTCGCAGGCGGTTTTCCACATGTCGAATCTCGCTCATTGCCACGACAACCGCCTGTGCAACTTGCTTGCAATAAAAAGAGGGGACCTCTCCGAAGAGCTCAACAACGCCGTTTTCGACACGGCAGTCGATGCGCTGCAGCGCGGCATAGCCAGTCCCCTGCAGGGTTTGGCGAACCTGATGTTGAAGAGAGCGGTCTCGATCTTTCACAGATGCAACAGCAACGTTGGAACTCGTTGGCATTCAAAACTCGTAGGGGCTCGAGAAAGAACAAATCGAAATCAGATTGGCTGATCGTCTTCCATGCAAGCTGCATGCCCAACTGATTTCGTCTTAGAAAAATTGGGCGCAGCCGCAGTCAGGTGAGCGGTTTGTGCACTTGTGTCCCTGCAGTCTGAGTCTGCTTTTCCCCGCGAGATGGCTTGCTTGGTTTCCTTTCGACCAGTCTGGTCTCGATGGGAACGAGTGATCGCTGTTCCTTAATCTGCCGGAATTTACGATTGGAAATAATGCGACCGGCACGACTCAGGGGCACGCCACGTGCACGAATGCCCTCTAACCGACAGGGTCGCGCTGGCCTGTCGGGATGTAGGGTGCAGCATCGATTGAACTGGGCCAGAAGAAAGCGAAGGAGGATGGTGGTATGTCGAAACAACATTGGGTGAGTGGTACTTGGGCAGTGGCAGCGATTATGGCGACGCGAGTGGCATGGGCAGCGTTGCCTCAGCAAAACTCGAACGATCGGGCGACCGGGCAAGTTCCCTCCACGACGCAGCGATCAGCTGACTCGAACCAGAATCGTGGCCGCGCCGTGAATGCACGTGTGGATGTGGACCATTTCTTGACGAAAGTCATCCAGCAAGCCAATCGCGACGAGATCGCCACGGCGCAGCTGGCGGCTCAACGGGCGTCGAACCCCGACGTCAAAAAATTCGCGACGCAATTAGTTGCAGACCACACTCGATTCATGAATCGACTGCAGCAGTTTGAAGTCGGTAAACGAAGCACCATGCCGGGAGCCAGAACGCAGGGCTTTAATCGGGGAGCGTCGAACTTCCAGCCGGCACCGGCAACGACGCAATCTCAGGCAACCTCCGATACGGCCAATGAGCACAATGCGACCGGGCAGTTCCAGACAAATCCGCCGCGCTCGTTTAACCAGGCTGCCACGGCTGCACCAGGCGTGGCCGGACAAGACATGCACGCGCGGCACAACGCAGCGCATCAGTTCATCGGCATCATGGATCAGGTCGCCGCGCAGACCGAGCGCTCAATTCAACGCGAACTCTCGCAGAAAGAGGGAGCACAATTCGACCGTTGCTTCTTGAGCTGGCAAGTCCTCGACCACATGTGGCTGGTGGATGCCTTGACGGTATTCGAACAAAATTCCTCGCCGGGCTTGCGACCGATTTTGCAAGAAGGTTTGCAGACTGCCCAGCAGCACCTCACCCATGCCAAGGGCCTCTTGTCACGAATTGAGCAGGGACATACGAAGTCGACGGCTCAGCGCGAGACCGGGTTGATTCAAGAGCGATAGCTTTCCCGAGTGGTGCGGATAACGGGAATAAAGCGGTGCCTGGAGGCGCCGCTTTTTTTGCGCCCTTGGTCCAGCACCAACGCACTGCACCGGCAATACCCGGGTTCCGCCGGCCTGGCGGGACTGCCTCAACGGCTAAGATAGTGCGGAATCACTCATCATTCGATGGTGCGCGCTCGCTGTCCGCTGCGTTGGTACGGTCTCGCTGGACGCTGGCCGAACGGCAGCGAATCGGCGGCGACCGGAGGATCTCCTGCAGATCGCTCAGGTCAACTGGCTTTTTCAAGAGGTAGTCGAATCCCGCCGCGTAGGCCTGCCGCTCGTATTCCGGTCCTTCCCATCCGCTGACTGCGACGATGCACAAGCCGGCGAGCGCCTCTTCCTCACGAGCGGCTTTGGCAAAGGCATAGCCCGACAAGCCGCCCGCCATCATAAGATCGCAGAAGACGATTTCAGGCCGAAAATCCCGGGTAGCGGCGATCCCCGTGCGGACGTCCTCCGCTGTTCGCGCCTGGTGTCCGAGCTTTGTCAGCAAGAGCTGGAGGATCGACCGCGCGTCTTGGCTGTCGTCGACGACCAAAACCTTTCGCGCGGGAGACTGATTCGAGGGGGCAGTTCCATGAACGGCATCGACGCCCCTTCCCTCTGGCAAACTCATGATGCTTCCACAAATTTAACGAGCGGATTGCTTCCAGCCATTATTCTAGCCGCCGAGGTCGACTGGCCCAAGGGGGTGACGCGGCGTGAATGATCGCCACGGCGGAACGCGCGGCGAACGCGGCATTCGATCAGAAAATGTCCGGCCGCCACTTCAAGCGGATTCGCCGCGCTGCCTTCCTATTGCCGAATCATGCTACGGCAAAGACTTTATGGCCGTTTTTCCGGACGTGCCGGCGCCGGCCGTCGCGCGGGAGCGGGATGGGGGACGGCGACACGTTCGGGACGCCTCGGCGGATTAACACGGGGCTGGACCCGTGGAGTGCGATTCTCCTCGGCTCGAGGAGCGACGCGGTGCTCTTCGGCTCTCGGAGCAACTCGATGCTCGTCGACAGTTGGTCGCGGCTCTCGACGGACTTCGGCTCCCCGGTTCACCTCGGGATGCGGCGTCGTCCCCGCGCCTCTTCCGGCGAAGCGTGCGTCAGAGCGCGGACGGGGGGCAGACGAAATGTCCGCGGTTCCACGGGACGTGTCGGTCTTGGTTCGGTTGGCCGCGGTTCTCGCCGCACGGGGTTCTCCGGAAGGCGATGCTCGGTTCGCATACGATCGGCCGCTAAGCGGCGCCGATTTTCGGTGTTCTGCCTGACATTCCGACGCTCGACGTCGTTGAGTCGCACGAGGTGCTCACCGAAACGCTTGTCTCTTAAAGCCTGTGCGATCGGCAAGGCATACGACTTGTACGGGGAGCCAGGACGAGCACTGGCACGCGCCAACCGCTGTTCGTCGCGCCACGTCCGAGGAGGCCTCAAGGCGCGGTCTCGCACGAGCCGGTTATACCGTTGCCTCAAGTCGTCCCGCCAATGGGGATTCCGACGTCGGTCGTACCAGCTTCGATAGGCAAAGATCGGATCATACAGGTACGCTCCCGTGCCGACGGCATACCACGGATAGATTCCCGCCGTCTGATATTGGTCTCCGTAGTAATCTCCGAAGTAATAATCCTGAAAAGCCGGGTTCACGAACAGATTGTCGGCCAGCAGACCAAGATCGAGGGCGTAACCCGGAGTATAGGCAAAGCCGGGTTGCTGCCAGACGGGCGATGTAAACGCAACCGGAGTGAACAGCATTCCTCGCTCGTCCATCGGCAGATCCCAATGCCCCTCGACAAATACGTAACCGTAGGGAGTCCATGCATAGTGGGGGGCAGTCCAAATCCAGCCCTGAACCGCTCTGCCCCAGTAACCCGGCTCCCAGGCGTATTGGCCGTTCGTAAATGCCCAATAACCCGGTACCCACGTTACGTCGGGGGAAGGGGGAGAGGAGGCATCGACACCTTCGTCCTGGTAGGCGGGCGGAGCCGGAAGGTAGGCCAATTGTTCGGTTTCGGCGGGGAGCCAGAAACCAGGAACTCGTTGTGCTCCGGCCGCCGTCGCGGTCCAGTATCCGGGAACCCATCGCGAACCTGGAGGCGGGACGCGCCATGTGCCGCTGATCCAGATAAAGTGCTTGCTCTCGCCGTCCCAGCCCCAATAGCCAGGGAGCCACTCGGCATCCGGATTGTCCGGCCGCACATCCGCCGGAGATTCGTTAATGAGTTGAGGCGGTTGCCCCGGAACGGCAGGCGTCGGCTGTGGTGTCAACCCCACCATTTCGGCAAAACCTTCATGCACGGGCCCTCGCAGCAACGGCTCAATTGCATCGGACGAAGCTGAGTCGCCCGTAGGATTCAATGCGGGCTGACCCTGGACCGGCTGCGGCGGTCCCAAAGGAGCTTGCGCAGGCGAACTGAGCGACGAGCAAGATTACCCCGCCACAGGCGAGGTAAAGCAGATGGTTTGTGAGCCGGAACATGGCGGTCTCCTCGTTAGGGGTGCTCGACGTGGGGCAGATTTCATGCCCAACCCCGCCGGATCTTCGAGAACGAGGCCGTCCCTACCGCGGAAACCCTGATTCGTCGCAACCAACGTCACGAAGTGCGCAATTGCGCTCAAGTGAACGTCGGGTCTCGTATACCTTGAGCATCATTTCCTGGGTGAGCCGGCTCAGTACCTCGATGGCCGATCCCATCGCCGCCCGGTCTCCATTATGAGCGAGAGCCTCGACCTCGAGCGCTTTATCTTGAACGGCCTTGCAATGCAGGTTCGACACGAGGCCCTTCAGAGAGTGAGCTGCGCGTTCAACCTCGCTGTATTCGCCGGACTCGAGCGCGGTTTCCATGCGAGTCACGAATTGCGGACTATCCTCGACGACGAAATCGATGATCCGCACAAGAAGTTCGCGGTCGCCGCCGACTCGCTTCAATGCTCCGTCAACGTCCAAGTCGATTACGGCCGGCATATGCATTCCCGTGAAGGCGAGAAAGTCATTGGTTCACGAAATTACAACGAGCGAAAGTGCACACGCGAGTCGGCCGTTTGAACGCCGTCGAATGGGGCACTTCTCAAGTATAACCCTCCCCGCCCGACATTCAAAAACGCGATTCTGTTTCCGCAGATTTTCTGCGGCCACGCCAAGAATTCCTACCGACTTTAAGACAGCTCAAATCGGCGGGTCCGGTCGAACCTGGGATGCCGCGCGACCAATAGCCTCCAAGCCTTGCGACAGTCGGCACGTCGGGAGGCGCGTTCGGCCACCGACCACTCGCGCTGGATTTGGCGACATTGTTCACGGATTTGGTTCGGGCTGGGCAAATAAGGCGAATAAGGCTCTGTTCGACAAATCATCTCTGGTCACTCCCGTTTCTCGGAAATCCACTTTCCTGAGCCGAGACGTGGTTCGCAAATTTGATGCCCAAACTGCGGGCGCCAATCGCGACACCTTCGGAGAAAATGCACAAGAGGCGCGACAGCGGAACCCTCTGCCCGGGTGATCGCCCTGCGACCGATGCGGTTCAGATGGCATCAAACACAACGGCAAAACGGGGAAATTCGCGCGTGAAATGCCTCCGGCACAACGCTTGCATAAGCAGAAGGCAGGCAGAAACAGACCAAAGCATCGATTAACCACGCCGAGCGACACAACTTGGATCGCCGAGGTGAAGGTCGGATTAACAGGTACGCGAGAAGAGGAGTTGAATTATGAATTGGGACACCGTGAAAGGTGACTGGAAGCAATTCCGAGGAAAAGTCAAGGAACAATGGGGAAAACTCACCGACGATGAGCTCGATCGGATCGAGGGGCGTCGCGATCAATTGGCTGGTGCCATCCAGAAGCGGTACGGCATCCCCAAGGACGACGTTGAACGCCAAGTGAAAGAATTCGAACAATCTTGTGATCAGTGCGCCAGCAAGCGCACACCGTCCCATGAAGTAACGGTCGGGCCTGTCGCTTGACCGCATGTTAAACCTGCGCACGAACCTGCCCTGGTGACCGTGCGCAGGTTTTTCTTTGCGCTCTTAGAAGCAGCCTTTTTTCGCCTCAGCGATCACCAGTTCTCGCAACCGGTCAACATTTTTCTTCTCGGTCTTCTTGAGATCGCGCCAAAACGATTGCAGCTCTGAGTTCCCCTCGGCATTGGCAATGTACTGGTCGCAGCGCCACAAGAAGCTCAGGCGCTTGTCGAGTTCGTGGACCAGGTCGAAGTCGTGGTCTTCGCAGCCCCGGCTCGCTCCGATTTTCTCCATCTGTTTTTCCGATGCCATTGTCATTGCTCACTCCTTTTTCCCCTAAAGACCTGGACTTGGCAGCCTTCCACAGGCCGCACAACAGAAAAACAGCGCGGCAAGGCACGTGCCGTCGAGAAGTCCGGAGGCCTTTCCTGCGAAATCACTTGAGTTGCCGCGACTTACGGCGAGAGCGCGGTCGCCCTAGAGAATCGGAACTGGCCGATTCGAGTCCCGATCGGTCGCAAGCCGTCCGATCAGATGACGCCCCGTGCAAAGTTCACACGCCAATCAGCAGGCGGACCGGCGACTCGACCGTCTCTTTAATCCGTCGGAGGAAAGTCACGGCTTCCCGGCCATCAATCAGCCGATGATCGTAAGTGAGGGCCACGTACATCATCGCTCGAATCACGATCTGGCCGTCGCGGACGACAGGCCGTTGCTGAATGGCGTGAAGGCCGAGGACGCCGCTTTGTGGCGGATTGACGATCGGCGTCGACAGCAGCGATCCGTAAATTCCGCCGTTACTGATGGTGAAGGTACCCCCCGTCAGGTCGGCAGGCTCCAATTTGTTCGACTCTGCCCGCGCGGCGAAATCGTCGATGGCTAATTCAATCTGGGCAAAGCTGAGGCGATCGGCGTCGCGGAGGACGGGAACAACCAGGCCCCGCTTGGCTCCGATGGCGATGCCGATGTGATAGCTGTTGCGATAGACGATATCAGTGCCCCGGACCTCGGCATTGACGGCGGGAAATTCCTGAAGGGCTTCGACGGCCGCTTTGACAAAGAACGGCAAAATGCCCAGCTTCACGCCATATTTCTGTTGAAAAGATTCTCGCAGCGAGGTTCGCAGCTCGGCAACCGCTGACATGTCAATTTCATTAAACGTGGTGAGCAGCGCCGCCTTCTGTTGGGCCTCGACCAGGCGCTCCGCGATCCGGCGCCGGATCAAACTCATAGGGACAACTCTTTCCGACTCGGCGGCCGAGCCTTCCGAGCCGGTCGGAACCATCGCGGGCGGTTGCTTTCGTTCCGGCGGCACCGAATCGTCGCGAGGCCGCTCCTTCAGCTCCGAACCTTTTGCCTCTTCCTCCTGGGCGGCCCGCACGGAGAGCCGTTCGTCAGGCGGCTGTTTTCCCGAATGTTCCTCTGCGTAGCGCAGGACGTCGTCCCGCAAGAGTCGCCCCCCTTCACCGGTCGGTTCGACATCTTGCGCTCGAATGTGGTGTTCGCGAAGCAGGCGTCTGACGGAGGGGGAAGCCGCTGGTTCTTCCTCATGTTCAAGGGGTTTCGCCGGAGGCTCCGGAACGATTTCATACGGCGGCTTCACGGGGCCGGGCGTGTCGGCCACCGCACCGCTCGGTCCGTTGGCGGGCGCCGCTTCCCGCTGCTCCGTTTGTTCCTTTGGTTTCTCGGCGGGGCTTCCTTGCTCGTTTTGCCCGCCCTTGTTGCCGGTCGCCTGTCCATCGGGATCGAGGTAGGCGATCACGTCTCCGACCGCGACCGAGTCTCCGTCCCGTTTGACGATTTTGGAGATGACTCCGTCGATCGGTGCGGGGATCTCCATTGACGCCTTGTCGGTTTCCAACTCGACAATCGTCTCGTCGTGCTCGACGCGATCTCCCTCCTGCTTGAGCCACTGGCCGATCTGCACCTCCTGGATCGATTCGCCGACATTTGGAATCTTCAGTTCGATGCTCATGGAGACCTTTCGTTCGTGGCTCGCTGCCGACCACTAGCTGTGTGTCACCGCGAACGCTTGTTCGACCACCGATTGCTGCTCCCGCTTATGAACCGCCTTGGAGCCGGTGGCGGGGCTGGCGGATTCGGGACGGCTCACATAACTGAGGGGAAATCGGTCAAAGAGCCGATCGCCGAACCGCATGTACCAGAACGACCGGGCGCCCATGTTGCGTGGTTCCTCCTGCACCCAGACCGCGGGCATGCCGTTCGGAAACGATATGAGCACGTCTTCCAGTGCTTGGTCGGGCAACGGATAGAACTGTTCCATTCGTACAATCGCCACATCGTCGCGCTTTTCGCGCTCGCGAAACTCGATAAGGTCGTAATAAATCTTCCCGCTGCAGAGGAGAATTCGCGACGTTTTTGTGCCGTCCTCGGGTCGTCCGTCAGGCAGGACTCGGCAGAACGTGCCCTTTGCCAGTTCTTCGAGCGATGAAACGGCTTTGGGATGTCTCAAGAGGCTCTTGGGAGTTAGCACGACAAGTGGCTTGCGCCAGCGCCTCAGCACCTGCCGGCGGAGGCAATGGAAATATTGCGCGGGAGTGGAAGGAAACACGATTTGCAGGTTGTCGCGGGCCGCGAGACTGAGAAATCTCTCCAGCCGCGCGCTCGAATGCTCAGGCCCCATGCCCTCCAAGCCGTGTGGCAATAGAAGAACCAAACCGCTTAGCCGCCGCCAGCGATCCGCGGCCCCCGCCAGGAATTGGTCGATAATCACCTGCCCGGCATTGGCGAAGTCGCCGAATTGAGCCTCCCAGGCGACTAATGCTTCGGGGCATCGAGACTGTAACCGTACTCAAAGCCGAGATCGCCCGTCTCGCAGAGTGGACTGTTGATGATCTCGACGGGCGCCTGATCCTTGGCGAGGTGGGCCAGCGGACAGTACGGCTGACCCTCGACGGCATCATGCAAGACCGCGTGACGCTGGCTGAAGGTGCCGCGCTGCGAATCCTGCCCGCTCAGTCGAATCGGGTGTCCCTCGATCGACAAAGTCGCCAAGGCGAGCGCTTCGGCCGCTGACCAGTCCAGGCTCCGCTTGCCCGCCGCCATCGCCAGCCGCTGCTCCATGCCTCGCTGCAAGGTTTTGTGCAGGTGAAATCCTTCGGGGATGCGGGTGAGTTGTGTCAGCAGTTCGACGAGCCGTTCTTTGGGAACGGCGGTCGGCGGATTATCGTCAGCGGGCTCGATCCCGCCTTGATAGCCTTGCCAGATCCCGGTTAGCGTCTGCGGAGCCGGAGTGAACTCCCCGCGGCGCGTCTGCTCGAAGGCCCGGTCCAGTTTTTCGAAGCGTTCGGCGGCAATGCGATCCGCCTCTTCACGGGTGATCCCGTCGAGCTTCAACAAATGCTCCAAATACCCGTCGCGCACCGAGCGCTGGTGCTCGATCGCCTGGTAGAGCAGGGGTTGCGTGAAACCGGGCTCGTCGGCCTCGTTGTGGCCCCAGCGGCGATAGCAATACATGTCGATCACCACGTCGCGGCTGGAACTTCGTCGCGGAAATCCATCGCCAGATCGACGACCTGTGCGACGGCCTCGGGGTGCTCGCCGTTGACGTGGAAAATCGGAATCTGCAGCATCTTGGCGACGTCGGTGGCGTAAATGGTCGAGCGGCCTTCGGCCGGTGACGTCGTGAAGCCGATCTGATTGTTGACGATGACGTGCAGCGTGCCGCCGGTCGAATAGCCTTCGAGCTGGCTCAGGTTGAGCGTCTCCTGCACGACGCCTTCGCCGGCAAAGGCCGCGTCGCCGTGAATCAGCAGCGCCAGCCCTTTCCGCCGTTCGGCATCGCCCGCGCGGTCTTGCTTGGCCCGCATCCGGCCCAAGGCCACGGGGTTGACGAACTCCAAGTGGCTGGGGTTGAAGCAGAGCGACAGGTGAATGCGTCCGCCGTCTGCCGTCTTCCAATCGCTGCTGAAGCCCAGGTGGTATTTCACGTCGCCGCGCGCCGTCGGCCGATTCGGGGTCGAGCGTCGTCGAATTCGCGAAAAGATCTCCTGCGGGCTCTTGCCGATGATGTTGGCCAGCACATTGAGCCGCCCGCGATGGGCCATGCCCATCACGATTTCGGCGATCCCCTGCCGGGCCGCCTTTTCGATCGCCAGATCCAACAGCGGGAATCAGGCTCTCGGAGCCTTCGAGCGAAAAGCGTCTTCGCGCCGACAAATTTCTTCCGGATGAACTGCTCGAAGATCGCGGCGTCGGTCAGCCGCGTGAGGATCCGCAGTTGCTCTTCGCGCGAGAGCGACATGCGGTTTTCGGACTCTTCCATCCGCTGCTGCAGCCATTGCGCGGACGATCGGGATCGTCAATGTGCATGAACTGCACGCCGATGTAACGGCAGTAGGTGCTCCACATCCGCGCGACGACATCGCGCACCGTTTGCGCTTCGGGACCGGCGACCCAGGCCGCTGAGACCGAGCGGTCCAGGTCGGCCGGCGTCAATCCATGTGCCTCGAGCGCAAGGTCCGGGCGCATCGACCGCGGCAGGCCGAGTGGATCGAGACGGGCGGCCAGATGTCCCCGAACGCGGTAGGCCCGGATCAAATGGTCGACGTGGTCTTGCAGCAGGGCCCCGTCGAGGTGCAGCTTTCGCGCGGCGCCGTCCGGCGCGGGAGGCCGTTCAGCGGCGGGCGCGGGGAGCCGACGGTTGACTCGGTGGGGTGGCGGCTCGTTGGGGAGCCACTTCGGGCGGGGAGCCATTCGGCCGCGGACGAACCTCCGGCGGACGTCCTTCCGATTGCAAAAGCTCGATGAAATAGCGGCGCCACGGAGCCGGGACTTCTGACGGCTCTTTCAGGAACTGAGCCAGCAGGCGTTCTGCGAAGCCCGCGCTTTCGGAACTGATTCCGTCGAAATTAGAAGGTACGTCGGAGCGGCTCATGGTGTCTCGCGGGGGTATCGACCCGGCGGCAGGAACCATTCCCTGGCGAGGACGAGCCGTCCCGTGGCA
>CAWHWU010000021.1:0-306104 GCA_963833105.1 uncultured Planctomycetaceae bacterium
AGCAAGCGATGTCGACTGTCGGGAAGGTCCTGGTCGTCACGCAAATCGCCTTCAGCGTGCTGTTGATGGCGTTTGCCGCCGGTGTGAGTTCCGTCCAGATCAACTGGAAACAGCGGGAACAGACGGCCCAAAAAGGAACTCAATAAGACGAAAGACGATCTGGCAAGCCCAGGAGCGAAATCCAAAAGGTCCGCACCCGCAGGCTGCGTCGGAAAAGACCCTGAAAGATGCCGCCGACAAGGCTCGGGGCGAGGCCGACGCGAACAAGACGCGGGTCAAACAGCTGAACGCCCAATTGACGCAGGCGCGGACCGAGCTCGACAACACGCGGGCCGAAGCCGAGATTGCCGGTCAGGAGGCCCTTGCCCGCCGAGACGAAGCCGTCAGCCTGCGGGAAATCAACAACCAGCTGCACCAGAGCCGCGACGAACTTATCACCCTCAATCGCGAGCAGGCCGACAAAATCGTCAACCTCGATCAAGCCGCCAAAACAAGGTCGAGAAGCACAACAAGCTGCTCGGCGAGTATGCCACGCTCGAAAAGTTCATCCGCATCAAGGGATTCGATTCCGATCCGCCAGAATTGGCCGGCCTGCAAGAGCCTCCCCCCGTCGTGGAAGGCGTCGTGCTCGAAACCAAAAAGGGGGGCCGCAACGGCAGCGAGCTGGTTGAAATCAGCTTGGGCAGCGACGTCGGCCTGGCCAAAGGGCACAAGCTGTACGTTTATCGGGCGGACGGCAAAGGGAAATATCTGGGGACGATCCGCCTCGACATGGTCGATTACCGTACGGCCGTCGGCGTCGTGATTCAGTCGTCCAAGAGCGGGGAAATCCAGCGAGGGGACAATGTCACCACGAAGCTCTAAAAAATCGGCCCGCGCGGATGGACCTGCCCCGGCTCTGGATGTGTACGTCGGCCTGCTCATGGTTTCCGTCGGCGCGCTGATTGCGGGCATCTCTGTCTCAAGTTCCAGCTCGACGCCTATCTCTAGGCCGGTTCGCTGTTTAGAGCGACGACTTGGCCGGCGCGTGCCGGGGGCCGCGCAAGGCGGCGTCCGACCGCCCTTGAGCCGTCTTGCAGGAATTCCCCTCCGGCGATACAACTCCGCGGGCGATAAGGGCTTAAGTCGCCCCTCTGCTCTCATTTCCCGAAGCGTTCCGGGCGAGATCGACCGTTTTCTCTTCGCGTGGAAGCTGGCCCCCACACGGACAGCAGGGATGCTGAGTCGTCTGCGCAACCGGCTCTGCCCCGATCTCGCGATCGACCTGGGGACGGCAAACACATTGATTGCCGTTCAAGGTCGGGGCGTGATCGTGGATGAGCCGTCCGTGGTGGCCCTGCGAAAAGGGACGCGAAGCGTCCTGGGCAAAGGGACGGCCGTCGGCAAGCTGGCCAAGCAGATGCTCGGCCGCACGCCCGATTCGATCACCGTGGTCCGCCCGCTCAAGGAAGGCGTGATCACCGACTTCGAGCTGTGCGAGGCGATGCTGCGCTATTTCCTCAGGAAGGCGAGCCGCCAATCGGCGGCTGCGCCCGCGCGTGTTGGTGGCCGTCCCGGGCTGCATCACGCCGGTCGAGAAGCGGGCGGTCTTCAACAGTGCCGACCGGGCCGGCGCCCGCGCGTGTACTCATGGAAGAGCCAAGGCGGCGGCCATCGGCGCCGGGCTGCCCATCGCCGAACCGGTCGCCAGCATGGTCTGCGACATCGGCGGCGGCACGACCGACGTGGCCATCCTCAGCCTGGGCGACATCGTCGCCAGCCGCTCGATCCGCGTGGCCGGCGACGCCATGGACGAGGCGATCGTCGATTATCTCAAGCGGCACTACTCGCTGCGGATCGGCGTGCAGAGTGCCGAGCACGTGAAGATCGAAATGGGCAGCGCCTTTCCGCTCGAACAAGAACTGACCACCGAAGTCAGCGGCCTCGACACGATCAGCGGCGTGCCGCGCAAGGCCATCATCACCAGCGAAGAGATCCGCGAAGCGCTCCGCGGCCCGTCGAGGCGATTCTCAACTGCATCAAGGCGGTCATCGAGCAGTGCAAGCCCGAGTTGGTGGCCGATCTGGCCGACACGGGGCTCGTGCTGACGGGAGGCGGGGCCCTGTTGCGCGGCTCGCGACTTACATGAACGAGCAATTGGGAATTCCCGTCCGCGTGGCCGACGATCCGCTGACGACCGTCGCCCGCGGAACGGCCATCTGCCTCGAACACCTCGCCCACTGGCGGGACAGCCTCGAGACCGTCGACAGGGATGTGTAAGTCGCGATCATGGGCCGGCCGGACACAAGACGATCGACCCTACTGACGGCCGCGGCTCTGTGGCCGTGGCGGGGGGCTTTCCGTGCTCCTCCCGCCGTGCAGCAGGCGTTGCGGGGGGCCGTGCTCGATGTCGTCGTCTCGGGCCAGTCGTTCGCCATCGACCGCTGGACGAAGGCGGGCGGCCGCAGGTGGCCATGCCGGCCGGTCTGCCCGCCGAACGGCGCGAGGCCGTTGCGAAGCCGGAAAGCGATCAGCGACGCGTTCTCGAACAGACTTGCCGCCGGCTGCGGCTGGAAAACGCCCGGCTCCGCGAGGAATTGCACCTGGCCGAAAAATACGGCGTTTCGCCCATCCCGGTTTCCAAGTCGCAAAGCGCCGGCGTTCCGGCGGTCGTGCGGGCGGCCCTCGTGAGCCGGCAGACGTTGTCGCACTGGCAATCCCTGCGCCACTTGAACCAGGGCCGCGCGGGGCATTACGGAGTCGTCGATGGTCCTGGAAGAGGATCTGCCGCACCTCGACCAGGGGAGCGAGGCGGGCGTTGAGCCGGAGCTCGACGTCTTCATCGGTCGCTGCGTCGTCGGCCGCATTGCCTCGGTGGGCCGCTGGACCAGCACGCTCGAGCCGATTACCGACCCGCATTACCGGGCCCTGGCACAAATCGTTCGGCCCAGCGATCAGGGGGGCTCATTCGGCACGGAGGGAATTCTCGTGGGCCAGGGGAACGGGCTGTGCAAGTTGACCGAAGTGCCCACGACCGAAACGGTCCGCGTGGGAGACGAAGTCTACACCAGCGACCGTGACGGGCGCTGCCGCATCCCTTTGTATTACGGACGAGTGAAACCGTCGCGGAGGCCGGCCGCCACTGGGACATCACCGTCGACCCGGCCGTGAAGACGGCGACCTGAAATCGGTCGCCGTGCTCAAACTGCCGCCGAGCTTTGTCCGACCGTTGGCTGAATGAACGGACGTGTCATGAAATTTGTTTTCGTCTCGCTGCTGGCAGTACTGGCTTTCATGCTGGAGCCGGTCGTCGGCCCGCTTCTCGGAGGAGCGACATACCGCCCGGACATTCTGCTCCTTCCGGTCGTGGCGGCCGTCATCGCCTGTCCGGGGTCTCCGGCCGTGGTCCTGGGTGCTATCGTCGGTCTGGTCTGTGACTGTCTGGCGGGGGCCACCGTAGGACCGCAAATGGCCGCTTTCTCGCTCACCGCCGCCGCCGCCAGCTTGTTACCACGACCGAAATCAGTGGTCGGGATTTTCGCACTGTCATTTGCCTGTGCGGCCGGTTTGGAGACGGCAATCGCGGCCATTCGCCTGGCCCAGACCGGTCGCCCCCTTCCGAATTGCCGCCCGCCGTCGAAATGGCCGCTCCCGCCCTGATGACTGCGCTTGTGATCGGCGGCGTGTGGCTGGCCGCCCGGCAACTGATGAGACCGTTTTCACGTCGCCGTCTCGACGGCGGACGGCTCGTCTCCATTGGCTGGCAGCGAACCGCGGATTGACGTCATGCGAAATCGCGCCATCAGCGTCTTTTCCAAAGCGCCCTCGGCCGGGCGGCTCGATTCGGCCTGGCACGTGGATGAGCATCCGGCCGGTCGGCTCGTGTGGTTGTTCGTCGGCATCGCCTTGCCGCTCGTGCTCGTGGCGGCCCGTCTGGCCCAGCTCGACTGCTGGCTCGCCGACGACTACGTCGCCTCGTTCGAAACGACGACAGAAAGTTTCGAGTCGGTTCCCAGCCTTGACGGCCGCATCTTCGGCAGCGACGGTCGCGTCCTCGCCGAGGATGTCGAGCGCGACAACATCCGCGTCCACTACCGCTGGCTGGAGGATCCTCCCAACCCGCACTGGCTCGCAGCAGCAGGCCCTCTCGAAATTCGCGGATCCAGCGCCGCAACCGTGCCCGGGTGGAAGCGGAAAAGCAGGGCGTCCTCAAGCGGCGCGACGCCATGTGGAAACGGCTCGCCGAACTCTCGGGCGTCTCGCCGGCCGATCTGGCCAGCCGCAGAGCGGCCATTCAAAAACGCGTCGAGCATATCGCCAACGCCGTCGCCCGCCGGCACGACGGGTCGGAGGGAGAAGCGGCTGCCGATTCGAACGAAGCCAAAGCGGGCCGGACGCTCGGGCGGCGCGTGTGGGAGACGGTCGTCGCCACGCTCACCACGCCGCCGCGGCGCGAAGAGCGCGAGCCGATCATCGTCCGCGAAGAGCTCGACTATCACACCGTCGTTGACGACGTGCCGCTGGCCGTGCGGGCCCAGATCGAGGCCCATCCGCATTGGTTTCCCGGCGTTCGCGTCGGCAGCACATCGCGGCGCGTCTACTACGCCAGCAACCTCGCCCCGCACATCATCGGAGCCCGCCTCGCCGTCACGGACGACGATTTGGCCCATCGGGTGCCGTCCTCCGCCAATCCAGCCGGCACCGACGACCCGCTCGATTACCGGCCGGGCGACCGCATGGGCCGCACGGGGGTCGAGGCGTCGTACGATTCGTGTCTCCGTGGCCTGCGCGGTCTCCGTAAGCTGGTCCGCAATCGCTACGGAGAAATCATCCGCGAGGAGATGATCCGCTCGCCGCGTCCGGGAGAAAATGTTGAGCTGACTCTGGATGCGACCGTCCAACGGAAGATGGAGCAGCTTCTCGACACGATCCTTGCCGGCGAGGGCCCGAGCGACGCCAAGGGAAAGGACGAGCATCTCCCGACGGGCGGCTGCATCGTCGCCCTGGATGTGCAGAGCGGGGCTCTGCTCGTGGCCGCCGGTGCGCCGCGGTTCGACTTCGGTTCCTCGGCCGTCCCCGATGCGCAGACCTGGAAGCGACTCAGCGACGATCCGCGGCATCCGCTCTATCATCGGGCCATTCAGATGGCTCTTCCTCCCGGCTCGGTCTTCAAGGTGCTCTCTGCCGTCGCGCTGCTCGAAAGCCGGCGGATCGACCCCGACCAGCGCTACGACTGCCGCGGCTTTCTCGAACGGCCCGACCGGTTGCGGTGCCTAATTTTCACGCAGTCGGGCGTCGGCCACGGTCCGGTCGACCTGAGCGACGCGCTGGCCCGGTCATGCAACGTTTATTTCTTCCACGCGGCCGGCGTGATGGGTGCTGAGCCGATTGTCGAGTGGGCCCGCCGCTTCGGCATCGGTCGGCCGACGGGCGTCGATCTGCCGTTCGAGCACGGCGGCAACTTGCCCGATCCGGATGAGACGGTCGATCCCAAAAACCGCAACCGAAAGGGTTGGCACATCGCCGACACGCGAGCCCTGGCGATCGGCCAGTCGAGCCTGACCGCCACGCCGCTGCAAATCGCGCGGATGATGGCGGCCGTCGCCAACGGCGGCTATCTGGTCACGCCGTTCGTCGCCCGCAAGGCCGGCCCGCAGGTTGCCGACGACGATGCCTCGCCCGCTTTCTCCCGCCGCCTGCCGATTCCCGGACTTTCGGAAGAGACGCTGGCCCGCATTCGGGCGGCTCTGGCAAAGGCCGTCGCTCAACCGGCCGGAACGGGCTACAAAACGGTCCGCTCGCAGATGATCGCGATTGCCGGCAAAACGGGGACCGCCCAGACGAGCGGGGGCCAGCCCGATCACGCCTGGTTTGCCGGCTACGCTCCGGCCGACAAGCCTCGGATCGCCTTTGCGGTCGTACTGGAACATGCCGGCTCGGGCGGCAAAGCGGCCGGCCCCGTCGCTCGCCAGCTTGTCGAGGCCTTTCTGGCCGACGGCGTGCTCGAACCGGCCCGCGTGACGATGCGCGAATAAGGACCGCGCGACGGCATCTCTCGGTCGCCGACGCTTCCGCTGATTTGCTAAGCTAACCAAGCGGAACCGAGTGATCAGGAGTCTCGACATGGGCGAAGCAGCCGAGCATTTATTCAATCGCAAGAGTGCGGCCCCCGTTTTGATCCAGGCGATGCAAGAGCTGGCCGAACGCAGCGGGCGCCGCCTGGAAGAGATGGACCAGATGCGCCTGGGCGACGCGTACGACCTGGCCGTCTCCGTGTACGGGGAGAACTTGCCCGAGTATTGGAAGATCTGGAACAGTTGGAACGTCCTCCCCGACACGCCGGCCCCAATGGGCGATCTGTGAAGCGCCCGGGCGGGCGGCTCTTGGAAGGAATGCGAACGAGATGGTCCGTCGCGTTGTTTTGGCGATGAGCGGTGGTGTCGATAGTTCGGCCGCGGCGGTGTTGCTCAAGCGGCAGGGGCACGAGGTCCTCGGCCTCTTCATGCGGTCGGGCACGACCGAAGAGACAGTCTGTGCCGCACCCGCCATGGCAGCACCCGACGGCGGCCTGCCGATCGTCGCTTCAGATCCCCAGAGCCGTGGCACCAAGCCAGCGGCTCTCCGCTTGTCCGCCACTCACAAGCAGGGATGCTGCAGCGCCTCCGATGCGGCCGACGCACGCCGTGTGGCCGACATGCTCGATATTCCGTTTTACGCCCTCAATTTCAAAGACGGCTTTGGGCGGATCAAGGATTATTTCGCCGACGAGTACCTCGCCGGCCGCACGCCCAATCCGTGCGTGATGTGCAACAACTGGCTCAAGTTCGGCAAGCTGTGGGAGTTCGCCCGGCAAGTCGACGCCGACGCCATCGCTACCGGGCATTACGCGCAGCTTCGTCCCGTGCCGCACGAAGACCGGCCCGCCCTCGTGCAGGGGGCCGACGTGTCGAAGGACCAGTCGTACGTTCTGTTCGGTATTTCGCGGGACGTGCTCGATCACGTCATTTTTCCGGTGGGCGGGTTCGAGAAGCCGGCGATTCGCGAATTGGCTCGCGAGGCCGGTCTTCGCGTAGCCGACAAGCCCGACAGCCAGGAGATCTGTTTCATCCCCGATAACGACTACGCCGGTTTCGTCGACCGCTTTCGCCCCGGACACGAGACGGCCGGCGAACTGGTCGACACGTCCGGAAATGTTCTGGGCCGGCACGACGGGTATCACCACTTCACGATCGGCCAGCGGCGCGGCCTGGGCCTGGCGTTCGGTTCACCCCGCTTCGTGATCGCCATCGATGCCGAGACGAAACGCGTCGTCATCGGCACTCAGGAGGAACTGGCCCGCCGCGAGCTCGAAGCCGACGGCCTCAACTGGCTCGTGCCGCAAGTCCCCGCGGAGTTCACCTGCCGCGCCAAGATCCGCTATCGCCATGCCGCGGCGGCGGCCCACGTGACCGTCGACGGGGAGCGGATCCGCGTGCAGTTTGACGAACCGCAATACGGCGTCACGCCGGGACAGGCGGTCGTGCTCTACGACGGCGACCGCGTGTTGGGCGGCGGCTGGATTCGCTGAACGGCACGGCCGCCCGATTCAAGCGACTACGGCAGCCACCGCGGATGGTCGGCCCCTTTGCCTTCGAGGCCGCGCGTAATCATCCGCGGATTGGACCCGTCGGCGTCCATTACCCACACGGCCGGTGCCGCGCCGGTCGCCGCCCGGCAGAAGACGATGTGCCGTCCGTCGGCCGACTCGCTCGCGCGAAAGTCCCAGACAGGCGGCTTGCTGTGCGTGAGTCGCGTCATCTTGCCGTCCGAGGGATTGAGCAGGCAGATTTCGGTCCCGCCGCGGGCCTTCTCGGGCTTGAAGTCGCGGTTGAAGTGGTCGACGTCGGGCCGCTGTGGCTGGAACTCCCAGGCGGCCCTCGAATCGGGCAGGCGCCGCGGAAACAGGATCAAACCGTCGCGCGTCCACGCCGGCAGGTTCGAGCCGCCGCCGCGCGTCTTCGGGTCGCCGTACGTCGCCGCGAACCACATCGTCCCGCCGGTTGTCAGCACGCGGTGCTCGCTGCCGTCGGCCTTGCCAATGCACACGTCGGCCCAATCGTGCCCCGGCGTCTTGGAAGGGACGCAATCGACGTACAGGATCCACTTCCCGTCCGGCGACCAGCTCGTGCCGAAATAGAGGTGCCCCGGCTTGGCGGCGACTTGGACGCGGTGTTTCCCCTCGAGGTCACTCGTCCACACCTGGTAACCCGGCGCGGCGGACAGGTGAAAGGCGATCCGCCGGGCGTCGGGGCTCAAGCTGAATCCGTAGGGCATCCCCTCGTTCGCGCGGGTGAATTCGCGGGCATCGCTGCCGTCGAGATGCATGCTGTACATCTGGCCCACCATGTTGCGGACGACCTGCACCAGGATCCGATCGTCGCCCACGAGTAAGCCCGGCGTCTCGAACGGGGCCAACCGCTTCTTCGTGCACAGTTCGGTGAGCGAACGGGTCTTGAGGTCGTGGAGCCAGATGTGCGTCGGGGTCTGCGAATAGTATTGCGAAAAAGGTCGTCCCGGCCCGTCGCGCCGCGGCTCCATGCTCAAAAAGACGACCCGCCGCCCGTCGGGGAACACGGGCCCCGGCTGCCACGTCGCCTGGTTGGGAACTTTGAAATCGAAGTACCGCAGGTCCGACCCGTCGGCATTGACGAGGGCCGTCTTCCCCCGCGAGGTGAAGAACAATCGGTCAACGTGCGGCCGAGCGTCGTTGACGGGACTCGCACTCCTCGCCGAGCCCGCCGCAAAAACAATCCCGGCCCACAGAAGGATTCGACAAGCCGGTCGCATTCGTTTGCACATGTTTAAATTGCTGTTACTCGATTTCGGTAGCCCTCGGGATCAATCCTTCAATGTACCGTGCAGACATCAATAGGTCACCGCACCATGCGTTTTACGGGTTAACGGTGAGCGTGAACGTCTGCATGGCGTTCGTGTCAACGCCGTTCATGGCGATGATCGTAATCGTGAAGGTGCCATCGGAGGTCGGAGTGCCGCTGAAGACGCCGGTCGTGTCGTTAAAGGTGACTCCGTTTGGCAACCCACCGGTTTCACCGTATGTGGGCACCGGGTACCCCGTGGATGTCACATTGAATGAGCCAAAATCTCCTTCCGTGAAAGTCGCGGCATTGGGGCTCGTAATCGCCGGAGCCTGAAGCACGATCAGCGTGAATGCCTGAATTGGACCCGCGCCGGCGGCGTTCGAGGCCTCAAAGTTCAGTGGGTACGTGCCGCCGGTGTTGGCCAGGGGCGTGCCGGTCACCACTCCGGTCACCGTGTTGAACGATAATCCGGCGGGGAGCGTGCCCGACTCCGAAAAGGTCGCAGCCGGATACCCCGTGGCCGTCAATTGGAAGGTCCCATTGGTCCCGACCGTGAAGTTGGTGCTATTGGCACTGCTGATCTGCGGGACTTCATCGACGAGGAGCGTAAACGTCTCGGTTGCGACCGGGGCCACGCCGTTCATGGCCGAAATGGTCAAGGGGTAGGAACCGCCGGTTCCTGTCTGAGGTGTCCCGCTCAACACTCCGGTCGTGGGATTGAGCGATACTCCGGCCGGCAGCGCGCCCATATCACTGAAGGTGGCAGCCGGGTATCCCGATGCTGTGATGGTAAACGTTCTTCCCGTCCCGACCGTGAAGACAGTCGTGTTCGCACTCGTAAACGCTGGGGCCTGATTGACGACCAGCGTGAAGACTTGGGTCGAGCCCGTTCCGGCCGTGTTGGTCGGTGTGAAGTCCAACGTGTAAGTGCCGCCCGTTCCCTGCAGAGGCGTGCCGCTGAGCACGCCGGTCGCGTCGTCGAATGCGACTCCCAGCGGCAGCGTCCCCGACTCGCTGATGGAGGCAGCCGGGTAGCCGTTCGCTGTCACCGTAAAGCTGCCGCTCGTCCCGACCGCAAACGTGGTACTCGTGGCACTGGTGATTTGCGGAGTTGCGAACACGGTCAGGGTGAACGTCTGCGTCGCGTCGGGACTGACACCGTTGGTGGCCGTGAAGGTCACGGGGTAGACGCCGCCGCTGCCGGGCAGAGGCGTCCCAGACAACACGCCGCTCGCGGCATTGAATGTCACTCCGGTCGGGAGTGTGCCCGTTTCGCCGAACGTGGGATTCGGCGATCCGTTGGCCATCACGTTAAACGTCGTAAAGGTTCCCACGTCGAACAGCGCACTGTTGTTGCTGGTGATCGTGGGTGCCTGATCTACGACAAGCGTAAACGTCTGCGTCGGTCCGGTGGTCACGGCGTTGGTCGGGGTGAAGCTCAGAATGAAGACGCCGGAGGTTCCTGCCAGCGGCGTGCCGCCGAGGACACCCGTTGAAGAGTTGAACGAAACTCCATTGGGGAGCGTGCCCGACTCTGCGATCGTTGCGGCCGGGAAGCCGCTGGCCGTTACGGTGAAGGTGTTGGGTGCCCCAACGGGGAAGGTCACGCTGTTGGCACTTGTGATTGCGGGAGCCTCGTCGACAAGGAGCGTGAAGGTCTGAGTCGGCCCCGTGGCAACCGCGTTCGTCGGCGTAAAGGTCAAAGCGTAAGTTCCGCCGCTGCCCGCGAGGGGCGTTCCGCTCAGCACGCCGGTCGACGAGTTGAACGCCACGCCGTTTGGCAGGGCTCCGGTCTCGGCAAACGTCGCAGCCGGAAAACCATTCGCCGTCACGTCAAACGTCCCGGCGGAGCCGACGTTGAAGGTCGTGCTGTTGGCGCTCGTTATCGCGGGCGCTTCGTCAACAGTGATTGTGAAGATCTGGCCCGGTCCGATGCTCACGCTGTTGACGGGAGTGAACGTGACGGTATACGTGCCACCGTCGCCCGGAAGGGGCGTCCCGCTCAAGACTCCGGTCGGGCTGAACGAGAGACCGTTCGGCAACGCTCCGGCTTCGTTGAAAGTCGGCGCGGGAAAACCGGTCGCAGCCAGGTCAAAGGTGCCTGCGGTCCCAACCGTGAACGTGGCGCTATTGAGGCTCGTGATCGTCGGCGCTTCGTCGACGATGAGCGTAAAGCTTTGGCTCGCGTCAGGGCTGACGCCATTCGTTGCCGTGAACGTCAGGTCGTACGTGCCTCCCGTTCCGGTCGCCGGCGTGCCGGTCAACACGCCCGTGGCAGCATTAAACGAGAGTCCGTTCGGCAGTGCACCCGATTCGCCCAGAATTGGAGTCGGGACACCGCCCACGGTCACATCGAACGTGCCCGCCGAGCCGACGGTGAAGGTCGCGCTGTTCGCGCTGGTGATCACGGGCGATTGATCGACCGTGAGCGTGAAGCTTTGGGTGGCGTCGGGAGCAACACCGTTCATGGCCGTGAAAGTCACTGGATAGATTCCGCCGCTTCCCGGCGCCGGAGTTCCGCTCAGCACGCCGGTCGAGGCGTTGAAGGACACGCCATTTGGCAAGGCACCGGTTTCGCCGAAGGTGGACGACGGAAATCCGGACGCTGTCACGTCGAACGTGCCGCTCGTCCCCACCGTAAACGTGGTGGTGTTCACGCTGGTCACGGCGGGCGCCTGGTCGACGATCAGTGTGAAGTCCTGAGTTGGCCCAGTGCCAACGATATTCGTTGCGGTAAATGTCAGATCGTACGTGCCGCCGGTGTTTGCCAACGGGGTTCCGCTGAGCAGTCCGGTGGAAGTACTGAACGACACGCCATTGGGCAGCGTGCCGGTTTCCGCGAACGTAGACGCGGGGTAGCCACTGGCTGTGACGGTGAAGTCGCCGGCCGTCCCCACCGTGAAGGTGGTGCTGTTGGCGCTGGTAACTGGGGGATCCTCGAGGACGACGATTGTGAAGATCTGCCCCTGCCCGACGCCAACGCTGTTGACAGGTGTGAAGGTGACGGAATATGTGCCGCCGGTATTCGGCAGCGGCGTTCCCGTCAGCACGCCGGTCGGGCTGAAGGAAAGACCGGTCGGCAAGGCTCCCGCTTCGTTGAACGTGGGCGCGGGAAAGCCGGTTGCGGTCAGGTCAAACGTGCCTGCCGTCCCAACCGTGAACGTGGCGCTATTGGCGCTCGTGATGGCGGGGGCTTCATCGACGATGAGCGTGAAGCTTTGACTGGCGTCGGGACTTCCGCCGTTGGTCGCCGTGAACGTGAGGTTGTACGTGCCTCCCGTCCCGGTCGCCGGCGTTCCGGTCAGCACGCCGGTGGCGGCGTCGAATGAGAGTCCATTGGGCAGCGCGCCCGTCTCGCCCAACATGGGAGTCGGCACGCCTGCCGCCGTCACGTCGAAGGTGCCCGTCGTTCCGACCACGAACGTTGCGCTGTTCGCGCTGGTGATCACCGGCGCGTTGACGACCGTCAGCGTGAAGCTCTGGCTCGCGTCGGGACTGACACCGTTCGTCGCACTGATCGTCAGGTCATAAGTGCCGCCCGTACCGAGGAGCGGCGTGCCGCTCAGGGTGCCGGTCGTGTCGTTAAAGGTCACGCCCATGGGCAGCGTTCCGGTCTCATCGAAACTCGCCGCCGGATAGCCCGTGGCGGTCACGGTAAAGGTGCCCGCGGCTCCCACCGTGAAGAGCGCGCCATTGGAACTGGTGATCGCGGGAGCCTGGTTGACGATCAGCACGAAGCTCTGGATCGCGTCGGGGCTGATGCCGTTCGTGGCGGTGAATGTCACATCGTACGTGCCGCCCGTGCCAGCCTGCGGAGTGCCGGCGAGTGCACCGGTCGCCGTATCGAACGTGACGCCGGCCGGAAGCGTTCCGGTCTCACCGAATGACACCGCTGGAACTCCCGACGCCGTCACGTTGAAGGTTGACTGGGTGCCGACCGTGAATAGTGCGCCATTAGGGCTCGTGATCGTCGGAACCTGGTCGACGATGAGTGTGAAGTCTTGCGTGGCTCCCGTGCCGACGAGATTGGCCGGCGTAAATGTCAGATCATACGTGCCACCGCTCCCGAGCTGCGGCGTGCCGCTCAAGACTCCTGTCGCCGCGTTAAAAAAGACGCCGGCGGGCAACGTTCCCGTTTCGGCGATTGTGGATGTCGGGAAACCATTGGTGGTGACCGTGAAGGTGCCGGCCGTTCCGACGGTGAAGATGGTGCCGCTGGCACTCGTAATTGCCGGGCTTTCATTGACGATCAGTGTGAAGGTCTGGGCATTTCCTGTCCCGGTGGCGTTGATGGGCGTAAACGTCAAATCGTACGTGCCGCCAGTCCCCGGCTGCGGCGTACCGCTGAGCACGCCGGTCGCCATGTTGAAACCGACTCCACTTGGCAGCGACCCTGATTCCACCAACGTCGCAGGCGGATACCCGTTGGCCGTGACCGTGAAGGTGTTGCTCTGCCCGACGGTAAAGGTCGCCGTAGTGGTACTGGTGATCTCCGGCACTTCGTCAACAATGAGCGTGAAGCTTTGGCTCGGATCCGCGATGATGCCATTGCTGGCGCTGATGGTCAGGTCGTAAACGCCCCCCGTGCCGGGCTGCGGCGTTCCGCTCAACACGCCCGTGGCCGAGTTGAATGAGACTCCGTTCGGCAGCGCGCCGGTCTCGCCGAACGTCGCGGCCGGGAACCCGCCGGCCGTCACGGTGAACGTTCCCGCAGCTTCCACGGTGAACGTGGTGCTGTTCGCGCTGGTGATCGTCGAGCCCTCATCAACGGTCAAAATGAAGCTCTGGGTCGCATCGGGACTCAGGCCGTTCGAGGCCGTGAGGGTCAAATCGTAGATGCCGCCCGTCCCGGTCGAAGGCGTTCCGCTCAACACGCCGGTCGAGTCGTTGAACGAAACGCCGTTGGGCAGTGCGCCTGTCTCCGTGAAGGTGGGCGACGGATAACCGCTCGCCGTCACGGTAAAGCTGCCGGCAGTACCGACCGTGAACGTCGTGGCATTCGCGCTGGTGATCGCGGGGGCCACATCGACGACGAGCGTGAAGTCCTGAACGGCTGGCGTGCCAATGCCATTCGTCGCGGTGAATACAAGATCATAGGTGCCGCTGGTGCCCGATAGCGGCGTTCCGCTCAGCACATCGGTTGAGGGATTGAACGACACGCCGGCGGGCAACATCCCCGTTTCATCGACCGTTGGCACCGGAAAGCCCTTCACCGTTACGGTAAAGGACCCAGCCGTGCCCACGGTGAACGTGGTGCTGTTCGAACTAATGATCAAAGGAGCCCGGATGACGGTGAGCACGAAGCTTTGAGTGGCGTCCGGGCTCACGCCGTTCGAGGCGGTAAAGGTCAAGTCATAGGTGCCGCCGGTACCCGGCGGCGCCGTTCCGCTCAGCACGCCGGTCGAGTCGTTGAAAGTGACGCCGATCGGCAGCGTGCCCGTCTCGGAAAAGGTCGGCGCCGGCATACCCGTCGCGGTCACGGTAAAGGTTCCGTTGGTTCCCACCGTGAACGTGGTGTTGTTCGCGCTGGTGATCGCGGGGGCCGTATCGACGGTCAGAGTAAAGTTTTGACTGGCCACCGGGCCAACGCCGTTGAATGCGGTGAAGATGATGGGGTAGGTCCCGCCGGTACCCGGCTGCGGCGTTCCGCTGAGCACGCCGGTCGACGAGTTGAACGACACTCCCGCGGGCAAGGTTCCCATTTCCCGGAAGTTGGGCGCCGGAAATCCGTTGGCGGAGACCGTAAATGTCCCGTTGCCGCCGACACTAAAAGTGGCGGCGTTGCTGCTGGTAATCGAGGGAGCTTCATCGACGGTGAGCACGAAACTCTGAGTCGCGTTCGGTTTCACGCCGTTCGTGGCGGTAAAGGTCAGGTCATAAATGCCGCCGGATCCGGCCGCAGGCGTTCCACTCAGCACGCCCGTCAACGCGTTGAACGAGATGCCGTTTGGCAACGTTCCTGTCTCGGTGAGCGTCGGCACCGGTGACCCCTGCGCGGTCACCGTAAAGAACGAGTTCCTCCCGACCGTGAATGTGGCGCTGCCGGCGCTCGTAATGGTCGGCGCGATCTTCCGGTATTTCTGTCCATAGCCATCCAACGATTGTTCGGATCCGTTGGTACCCGCGACGGACGTGCTCGTGCCGGGCGAATCAGGGTTCTGATCGCTTCCGTTTGAGCCACCGTGCTGATGCCAATTGCCCTGGTCGATCTCCGACCAGTTGGGCGATGAAAAGGTCGTGCTGCTGAACAGGAGCTCGTGCGACAGGGCTGAGGCGGAAAGGAGTGTTCGCACCTCGAGTTGCTCGATTCTCCACGCATGACTTAAGTGCCTTCGCCGGCGCTCGCGACGGCTCACCTGACGATTCGGCAATCGGTGTGTCAATACTTCAAGCCAGTTCGAGATAACCACAGGTCACACTTTCAGAGTCAGTGGGTGATGATTCACGGTTGCCGAACGCAAACGCGCATTGAGCGGGAAGGACGGCAAGAAGAGGGTGTGCAGAGATGCAGCTCGGATGGCGACCCCATGAGAGCGGGGAAAGGCAACCATCCCGATCGAATCGCGGCGCGAACAGTCGCCTCGGCTCCTGTGCCGAGTCACATGACGCCGCCGGCAGCAGACGCGCAGTCTGCTCCTCCAGCGATGCTCCTGATCTGCTGGCTGACCCGCCCATGGTCCAAGCCCGATCTACGCAACAATCCTGTCAGCGTTTGAGTCCAATCGAGGGGCCATTATTGCCAGCAGAAGTCCCCGATTCAACGGAAAATCTTTGCTATCTTTCGCATATTCCAAATTTTGCCTGTTCTGACCCAGCCCGCGACGTGCCGTCGAACCCCCTAATTTCACTTCCAGCAAAACATTCATCGCTAACGCCGCGGCGAACCGCGCGAAGAACGACGGCGCGGCTCGATCAGAGAGGCCGGGTTCGTGACACTCGATCCGTCGACAAGGTCGCTGCGTCCTTGGCCCAAGATCGTTTAGCGTTTCTTTCGAGACATGTCTCGACTGGGCACGCCCCGGCGAACAAAAAGTTCAATTGGTGTTCTGCCGTCCCGGGTTGCTCACAACTTGGCGCATTCGCTCTGTCGATTTGAAGGCATCCGGCGTGTGCACGTGTTCGGGACGAAAGCCCATGCCGATGACGCGGGCCGGAATCCGCCGCAAGATCGGAAAGCGACGCAGCAGGCGGATGGGCAACGGCACCTTCGGCTGGGTCTGGCCGGCCAGCACGCGCTGAATCACCCGGTTTTGGATGAAGACCTGCAACCGCTGCATCATCCGCGTGGGGAACTCGCGCCGCCGCTGCACGCGGCGCAGGTCGTCCGTCGTCACCGTGTCGTTCCGCAAAGGCGCGGCCAGCAGGTTGGCGGCAGCCACCGCGTCCTGGATGGCCAGATTGATGCCGACTCCACCGACTGGCGACATGGCGTGGGCCGCATCACCGATGCAGAGTAGGCCCTCGCGATACCACTGCCGCAGGCGGTCGACGCGGACCGTCAGCAGCTTGATGTCGTCCCAACTTTTCAGCTCGCCCAGCCGGTCGCGGGTGAAGGGGACGATTTCGGCAATCGATTCGCGGAACGCCTCGATGCCCCGCTGGTGAATCTCCTCGCTGCCCCCTTTGTGGATCACGAAGCCGCACTGCCAGTACTCCTCGCGGTTGAGCATGATGAAGATGTGGCCGCGATGGAAATAGCCCAGCGTCTGTTCGGGATCGTTCGGCCGGCGGGAAATCCGCATCCACAGCACGTCGATCGGAGCGCCCAGGTCGTCGATCGGAAGCTGGGCCAGCGCCCGCACGATCGAGCCGCGCCCGTCGGCCCCGACGGTGAGCGGCGCGCGGACCTCGAGCGTTCCCTGCGGCGTTCTGGCCCGCACGCCGACGACGCGGCCGCCGTCCTCGAGGTTGGCCACGACCTCGCTCTGCATCCGCAGGTGAAAAGTCGGATAGATTTTGGCCTGTTCCGATAGGAAATCCAAAAAATCCCACTGCGGCATGAAGGCGACGAAAGGGTGACGGACCGGGAGGTGCGTGAAGTCCCCCACCATGACTTTTTCGCTGCCGATGTAACCGCCGATCTCCTTCACCTCCTGGTGCGGCCGTTTGAGCAACTCGTCGGCGAGTCCCAACTCGGACATCACCTCGAGCGTCGAGGGATGGATCGTGTCGCCGCGAAAATCGCGGAGGAAGTCGGCATGCTTTTCGAGCACGGCCACCTCGACCCCGGCCCGCGCGAGGAGAAAGCCGAGCATCATGCCGGCTGGTCCGCCGCCAGCGATCGCGCACCGCACGTTCAATGTTTCATTGATCGCTTCGGGCATCCGTCCCTCCTCATCAACCTGGCAACGTGGCTTGCATCGCCGGGTGTTCGGTTGTACGGTCCAATCATGGTTGTCCGCGTCTACGCCGTCGAGCGGCCCGACTTGCCGCCGTTCGAGATGCCCGACCGGTTCCGGCATGATATCACTTATTTCGTCACCTCTCCCGGCGAACGCGGCGCTCCGACGAGCCTCGCGGAGGGGGAGTGGTGGGTACGGATTGAGGACGCACGTGACGTCTACGACGGCGGCACGATTCGCATCGTCTCGCCCCTCGATAGTGCCAGCACGTCGGAATTGGAAATCACGGAAGAGCAAGAGGCGTGGCTGCGGTGGATGATCGCAAACCGGATCGAACGGATCAGGCTGGCCTGATCGAGTGGGTCTTCCTCGACGTCGGCAACGTCCTCTACAACGACGACCCGCAGAACTTCGAGGGCTACCGCTTCGTCTTCGAGGCGATTCGCCGCCGGCTTCCCGATTATTCCTTCGCCGACTTGCTGGCCGAGCGCGAGGAGTGGGCCAAAACGGGGGCCGACTTCATCCTCTCAAAGATCGTCCGCCGGCTCCTGCCCGAGACTGACCCCAAGTCGATTTTCGGACCGCTCCGCGAGCAACTCGTCGCGCACTACGACCAGAACAACATCTTGAACGACGGCGCCCGCGAAGTTCTGGAGCGGCTCCGCTCGCGGTGGCGGTTGGGAATCATCGCCAACCAGCCGCCGGAATGCCGGCAAAGCCTGGCACGCCGGGGCCTGTTGGACGTTTTCGACGTCGTCGCCATCAGCGACGAACTCGAACTGCACAAACCCGACGTGCGGCTCTACGAATGGGCCCTCAAGCAATCCGATTGTGATCCGGCTCGGACCGTGATGGTGGGTGACCGCCGCGACAACGACATCAGCCCGGCAAAAAGTGCGGCGATGCGGGCCGTCCTCGTCCAATGGCCCAATTGCCGCAGCCGCGGCTGGAACCCCGACGACCCGCTCGCGCAGGCGTTCCTCGACTCGTGCGACCGCATCCCACTCTTCTCGGCCGTCCCGGTCGGCCCGGAACCCGATGCAACCTCGCTCACGCTGCACGGACTGCCGGCGGCCATCGGAAAGCTTTCCGACAAAGGCAAATGACCGGCGACGGGATGCTCGTCGCACCGCCTAAAAGCCGAGCCGCCGGAACTTGTGGTTGCTCACGTCCCCCGCGGCCGGCGAGATCAGCGCCTTGAGATCCGAGTCCCTGATCGGCTTGTAAACAAATTGCGAGTGACCATCGGCGAAATTGACACAAAAACCCTCCTGGAAGAACCCGCCCAGTTGCGGCAGCTTGCCGGCCGGGTCGTAAGGAATGTCCTCCGGCTTGGTCCAGGGAATATCCCGTTTGGCCTCAACCATCGCGACAGTGTTCGCCGTCATATCGGTGATCTGCCGGATGGCCACGCCGACCTTGCAACTGAACAGCGTCTGGAGCCCCGGGCCGTTGACGTTTTCATCGACGAGCCGCCCCACCAGGACAAAATAGGACGAATTGTAGTTCACCGAATCGTCGGCTGGATCGCGAAACACCTCGGGCATCTTGGCCATCACGTTTTTGTTGGCCGGGCTGTCCCACGGCTCATCGAAGTGATACTCGTCGTATACGTTCTTCGCCTTGAGATAAGGGAGCAGCTCGACGCGCCAACTGTGCGGATACTGCCCCTTGCCGTCTTTCCCGTAAAGGACCGCCGGCGGAAAGCGGAGGAAGGGCGAATTCAACGCCGATTTGGGGTCCGCGAGATTATCCGTCTTGCCGGGCGTCACCTGATGGGCATCGGCCCAGTCGTGCAGCGCGATTCCCAACCGCTTGAGGTTGCGGATCGAGTCGCGCTTCTCCTCGTAGCCTTCGGGCGTGTTGACGGTCTTGGGCAGCGTCTGTTTGGCGTCCTTGGCCGAGTCGGCCGCCGGGTTGTCGCCGCGGACTGGAAAACAGACAAACGACACGGCACAGAGGGCGAACGCCGCGATCGCTCCGATGAAGCAGCTCGGACGCACCAAAGATTTGCCGACCAATTCGAATCTCCTCAAGATGTGTGTCCGGCAATCGAAGCCACGTTGATTTCCAGCGGAGGCGATTCGCCATCTTTGACGGCGCACGGAAGAAATTTTGTCTGATCTTTTGCAAAATTTCTCGCAAATAAACGGACGGCGAGCCTTTCAGGCGACGAATCGCGATTAACGCCTGGTGCCGCCGCTGTGCAGCCAACGTAGGGCAAGCGGCCAGCTTGCCATTCTCGTGGGGCGAGCTGCCAGCTTGCCCGTGTTCGAGTTCCCAATCCAAACGGCTGGTGCCCGATCCGGGAGACCACTCGACTCTCGGTATCCAGAGCTTCCACACCATTTCACGGGCACGCTGGCAGCATGCCCCACGGATGGAATGGCAAGCTGGCAGCTTGCCCTACGTGGGAGGGCAGACGATGCCGCTACCACTCGACTCCGAGCATGAGCGCGTTGAGGCCGCTGCCGATGCCCAGGAGCGCGACCCGGTCGCCCGAGTGAATGTCGCCGCGTTCGGCAGCGATTGAGAGTGCCGTCGGCAGAGCGGCCGAGCCGGTGTTGCCGAGAAAGTCGACGGTCGGCGAGTCGAGGGCCGAGTCGAGGCCGAGGCGTTCGAACAAAAGCTTGCGGTGGGCGCGGCCGACCTGGTGCGTGACAACTTTCTGGACGCCCTCGTTCGTCCAGCCGAGGGCCTGTTTCGTGTGGCACCACGTTTCGGCGGCCAGGTCGATGCCCGCGTGGAGCAGCGCCTCGGAGTCGGTCTGCATGCGAAGGCCGTCGCTTGTGCTCTTGGCGTCGCCTCCCTTGCAGAGTTCGTGGTTCGTCGTGTCGGCGCGGAAGGCGCCGCCTAAGAGGCGGTGGCCGCCGCGGGTGAGCTGGCGGTCGCAGAGCACGATGGCGGCCGAGCCCGAGCCGATGGTCAGCGAGGCGAAGTCGGCCTTGAACTCTTGCCGCGTGAGCGTCGGATTGGCCAAGAGCGAATCGATCGTGCTCTCGACAAGCGTGCGGCCATCCTCGGTGGCGACGACGACGCCCGCCTGAATCTGCCCCAGCTCAATCATGTCGGCAATCAGCACCATGCCGTTGAGCAGGCCCAGGCAGGCGTTGCTGATATCGCAGACGAAGGCGGCGTGCGGCAGGCCCGCCTCGTGATGGACGTAACTGGCGGTCGCCGGCTCGAGCTGGTCGCGACAGACCGAGCCGTGCACGAGCGCGCCAAACGAGCGGCGGTCGAGACCCGACTGCTCCACGGCACGGCGAGTCGTCTCGGCGCTCACCTGGCCGGGGCGCGTGCCGCGGGGGAAGAAGCGGCGTTCGCGGATCCCCGTCATCAGCTCGAGCCGCCCTTCCGGCAGGCCCAGGCGTTCGTAGACGGGGCGCAAGCGGTCTTCGATGTCGGCAGAGGCGACCACTTCCGGGGGAAGGGTGTGGCAGACGGCGGCGATGGCGACGTGCTGGTAACGCATCTCTTACGAGACGCGAGCGGCAGCACCCGCCGGCCGGGAGCCCTCCAATTGCTCGACGAGGCGGTTGATCTCGCGCACCTGGGTGGCGCGGTCGACGTCGACCTCGGGGCTCGGCTCGCGGACTTCGAGCACGACGGAACTGCGGACGAAACGGAGCCCACGCAGTAAAAGTTCGCGCTGCTGCTTTGTCAGACCGACTGTCAAAGTTTCGCTCATCGGAACGAAACCTCCTTTTGGAAGTCCCGGCTCGATTGGCGGCCCGCCTCAATGCAGACGGGGCCAAACCGGTCAATCAATCCTACTCAACTGGGCGTCCGTTCTCAACTGGCGCGACGGAGCAGAAGGGAAGGATGAAGGCGGAAGGATGAAGGATGAATGAAAATGCCTTTTGTTCGGCCTGCATCCTTGGCTTCCACGGCTAAATGCTGGCCCAAACGGAACTTGTGCAGGAGAGGATCGACACGACGCCTTCCGAAGCTTTGAGGCATCGGCATTCGCCTCCCACACCGGCAAAAGCGGCAGGAACGGAGGGGCGAGGGATACGGCGGTGGCGGGTGGCAGTCGACCGCGAGAAGACGAAACGTCTGCAACGGAATTGGGGTCTTGGTCTTTGCGATCCCCTGACCCCTATTCCTACGTCTCGCCGTTGTGCGCCGCGCGGAGCGTGCCCCTCTCGTACGCGGCGGCCATCGACTTCGGGATCTCGGCTTCGGCCATCACGACGGCGGCCTGGTTTTCTTTAGTGAGGGCCCGCATCTCCTGCTCGCGGGCGACCGCGTTGGCGCGGGTCTCTTCGGCTTTGGCGCGGGCGATCCGCATGTCGGCCTCGGCCTGGTCGGCCATCAGGCGGGCGCCGATGTTGTCCCCCACGTCGATGTCGGCGATATCGATGGAGACGATTTCGTACGCCGTCTGCGAGTCGAGACCTTTGTCGAGCACGGCCTTCGCGATGAGCATCGGGTTGGCAAGCACGTCCTTGTGCGACGCGCACGAGCCGATGGCCGAGACGATGCCTTCGCCCACGCGGGCGATGATCGTCTCTTCCGTCGCGCCGCCGACAAGCTGGGCCAGGTTGGTGCGGACCGTGACGCGGCGCGGGCCTTGAGCTGAATGCCGTCCTTCGCCACCCCGTCGAGCGTCGCGCGGCCCGTGCGGCGCGTGTCGGGGCAATCGATGACCTTCGGGTCGACGCTCGTCTGCACGGCCTCGAGCACGTTACGGCCGGCCAGGTCGATCGCGGACGCCGTGTCCCAGTTGAGGTCGATGCGGGCGCGGTGGGCGGCAATCAGGGCCTGCACCACGCGGCGGATATTCCCGCCGGCGAGATAATGGGCCTCGATGGCGTTGGTGGTGATGTCGCTGAGGCCGGCCTGCACGGCCATGATCTTCGTATCGGCCACGACGGACGGGTTCACCTTCCGCAGCGACATGCCGATGAGTGCGAAGGGACTGATGCGGGCCCGCGATACGAAGCAGCGCAGCCACAGCCGGAAATACCGGGCAAACATGAAGAAGAACGCCAGCCCCACGATGACGACGAAGACGCCGAGGATGACGACAAAGACTCGTGACGGTTCCATGGTTGTCCCAGCTCCGCGAAGTGGCGTGCGCAGCGAACAGGATCGGAATCAGGAGAGGCAATCCCTCATTCTAAGGACGAGTTGTACGGGAGTCCACGACTGAGGGAGGCGAAGAAGGATGAAGGCGGAAGCGTTGCTCTGAATCCGCCCTGCGGCGGAATGAAGGATGACAGTAGTTCCCAGTTTGACTCATGCGTCTAAGTCGACGTAAGGCTTGGAACCATCGTGCAATTGGGCGACCACTTCGAGGGCGATCCATTCGAGCATGCGGCGGAGTCGCAATTTTTCTTGGTGAAGCGTCATCGAATCTCCGTACCCTTCAGCCAGCATGGTTTCGTGAATCCACACCCAGACATTCCGCAGCAGAAGCGCGACCACGACGAATAGCAGCCGCAGATGGGGATCGCGGGTGCAGGTGTAGATGCGCGCCTGGCGGGCTTGGCGGTAGCTCGTCTCGATACCGAAGCGTGTCCGATACAGTTCGCGGATCTCCCGTGGGGAACCGCTGACTCGCCAAGCGGCAAACAGGAGCTTTTGTTGCTTGTGTTTGCCGTCTTTGCGGTTCTTGTGAGTCCGGTAGGCCACATAAACCGAGACTGTCACCGACTGCTTCTTGTTCTTCAACGTGTGCAAGTAGCATCCGACGTTCTGACGTCGGATCCAATGCAGGCCCCGGAGTTTCCGCCGCTTCTTGGGGATTCGTCCCCGAAACATCACCGGCATCACGAAGGGAATCTGTTGCTCTTGTAAAAACCGCGTGACGGTGACGTTGAAGAAGGCGCGATCCAACAAAAAACGTCGGATTTTCAGCTCTTTTGCGCGGATTGTCGCCAGCAGGCGATTCAACGCCGTGACCGTCGTTTCGTGTCGCCGCACCCAGGTGGCGGCCAAAGTGTAGCGCACTCCGTGGGAGACAATGCAGGCGGTGGCGTAGGCATGGAATTTTGTGGTTCCCTGTCGCGGCTTGCCGTAGTAAATCTCGTTGCGGCTGCGCTTCGGCTCCCCGTAGTAAGGCACCAAGTGCCAGTCGATCGCCACTGTCCAAGCGCGACGCTGGAGGCGCCGCGGCAGATGATCCGTCAGCGCAGCATTCAACCGCTTCTCCAGAACCCGAAGCGTCTTGGGCAGTCCCGCCTCCAACGCGCCCATCACGCTGGTGTCCGACGGAGCGTTCGCCAAATCCCGACAGGCCGCGAACACCGAGATCGTTTGCGCGGCTGGCGCAAGACGATGTTCCAGACAACCGTCGCCGTACATTTCGGCCCTCGATCCTTCAACTGCATCGAGTTGATCAGCCAACTCAGGGCCCACTGATGAACCTCGCTACTCGATATGGTATTTCTGTTCCTTGAACGCATGAGCTCCCTCCTTGGGCTTCTGGTTCTCTACACAAACCAGTCTGAGGAGGGGCCTTGCGTTCCTCAACGTCAACAGGCCGACTTGGAACTACTGGATGAATCAGACGCGGAGCCTGTCCGCCTCTGGCGGGCCTTTATTCATCCTTCATCCTTCACGGTGCGCCTTTTAGCGCGCGTTTCCGCGAGCCGCGTGCTGCCGTCGGAATTGCCACGGCGGCACGGGATGCGGGTCGGTCCAGAGTCCCCGTTTGTGCGCGCGGGCGTCGGCTTCGGCGGCCTTGAATTCGCCGGGCAGGTCGAACCGTATAAACCGCCAGGCAAATCCGTCGCGGACCAATTCCATGTTGATGAATCGGCCACCCAAATACATCCGCCCCACTTCCTGCTTGTTGCGGTCGATGTCGATGACGTCGACGCGGACGACTTTGCCCCTGACTTTTTCGGCCAGGCCGTCGCGGGCCTTGGTGCCGAACGATTGCGCGAGCTCCGGAGCATCAATTCCAGCCAGCCGGATTTTGTGCTGAGTTGTGGCGGCATCCAGAATTGTAAGCGCGTCTCCGTCCGTAAGAGCGACAACCTTACCGGTCAGCGTATAAGGCGGCTTGGCGGCCACTGCGACGGCCGCCGAGAAAAAGAAAACGGCCAGCACCAGAATCCAAGCGACACGGCGTTTGAGCATCGCGGCATTCTACCGAGTTTCCGTGCCGACCGGGCACCCAGAGAAAGACCGAAAACCAATGTTTTTACACAAGGCAACGAAGGTCACAAAGGAAGGCCAGCCAGCTCCGCCTTTCTGTTCTACCGTCGTTACCTTTGTTGCCTTCTGGTGAAAGGTCTTTGTCTTTGTCGCCTGGCCGCGGTGAATCTTACCTGATTCTTCGAACTCATGTCCGGGCCGAGAGAAGCAGCACCCGCGTCCTGGCGTCCGATTATTTTTGCGGAATGCGAAGAGCAGAAATAATCAGACTCCGCTTGTGCCCTTGCACCACGGCGATTTCCGTCAGGTGCCCCATCTGTTCGAAGCCGAGGCTCTCGTTGATCCGGCGGGTGGCCTCGTTGTGGTCGAAATGCATGCTCAACAGCGTCGTGATTCCCAGACGCGGACATGCGCCGATGACGAACTCTTTGAGCCGCCGCCCGATTCCCTGCCGGTGTGCGGCCGTGGCCACGTAGACGCTGACCTCGGCCGTCGCGTCATAGGCGGGACGGCCAGCGTAGAACGACGAAAGGTAAGCCGTCGCCACCACGCGACCCTCCGCCTCGGCCACCCAGATCGGCCGCCTCGCGGGATCAAACTTGCGGAACCACTCGACCCGCTCGGCAACCGCGATTGGCCGAGTGTCGGCGGTTGACCAGCCGGCCGGGATCGATTGGTTGTAGATCTCCACGATGGCCGGCAGGTCGCTTTCCGTCGCCTCGCGGATCAAAAACTCCATGCGCTGGCTTCTCCCCTCCCCTTTCATTCCGCCCTACCGTTGGGAATCGCCCGGCAATGCATTTTCCGGCAGATCCTTCCAAGCGGCCGCTCCGTGGTCATAAGTGATTAGCCACACGCGATCGAACACATGGGAACTCCATTTGTCCGGTGCGTCCTTCACGCCCAGAGCCTTTGCCAGGTCGGGGATCTTTCCGTGATGCCAGGCGATCAGCACGACCTTGCCCGCATATTTCGGATTCGTCAGCACGGCATGCGCGAGCCGCTCAAACGCTTCGTCCTTAAACGTGGACTCGATCCCCTCATGCAGCACGTTTGCCAGCGGAGTGATGGTCTCGACGGGACGATTGCTGCCTTTCGTCCTCTTGGTCGCAATCAAAAAATCGGGCTTCGGAAAGCGCTCGGGAATGACCTTCGCCAGCGCCGCGGCTCGTTCGTAACCCCGCTCGGACAAATTGGGATCCTTTTCTCCATTGGTGGCTGCAGGCTTCTCAGCATGACGGATGATCATCACGATCCGCGGACCGTGAGGCGCGGGATCAGACGCCGGAAGTGCGCGATAAGAGCCAATCGCGAGGACCGCAACCAGAATCCCGAACCATCGGATTCGCGAATGCGTCTTTGTCACCGTTTGCCTCTCGTGCTGAGATTTCATTTACAGGGAATGGGAGTCGTTTCAATGACTCGCGTCCACTTGATTTCCACCCCCAACGAATTCTCCCGACTGGCGCGAGTTAACGCGACGTCTCGTCAGACGGCAGTCGCCGCCCGGTGGCGGGATCGCGTCGCACTCCGTCGATTCCACCGAATGGACCGACTCCGCAGAGTCGTGCGACGACCCATGAAAGGACGAACACAGCGCACCCGACTCCGATCGAGACGATCATCCGAAACCACAAGGCATGATCGCGTATCGCTTGCGTTGCCACGACGGTTGCGGCGATCGTAATCGTCCCGATTCCGACGGACACCCAGCCCAATGTTTTCTCGTCAGGCGTGGCTTTTGGTTCCTGTTCGCTCATGCCGTCATTTTAGCAATTGGCCGTTTTCATGACGAGATTTTGCGCGGGCCGCTATCCGACTTTAATCAGCCGTGTGTCGCGTGTGTGTTCTTCTAAGTGAAACACTCGCCCGTTTTTGAATTCCACGTTCACGTAGTGCTTTCCATCGTTGCTATACGAACGCCACTCTTCGCCTGGGAAAATCTCGCGCACCGACGTTGGCTTTCCGAACACCGCCTCAACCTGCTCGACGGTCATGCCTGGCCGCACCATGTCCCTGGTGAGCGGAGGTCGCAAAAAGAGCAGATACATCCACCACAGGAACGCACAGCCCATCGCACCGGCCGAAACCAACAGAAAAATCCCAATGGGCGAAGTCCATCGCCTCATTTGAACTTCTTCGGACATAGCGACTGGCCCACCGCGCACGTCAAAAACTGAAAACGGGCGGCAGCCCGCCCGCTGCGGCCCGACGTCTCGAAACCGAGACTTCGCGGTGGCCGCGAAAGTCTACTCTTCGGCGAGCCACTTCTTCGCCGCTTCGCTTTCGGCCGCGTCGAAGTAGCGAATCTTGGCCATCGTGAAGGGCTTGCAGACTTTGGCCATCCACTTCTCCCAGGTTTTTTCGCCCAGCATCGCGATCCGTTTGATCTTGGTGCAGTGGGTCGTGGAGAACTTGATGTCGTCCCACACCGCTTTGGCGTCCCAGCCGTGGAAGTCGTGGAATTGGGCCAGGACGTTGATCTTTCCCTCCTTGGCGATTTCCGCGTCCATCAGCGGAACGAACTTCTTGTAGTCCTCGTCATGCAACTTGCCGCTCATCTTGAATCCAACCGTGTGGGCGGGAAGCCCGCTCAACATCTCGATCATGATAGGACCTTTTGGGGGTTGTGGAGTCGATCACGCCGTTCGACGAGCGAACGGGCCGCCTCTGATGCCGCCATTCTAGCGACGCGGAGCGTCCATCCGAATGGAACAGGCGACAGTCGAGCAGGTGAGCCCGCCATCCCGCCTTCTGCGGCTGCCCCGGTCAGAGCGCGTTCCATCTAAGGATCGCGGTTCCGCGGCACAAAGCGTCGGTGAAAGACGAAGCTTTCGTCGCATCACCTGAGTGCTCGCAGAACTAAGCGAGCAGATTGAGATTCTGGCCGGAGGACGCGTTCTCGAAGAGTTGCGAGAGATCGATGCTGGATCCGCCGCTTTGTTGAGCCGATGCGAACAACGCGTCGCGAAACTGCCCGACGCTCACGCCGTTTTGCTGGAGGAAGTCGCCCACGGACGATCCCTGGCCGCCGGATTGCGCAGAAGACGCGGCATTCGGGCCGTTTTGCGTCGAGGAACTAGCGGATTCCACCCCTTGTTGATCCGACGAGGTGATTCCGTTCTGTTGCAGGACACTGTCGATCGCAGAAAAAATCTGCTGAAGCAGTTGCCCTGCAGAACTGCTCCCCGACGTCGAGGTCGAGCCGGCCGTGCTCGACGTCGTTCCCGAGCCCGACGCGCTGGAATCGGTGGTCGGTCCCGTGCTCTGGGACGCTGTCCCGCTCGAGCTGCGCCGAGGTCTTGCAGCACCGTTTGCAGGGCGGTTTCGATTTGCTGCAAGAGCGCGGCGAAGCTGCTGCTGCTGGCACTGGGGCTACTTCGAGCTCGCCGTTTCGGAATTCGCAGCGCTCGACGAACCGGTCGAACTGCCGTTGGAATTAGAAGAGGGATTGACGCTCCCCGTCGATCCGATTTGGCCGAGCCTTGAGAAATACTGGTACGGATTGCTTGCGCCAACCCCGAGAGAATGGATACGGGACATTGGATTACCCCCCTTTGCAACGCTCATTCGCGCGAGCGCGGGGCCACGATCCATGGGGCCGCAATGCCGCCCGCTTGGAATCACCACAAAAGCTCAAGATCCGTGCTCACCCCTTCGACCGCGGGAGCACTGTTATCGGCTGTGGTCCGGAACGATCAAGCGACTCCGTTTTCCAATCGCGAATGTCCCTGCGTCTCTCCTTGTGGCATTTAATTATCGTCTTGGCCCAGCGCACGGCGAGATGCTTGCGCCGCATAAAGATGTTTGTCGTCCAGATTCCCGCCCGTCTTTCACCTGCTTACCGCTCCTCTTTCACCGGTTCCATTTCCCTCAACCCCCTATTCACTTCGCGAATCGAGCAGGTGAGCAATGGAACAGGTGAGCAGGTGAAAAAAACTCAGCGACCGCCAAAGGCGGCTCGCCCTCCGGCCGACCCCCTGCCCTCTGCCCCCTGCCCCCTGCCCGCCGCCCTCTGCCCTCTCACTCGCCCCTCACCCCGCGCCTCGGTATTCTGGTGCCGCGGGAGATTGAGTCTGTTTTTTTGCTTGCGGCACGAGAAGAGGTCAGCACCATGTCTGCGGATGCGAAGATTGCCGAGCTGAAGTTGCAATTGCCGCCGGTGCCGAAACCGGCCGGCGTGTATAACCCCGTCGTCATCGCCGGGAATATCGCCTACGTCTCGGGCCACGGGCCGAGCTTGCCCGACGGGGCCATGATCTGCGGCAAGGTGGGGGACGAGCTGACCGAAGAGCAGGGTAAGCAGGCGGCCCGCCAAGTCGGACTGACGATTCTGGCGACGCTCAAGTCGCAGCTCGGCAGCCTCGACAAGGTGAACCGCGTGCTCAAGGTGCTGGGGATGGTAAACGCGGCCGCCGATTTTCAGCGGCACCCGCAGGTCATCAACGGCTTCAGCGAGTTGATGGTCGAAATCTTCGGCGAGAACGGCCGAGCCGCCCGCAGCGCAGTCGGCATGGGCTCGCTCCCCGGCAACATCGCCGTCGAAATCGAATGCATTCTCGAGCTGAAGAGCTAACGCGACTCGCCTGGTACCACTGCCTGGTGCCACTTCTATGAGAGTCTGTTGCCCGTCAAGGTGGAAAACGGCGATTTGGGCGATTTCCCGCGGAGTTCCCATTCTTCTATTCGAGCATCGGCGTTGTGGCCTAGCCCCTGTGGGTTTTCCGAGAGTGCGAGGGCTGCCCTATCTGCTGCCGAGAGTGGCGTGCGGCAAAGCGCAGCGCCATCCCATGTGGCACTTGAGCTCACCCTCGCGAGGCGGGTCCGCGTCGTCTCCTGCGTCGTCGAATTCCCTCTTGCATTGAAGCACGTCCTTTCAAAAAAGTGGGGTTTGCTGGAACCCCGTTCGCCTCGCCCTCGCGTCGGCCTTCACAATCCCAGGACGACGTGAGGGCGAGGCGCAACGGGTTCACCCCCGTTTGCTGAGCCTGAGCCGAGGTCTGAGTTCTGTTCTGGCTGACCGAGCTGCGGGGGAACGATTTGGTAGTACACCCCTCTCAGCCAGCGATTCGCCAGGGCCGCCGTCGCCACGTTGGCCGGCTTGGTGGACGCAGTCGCGAATGCAGTTCTTTCCAGCGCGCGTCGTGCCCCGGCAAGCGTTTGGCCAACTGGATCATGGCCGCGCGCAGCAATTCATTCCCTTCATTCACGAGCCCCGCGTCGGCCTGGCGCTTGCCGCTGGACGCATTGCAGGGGGTCAGACCACAGAACCGCGACAATTGCTTTCCATTGCGGAAGCGATCGAAGCGTCCAATCATTGCGCGGAGAATCACCGCGGTCACGAGGGCCACTCCCGGAAGAGCCAGCAGCTTTTCCACCAGCGGATCACCCTGGGTGGCCTCGGCGAACCGCTGGTCCACGTGACGGACGGCTTCCTCCACTTGAGCGAGGCGTTGCAATTCTTGATTCAGGACCCATTGAGATTCAGGGCCCAAGGGGAGCGTGACAATCCAGGCCATCCACGGCTTGGTCCACGCATTGGCGGCCGAGCATCGGGGCATTCGTTCTTCGCGCAACAGCGACCGAATCCGCAGCTTGATGTTCTTGCGTTCGGCCACCAACCCTTGACGATGTCGCACCAGACGACGCAGTTGGCGTGTGTGACTGTCCGCCAGCCACACTTCTGGGAGATAGTTCACGCGCAACAGGTCGGCCAGCAGCCAGGCATCTCCATGGTCGGTCTTGTCACGGTTCTTTTTCAGGCGCTGAACCGCCGCGGGATGAGCCAGTTTGACGGACCACCCCGTTTGCGCGATCAGCTCGGCGGCGAAGTCCGCCGATCCACAGCAGGCTTCAATCGCCACACCGCGGACCGACGCTCCTCGCAACTGGACGAGGCGACGCACTTCGGCCGGGTCGTTCCCCACGTTACGGTTCACAATCAATTCCCCGTCTTCGGCCAACACGCAAACGCGGATCGTCTCATCGTGATAGTCCAGACCGACGTAGCAGGATACGATTGACATGTCTGTTGCTCCTGGAAAACGATTTTGTACACACCACCGGCATCGTAGCCGGTTCCAGGGCAACAGACTCTCATCCCCATCTGCTCAACGGCTTCCGTTAAGCAGTGCTCCCTTCGAGCGTGAGTAGTCGCACTTTGCAACACGAATTCCTGCGTCCCTCGCGGCGACATTTGCTCCGTTCGAGATCCTGAGGAACGTTCGCTCGTGCAACGACGTTCGACAAGAGACTGCTGATCCGCACCCAAAGGGTACCCCGCTCAGCAGTGGTACCCGACGCCGGCAAGTGGCACGGACGTTCAACGAGAGCGAATTAGAAAATTAAACACAACCGCTGCCGCAAGCACGGCAAAAAGCAGCAGCCACAGCGTCCGGCCCGTGCACCACCAGAATCGAGCGAGGAACGCGTCAATGAGCGTTTCGAAACGTCTCATGGGGGGTGTGGTGCGCGTCAACGCGCCGCAGTTCGGACAAACGGACGCGTCGCGGCTGATCGTCGCTGCACACCGAGGACAGGCCACAACGGTCGCTTCCCTCATGCCGTCATTCTAGCTTCCGCCAGTCGCGTTTCGCTCAGTTGCGTTTCGCTTTCCTGAATTCCCAAGGCGGCACCGGATGCGGATCGGACCACAGTCCCCGCTGGTGCTCGCGGGCGTCCTTCTCAGCGGCTTCCAACGCGCGGCGCGTGTCGTGTGGTGCGTACCGCCAGGCGAATCCTTCGCGGACCATGTACTCGTTGATGCTGCGGTCACCAAGGTTGACGTAGCCCACCTCGCGGTGATCGCGGTCGACCATCACGACGTCGATCTCAACGGTCTTGCGGAACACCTTGGCAAACAGCACTTCGCGGGCCTTTTTCCCGAATGGCTGCGCGAGAGCCGGCGCGTCGATGCCGGCCAGCCGGATCCGGTGTGAGACGCGGGCCGCGTCGACAATGTTGATCAAGTCGCCATCCCGGACGGCGACAACCTTGCCCGTGATCGTGCGGTCCGCTTGCGCACCAGCGACAGCCGGGGCGAGAACGAGAACGACCAGAATCGAGGTGATGCGGACTTTCATAGCGGGAGTTTACCGAGTTTTTGTGCAGCCGCCCAACTTTATTGTGCAAGCGGGTGGTTTTGATGCCTGGTGCCACTTCTATGAGAGTCTGTTGCCCGTCAAGGTGGAAAACGGCGATTTGGGCGATTTCCCGCGGAGTTCCCATTCTTCTATTCGAGCATCGGCGTTGTGGCCTAGCCCCTGTGGGTTTTCCGAGAGTGCGAGGGCTGCCCTATCTGCTGCCGAGAGTGGCGTGCGGCAAAGCGCAGCGCATCCCATGTGGCACTTGAGCTCACCCTCGCGAGGCGGGTCCGCGTCGTCTCCTGCGTCGTCGAATTCCCTCTTGCATTGAAGCACGTCCTTTCAAAAAAGTGGGGTTTGCTGGAACCCCGTTCGCCTCGCCCTCGCGTCGGCCTTCACAATCCCAGGACGACGTGAGGGCGAGGCGCAACGGGTTCACCCCCGTTTGCTGAGCCTGAGCCGAGGTCTGAGTTCTGTTCTGGCTGACCGAGCTGCGGGGGAACGATTTGGTAGTACACCCCTCTCAGCCAGCGATTCGCCAGGGCCGCCGTCGCCACGTTGGCCGGCTTGGTGGAGCGCAGTCGCGAATGCAGTTCTTTCCAGCGCACGTCGTGCCCCGGCAAGCGTTTGGCCAACTGGATCATGGCCGCGCGCAGCAATTCATTCCCTTCATTCACGAGCCCCGCGTCGGCCTGGCGCTTGCCGCTGGACGCATTGCAGGGGGTCAGACCACAGAACCGCGACAATTGCTTTCCATTGCGGAAGCGATCGAAGCGTCCAATCATTGCGCGGAGAATCACCGCGGTCACGAGGGCCACTCCCGGAAGAGCCAGCAGCTTTTCCACCAGCGGATCACCCTGGGTGGCCTCGGCGAACCGCTGGTCCACTTGACGGACGGCTTCCTCCACTTGAGCGAGGCGTTGCAATTCTTGATTCAGGACCCATTGAGATTCAGGGCCCAAGGGGAGCGTGACAATCCAGGCCATCCACGGCTTGGTCCACGCATTGGCGGCCGAGCATCGGGGCATTCGTTCTTCGCGCAACAGCGACCGAATCCGCAGCTTGATGTTCTTGCGTTCGGCCACCAACCCTTGACGATGTCGCACCAGACGACGCAGTTGGCGTGTGTGACTGTCCGCCAGCCACACTTCCGGGAGATAGTTCACGCGCAACAGGTCGGCCAGCAGCCAGGCATCTCCATGGTCGGTCTTGTCACGGTTCTTTTTCAGGCGCTGAACCGCCGCGGGATGAGCCAGTTTGACGGACCACCCCGTTTGCGCGATCAGCTCGGCGGCGAAGTCCGCCGATCCACAGCAGGCTTCAATCGCCACACCGCGGACCGACGCTCCTCGCAACTGGACGAGGCGACGCACTTCGGCCGGGTCGTTCCCCACGTTACGGTTCACAATCAATTCCCCGTCTTCGGCCAACACGCAAACGCGGATCGTCTCATCGTGATAGTCCAGACCGACGTAGCAGGATACGATTGACATGTCTGTTGCTCCTGGAAAACGATTTTGTACACACCACCGGCATCGTAGCCGGTTCCAGGGCAACAGACTCTCATCCCCATCTGCCCAACGGCTTCCGTTGAGCAGTGCTCCTGTCGAGCGTAGGTCAGTCGCACTTTGCAACACGAATTCCTGCGTCCCTTGTGGCAACATTTGCTCCGTTCGAGATCCTGAGGAGCGTTCGCTCGTGCAAGGACGTTCGAGAAGACACTGCTGATCCGGACCCAAAGGGTACCCCGCTCAGCAGTGGCGCCCGCCGTGAAAGCTGCTGCAAAATGTGACTTGTCGGGAATTCCAGCGAGGAAAGTCTGCGCCGCGGATCGTGTTGGCAGCAAATTTGAGGTGCCGAGGCGGCGCGAAATGCTTGCCGGATCCGGTAAGTCATTGATTGACCGATCCACCGGCTGTAGATTCGTCGTCCGCAGCGTGCCCCAGCCTCCAACCAAAATCCATCTGGGGAATGTCGGGGTTCCTGTGAGTTCTCTTTGGCGCTCTGCAAGGTCCGAATTCGTGGAGCCTCTTGATGCCGATTGACGTCCGGTGTCCCGCCTGCAGAGCGAAGTATCGCGTCTCGGAGAGCGCGGCCAGCAGAAGTTTTCGCTGCCAGAGCGCCGGTTGCGGCGAAGAGATCAGCGTTCCGGAGATCGTCGCCGACGAGGACGACTTCGCCAGCAATCTCGGCGAGGCGGCGGCCGACTTGGGGCAGCCGTTGCCGCTTCCCGTCCGCGCCCGCACTCCGCAGAAAAAGCCGGCGCGTCGCGAAGAGAGAACGTCGGCCGCTCGCGGGCCGGTCGCACTCAGCGAGCTGGCCCACGTCAGCCGAGTGCTGGGAATCAGCTCGATTCTCTTGTCGTATTTCACAGGGCTGCCGGCGGTCGTGTTGGGAATCATTGCGCTCGTCAGGATTCACCGGAGCCAGGGCCGACTTCAGGGCAGCGGGATGGCGATCACAGGCATCGGTTTCGGCGCCCTCGCCCCGGCGTTGATATTCGCCCTCATCTATCCGGCGGTTCAGGCCAGGCGAGAAGCCGCCTGGCGTGTGCAGTCGGCCAACAATCTGAAAGCGATCGGTCTCGCGCTCCATTACTACCACGATGGAAATCACGGCTTCCCGCCCGGCGCGATTGCCGACAAGGCCGGTCGGGAGTTCCACGGTTGGCAAGCGCCGCTCTTGCCGTACGTCGAGCAGATGGCGGTCTACCAGCAGGTCGATTTCAACGTGCCTTGGAACGATCCCAAGAACCGCGTGCCAATGCAGAGTCAAGTTCCCAGCTATCTCTCACCCGGCATCAGCAAAGTCAATGACGCAGCCGGATACGCCTTGAGTCATTACGCCGGCAACAGCTACTTGTTTCAAAAGAATCGAGCGTTTCGCTTTTCCGATATCACGGACGGAACCGTCAATACGATTCTGGCCGGCGAAGCGGCCGGCAATTTCCAACCGTGGGGCCACCCGGAAAATTGCCGTGATCCCGGCAACGGGATCAGTGCGGGGCCGGACTCATTCGGTCGCCCCCATTTTCCGCCGGTGGCCGGCTTTGTGATGTGCGACGGCAGCGTGCGGTTTTTAAGCCGGAACATCGACCCGGCCGTCCTGAAAGCTCTGGCGACGCCCGCCGGCGGCGAAGCCGTGGAAATACCCGGCGACGCCCCGCGTGTCGGCCCCCAGAAGGGCCAGAACGTTTTCGGACGAGGCGGGCCACGCCGGAATCGGTAATTCCCACGCCAAGCCGTGGACGTGGCACCCGGTGATTTTTTCTCCTGAGCCCCGGAGGGGCGGCGGTCCGCTTGCCACCCGCGCAAGCGGGTGGTTGAGCGGTCGCGTCCGGCTCCGAAGCCCCCGCATCCGTTAGGACGGGTACCCGTCCTAACGGATGCAAACGCTTCAGGATGATTAGGGCGTTCCCGATCCCACCCGCTTGCGCGGGTGGCAAGCAGACCGCCGCCCCTCCGGGGCTGAAATCTCGCCCGGGCGTGGCACCCGGCGCGGGGGCGAACCAAAGCGGGCGGGAGTCGTCTCATCGACTCCCATCCGCATTAGTTGCCTCCGACTGTGGCGAAGCTCCCTGATTGCTTGCTCCCCTCTCCCCTCGCGGGAGAGGGGTCGGGGGTGAGGGGGTGTCTCTTGCCGCCTTCCAAACCCCCTCCGCTACGGCCTCCCAGTCTTCAAAGACTTCGTTGTTCCAAAATCGCAAGACGCGAAAACCCTGCGATCGTAACCAGGCGTCGCGCCGCGTCGTACTGGCGATCGGCTTGCTCGTTATGCTGGCCACCGTCCAACTCGATGATCAAGCGCCGTTCGAGGCACACGAAATCCACGATGTAATTTCCCAGCGGGAACTGCCGGCGAAATTTCAGCGACTTGAACTGCGCGGCCGCGAAGTTCCTGCCAGAGAAAGTCCTCGGCCTCGGTCGGCGCGTCGGAGATCCCGGGCGCGGTCTTGGTTGCGAGTCACATGTCGGCCCCCTCACCCCTGGCCCCTCTCCCGCGAGGGGAGAGGGGAGCAAGGCGCAAATGAGCTGCGCCTTTGCGGAAAACTCACGTGCCGTCCGGCTTGATAGAGTCCAGACTATCGCCGGGAATCGCCACCGCGAAGATCGCTTTTACAGCTCCTGTAAAAGACGCGCCGGAAGCCACGACGGCCGAGCGACTTCGGATTTGACGCTTGTCCGTCTACTCGGCACTTTCTTCGCAGGCTCCCGGCAGCGTCTCCGTCTTGTGATTCCGACGCGGGACGGATCAAGGCGCCTGGTGCCACTGCTCAACGGCTTCCGTTGAGCAGTGCTCCTTTCGAGCCTGGGTCAGTCGCCCTTTGCAACACGAATTCCTGCGTCCCTTGCGGCGACATTTGCTCCGTTCGAGATCCTGAAGAGCGTTCGCTCGTGCAAGGGCGATTCGCGAAGAGCACTGCTAGCCGGAAGCCGGCTAGCAGATGGGGATGAGAGTTTGTTGCCCTGGAACCGGCTACGATGCCGGTGGTGTGTACAAAATCGTTTTCCAGGAGCAACAGACATGTCAATCGTATCCTGCGACATCGGTCTGGACTATCACGATGAGACGATCCGCGTTTGCGTGTTGGCCGAAGACGGGGAATTGATTGTGAACCGTAACGTGGGGAACGACCCGGCCGAAGTGCGTCGCCTCGTCCAGTTGCGAGGAGCGTCGGTCTGCGGTGTGGCGATTGAAGCCTGCTGTGGATCGGCGGACTTCGCCGCCGAGCTGATCGCGCAAACGGGGTGGTCCGTCAAACTGGCTCATCCCGCGGCGGTTCAGCGCCTGAAAAAGAACCGTGACAAGACCGACCATGGAGATGCCTGGCTGCTGGCCGACCTGTTGCGCGTGAACTATCTCCCGGAAGTGTGGCTGGCGGACAGTCACACACGCCAACTGCGTCGTCTGGTGCGACATCGTCAAGGGTTGGTGGCCGAACGCAAGAACATCAAGCTGCGGATTCGGTCGCTGTTGCGCGAAGAACGAATGCCCCGATGCTCGGCCGCCAATGCGTGGACCAAGCCGTGGATGGCCTGGATTGTCACGCTCCCCTTGGGCCCTGAATCTCAATGGGTCCTGAATCAAGAATTGCAACGCCTCGCTCAAGTGGAGGAAGCCGTCCGTCAAGTGGACCAGCGGTTCGCCGAGGCCACCCAGGGTGATCCGCTGGTGGAAAAGCTGCTGGCTCTTCCGGGAGTGGCCCTCGTGACCGCGGTGATTCTCCGCGCAATGATTGGACGCTTCGATCGCTTCCGCAATGGAAAGCAATTGTCGCGGTTCTGTGGTCTGACCCCCTGCAATGCGTCCAGCGGCAAGCGCCAGGCCGACGCGGGGCTCGTGAATGAAGGGAATGAATTGCTGCGCGCGGCCATGATCCAGTTGGCCAAACGCTTGCCGGGGCACGACGTGCGCTGGAAAGAACTGCATTCGCGACTGCGCTCCACCAAGCCGGCCAACGTGGCGACGGCGGCCCTGGCGAATCGCTGGCTGAGAGGGGTGTACTACCAAATCGTTCCCCCGCAGCTCGGTCAGCCAGAACAGAACTCAGACCTCGGCTCAGGCTCAGCAAACGGGGGTGAACCCGTTGCGCCTCGCCCTCACGTCGTCCTGGGATTGTGAAGGCCGACGCGAGGGCGAGGCGAACGGGGTTCCAGCAAACCCCACTTTTTTGAAAGGACGTGCTTCAATGCAAGAGGGAATTCGACGACGCAGGAGACGACGCGGACCCGCCTCGCGAGGGTGAGCTCGAGTGCCACATGGGATGGCGCTGCGGTTGCCGCACGCCACTCTCGGCAGCAGATAGGGCAGCCCTCGCACTCTCGGAAAACCCACAGGGGCTAGGCCACAACGCCGATGCTCGAATAGAAGAATGGGAACTCCGCGGGAAATCGCCCAAATCGCCGTTTTCCACCTTGACGGGCAACAGACTCTCATAGAAGGGGCACCCGGCGCGGACTTGCCCGCTATCGGAGTTGCCTGGCTCGCTGCTCAAGCTGTTCGACGCGCCGCCACAAGTGGAAAACCAAGTTGCTGAGTATCGTCAGGACGACCCACGCGAGAATCCCAGCGATTGCCAAGCCATGGTTGAATAGTTCGGATCCAGACGTGGCGCTGTTCGTTGCAACGGATTCCTCCAGCTTGAGAGACGGCAACGATGCAAAGATAAACATGAACGTGGGCGCGCTCGTCGCCACAAAAAACAGCGCGTTACCCCAGAATCCGTCTCGTTTGATGGGTTCCATGGAATTCTCCGGCAAACTACGCCCTTGGTCGCGCCGTCCACGCCGCGCTTTGCGGCCGACTCTTCAGCCATTCGCTCACGCCGTCATTCTAGCGACCGGCAGCTCTGTCACGATTTTTTTGCGGCCGCCAGTGGGTTTCTGGGAAGAAACAATCTCTTGCCGAATGCAATTGGGAGCAGGCGATAGGGTCCAGACTATCGCCGGGAATCGCCACCGCGAAGATCGCTTTTACAGCTCCTGTAAAAGACGCGCCGGAAAGCACGGCTGCCGAGCGACTTCGGATTTGACGCTTGTCCGCCTTATCGGCACTTTCTTCGCAGACAGGCGGCAGCGTCCCCGTCTTGTGTTACCGACGCGGGACGGATCAAGGCGCGGGGAACAGGTCGCAGTACCACTTCAGCCAACCGTACACACCGCATCGCTTTGCGGTCTCTGTGACGGGCGAATAGAAAGCGGCCAGCGTCCGGCCAATGGGCGTTGAGGGTTGAGTCGGTCGCGACTTCCAATACAGGTAATGAGCCGGGCCAAAGCTGAGAGGAGAGAGCACGAGTATCGCCAGGATGATCGCCACCATTCTCGATCGTCCTTGCCATTTACGGTCCGGCTTGTCGGTCATCGGCTGCCTCCGTTTCGCCCATCCCGTCATCCGAGCTGCGGATGCCGGCAATTTGCCGACTTCTTGGGCAGACCCCAGCTTTGCCTCAATACCCCCTGCCCCAAAAGGCAAAATGCACGACGGACGTTCGCTAGAATGACGGCATGCGCGACGGACCGAAACGGAAGCGGTGGGGGCGTTTGGTGGCGCTTACAGTTCGGCTGTTGGCTCTCGTGGCGGCCTTCTCAGTCCTCGCCATCGTCGGCATAGTGCTCTGTGTGGATCGAAGATTGTCCAGTGAAGAGCAACTCGCGCTTTGTCTCTGGATTGGGCTATTCATCGGCATTCTCTGTGGAGTGGGCGTGCACGTAGCGCTTTTGCGCCGCACCAATCCGAACCGCTGACGCTGCGCCACAACCCGATGACACTGACCCGGCTAAACCGGCCGCGAGCGCGACGAATGGACGCTGCCAAAATGGCGTATTGAGGCACAGCCGCAGACCCCGGACTTTTTGGGCAGCCAGGTGGTTTCCGGGCAAAGCCCCCAATCTGCACAGAAAATAAAGATGCCTGAAATAATCGTAAGTTATTTATAATAAACAACTTGCGAATATACGCATGTTGGTTTTTCTGTGGTTTGGGCGGACGGTCCTGCTTTTTTTAAGTTGGCCAGTTGTCTCCTGTTAGGTCATTTTCTCCGGTTCCCAAACCCCCGGGGGCACCGCAGAAAAATCGAAAGTGGCAGCGTCACATTTAATTCTAAGGCGATAAAAGCCCGGAGGTTAGGGCCCTTTTTTTATGCACGCTTCCGCGTAAAAAATTCGCGCGAAAACGCGAAAAAATGCCCGAAAAGGCGCCTGGCTGCGCGGCCGACTCACAGCGATTCGAGGTCGAGCCAGTTGTCGCCGTACGACATGTCGACGACGAGCGGGACGTCGACTTTGAGGGCGTGCTCCATTTCCTCGCGGACGATTTGGGCGACCTGTTGGACGTGTTTTGTCGGGACGTCGAAGACCAGTTCGTCGTGGATTTGCAGCAGCATTTTCGCCGGCGTGTTTTCGCGGCGGAGGCGGGCGCTCAGGTTGAGCATGGCCTGCTTGATGAGGTCGGCGGCCGAGCCTTGAATCACCGAGTTGATGGCGGTCCGCTCGGCCAGGTTCCGCTGGCGGAAGGGGCCCGAGTCGTGGATGGCGTCGGCTCGGATTCCCTCGATGCGGCGGCGGCGGCCGAGGATCGTGCGCGCGTAACCCGTGGCCAGGCACTCCTCGAGGATGGAGGTCAGGTAGCGGTCGACGCCGGCGTACTTGGCGAAATAGCTCTCGATGAAGTTGGCTGCTTCGGGTTGCGGAATGCCGAGGACGGCGGCCAGGCCGAACGGGCTTTGACCGTAGATCACGCCGAAGTTCACCGCCTTGGCGATGCGGCGCATGTTCGAGTCGACGGCCGATTCGTCGAGGCCGAAGATTTCGGAGGCGACGGCCGTGTGGATGTCGGTCCCCTCGCGGAAGGCGGCGGCCAGGGCCGAGTCCTGGCTGAAATGGGCCAGCATTCGCAGCTCGATTTGCGAGTAGTCGGCACAGAGCAGCTTGCCCCCTTCCGAGGCGAGGAAGGCCCGCCGCACGCGGCGACCTTCTTCCGTGCGGATGGGGATGTTTTGCAGGTTCGGGTCGCTCGAGCTGAGGCGCCCCGTCGCGGCCACGACCTGGTTGAACGAGCAGTGGATGCGGCCCGTCTCGGGGTTCACCATCGTCGGCAGGGCGTCGAGGTACGTCCCTTTGAGCTTCTGCATTTGCCGATGCTCGATGATACGGGCCGGCAGGGAGTGGAGCGGAGCGAGGCGTTCCAGCACGTCCTGGTCGGTGCTCGGGCCGGTTTTGGTTCGCTTGAGAACCGGGAGCTTGAGCTGCTCGAACAAAATCTTGCGAAGCTGGATGGGCGAGTCGATGTTGAACTCGGTCCCTGCCTCGGCGTAAATCTCGCTCACCAGGCCGGCGAGGCGGTGGGTGAGTTCGTCGCTTTGCCGTTTGAGTTCGTCGACATCGACGCGGATGCCGGCAAATTCCATCTCGGCCAGCACGCCGATGAGGGGCCGTTCGAGGTTCCAGTAGAGCTCGGCGAGGCCTTCGGCCTTGAGCCGGTCGTGCACGACGTCGGCCAGCTCGAAGGTGACCTGAGCGTCTTCGGCGGCGTATTCGGCCGCTTTGGCCACGTCGACCTCGAACATTTTGAGCTGCTTTTGCCCGGTGCCGATGAGCTCGCTGATGGGAATCATCGGGTGCCGTAGGTACTTTTCGGCCAACGCGTCGAGGCCATGGGTGCGGGCGCCGGCGTCGAGCAGGTAATCGCCCACCATCGGGTCGATGCCGAGGCCGGCGAGCGTCACGCCCACGCGGCGGAGGACGAGCATGTCGTACTTGATGTTCTGGTTGACGATTTCGGCGTCGGGATTTTCGAGCAGCGGCTTGAGCTTCTCGAGGACGCGGTTGGGGTCGAGCGTTCGCTGCCCGGCGGGGCCACGGACGGGAAGGTAGTAGCCCTTCCGCGGCTGCCAACTGAAGGCCCAGCCGACGATGTCGGCCTGGACGGCATCGAGGCTCGTCGTCTCCAAATCGACGCAGTACGTTTTTTTGTTGCCGGAATTCGTGAAAAAATCGGTCGAACGCCTCGTCGGTGTCGACGAGTTCGTAATTGCGACGGGCCGCCGGCTCGAGGGCCGCGACCGGGGGCGGAGCGGGGACCGGTGGGATTGCTGTGCTCGAGGCCGCGGAACTCGGCACCGGGGGTTGTTCGGCTTCGCCGGTGGCGACGGCCGATTCGGCGATGGCTCGGGCCGCGTCGGCCGCCGCTTCGGGGAGCGGACGGGCCGCCCGCTGCGGCTCGGCTTCTGCGGATTCGTCTGGAACGAGCGACCGCGACCGCATCTCTTCGGCCAGGCGGCGGAAACCGAGTTCGGTGAAGAGGGCGAGCAACCGCGCCCGGTCCGGTTCCTTCACGCGGGCCGCTTCCCAATCGACCGTGATGGGGAGATTCGTGTTGAGCTCGACGAGCTGGCGGCTGATGCGGGCCTGGTCGGCGAACTTTTTGAGGTTCTCGCGGAGCTTGGGGCCGCCCTGGGCCGTGTCGGCCCCGGCGAGGCATTTTTCGAGAGTCTCGAACTGAGCCAAGAGGGCGGCGGCTTTTTTCGGCCCGATGAGGGGGACGCCGGGGACGTTGTCGACGCTGTCGCCGACCAGGGCCTGAAAATCGATGACCTGGTCGGGTCGGATGCCCCATTCCTGTTTGAGCGAATTTTCGTCGTAGTACGCGTTTTTGCGGATGTTGTAAATCTGCACCTGCGGCCGCAGGAGCTGGCGGACGTCTTTGTCGTTGGTGACGACCTGCACCTCGAGGCCCCGTTCGGTCGCCTGCCGCACCAGGGTGGCGATGACGTCGTCGGCCTCCCAACCGGGATAGGAAACGACCGGGGTTCCGAAGGCCTCGACCACCTGCATGATGACCGGGATTTGGGGGGCCAAATCGACGGGGATTTCGCTGCGGTTGGCCTTATAGGCGGCATAAGCGTCATTCCGCACCCCCGGTCCCGGGGAGTCGAAGGCACAAATGACGTGCGAGGCCTTTTTTTGCGTGCGGATGAGCTGCAGGTCGCGGGTGAAACCGAAGACGGCGTTGGTCGGCTGGCCGCTGGGGCCGGTCATCTCGGTGATGGCGTGAAAAACCTGGAAGATGAGGGAGAACGTATCTATGATGTACAACAGGTCATTCATGCGAACAGCAGCTTGACTTGCCCTTTCTCGCCCGTAAACTCGTAAGGATAGGGGTTTGTAGCTGCGAAATCATCCCCGCACCCCCTCTCCGCGGGCCGCGACCTATCTGCGACATTTCTTCTGCACGGACCGAATCTGCATCGGAGTGAGCGTTCATGGCGACGACTGCGAACAAGTCGACCGGCCTTCAAATTGCGCTGGTCTTCACGGTGATGGCGACGATTATCGCGTTGGTGGTGGCCTTCCTTCAGTACCGTCGAGGCAACGAGCGCGACGACCAAATCACCGCCGAGAAGACGGAGCGTAGCAAGGTCGATAGCGAATTGCGCGTGGTGCAGGCCGACGTGCAGACGTTGAAGGACCTGCTCGGCTGGCCCACGGCCGAGGTCGGCAAGGCCCAGGGAGAAGGGGACGCCACGGTCGTCGGCCAGTGCAAAAAGTTGATGGCCGAAGTGGCCCCCGGTGACGCCGCCGCCACGGTCGAGTCGACGCTGCATCATCTCGGTGCGGATCTCAACGTTGTCCGGCAGGAGAGGAGCGATTTGAAGGCAGAGACGCTGCGGCTCAACGACCGGATCTTCGCCCTGCAATCGGAATATCAGAAGCTGGTCGACGCGCATGACAAGGCCCGCGACAGTGCCGAGAAAGACCGCAACGACGCACAGAAGAGCAAAGAGGACGCCGTCAAGGACAAAGAAAAAGAACTCCAGGTCCGCCAGGAAAAAGTCCAGTCTCTGCAGGCGGAACTGCAGACGCAGGGGCAGGAGTTTGCCGCGGCGAAGGGAGACTTCCAGAAGCGAACCGGTTTGCTGACGAAAATCAACGTCGACCTCCGCGCGGAAAAAGCGAGGATTGAAAAGCCGAGCTTTGAGGTCCCCAGCGGGCGGATCCAGTTGGTCGACATGGACACGCAGCTCGTCTGGATTAATCGGGGAGAGGCCGATTCGCTGCGGAAGGGAACGACCTTCAGCGTTTACAAGCAGGTCAACAAGGGCGTGGCCCGCGGCGTGGAAGAGATCAAGGGGTCCATCGAAGTGACCCGCGTCGGCGGCGACCTCGGTCCGCACCAGGCCGAGGCGCGGATTACCCGGTCGAAAATCACCGAGCCGATCGTCCCCGGCGACCCGATTTACACGCCGCTCTGGCGGCCCGGACTGAAGGAAAAATTCGCCTTCGTGGGGCTGGTCGATCTCGACAACGACGGCGTGAGCGACCGTGACGTGTTGCATGAACTGGTGGACGCCACCAACAGCCAGATCGTGGACGAAGTCGACGACAAGGGAGAGCGCCATCCGCCGACAGGCAATATGGCGGTCTCCACCAAGTTCCTCGTCATCGGCAAGATCCCGGACGCTTCGCAGAGCAAGCCGAACGAGGTCGAGGCGGCTAAGAAAATTGCGGAGTGGAAGACAAAGATGGTCACCGAGGCCCAGGAAAACGGAGTCCGCGTCGTCTCGATGGAGGATTTCCTCAACTACATCGGATACGACGCCGGTCGCCGCGTGTGGCGTCCGGGCGTGACCGAAAAGTGGAATCTGCGTTCCGGCGGAGAAGGGAACGTTGCCCGTCCGGGTCCGACCGGCAGCCGCCAGGAATCGGGGGGAACGGTCTCCGGTGCCATTAACGGCAAGGGGAACCCGATGCGCGAGTCGGGCGGCACACGGACCCCCTCAGGGCAATGACCAAAAAGCCCGCCGGTTCAATTTCGGCGTGAAATTTCGAGACGAGCCGACGGCTGGGGCCGCGGCTCGTCTCTTTTTTTATTTGCCGGTTTTCCACAAACCGGCCAGAAGGACGCCGTTGCGTCGCACGGCAATCACGGGGGGCCTTTGCGCGGTCAAATCGCGAACGGCCGGCGACAGGTCGGCGAGACGCCGAAAGACGATCACGTATTCCGCGTGGGTTTTTGCCTCCGGCTCGTAAGCCGACAACACGATTCCGCGCCGGCGAAGAAGGGGGACTGGGCCAGCATTTCATCGGTTTGGATGTGTTGCGGAAGCAGAACGGGGGTGACGTCGATGTGCGCACCTTCCGGCACGCTGGCGACGACCTGCTCCAGGAAATCACGCGTGACCCCCTCGCCCCAGTAATCGATTTCCATGCCAAGTCGCTCGGCACCGCGAAGTCCCCCCAGGCTGATGTTGTAATAGCTCAAACAGCAGGGCCAGGTGCCGAGCAGTCCCCAGGCTTGCCCCGCCAGAAAGCATGCCGCCACCGTCACGGCCGCTCGCGGCGAGATTTTCTCTCGCAGTTTGTGATAGGCAATCGCCCCGCCGCGACCAATGAAAATCGCCCAGAGCGGAAAGACGACCAGGAACAGCCGGGCACCGTCGTAGACCGAAACGCGGGGCAGGCTGAAGAGGACCAGGGGAAAGAGCATCGCTCCCAAGACCAAGTGTCCAGGTCGTTCTTTCCAAGGAGGGTGGGGCCCTTTGAAAATTCCCAAAACCCCCAAGGCGACGAGTCCCAGCGGAACCGTGGTGAAGAACAGCACGGCCGGATAGTGCCAAGGGACTTCGCGGTCGGCGTACCGCTGGCCGAAATACCACACGTAAAGCACGCTCCGCTGGGCCGTTCGCCCGGCGTATTCCAGAAAGCGATGGTAAGGGTCAAACCATAACCAGGGCCAGAGCAGGAAAAAGACCGCCAAACCGACCAGCCCCCAGAGCAGCAAAGGCCCAATCGCCCGGGCCCTCCAGTGCCACAGCGCCCAGATCGCCACCGGAATCGGCACGAGCGCCCCTGGATCTTGGTCAGCATGGCCCCCCCCAATGCCAAACCGGCGACGGCGGCCCACTTCCACGAGGGAGGCGATTCCTCGTTCCACAGACGTGCCACCGTCACGACGGCCACGAAGTACATGAGACCGATGCTCGTTTCGAGGGCGGCCAGATGCGAATGGCCGAAAACTCGCGGCATCAGGACGAGGGAAATTGCGGCGATGGTTCCGGCCTCTTTCCCGTACCAGCGGCCCGCCGTCCAGCCGCACAGGAAGACGGTCAACGCGAAGGCGGCGGCCGACCCGACACGGGCACACGCCGTGACAAACGGATGGTTTGCCGCGTGCTGCGAGGGGGGCGCAACCCAGACGGTCACCGCGTGCCACACCCCCAGCCAGAAGCGGCCCAGGGGGGGATGGTCCGGATTGTGGTAGCCGAACGGGGCGTTGGGGGGGAGATCCCGTTCGTCACCGAAGATATCGCGGAGAGTGATGATGTCGCGTCCGGCGATTTTGCCGAGCCCCCAGGCGCGGAGCCCCTCGAAAAGCCGGACCCCCTGCTGGACATTGAACGATTCATCAATCGTCAGGCCGGGTCCCTCGGTGCGCTGGGGTAATCGCCCGCAGGGTCGATGGCGGCGGCGACAGTGAGGAAGGCGACTGCCGCGACGAAGGCCGGACCCGCCCAGAGGGGCCAGGTGCGAGCGGTGGGGTTCGACGGCCGGGGACTCGCCATTCCTTCAATGTAGGGCGAGACGCGGCGGCCGGACAGTCACAAGCACGTCCGCAAAGACTCGCGCAGGCGAGGCCTGTTATTCGCACGCGAGACGGGGGAAAAGGGCAGTCCGGAAAAACGCAAATGCCGGCCCGGATGGGCATCACGGGCCGGCACTGCTATCTCCGTTATCAATCAGCTCAATCGGCGGGCGGGGGCAGGCAGCGGGGTGTTCTGCTGTGGGTCCGTCCCTGTGACCCGACAGCCGAGCCCCTGGCAGACTCGACCGGGAACCGGAAGGCTCTCAGGCAAGCTGCTTTTTACGTCCGACCAGCGTCCGAATCCTTTCGGCAAGCAACGCCGCGTCGAACGGTTTGCGGAAGGTCTCGCTAAAGAGTGTGCGATCGAATCCGCTCGCGTTGTCGTCGTCGTTCAACAGGCCGATGAGCACCGTCTCGGCGTACTCGGAATTCTTGCGGAGGTTCTGGGCGATCATCAAGGATTCGTTGCGGCCCATTGCGAAGTCGATGACGACGCAATCGGGATGCAGCGATTCGGCCTGGATGCCGGCTTCGAATCCGCTCACGGCCGACTCGATCTTGAAGTCATCCGAACCCATCATTTCGTTCAAGCTGCTGCGGACGGTCTGGTCGGCGCCGACGAGCAGGATTTTGCCCATCGCTTCGTCTTCCAGTTCGCCCAGCGGCATCCCGTGCTCCTTGAGGAAGCGGATCAGGTGCTCGCGGGGAATCCGCCGGTCTTGCGAACCGGGGATCCGGTAGCCGCGGAGCCGGCCCGAATCAAACCACTTGCTCACGGTGCGGGGTGCCACTTTGCAGATCTTTGCTACTTGTCCAGTAGTGAAGATCGTCCTCATTGCGGGCTCTCCAATCAGATTCTCTAGGCCAAATCAGAGGGTTCGTCGGGCCCTCGGGATCTTCACCCCTAGCACGATGGCCGGCTCTCCTAGCCACTCGGTCCGTGACATACAAGAACCACCGCGGTCTTGGGTCGGGGTCTGCGCCGCTCCGCGCACGGTCCTCCACTCGGGCCGTTCCCGGAACGGTGCGTGCCTCTTCAGGCTGGGGCAATACTGTGGTCGATCAATCGGAAATCGAGCAGCCGCCGCGCAATCGCCGCGCCGTCGACGCGGGGGTGGGACCGGAGGCCAATCGCAAGAGCGTCCGGCTCAGGCGGCAGGTGAAATCCGAATTGTCCTTCCCCCCTAGCGAGACGTCCTTCCTCTGCTCATCGGCCGCTTCGTGCGACCTCACGGTGCCACCGTGCGACGTGCAGAGTCCAAACGTCTGACGTATTGTTTCGACCGTCTCCGCATGAGGACTTTAGGTTCTTTGACGACGGTGCCTGAAACGCCCGTTGTCCGAAATGCAAGACAACCTTTCGTCTCCGACGATCCCTTCCCGCGTCGCAATCGCTCCGGCCACAACGATCGCCGGCCAACTTTTCGCTTCCACCGGAACACCGCGCTTCGCGCGCGACGGATTTCTTCCGTCAAGAACAGGGCGTCCGGCCGGGGAGCGCAAATCAGCCGAGGCGCAGCATTTGGTGCCGGCAGGCGACGCGCCGCAAGAATGACAGGCTCATAGAGAATTGTACGCAGCCGCCGCACGCGGGAAAGGAGGGTGGGTGGAAGGATGAAGGATGACTGAAAACGCTTCGCAGGCGAATCGATGCTGCGGAACGCTGGGTTAGCACGTATCGCGGCGTTTTTTCTGACTCAGCCTTCCGCCTTCATCCTTCCCGTCACGCCGCCTGGCGATTGGTGCGGATTTCGCCGTTTTCGTCGACTTCGTCGAACCGGACCGAGAGCCGTTTCGAGACGCCCGATTCTTCCATCGTGACGCCGTACAGGACGTCGGCCGATGCCATCGACCGCTTGCTGTGCGTAATCATGATGAACTGCGTCGATCTTCTTGAACTCTCGCAAGACGGCGGCAAACCGCTCGACGTTCGCCTCGTCGAGGGCCGCGTCGACTTCGTCCAGGATGCAGAACGGGCTCGGGCGGCTCTTGAAAATCGCCAGCGAGAGGGCAATCGCCGTGAGCGTCTTCTCGCCGCCGCTCAACAGCGAGATGCTCCGCAGCTCCTTGCCCGGCGGCCGGGCGACGATATCGATGCCGCATTCGAGCACATCCTGCGCGTCTTCGAGCACGATGTCTCCTTCGCCTCCGCCAAAAAACTTGCGGAACAATTCGCGGAAGTGTCCGCGAATGAGCTCGAACGACTCGGTGAACAGCCGCCGGCTCTCGTTGCTGATGCGCCGCAGAATTTCTTCGAGCGTCCGTTTCGCCTCGACGAGGTCGGCCAACTGCTCGCTCAAATGGGTGAAGCGGCCTTCCAGCTCCTCGAGGTCGCGGAGGCTTTCGGTGTTGACGCTGCCCATCAGCTTGAGCTGCCGCCGCAGCCGGGCGACGCGCGACTCGAGGTCTTCCCGCACGTCCTCGAACCGCGGCGCCTCGACCGGTTGGGCGGCGGCGTCTCCCGCCGCTCTACGCAGCTCGGCCGCGTAGAGCTCGATAGGCCGAGGCGCCGGTCGCGACGATGTCCACCAGCCGCACCTGGTACTCCTCTTCGATGCGCTCTGCGAGGGATTCCCTTTGCTGCTTCAGCTCGCGGGTCTTCAGGTCGAGGCCGTGGACGCGGTCGCTCGCGCGGCGCCGCTCGTCGCGGCAGGCGGTCTCTTCCCGCAAGAGTTCGCCGCGGCGCGACCGCAGGGCGTCCTTCTCCTTGCCGATGTGGGCTGCTTGCCGGCCAATCGTCTCCGCCTCGAGCAGCGACTCGGCCAACCGCGTGCTCGTGTTGAGAATGTGCAGCGAGACGCGGCGGTGGTCGGCAGCGACGTGTTGCAGCCGGCGCTCAGCCTCTTCGTCCTGCTGGGCGAACTGCCGTTCGTCATCGGCGTGCCGCGCGTTCGCATCGCGAAGGGACTGCAGCCGCTCCTCCTGCTTGGCCAGCTCGAGCTGCTCGGCGTTCCGCACGCGCTCGGCCGCGGCGCGTTCCTCTTCCGAGGCGGCGAGCTTCACCTCCAAGTTGGCGACCTGCTCGCGGGCCGAGTGACTTTGCCCCTCGAGCGCGGCGAACTCGAGCTGCGCTTGCTCGATGAGGGAGAGCGCCTCTTTGAGCTGACGCTCGTGCGCTTGGGCCTGCTCTTCGCTGGTCCGCCGCTCCGCCAGCAGCCGGTCCAATTCGCGCTGGCGGTCGGCCGAGTTGAGTTTGCACTGCGCCTCGTGATCGGCGGCCGACTTGAGCCGCGTCTTGGCGTTCTCGAGTTCCTCATCGGTCTGGCTCAGGGAGGCCAGCAGTTCTTCGAGCCGTTGTTCGTCATCGCGAATCTGGCGGTCGAGCCGGGTCAGGTCGTTTTTCAGCCGCCGCAGCTCGCTCTTTTGGGAGACGGGCGTCGTCTCGCCCCGCAGCGCGCCGACCGTCAACGTGCCGTCGGCATCGAGCAACTCGCCTTGCAGCGTGACAAAGCGGCAGCCCTGTCCCGCTTCGGCGGCGAGCCCGAAAGCCGTGTCGAGCGTGTCGACGACCCACGTGTCGCACAAAAGCTGCTCGGCGAGCGCCGGCGCCTGCTCGGAAGAGCGGAGCATCGAATCGGCCCGGCACTGCACGCCGGGCAACGCGCTCAAATCGGGGAGCGACTCCGGATCGAGTTCGAGGCTCTCCAAAAAATGGCTGAGCGGTCCCTTGCCACTCTTTCCGCTTTTCTTCGCCCCGTTGTTTCCGCGACGCACGACAAACCCGACGCGTCCGGCAATCGGCACCGTCGCGTGATTGAGATAGTCGACCAACGGAGCGAGGTCGTCGATGACGATGGCCTGAGCGCGGCGTCCCAGCGCGATTTCCGCGAGCGCCGCCTGTTCCAGGTCGACCTCGAGCAATTCGGAGACGCTGCCCAGCACCTTGTCCCACGGAGCCGTGCGGGCCGTCCGAGCGCGACTCAAAATCTCTTTGACGCCGATGCCGAGCGCTTCCTGGCGGCTCTCGAGGTCCTCCAGCACGCTCTTGCGGGCCCGGCCCGCGCTCCGCTGTTCGCGGCGTTCGGCCAGCGTCTTGTGAAACTGGTCGTGAACGCCCGACATCTTCAGGCGTTCCTGCTGAATCGTGCGGAGCGACTCGTCGAGACGCCCCACGTGCTCCGACGCGGTCCGCTGCCGTTCCCGGTGGAGCGCAGACTCTTCGTGGCACCGCGGCAGCCGCTGGTCGAGAGAGTGCTTCCGCTCTTCCTCGACGACGAGCGCCCGTTGGTGCTGCTCGGCCTGCGAGCGGAGGATGGTCAACCGGTGCGTCGCCTCGGTCGCCTCGCGCATTCTGTCGAGCTGGTTGCGTCGCTGGAGTTCGAGCTCCTGCCGGCACGCATCGACCTCTGCCGCCAGTTCGTCGCACTTGCCCGCGTGAGCCGCCAGTGCCTGCTGGCGCGACGCCAGCTCGATTTCCAGGCGGGACGCCTGTTCGACTAGCGCGCCGCGATTGCGTTCGGCCTCGCGGCGCCGCGTCTGGATGAGCGTCCGCTGTCGCCGCAGCCGGACCAGGTCGGCCTCCATCTCGCGGAGGCGGCTCGACTGGTGCCGCGCCGTCGCCTCGTGACCGGCTGCCTCTTCGCGGTGGCTGGCCCGCTCCCGTTCGACGGCCCGCAGGCGGTCGTCGACCTCCGAAAGGCCGCCGTCGACCGACTCGAGCGCCGACTCGATTTCGGTCAGCCGGACATTAAATCGGGCGAGGCCCGCCTGCTCCTCCGCGAAGGCCTGCTCGTGCGTGACCAGTTCCGACGATTGCTCGCGGTACTGGTCGGCGGCCAGCCCCAACCACAATTGGCGGAGTTGCTCCGAGACCTGCCGGTATTTGGCCGCTTTCACGGCTTGGCTGCGAATCGTGTTGAGCTGCGCTTCGACCTCGTCGACGATGTCGGTCAACCGCGACACGTTTTGGTCGACGCGTTCGAGCTTGCGTTCGGCGTCGAGCTTGCGCGTTTTGAAACGGCTGATGCCGGCCGCTTCCTCGAAAATCATCCGCCGCGCCGACACGTTCGATTGCAAGATCTGGTCGACGCGCCCCTGCTCGATGATGCAGTAGCTGGCCGAGCCGGCCCCCGTTCCCAGGAACAGGTCGCGGATGTCTTTGAGACGGGCCGTCGTGCGATTGACGAGATATTCGGACTCGCCATTCTGGTGAATCCGCCGGCCAATCTGCACTTCCTTGGTCGCGATGGGGAGGAAGCCGGACGAATTGTCGAAGGTCAGCGTCGCTTCGGCGAAGGCGCTCGGCTTGCGGCTGGAGGCGCCGTTGAAGATGACGTCGGTCATCTCCTTGCCGCGGAGGCTCTTGGCGCTCTGGTCCCCCAGAATCCACTTAATCGAGTCGACGACGTTGCTCTTGCCGCTGCCGTTCGGCCCGACGACGCCCGTAATTCCGGTGGCGAAGTCGAACCGAATGCGGTCCGCAAAGCTCTTGAACCCGAAGATTTCGAGCGACGTCAACATGGGAGGCGAAGAAAGACGGATGAGAGGCGAGGGCCGAGGGAACAGATAAGGCCCGCGGAGCGCACGTCAAATCGGTGCGTTCCTCGTTCCTCACTCCGCGTCCCTCATTCAGGGTTCCTTGTTGCCGGAGACGCTGTCCGAGCCAAAACTGAAAAAGTGCCAGAAGCTGTTGGTCTTCGTCGGCGGAGGCGCGGCGGGCGTGTCCGGGTCGTCAATCGGTTCGGTGCTCGCCGGCTGCGTTTTTCCGCTCGCGGTTTTGCTCGCCGACGTGCTCTTGCCGTCGGCGGATTTCGACGCGCTCGACGCATCGGCCGACGCATTCGCATCCGTCGCCGCGGGAGCGTCTGCGTCGTCGCTCGTGTCGTTTTTGAGCGGCTTGACGGTGACGGCAAACGCACTCTTATCGCTGTTGCCGTGACGCGATTTTTTCTTGCTGCTCGGGTCGGGCTCGATGGACGCGCGGTCGGTGACGTCATCGTCGTCTGTCTTGGCCTTCTTGCCGATTTCCATCTGGAACAGGTTGGGTGCGGAGTTCTCGCTTCCCACGCGTTTCTTGCCCCGTTCCGTCTTGCCGTCGTCCGTCGGGATTCGGCTGCGGTCGAAGAAGCGACCGGCCCGGGGCAAGGCGTCGATTTCCAGGCGTCCGGCCAGGTTGTGCTGGGCATTCGCTTCCGACAGGAACTGCGCCACGTCGGGGAAGGTCGCGCCGAGCTCGGTCATGGCGAGAATCACGTCTTCCAGCCGCAGCGAGACGATTTTGCGCTGGTCCTCCTGCCCGACGGCAAAGCGGCACACCCGCACCTCGTTGCTCCCCGCGGGAGCGGTGACCAGGATGCACGTGCCGGCCCGCGCGAACAGGGGCGTCTTGAGCTCCTGCTCGGCGCCGAATACGACGACCTCGGTCTTTTTGCAGTTCGTCAAATGGACCATCGGCGGGCCCGCGGTCGCCAGGACATGCAGCTTGAATTCGTCGTTGATGGTTCGGCCCCGCACGAACGGATCGTTGGCATTGAGCGTCGTCAGGCGCGAAACGCGCCGTAGCGCGTCTCGGCACTGTCGACGTCCAGCAGTTCCCGCAGCTTCACGTAGACTTCGGGATCTTCAAAGCTCGCCATGGCGGCCAGGGCAAAGATGCGGAACGCGTATTGATTGCGCGCCGAATCGGCCAGAACGTCCAGTCCCGAATTGCTCCCGAGATAAGCCAGGGCGACGGCCGCGTTGAACCGCACTTCCGGGTCCTTGCTCTTGAGCGCCGGCCTGAGCGTGGGAATCGACGGCTCGCCGATGGCTTCGAGCGACAGCGCGGCCGAGGCACACGTTTTCGGATTGAGCAGCTCCCATTTGAGCCGCTTCATGCGGACCTGACGTGCCACGTCGGTCTCGCGGAAGGCAATCTTGCGGATGACGTCGAGATACCGCGGATAGTTGTCGCGATATTTCGAGAGGACCTTGAGTTTGACCTGCTGGTCCGTCTTCGCCTCCGCCAGCGCAATTTGCTCACCCCGTTTGTCGTACTCGAAGAAGCGATGGCCGATGGCATTCGCGATGCGAACGGCGTTGCGCGCGCTGCGAAAGTCCGTCCGCAGATAGAGAGCCAGGTCGCGGTCGATTTTCGATTTGCCCCCGGCGACGATGCGGCCGCGGCGTTGGGCGGCCGGATCGTCGTGCAAGGTAGAAACCATAATCGGTCCGCGGGCCGTCGCCAGCTCTTTCCCCTTGTGGTCGACCTGGCCCGGCACCATGACGTGCTCGGCCAGGTACGTTTCCATGAGATATCCGCCGTGCAGGCTCTTCACCTTGCTGCCGGCCGGAAGACTGACTTCGACGTCAAACACGTCGTTCTCTCGAATCAAGGGGAGCAAATAGGCCGTCACGACGACGACGGCCACGTTGGGCGATTTGAGAATCTTACTCGGATTGGCCACGCCGCGGCGCTTCATGTCGTCCAAGACCATTTGCCGCACGAGCGACGGCGGCGGATCCTCGCCCGTCCCGTCGAGGCCGACGACCAGGCCGGCCCCTTCGAGGCGAATCGGGTTCTGTCCCACGACTTGCGTGAATTGGCCGATGGTCGGGACGGTGTCTTTCGTACCGTAAGAATCCAGGTCGGTGTCGTCGTCGTCCTTGGCCGCCTTCGATTTTTTGGAGCCGAAGAACCCCGCGTGAACGGTCGCCGAAAGACCCACACACAGGCCGATTGAAACGAGGGCCATCCAAGCCAGAGCAACGTGACGCTTCATGGCAACTCCTTTGCAGGCGCGACGACTTGTCCCGGAGATGTAGGACCAAACGGCATTCGGGGGCGCGTCCGAACGCAATCCTTTGAACGCGTTTGATTTCGAATCGTGGAGGAGGAAACGGAGAACTGAGAGAGGAGAGGGAATCAGGCCCGCGGAGAATACGCGCGCTCGCCAAACCGGTCAAGCCGAGTCCCGCCGCAGCGCTTAAACGCCGTGGCCAAAGCACGTTGCGGCTGTGCCGTGCGAGAGGCTGCGTCGGGTGCCACTGGCGTCGGCTTTGGGCCGCCAGTGACTTCGTTCGCGGACCAAGCGGCATCGGCACTGGCGGCCCAAAGCTGCCGCCAGTGGCACCCCGTGTCTTATGAATGTAAGAGGGAGGCGCCGGTTGCCGCTTGTTCCTCGGCCAAGCGCAACTGGCCGCAAGCGGCGTCGATGTCGGCCCCTTTTCGCTTGCGGACCGTCGCGGCCGTGCCGGATTGCGTCAGGATGTCGACAAACGCGTTCGTCCGCGCGGCCGAGGGGTCCGCGTACGGGAGTTCGCTGATGGCGTTCATCGGTATCAGGTTGACGTGCGCACCGCGTCCGGCCAGCAGTCGAGCCAGTTGCCGCGCCTCGTCCGCACCGTCGTTGAGACCGCCAAGCAGCACATATTCAAACGTGACGCGGCGACCCGTCTCGCGGAAATAGTCATCCGTCGCCTCGAGAATCGCCTCAATCCCGATGCGGTCGTTCACCGGCACGAGCCGATTCCGCAGTTCGTCGTTGGGGGCGTGCAGCGATACGGCCAGGTTGAACGGCTTGCCCGAGCGGGCCAGTTCGCGAATCTTCTCCGGCAGGCCGACCGTCGAAATCGTGATGCGGCGGGCCCCCAAGCCGAGCGCGCCTTTCTCGTTCAGCGTCTCCATCGCAGGCAGGAGCGCCTTGAGATTGGCGAGCGGCTCGCCGATGCCCATCACGACGACATTCGTGATGCGTTCCTCGGCCCCGAGCAGTCGGTCGAGCCGCAAGACCTGCTCGAGAATCTCTCCCTGCGACAGATTCCGTTTGAGGCCCAGCAGTCCACTGGCGCAGAAGACACATCCCATCGCGCAGCCGACTTGCGTGCTCAAGCAGACGGTCCGCCGATCGGGCTCGCGCATCAGCACGCATTCGATATGGCTGCCGTCCTCGAGCCGCAGCAGGAGCTTTTCCGTGCGGTCGCTGGCGATTTGGTGCCGCACAATCTCCGCGGCGAAGAGCCGAAAATCGGCCGCGAGTGCCGTGCGGAGCGACTTGGACAAATCGTGCATTTGCTCAAAGTCGGCGACCCGCTTGCCGAAAATCCAGCGGCGAACCTGGTCGGCGCGGAACGGAGCCTCTCCGTGCTGGCCGCACCACTCGGCCAGTTCCGCGCGACTCAAATCGGTAATCAGCCGTCTTTGTCCCGTTTCCGCCATCACGTCCTCGACGCACAAATGCCAAGCCCCATTGTATGCGGTCCCGGCAGGTTGCGCGTATGAACGGTCGAGAAATCGGCGTCCGTGCGGTTCCTGTCGCTCACGGAAACAACTTCGGGCCCTCCGCCGATGCGCCGGCCGGGAACTTGAGCGGCGGTGCCAGGTGCGGCACGGGCGGCTCGGGAACGGTCGCAGGCTGCGTGATGGGACGCGGCGGCGGCTCCGTGGTCGGCGCAGTCGGCATCGCCGATCCGGCAACACCCGAGCCGGACGGGGAGGCCGGTTTGTCCGGCGACGGAACCGCCGCGTCCGCGGGAGAGGTCGGCGAGTCGTCCACGTCGGTGCTCGGTCCCGAGGGAGCGGCGGCCGAGCGTCCGGTAAGCGGGAATTCGGTCTCGCCAATCTGAACCGAAACCAATGCCAGCTTTAGCGGCCGCGTCTTGAGCGAAGCCGAAGTCAAAAAGTTGACCATCGGGAAGCTCGACAGGGCGGCCGTCGCGCCGCCCCCACCGCCGCCCCCACCGCCGCCACTGTCCGACCGCGGTTCGAACCGCAGCCGCACAATCGGCGCGTCGGGATATTTGACAATCAGCACGGCCGGCGGCGGGTTTGACGAGGCATAGAGCGGATGTCCCACGTCGCCGATGCGGCCGAACCGCACTTCCGATTGGCCCGGCGAGAGGGCGATGGTCGACTGGCGAAAGGCCTCGTCTCCCACGACGAGCGACATCTCCGACGTCTGCAGGTTCCACAGCGGCGTCGTAACGAGCACGAAGTCGTCCGGACCGTACGTCAGCTCATAGCGGGCCGCCAGCGAAGAGCCCCAATGGGCCACAATCGCCTCGGGGAGCCGCTGCGGGCCCAGCACGGCGGCCGCACGAATCAAAAACGGCATCGGCACCGCGCGGACAAGTTCGGGGGTCGCCAGGCATGAACGCAGCTTGCCGACACGGCCCTGCCGCGCATACAGCGACACGAGCGCGGCCGTGCTTTGCACGCGCTCCAGGTCGACGTCGAGATTGCGGAGCACGGCGTCTTCCGCCTCGGCCAGCTTTCCGTGCTGAGCGAGCACGTGGGCGCACATCAGGTTGGCCTCCCACACGTCTGTGGAATAGCCAAGCGCCTTGAGGGCCGTTTTCGCGGCACACGGATGATGCAGGTACTCCTCAATCACGGCCTGGTTGGCGAGCCCCGCCGCCAGCATCTCGTCCTTGCGGAAGTGTCCCTGTCCGAGGCAGACGAGCTTTTCGTACGTCGTGACGGCCGCGTTGAACTGCCCGAGCGCCTGATGCGTCCGCCCCAGGTAGTACCAGTAGGGCGGATAACACTCCATGAAATCGCGCATCCGCCGCAGCACGCGCAGGCGGACCGTCAGGTCGCGCTCCTGCATGGCCGTGTCGAGCCGGCTCAAATCCTGGTTGCGGATGAGCCAGCGGTCGGGAATTTTGCGGTCGCGGGCCAGTTTCCAGAACGTGTCGAGGAACTGGCCCGTTTTCTCGGTGACGGTCATCAACCGTTTCTGGTCGGCATGAAAGATGTCGGCATCGAGCACGGTCGCCGAGTTGCGATAGTCCCACCAGCTCCGCGCCCCCGTGCGAATCGCCGACAGATACTGGGCCGAGGCGACCTGCGTGCCGAAATCGAAGGCGTCCCCCGTCAACAGCGTTCCCAGGCCCGTGCGGTATTTCTCGTTGAGCACGTGCCGTTCGCGGTCGCTCATGCGGACTTCGCTGATTTCCACGAGCACGCCCGTGTAAAGTTTTACGACGTCCTGGTCGGCAATGCTGTTGAGGTCGAGGTTGTTGAGGATTTTCTCCTGCTCCTCGACGAGGACACGAACCGTGGGCGATTTTTGAATGCGGTAAAACGACGCGCGGCAATAATTGAGCGTCACGGCCGTCGAGCGGCGAAGCGCCTCTTCCTCGCGGGGCGAGAGGGTCGGGGCGGGAGTGCACTTGGCGGCGGTTGCGGCAGGCGTCGGTGTCGCCGACGCGGTGGCTCCCGTCACTCCGCACACGACGGCGGCCGCCAGCGCGGCGCAAAAGAAGGGGGTCGGCCCGGTTCGGCGCGGCCGCGGCTCGACAAACTCGCATGTGGCATCTGCGTCTCCCCGAAACGAGAAAACGACTTGCTACTACGACAGCGCTCGTTCGCTCTCGCCTGACGAGCCGCCGGCTTTACGCCGGCGGTCTTCCCACAGCGCGGCGAGCGCCTGTGAAAGACCGCCGGGGTAAACCCGGCGGCTCGTAACCCAACGTAGGCTCGTCGCCGAACGTCGCGCCCTCGTACTAACGTCTCAGTCTCGAATGGTCATTCTCAGACAGCGAGCCATTCTATGTCGTGCCTGGGCGCGAAGTAGCTCCGCGGCGGCCGTTCGTCGCCGACAAACACGACGCAAGGCGCATTCCACCGGTCGCGAAAAAGACTCAAGCCGCGTTGACTCTGCCGGCGGGCCGCCGGAGGCCGTCGATTACTGATTGCCGAGCCGAGACTTGCGGTCGTTCTTCGTCACGCGCGCTCCGCCGGGCAGACTCTCGCTCGCAGGCACGCACGGCGTGTCCAGCAGGGTCGCCGATGGCAAAATTTACCGCGCATGCAAAATGCTTCGCGCGCCACTTAGATAGTGGACAACCATCGAAAAACCGCTCGGCGGCCACCGTTCACTCGGTGAAGGGCCGCTGGGGTCGTTGACGCGGTCGTGGGCGGAGCACGAACGCCGCGAACCAGGTGACGGCGGCCAGGGGCAGCAGAATCCGCAGGGGGACTCGCATCATTGCCAGGGCGGCCAGGATGAAAGGCAGCGCAGCCGTGACGCGGACGTTCGCCCACGCCGCCTGACGGTTCCGCGACGGCAGGGCCACCCAGAGCGCCGCCAACACGATGCCGACGCGCCCCGTGGCGGCGGCAAACGACGGCCCCCCCGCGCCCGAAACCGCGTGCGGAAACAGCGTTAAAAAGGCCGACACGCTCAACAGGCCCAGTGCCAGAAAGCCCACGAGCGGCCGGCTCACGGTCGTTTTCGACGGTTGCATCTCCTCTATTATGGCGCCGCGCAGCGGCCACGGTCCAATGCAGGAATGGCAAGCTAGCAGCTTGCCATTCCTCTGTCTCCCCGCCTGGAGCGCGCCAATTGAGCCGCCCAGGAAGCGCTCTTCTCCCAAACTCGCCTGCCGGCTACACTTCCGCCCCGCGCTGGCCGGGAGAAGGGAGGCTCCGCCCATGCCATTTGAACCTTTGCGCTTTCTGCACGCGGCCAACGTCCGCCTCGACGACGCGATTGGAGAGACGTTCCCCCTGCCGCCGCGCGTGGCGTCGATTGTGCAGGACGCGACGCGAGCCACCTTCGAGCGGCTCATCAGCGTGGCTCTCGAACGCCGCGTCGATTTCGTGCTGCTGGCGGGCAACACGTTCCTCGAAGCCGACCACAGCCTGCCGGCCCGGCTCGCTCTCGTGGACGGCCTCGAACAGCTCCATCAGGAATCGATTCGCGTCTTCGTCCTTCCCGGCCGCCTCGACCCGGCCGAGGCCTGGCAACAGATTCCCGATTTGCCGGAAAACGTGACCCTGCTCGACGGCACGGCCAAGGGGCCGGTCGCCTTCAAACGCGAAGGCAAAACCATCGCCCGCCTCGGCACGACTCCCCGGCTGTCGAGCCGCAAGCGGCTCTCGCCCCAGCGGGCCCTGCGCTCCGACAACCAGCGCCCGCTGCCGTTTGCCGTCGGCGTCGTGGCGACACACTCCGACCTGGAGGACGCCCACCTTCTCGAAGCCTGGTCGGCCGGCCAGGAACGAGGCGACCACGCCGTACCGGAAGAGGAACTCGATTTTCACCGTCCGGACAGCGAGGCGGGCGAAAGTCCCGTCGATTATCTCGCCTTCGGCAGCGGCCGCGCGCGGCGGACCTTCGCCAAGCGCAAGGGAATTGCCCACGACCCGGGCTCGGTGCAGGGAAATCATCCTCGCGAGGCTGGCCCGCGGGGCGCCACGTTCGTCAACGTCGAAGCCGACGGCACGGTGAGCTGCGATTTCGTGCCGACCGCTTCGGTGCGGTGGGAACGGTTTTCGATTCCGCTCGACGGGGCGGCGAACCATTTCGATTTATTGCACCGCTGCCGGCTGTTGCTCCAAGAGAAACGGGGCGAGACGAGCGAGAATGCCTGGGTTGTCGAGTGGGTGCTCCGCGGCAGCGCGGCAACGCTCGACCCGTTCGACGCCGCCGCGTGCCGGCGGTTCGCTCACGAGCTGAACGAAGCCGGACTTCTCCCGGGGGCCGAGGCGATTGTGCACAACGTCGTGCTGCACGCCGATTGGGAGACGCCGCTGTCGCACCCGGCGGAAGATCCGTTGTACGCCGATTTCACCGAGGCGCTCGCCGGTTGCCACCGCGACTTTCCCACCGCCTTCTCGCCCGTGGTGGCCGAGCTGGCCGGTGCGAACCGCGATTGGGCCGGCGCCTGGGCCGCCCGGCTCGAAGCACTGGCCTCCCACAGCGACGAGGCGGCCATCGGCGCCCACGCGCAGCGGCTCGGTCGCAGGTTGTTCCACAAGTCGGTGGGCGAACGGGCGGCGGGCGAAGGAGCCTCCGCATGAAAATCCGCGCGATTCAAGTCGGACAGTTCGGCGTCTGGCAGCAACTCTCGCTGGCAGTTCCCGAACGGGGCGTGGCCCTGTTCTACGGCCCGAACGAGGCGGGCAAATCGACCCTGCTGCGGTTCATTCGCAGCATGCTCTACGGCTTCGAACCGTTTGCCGTCGAGCTGTCGGACGGCTCCTCGCGGCCCGTCGGCTGGGAAGGCGTGCTCCGCGTTGAATCGCAGGGGCACGAGTACGAAATCCGCCGCGTGTGGGACCGCGGCACACGGGGCCTCGTCTCGGTGGTCGGCACCGACCGCCAACAGCCGGCCGAGTCGCTGCTGGCCGAGCTGCTGTTCCACACCGACGAAAGCCTCTACGAAAACGTGTTCGCCGTTGGACTCAACGAGCTGCAGGAACTCGGCACGCTGCAGGGTGACGAAGTCGCCCGTCACATTTACGGGCTGACGCTGGGACCGACGGGCCGCAAGCTGCTCGAGGCGACGGCCACCGTCGACCAGGAGCGGCGGAACCTGTTGGACCCGGCCTCGCGTTCGGGCCGACTGGCCGACCTGCTGGAACGCGAGCAGTCGCTGCGCGAGGAGATTGCCGCCCAGCATTCGCTCCGCGAAGAGCACGCCGAGCAGTGCCGCGAGCGGAACCGCATCCAGAACCGCATCGAATCGCTGCAGAAAAAGCAGGCCGACGTCGAGCAGCAACTGGCCGGGCATCGCCTGCTGGCCCGCGTCTGGCCCCACTGGAGCGAGGCCCGCGAAATCCGGCAGGAGCTCGACTCGATTCCCGACGTCTCCGAATTCCCGGCCGACGGGCTCGAACGCCTGCACAAGTTGGACGCTCATGTCGACGCGGCCAGCGAATCGCGCCGCACCCTCGTCGAATCGGTCAAGGCGCTCCGCGCGAAGCTGCACTGCTTCGCCGGGCACAAGGAACTGCACACGCACGCGCCGGCCCTCGTCGGCTTCGTGGAGCAGGCCGGTTGGTACCGCGACGTCACGCAGCAGGCGGCGAGCGCCAAGAGCCGGGCCGAAGAAATCCGCCCCAAGCTCGACCGCTCGCTCGAAGCGCTCGGCCCCGACTGGACGGTTGAACGGCTCGAATCGCTCGACACGGGACTGGGAGCGCGACGGCGGCTGCTGTCATCGGCCGCCCGCTATCGGGCCGCCCTCCGCCGCCGCAACCGCATGCTGCGGCTCCGCAAGCGATTCAACCGGGCCCTCGGCAAGCGGTCGGCCGCGCTCGACGAACAGATGAAGACGCTCGGTAACCGCCCGCTCGACGAGGTGCTTGCCGAACAGCAGACGCATGTGAAAGGCTTCGAGGAACTGGCCGGCCTGCGGCTGAAGGAAGCCGACCTGGTCGCCCGACGCGAACGACTCAACCAGCCGGCACCGAACCAACCGGAACCGTTGCCCCCGTTTATTCCCAAGTTCCTGACGCTCCTGTTTGTGGCCGGGCTGGGCGTCGCGGTCATCGGCTTGATTGAGGCCGCCGCGATGGACGTCATCGCCGGCCTCGGCATGGGCTTTATCGGTTTTTGCGGACTGGGCATCGCCTGGGGCTTCCGGCACCATCTCGACGCGCACACGCGTCGCGCGGCCGAGACGGACGGCGACCAGCCCGAGCAACTCGACGCCGAACTGGCTGAGACGCGCGCGGCCATTGCCAAGCTCACGGCGACGCCGGCGGCAGCCGCTTCTTCTGAATCACAATCTGACTCACAGGCAACCCCCGCGGACGACGCCGAGCTGCATCGACAGGCGATTGCCCGGCTGGGCGAACTCGAACGCTGGAACCGCACGAAGCGCGGCCTCCGCGCGCGGCGGCGGCGGCTCTCCGAACTCCGCACGCGCTGTCAGGGCGTGCAGCGCGATTTGAGCACCGAGCGGCAGAGCTGGTGCCAGCTCCTCAAGGACCTGGGCCACTCCGAGACGGTCAAAATCGACGACGCGATTGACGCCTGGGACCGGGCCGCCGAGGCCCGCGACCACCTGCGGGCGTGGAAAGCGGCCAGCGACGAGCATCACCATCACAACCGGTGGATGGAATCGTTCCACGCGCGGATGGCCGAGGCGGGCCGCCGGGCCGGGCGGGGCGACATCGACGGCAAGCCGACGCTCGATGTGCTGGCGACCTGGGACGGCGAGCTCAAATCGCTCGGCATCGTCCGCGACGAATACCGCCGCACGCGGCGCGACCTCAAGGACCATCGCCGCAAAGCGACGCACGCCGCTCGCAAGCTGCGGAAGGTCCGTTCGCGGCTCGCCGCCCTCTTCGCCGAAGCGGGTGCCTCTGACCACAAGGGATTCGTCGAGCGGGCCAGTTGGGTCGAACGTCGCCAAGAGTGCCAGGGCCTGTTGGATATCGCCAACGAAGACCTCAGCAAAGCGGCGGCCGAAGAACCCGAACTCGCCATCGTCGAAGAGGACCTGGAGAACTTCGACGCCGCCACGAACCAAGAGCGCATCGAATCGCTCGCCGCCGAGCTCAACCAGTTGGACCGCGACCGCCAGGCCGCCTTCGAGGAATTGGGCGGCGTGAAGCAGTCGCTCAAATCGCTCGAAGCCGATTGCGAGGCGTCGCGGCTGCGATTCGAAGCGTCGCAGAACCGCCACGAGCTGGCCCACGCGGCCGAGGAATGGTTCGGCATCGAGCTGACGCGGCAGGCCATCGACCGCGTTCGCTCGAAGTTCGAGCGCACCTGTCAGCCCGCCACGTTGGCCCTCGCGTCAAAATACCTCGAGAAGCTGACCCGCGGCCGCTACCGCAACGTCTGGACGCCGCTCGGCCAGCGGGAACTCCGCGTCGACGACGAGCGGGGCCAATCGCTCTCCATCGAGCAGCTCAGCCGCGGCACGCGCGAGCAGCTTTTCCTGGCCGTCCGCATGGCGACCGTGCACGAGCTGGGACAGAAAGGCATCGACCTGCCGATGGTCTTCGACGACGTGCTGGTGAATTTCGACCAGCTCCGCACCGAGGCGGCCGTCGACACGCTGTGCGAGTTCGCCGAAGAGAACCGGCAGATTCTGTTCTTCACCTGCCACCTGCACCTGGCCCACCTCTTCGAATCTCGCGGCGTCGAGCCCCTCTGGCTCCCGGGCCACAACCTGCCGCAGCAGGAACGCCGCGCGGGCTGAACAATCGACGCCGAGCGAGAAGCGAATAATCGAGCGCTCGATCGCGCCGTTCCTACGAGCCGCCGGCTTTATGCCGGCGGTTATCGAGCCGCGCTCGGCGCTGTTGAAGACCGCGGCTCGACTGAGCTCGCCGAAGTCCGACATAAAGCCGGCGGCTCGTCACTAAACGCGGCGTTGCCGTACTAATCGCCCCTTCATCGTGTCCGCATTGCCGGGTAGCATAGGCGGCATCCACAGTGCCGCGGGCAACCTCAAGCTGCTCGTCCTCTTGGAAGGGACACGACGATGTTCGACCCCATCCGGCTGCTGGTAAACTCGAGGCGCGGCGTCTCCCGGCGGAGCCTGCTCGAGGCGGGCGTGCTCAGTGTGACGGGGCTCGGCCTGCCCGACTGGCTGCGGGCGCGGGCCGCTCAAACCGCCTCGCGCGCTGCGCCCGGCCGACGACCTCTCGGTGATTTTGGTGTGGCTCGACGGCGGCCCGCCGCAGCACGAGACGTACGACCCCAAGCCGCACGCGCCGGCCGAGTTTCGCGGTCCGCTGCGGGCGATGGGGACCTCCGTCCCGGGAATTCAAATCTCTGAGCTGCTCCCTGCGCACGCCCGCGTGATGCACAAGATGTCCCTCATCCGCTCGATGTGCCACACGATTGATATCAACTTCGGCGACCACTTCACGGCTGAGCATGTGACGCTCACCGGCTACAACAGCGGCGTCCGCGACGGCCGCACCGCGCCGCGAAATCCCTCCTTCGGCTCGGTCATCGGGAAGCTCAAGGGCGCCCGCCGCCGCGGCGTGCCTCCGTACGTCGGCCTGCCCGAGGTCCACACGTCGAACGTGATTCCCGGCTACCACAGCGCGGCGTACCTCGGCACGCCGTTCGACCCGTTCGTCGCCAACGGGGACCCCAATTCGCCGAAGTATCAAGTCCCCAGCCTCACGCTCCCCGACGGTGTTTCCCTCGCCCGGCTCGAGCATCGCCGCAGCCGGCAGGCCGCCTTCGACCAGTTTCGCCGCGCGGGCGAAGGGCCGAGCCCGGCCGACCGCATCGACCCGCTCTGGCAAAGTGCTTACACGCTCTTGACGAGTTCGACGGTCCGCTCGGCCTTTGAACTCGCACGCGAGAGTCCCCGGCTCCGCGACCGGTACGGCCGGCACGAGTGGGGCCAAAGCGCCTTAGTTGCGCGGCGGCTTATCGAGGCGGGCGTGCGGTTCGTGACGTTGACCTTCAGCCAGGGACCGATTCAGTGGGACCTGCGCACGAGCCTCGAATCGCGAATTCGACCCATCCTGCCGCCGTTTGACCTGGCCGTCGCCACGCTCGTGGCCGACCTCGATGAGCGAGGTTTGCTCGACTCGACGATGGTGATTGTGATGGGCGAGTTCGGCCGCACGCCGCGGATGAACGCCGGCGGAGGAGGCGACCCGAATCCCGGCCGCGACCATTGGGGCCAACTGATGAGCGTGCTCGTCGCCGGCGGCGGTTTCCCGCGGGGCCATCTCATCGGCTCTTCGAGCCCGAAAGGCGAAGAGCCCAAAGACCGCCCCGTCGCGCCGCAGGACCTGTTGGTGACCGTCTATCACCGCTTGGGCATCGACCCCGCCACGAGCTTCGAGGACCCGCTCGGCCGGCCCATCACAATCGGCTCCAACGGCACGCTGATTCAAGAACTTTGCTGACGGTCAGTACGACTAACGTTTTCATTCGTTTTACAGCGAAAAGATTTACAAAAAGAAATTGAACCACGGATTTCACCGATGACACGGATGAGGAGCAGAGGCAAATTTCAGGCGCGGGGTTCATTCCGCCATTGGGGCGGACGCAAAGGCATGGGGCGGACTCAAAGCAGCGGGGCCGATTCGAAGCAATTTACCAGTCTTCATCCGCTTTTTATCAGTGGAATCGGTGTCATCCGTGGTGGCTCTCCTCTTTTTTTGGTTGCGGCTGAGCGAGCGAGGTCGCGCTGGGTTATCCTCTTTGATTGACCCCTTTTCACAACATTTGATGCCACAACGATGACGCGCAACCAATCTCTGCTGCCGGCCCGGATTTGGGTCGTCGCCGTCTTGCTCTTCGTGTCGTCGGAATTCGCCTGTCCTGCCGCACAGCGCCCGGGCTGGGATGAGTCATCGAACACGAGGAAAGAACCCTCGCTCTCCCTCGTCGAGCCGGTTGCGCATCGCGTCTACCAGCGCGACCTCGAAGGCCGGGCCGAGATTCCGGTCATCCTCAAGTCGTCGCTCAAAGGGGCGACGGTCGAATCGGTCATGGTGTTGCCGTTGCCGGCCGGTTCGTACCGGTTTGTCGACGGCAAGCTGAGCGGCGTTCCCACCGGCGGGCCGTACTTCGTCAACGCCACGGTGAAGGTCGACGGAAGCGAGCGGCACGTGCAGGTCGGTCCGGTCTTCGTCGGCGATTTGTGGGTACTGGCGGGTCAGTCGAACATGCAAGGCTATGGCGACCTGGTCGACGTCACGCCTCCGGACCCGAAAGTGATGGCCCTGGAGAACGACGGCACGTGGGTCGAGGCCAAAGAGCCGCTGCATAACTGGCTGCTCAACCCGCAGGCCCAAAAAATCCAGCCGAAAGGCTCGGGCCTCGGCCTGCCCTTCGCCAAGCTGCTCGTGCACGAGACCAACATCCCCATCGGTCTGTTGCCGTGCGCCGTCGGCGGCACGTCGATGGAGCAGTGGAGCCCCGCCAAAAAGAACCAGGGCCGCAGCAGCCTCTACGGCTCGATGCTCTCACAAATTCAGCGAGCGGGGGGCCGCGTCAAAGGACTCCTCTGGTACCAGGGAGAGGCCGAGACGAGCGAAGCCAACTCGAAAGTTTACGGCAAGGTCTTCCCGGCGTTCATCGCCGCCGTCCGCGACGACCTGCATCGGCCCGACCTGCCGTTCTACCTCGTGCAGCTCGGCCGCTTCGCCGTCCTCAACGAGGCGGCCTGCAAATACTGGAACGCCGTGCAGGAAGTAGAGCGACGCATCCCCGAGCAAATCCCGCACACGGCCGTCGTCCCCGCGGTCGACCTGGAACTCGACGACGGCATCCACATCGGCACGAAGGGGCAAATGCGGCTCGGGCGTCGCCTGGCCCGCGTCGCGCTCCGCGAACTCTACGGCCGACCCGGCGGCTCGGCGCTCAATTTCGACCAGGTCGCCAAAGGCCCGCAGCACACGCTCATCGTCAAGTTCAAGGGGGTCAACATCGCATCGTCCTCGCCCGACATGCCCATGCGACGCCCCGGCTTCACGACGGAAGCTGTCGGCCTGCAGCCGGCCCGGCACATCGCAGGATTTTCCATCCGCAACGAAGAGGGGACCGAAATCCTGCCGATTTTCGACGCCCGCGTGGCCCCCGCCGGCGACAGCGTGATTCTCAAGCTGACCGGCGACGTCCCCAAGAAGGCCCAGCTCTGGTACGGCCGCTGTCACAACCCGTACTGCAACCTCATCGACCACCTCGACATGGCAGCACCGGTGTTCGGCCCGATTCCGCTCGACGACGGGAAGTGAATGGGGAAGGGGTGAGGGACGAGGGGTGAGGGGTGAGGGATAAAAAAAGGGCAGCCGTAGGCTGCCCCTGTCTGATTCATCCTTCATCCTTCCGCCTTCATCCTTCTCTTCTCGCTCACCACCGATAGTAAACGTGCACGTGGTGATGGCCCCAGTGTTCGTAGACGCGAACCGGCGCGCCGACCACGACGGGCGCGGTATACACGGGCGCCGGTGTCCCGTAATAAGACGGAGCGTAATAGGAGTACGCCGGCGCTGCGTAGACCGGCGCCGGGTAAACGGGAGCCGAGTAAACCGGCTCTGCATAAGCCGTCGTCGGGTAAACAGCCGTCGGGTAGATCGGTGCGGCATACACAGGGGCCGCGTAGACCTGCGGCGAATAATAGGTCACGACGACCTGCGCGTGCGCAGTCGCGCCGTTCATCAGCAGGACGGCCAACAGGCAGACGGCAAACAGTGCGATTCTCATGGTCTCGATCCTCTCATTGGTGCGGAGGTGGATACCGCAGCGCGGCACCCGGCTCGCAGTTTTCGGCCCCTGGTGCGTCGAATCATGTTGTGGCCAGATTCTAGCCAACCAACGGGCCCGCTTGCCACGCTCAGGCCGTTCCGAGCAGTCCTTCCGACCGCCCTGTCGGCAACACCGGCAGCGCCGCGGCGGCCGCGGGATAGTCCGGACGCTGTGCGAAGTGCTCCTCCACCATCTGCATCAGTCGCAACACGACATCCTCGCGCCAATGACGGGCGACGATTTGGACGCCGATGGGCAGGCCCGTGCTGCCCCGCTCAGTGGCGCGGGCGATTCGCTCGACGCGGTCGAAGCTGCTCGGCCGTTCGCTCTCTTCGTCGGGACGGACGCGCGTGACCGGCACCGCACCGGCCGGCATGCCGAGGAGGTTGTACAACGCCGCGTAACTCACCGCGTTGGAGAGGTCGCCGCCGCGGCCCGGCTGCATGGCCGGCAGGGCGTCCACGGGACAGAGCAGCGCATCGAAACCGCGCTCCGCCATCGCCGCCAGGAACTTCATGCGGTACTGGTTCCGCTCGAAAGTCAGCCGCCAATAGTTGCGGGTCGAGCGACGTCCGAGGCAGCGGACTGTTTTGCCCAGATGATGCTGGCCTGCCGCATGGAACAACGGGCTGATGAGCCCGGCCAGATACCAGTTCGGCCACCGGCCCGCGAGAATCGTCAGCCGCAGAAACCGCTCTTTTTGATTGCCCGCGGAGAGCCGCCGCAGATAGCTCGAACCGTTCGCCATCAACAGGCCCAGGTACAGTTCCCACGCCTGGTCCATGTCGGGGGGCTGCCACTCGACGACTTCCACGCCCCGCTCCATGAGTGCGGCCGCCGCTTCCCGCACCGCGCGGGCCACCGCCGGCGCCACCCGCATCACGCCGTTATCGATGAAGAACCCGACGCGGAGCGGCTTCCCGGCGTCGGCCCCCTCTGTCACAAACGGAACAGGCGGGATGGACGGGTCGACGGCCGACTGCTCGGGCGTGCAGAGAAAACGGAACAGCAGGCCGAGGTCGCGGACGTAGCGGGCCAGCGGCCCCGGCTGGGCCAGGATGGCCGCCTGGCCCGGCAGCGGGTCGAAATGCCCCGCCATCGTCAGGCGGCCCGACGTCGGCTTGAGCGAGCAGATGCCGCACGCGTTGGCCGGCAGGCGCAGGCTGCCGCCAATATCGCTCCCCAACCCCAACGGCGAGCACCCCGCGGCAATCGCGGCCGCTTCGCCGCCGCTCGAACCTCCCGCGGAACGCTCGGGGTTCCACGGATTCTTCGTCCGGCCGTAGAGCGGGTTTTGCGAATCGTTGCACAGCAACAACTGCGGGACGTTCGTCTTGCCGAGCACGACGGCCCCTGCCCCCCGCAGCCGACCGACATGAAAGGCATCCGCCTTGGCCCGATGACTCGCGCGTGTCACAAGCCCCGCGGTCGTGGGCGTGCCGGCAAGGTTGAACGATTCCTTCACCGTCATCGGCAGCCCGGCGAGCGGGCCCAGCGTCTCGCCCCGCTTGCGGGCCGCGTCGACGGCCGCCGCCGCGGACCGCGCCGGCTCGAACATCGGAAACACGATGGCATTGACCAGCGGATTGACCTGTTGAATCCGCCGCAGATACGCCTCGGTCACCTCCCCCGCCGCAACCTCCCCGGCCGCAATTCTCTCGATAATTTGTCCTGCACTCCACGAGAGCATGGCATTGGCGGGCGCTGCAGCGGTCGTCGTCATCAAGTCCCCCGTGCGTCGTGAGCATCCATTTTCAACGTCCGGACGTCAAGACGCGAAGGAACTCCGAGCGTACGGCAGAACGGAGTTTCAAGACCGGCACAAAATTGCTTGACAGCGCAGACAGAATGTCTATGATATGTAGACACATTGTCTATGCGAGGGGTGGAAATGGCGAAACGGAAGGTCCATGTGACGGAGGCCGAGTTGGCCGTGCTCGATGTCTTGTGGGACCGCGGGCCGGCCAGCGCCCGGGAAATTACCGAGCGGCTCTATCCCCGCGGCGAGCCGGCCGACGTGGCGACCGTGCAGAAGCTGCTCACGCGGCTCGAAGACAAAAAATTCGTCGCCCGCGACCGGAGCGAGCGCGTGCATCGCTTCTCGGCCAGCCACTCGCGCGAGGCGTTCGCCGGCGAACAGCTTTCGGGCCTGGCCGAAAAGCTCTCCGGCGGCTCGCTCACGCCGCTCCTCGTGCACCTGGTGGAAAGCCATCGCCTCAGCGGGCGGGAACTCGACGAATTGCGGACGCTGTTGGCGAATCAGAAGAGGAAGTGAACCTCGTGGGGCATGCTGCTAGCGTGCCCGTCCTAGGAATTCTCATTTTTGACGGGCAAGCTAGCAGTTCGCCCCACGAATCGAGTCCTCCATGGAACATCTGCTCCGATTCGGCCTCTCGAATGCCGCGGCGGCGGCGGTCTTGGCGGTGCTCGCGGCGTTGGCGACCCGCGTCTGGAGAAATCCGCACTTCGCGTACGCGCTGTGGCTGGTCGTCCTGCTGCGGCTCGTGGCACCCCCCCTGTTGCCGGTCGGCTTGCCGGTGCCCGAGTGGATGGCGGAGAGTTTTCGCGAGCCGCTGCCGGTCGTGAGTGGGTCGGAAAAGGAGGCCCGTCCGCCGGTTGACGGTGTGGAGCCCGTTGCGCTCGCCGAGTTTAATCGAGCAAACAACACTGGCGGGCCAAAGTCCGCCCGTCGCGGACCAGTGGCCTCCGAGCCCGACCGTCCAGCGCCCTCGAGTCGGGCAACCACTGTTCGCGCGTCCGAACTCGTCGCCCAAACTCCCGTACTGGAAGACCGCGGGGACCCAGTAGGTGCCCCACCCCGCGGCTCGTTGGCTTTGTCGAGGGGCGCGTCGCAATTGTCCGCCTCTCGATGGCCGTCAATTGCCAATCTCGCCGCTGCCGCGTGGCTCAGCGGAACCCTGTGTTATTTACTGCTGACCGTTCTGCGCGTGCGGCGGTTTGCGCGCGTGCTGCGGCGCGCCCGGCGGGATGTGCCGGCCGGGGTCGCGGCTGAGGCGGCGGAAGTGGCGGCCGCGGTCGGTTTGCGGCGGGTGCCGTGGCTGGCGTTTGCGGAGGCCGCGCTGCCGCCGATGGTCTGTCCCGAGTGGCGGCCCGTCGTGCTCTTGCCCGAGACCCTGTTTACGTCGCTCGGGGCAGACGAGCGGCGGTTGTTGTTATGGCACGAATTCTTGCACTTGCGGCGTCGCGACCACCTCGTCCGCTGGTTCGAGGTCGGTGTCGTCGGGCTTTACTGGTGGAACCCCGTCGCCTGGTGGGCCGTCGCCCGGTTGCAGCAGGCCGAAGAGGACTGCTGCGACGCGGCCGTCCTCGTCGCCCATCCGCACGAGTCGGCCCGCTACGGCGAAACGCTGGTAAGCGTGGCCCAGTTCCTGTCGACCGGCACCCTGCCGACGCCCTCTCTCTCGCTCGGCGTCGCGCGGAACGGTCACATCAAGCGGAGACTGACCATGATTCTTCACGGTCCGCGTTGGCCCAAACTATCGAGAACGCGACTGGCCGCGTTCAGCCTGCTGGGAGCGGCCCTCGTCGCCGTCACCTGGACGGCGGCCAAAGCGCAAACCGCTCCGGCGGCCCCTGCGGTGTCTAGCGGGTCGCCTTCCTCCTCGAAGACGGAAGAGACTGACATTGCCGCTGCCCTCGCCGAACCGCAGGGCGCAGCGAATCGACGAGATCCTCGTCGAAGGGAACATGACGATTCCCGCCGCGGCCATTTTGCAGAACATGAAAACGCAGGCCGGCGGCACGGGGACGCTAAGCCAGGTTCAAGAGGACATCCGCACGCTCATCAAGACTCGCTGGTTCTTGAGCGTCGTGACGAAATACCGCCGCACCGAGAAAAAACTGACCCTAGTCCTCGTCGTCGTCGAGCGGCCGATTGTCCATAGCGTGGTCTTTCTCGGCGCGACCCAGATCAAGATCAAGAAACTGGCGGCGGAAACCGGGCTCAAAGTCGGCAGCCCCTACGACATGGGAGCCAACAAAGAGGCCGCCCGTCATCTCGAAAACTTCTACCACGAGCAGGGCTATACCGAGGCGACCGTCGACCTCATCCAAGGGGACAAGCGGGAACAACGCGACGTCGTCTTCCGCATCCACGAGGGGGTCGCCCAGAAGGTCGTCTGGCGCTACTTCGTGGGGAACCAATCCGTCTCGGGCGAGCGGCTGGCGATGGAACTCAAGAGTACGCCAGCGTACGTCTTCAGCAGCGGCCAGTTTGAACCTGCTAACCTCACCGGGGACGTTGCCGCCGTTCGGAAGTACTACGCTAATCTGGGGTTCTTCGATGCCACGGTCGCTCCAAAAGTCGAATACCGGCATAACCGCGAGTGGATCTATCTCAAATACACGGTCCACGAGGGACCGCACTATAAGATTCGCAATTTCAGCCTGATGGGCAACGTCCGTTTCAAGTCGGACGAACTGCTCAAGACAATCAAGAAGCACGAAGGGCAATTCTACAACGCGTTTCAGATCCGCAAGGACCTGGAGGAGTTTAAGAAGAAGTACGAAGCGCTCGGGCATACGCACTTGAACGTGGAAATTGTGGAGCGCTTCCCCAAGCAGCCCGGAGTCATCGACCTCTTACTCCGCGTCGAGATGGCACAAAACGAACACGGAAACTCGTCGCCGTCCAAGCCGGCACCGCCCCGAACTCTTCGACACCGGCCGCCGCGACGAAGGCCCCCATCAATGCCTCTCCTTTCTCGTTCTTCGTGCCGGCGGTCCCGGTCTCCGAAAAGCGGTCCGCTCCCCTCTCGAAAATTGAACCGATGCAGCCGGCGCCTGGCGACGATGAGCTTCGCAAACTGCAAAAGCAGCGTTTCAACGCGGCCCTGAGCGAGCTGGAGCTTTACGAGCATCAGTACGAATCCAATACGGCGCGGATGAACGACATGTGCAAGGCGACGCGGAATCTGTTCGACACGTGGACGGCGCTCGCCCAGCGGCCGGCCGACACGCTTCGCGCCCTTGATTGGTACGTCGGCTATACAAATTCGCTGTGGAACACAGCCCACGCCCGACTCATGGCCGGCGGCGTGACCGGCTTCACTGCGGTTGACGAAGCCGAGGCACGGGCCGCCCATTTCGAGGCGGAAATCGAGTCGATGAAGCGGCGGCAAGCGTTGACGTCGAAAACCGGGGCCGGCGATGCGCTCGATCCGGAACGAGCAAAAGCCGCCACCGAAGTCGGCGCGGCTTCCACTCCACGGCGTCCGATTGAGACGGCCATCGAGGCTCGCCATGAAAGCGTGTTTACTGCCGTCAAGAGGCCGTCCACCGGCTCGAGGTTTTTGTTGGATTTGATGTATCCAAAGCGGATTGAGGCCGGAGCCTCGGATGACGAAACGCGAAGGCTCCTCAAGGAGAAATACAACGCGGCATCGCGAGCCATGCAGGCCTATCAGAAGCAATGGGAGACCGGGAGCCTCGATCTCGTCGCACAAATCGACAATCTCTTGGCCGCCGCCCGGAACCTACGCGACGCGGAATTGGCCTTCGACCAAAGACAAGAAATTCAGCTTGGCGTCCTGGAAACGTATCTCGACTTTACCCGGTATCTTGAGCAAGTGGCGGACGGCTGGGTGAAGGCTGGCGGGGTCGCCGGCGTCAACGCGCCTCTCGAGGCCGCCCACATGCGCGGAGCCCGCGCGGATGCCGAGCTCAGGGTGCATAACCTCCAGCGGGACATGGCACAACGCGAAGTGCGAAACCCGCCGGCGTTCTTAAAAGCAGAACCAGCCAACAACGTACCGAGCGGCAATAGTCTGCCCGCTCTGCTGACTGCCAAACCCTTGGAGCCGCGCCCGGGGATGATGAGCGGCTGACGTTGCTGAAGAAACGCTACAACGCGGCCTTGCGGTTGCTGCAGGCGTCCTATAAGCGGCATGCGGTTGACCCGATGACCGCGGCCACCAATGTGCTTGCCGCCGCCCGCCGCGTGTTGGCGGCCGACCTGGCACTCATCAGCGACTCCAGATTCGGCAAGCAGGTGGGGGAATCGCATATCGACGCTCGGCAGCGGTATTTCGAGTTCATGAAATACCTCGAACGGGAGGCCGAGGCTCGGTTCAAGGCACGAATGGCAGGCCAGGACGAATTGGAAGCAGCCCACGAGGCGCGGCTTGATTCCGAGCTCGAATTGCTCGAGGCCAAACAAAAATTGGCCGACCGCGACCAGTCGCGAATTCAGTCGACGGATGCGGCAGTGGTCGTCGCCAGGGCCGAGCTCGACGCGGCCAAAGCGACCGTCGAACGGCGCAAGGCCGAGTTGAACCGCCAAACGGCTCACCTGGCATTTCAGAAGATCCAGTACGACCGCATCAACCGCCTGCTCGAGCAGAAAGCCATCGAAGCGCGACTCGTGACTGAGCAGCGCGACAAGCGTGACGCCGCGGCCGCGGCCGTGGAGGCGGCTAAAGCGGCACTTGACGCGGCCCAATCCGAGCTATCGATTAAGCAAGTTCGGTTCGACCAGTTGGCGAAGTTGTCTCAGACGAAATGAGCAGAAACTGCGTCGGCACCCAATTCGAGTCGTGAATCGTTGGCGGAGACGAACGTGAAGCGGCGCACAAGGCGCGGCTCGATGCCGAGCTCGAACTGCTCGAGGCGAAGAGCGGGAAAGCCGAACCGCCGAAATCGGCTCCGTTCGGTCCTCCAGCGGGTTGAGGCGGGGCCGGGGCGTTGCGCTGCCCGCAGGGCCAGTTGCCATTTTCCGTGGGGCGAGCTGCCAGCTTGCCCGTGTATTGAATTCCAAAATTTGGATGCCGACACAAAGTGGCCAGTGGTTTGATTTCCGCTCGACCCAGTGATCATGTAATTTGCGGAAGATGTCGGGTGGCACAGGTCCGCCTGAGGCGGACCCGTGCCACCCAAAGCGTGCCATTTTCTGGTAGACCGAGCACTACCGCCGCGCGGCTTTGACCGCTTGGACCACTTCCGGCACAGACTTGCCGATGTAAACCGCGGAGTAACCGCAGCGGTCGACCCGTTTCTGGTCGAAGGCCCCTTCGGTTTGGGGGATGGCAATCACGGAATTGCGATAGCCGACGACGTTGAAGCCTTTCACGTTCTCGGCCAGCAACTGCGGATATTTCCAGATCCATCGGACGGCGTCGTTCACGTCGACGACGCGCGTCCCGATTTCGAGCGGACGGGCCGGGCCCGATGCCGATTCGACGGGCGGGAAATCGACGGCCAGAGATCCCACCTGCAGCCCGCGTTCCTCGAAGACCTCGTCCACGATGCCTCGGATGATGGAATAATTCATGGTGCCGAGACGAAAATCTTTTTGCAGCGGCTGCTCGATGAAGACGCCATGATCGAAGGGACGAAGTATCCGCAGGCATCGCGTGGTGCGGGGATCGACGTCTGCCAGCTCACGACGAAAGAAATTGAGCTCAATCACCGCGTTGGCGGTCACATGTTGCAGGTTGCAGTAGGCCAAAAACGCGGAGAGCATGAGGAGGCCGAGACGCAGAGCCGCTACGAATCGCTTGAAGTCGGCAGACCGGTGTTCCGCCGCGGACCGCGGCAAGATCCAGAACGCGAGCAGGCTTCCCATGGCGGCCGCCGCAAACATGAGACGGTAGCCATTGCCCCGATCGTCGGGACGCGCGAGGACCACGGGCGCCGCGGCCAAGCAGAACAGGACCAGACCGGCCAAAAGGGCCTCGCCGACATGACCGCCTGGTCTCGGGCGTTGTCCCGCCCCGGCGATTGATCGAGGCGCCAGCAGTTTGCGAAAACGCCAGGCGGCCACGACCAGGAGTGTCGCGGCGATGACCGCTGCCGCCCTGGCCGCCGTCCGCTCGTGAACGAGGGCATGCAGCGGACCGGCAAAGGAGACCGCGAGGATATCTGCCAAGTTGTGTAGAAACTGCCGGGCGATCGAGGTCACCGCGAACTCATACTGCGTTCCGTGATTGCGTTCGAGGGCCGCTCGGATCTGGGGCCAAAGCCTGGTCGCCAGCGGGAGGTAGATCAGGCGCACGAGCACAAAATAGGCGAACATTCCGCCGGCCGTGAATGCCACGTCCCGAATGAGTCGGCCGCGGGTCCGTGGCCAGGAGTCGAGCGGCGTAAACAGCAGATTGGCGAACGCGGGAACCAGGAAGAACAAGGCACTCGGCGGATAAATGCAAAGCAGACTCAAGAAGAGGGCTTGAGCGACCAGGAAGCGCCGCCAATCGGTCAATTGAAGCCGCAGGCTGCGCGGTTCCACGCCCGAGTCCAACAACCGATAGACGACGAGTGCCAAGAGGACGGTCAACGTTCCCGGCACAAAGTTGGTCGTCCAGGCCACAAAAAGCTGGCTTGACGGCAGGAGGAAGACGCACGCCGCCGCGCAGACAGCCGTCCCGGCGGGGAGCCGCAGCCGGCGGCTCAAATGCTCGGCGAGAAGCCCTCCTGCCGCGAGCGTCACACCCAGCGCAAACCATCGAGAGACCAGGAAATCGGGAAGCGATTCGAGACAACTGAAATGCAGGTTCAGCAACAGCGCGCCCAGCGGCCGGCCGATGGCGAGCAGGTGCGGCGTCTCGGGAAACCACGTGACGAAGGTGGACCGATCGCAGAGCCACAGCAGATAGTCATTGTGGATCGCAAAGATCGCCGTGAGGACGGGGAGATGGGCGACCACGAGCACCGCTGCCGCAAAGAGCAACCACCGCCGCTCCTGGGCGCTCAAACTGAAGCCGGCGCTGGGCTGTATCGACTGCGGTTCCGTCATGTCGGCTGCGCTGTACGTGGTCCCTTGGAGCATCGCGGTTAACTGCCTGCGCACCGAGCCAAATCGCCGGTCGGCACGAAGGCGAAGGGCCGCATGCCTTTCGCGGGCTCAGAGTTGATTGAGTCGCTCGTCTTGTGGACGACTGAAACCGGCTCTCCGCGTGACTCGAAGCCGAGCGTGCCTTCCACGATGTAGTTCGGACGCCTTTTCAGCTCGACATACACCGAATAGAGGTACAACCCGATCACTCCCAACATCAGCATCTGCAAGCCGCCGACGATCAAGACGGCCGAGAGAAGTCCGATCCAGCCCGCGGCGCCGCCCCCGGACCAGCCCATGGCGAGCGAATACAGCAGGACGAAAACACCGGCCAGTGACGTCAACAGGCCAAGGGCCGTCGAAATCTGCAGGGGCACTCCCGAAAATGCGATGAGTGCCGATTCCAGAAAATACCGGATGACCCGCCGGCTCATGACGGGCGACGCGCGGCCGGCAAAACGGGGTTCGCGATCATAGGGGACTTCGAGCTGCCGCAAGCCGATCCAGCGGGTCATGCCGCGGAAAAAGGGCTGCTTTTCCCGCAATCGCACGATCTCGTTCACCGTGCGCCGCGTCAGCAGCTTGAAATCGCCCGACTCGATCGGCAGATCGATCGACGAAACCGTGCGCAGGATCCGGTAGCCGAGCGCGGTGATCCACAATTTGGTCCGAGATTCTCCGGCCCGCGAGCGGCGAACCGTGTTGACGACCTGCACGTCCGAATTTTCCTGCCAGGCGCGCAACAGCTCCGAGATAAATTCCGGCGGATCCTGCAGATCGGCGTCGAGGCAGACGACCAGGTCTCCGCAAGCGACCTCCATGCCGGCCAGAACGCAGGGATCATGCCCGAAGGTCCGCGACATATTGACGACGCGGATGTCGCCCGCTTCGTCGGCTGCGCGCCTTAGAAGTTCGAGAGAGCCGTCCGTCGATGCGTCGTTGACGAAAATCAGCTCATAGCCGGACAGCGTGCGGCCCTCTGCCTCTCGTCGCAGGACCGACCGCGTGCGATGGAGCAACTCGGGGATGTTGGCTTGCTCGTTTCGAAATGAGAAAACCACCGACAAGCGCGGCAACTCATGGGCGACCCGATTGCCCGCATCGAGAACGTCGACCATGGCCGCCCCCCTTCTGCCCGATTCGCTTTGCAAACGACGGCCGTCGCTGCAGAATCAGGTCCTTATCTCGAACCGGCTTCCCACCCAGCTCACGGGAAATCACTGCTGCTCTCCGACCGTCGCGGTAAGCTTACTCCGCCGTATCGATGTTTGTCCCTGGGGCACCCGAGTCACGGAATCCGCCGACGGATTGCGTCGTTTTGGTGTGAACAGCGCGGTTCTCAATGCAGCGAGACTCGTGGCAAGCACTTCCGGACGCCAATCGCGGCGGGACAATATCGCCCAGTCGCCGATCGTGTCAACAGCGGTCTCTCACCAACGCCGAATGCAAAGGTCGAGAAGCGGAACTCGAGAAAGGAACTTCAGAAAGGAGTCGCAGCTCCGTTTCAAAAGCCGTTTGCCGAAGATGCCAAGATTGACCGCGCCGTCTTCGCCCTCGCACGGCGGAAACCGGTCCGAACGGAATTCGGCGTGGGTTTTCATCGGCAACGGCCTGCAGTATTTATAGACGCGCTCCCAAACGTTTCGCAGAGGAATCTTCCATGGAAACATCCACCGTCCACAAGCCGGCCGCCGAGTTGCGGGATTATCTGGCCGAGGAGCGAACCTTTCTGGCTTGGATCCGCACCGGCTTGACGCTGATGGGGTTCGGCTTTGTGGTCGCCCGCTTCGGTCTCTATTTGGAATTGATGCAACTCACCCGCGGCGCTGTTGTGCCACAGTCGCACGTGTTCTCCCGCTGGGTGGGAACGGCGTTCGTCGTCACCGGCGTCGCCGTCAATCTCCTCTCGCTGTGGCGCCACGTACGGCTGGTCTCGCAACTCAACCAGGGTCAACTTGCCGCCCGGCCCGCGTCCAAACTGGCCGTGGTCCTGGCCGTTTTTCTGGCTTTAATCGGAATCGCGATTGGGCTCTACGTGAGTTTGACGTAAGGCTCCGTCCACGGCGACTCTTGGGAGTGTCCCTTACGCACCGATCCGCAGTTGGGCCCCGGCGATCCGTTTGCCGACTTCCCAGACGGGACCCGGAAAGCGGTGGCAGGCGCCCATCACGGCGTCGAAGGCGCGAATCAGGTAGGCCACGTCGTCTTCGTTGATCACCAGCGACGGGAGCAGCTTGATCACGTCGAGGTGATGGCCGGCGACTTGGGCCAGCACGTGATGGTCCGTCATCAGGGGAATCAGCATCGCTTGGCAAAAGAGGCTCGGATCGAGTTTGTGCAGCAGGTTCCAGCCCATCTTGAGCGAACGGCTCTGAGGCGGCCGGAACTCGACGCCGAGCATCAGTCCCTTGCCGCGGACTTCGCCGAACATTTCGTACTGGCGGCCAATCTCCTCCAGACCCGTGCTCAGCAGGTTGCCCATCGCGGCCGCGTTCTCGACGAGCTGTTCCTCGCGCAGCACCTTGAGCGTTGCCAGGCCGGCCGCCATCGCCAGGTCATTCTCGGTGAAGGTCGACGAGTGGACGAAGCAGCGCTCGAGCTTGGAAAAGACTTTTTCGTGCAGCCACCGCTTCGTCATGACGGCGGCCACCGGAATATAGCCCCCCGAAAGCGCTTTGGCCGTGATGAGGATATCGGGTTCGACACCCCAGTGTTCGCAAGCGAACATCTTGCCCGTGCGGCCCAACCCGGTCTGCACTTCGTCGGCAATAAACAGCGCCCCGTGCCGGTGGCAGAGCTTGACGGCTTCCGGCAGGTAATCGTCGGACGGAACGAAGACCCCTTTTCCCTGAATCGGCTCGACGATGAAGCCGGCGACGTCGCCTTGTGACAACGCGCGCTCGAGCGCCTCGAGATCGTTGAAGGGGACCGCGGTCGTCGGCCCCAGCATCGGGCCAAAGCCCTCTTTGAACTCCTCGTTCCCGTTGACCGAGAGGGAGCCCAGGCTCAGGCCGTGAAACGATCGGGAGCAGTGGATCATCCGCGCCCGGCCCGTGCCGTAGCGGGCGTACTTGATCGCCGCCTCGACCCCTTCGGTGCCGCTGTTGGCGAAAAAGACCATCTCCAGATCGCCCGGCGCAATTTGCAGGAGCTCGCGCCAACAGCCCCGAGAGCGACGCCACTCCCATGGCGACGAGGTTGGGCAAATCGAGATCCATCGCCTGCTGAATGGCGTCCCGAATCACCGGATGATTCCGCCCGCAGGCGAACGTGCCAAAGCCGGAAAGACAATCGAGATAACGGTTCCCCGCCTCGTCGAAAAGATACGCCCCTTTGCCGCGCGTGTAACGCTTATTGAAACCGAGCAGGCCCAACACGCGGCAGAGAGACGGATTAATATGCTCCTCGGAAAGGCCCACCAGGTGGTCGGCCTCGCGGGCGAGGAGCGATTTGAGGTCGAGCGGTGACGCGACCGCGTCGGGCGGTCGGGACTGCTCGCGGCTGAGGGAGGAGTTGAGGATTTCGCGGCCCTCCTTGCGGTAAAGACAGGCTCCGGGCATCCAGTCCGGAGGATAATTCCCCTGAATTCCCGTGCAGTATATCGCGTCGGGCCGTGGCTGCTAAGGCGAGCTCGCAAAAGTGCGGCGTTTTCGGCCGCGGTCAGCCGATGTCCGCGCTCCTCATATTCCAAGCTTTTTACGAATTTCGTTCGCCACCGTCTCCGGCGGAGGCGCGATGTCGATCGCCAGCGCGTGCTCGGCGCTTCCAGCGTTTCGAACTGGCTGTGCAGCAGCTCGGGATTCATGAAATGGCCCTTGCGCTCGCCGAGTCGCTGGCGGATCTGCTCTTCCGAGCCGACGAGGAGCACGTAGTGGACCGATTCGGGCGCGTACTGCTCAAGATAATGCTGATACGCGTGTTTGAGCGCCGAGCAGGCCAGGACAACGTTTTCGCCGCGCCCGTCGGCCTCGACGATGCGGTGCCGCAGCGCGTCGAGCCATGGCAGGCGGTCCGCATCGGTGAGCGGGATGCCACGCTGCATCTTTTCGACGTTGGCCGGCGGATGGAAATCGTCGGCGTCGACGAAGGACCAACCGATTTGGCGGGCAAGGATTTGACCCACCGTCGTTTTGCCGGAGCCCGAGACTCCCATCAGGACCAGGATCACGGCCGCCCTCCTGCGACGCGTTGGCACGCCGCGGCCGTCAGGTGAGGATCTCGCGGACCACGCGGCCATGCACGTCGGTGAGGCGGAAGTCGCGGCCCGCGTAACGGTAGGTGAGGTGCGTGTGGTCGATCCCCATCAGGTGCAGGATCGTGGCGTGGTAATCGTGCACGTGCACGGGGCCGGAGGCGATATGGATCCCGTATTCGTCCGTCTCGCCGTAGACCAGGCCTCCCTTGACGCCGGCCCCGGCCAAGAGGCACGTAAAGGCGGCGCCGTGGTGGCTCCGCCCTTTCGAGTGGGGCGTCCCCATCCAGGGGGAGCGGCCGAACTCGGTGCAGATCGCGACCAGCGTCTCGTCGAACAGGCCGCGGCGCTTGAGATCGATGATGAGAGCGGCCAGCGGCTGGTCGACGCGGCGGGCCTTCGGGCGGTGCTCGGCCTCCATGTCGTCGTGCGCGTCCCAGTTGCTGAGCGTTCCCGTGTCGACCAGCTCGACCGTGCGCACGCCGCGCTCGATCAGGCGGCGGGCGACCAGGCACTGCCAGCCGATCGACTTGTGATCGCGGCTCTTCACGCCGTAAAGGTTCAACGTCTCGCGCGTTTCGTGCGACAGGTCGAACACCTCGGGGGCGACGTGCATCATGCCGCGGGCGATGTCGAAGCTCGTCTGACGCGACAGCAGCTTGAGATTGTTTCGACGGGCCGATGCGTGCAGCGCGTTGAGGTCGCGGAGCATCGTCTGCTCCAGCTCGCACAGCGCCAGGCTCGGCGCCTCGGGAGCCAGGTTGGGGATCGGATGTTCGCCCGGCAGAATCCGCACGCCCTGATGCACGGCCGGCAGGAAATTGCTGTCCCAGACCTGCGAGCCACCGTACGGCGGCAACTCGCACAGCACGACGTACGAGGGCAGATTGGCGTTGAGCGTGCCCAGGCCGTAGCTCAGCCAGGCGCCGATCCCCGGCAGCGGAACGGTGGCCGAGCCGGTGTGCATCTGCAACGTGGCCTGGAAGTGCTCGACGATGTCGCTGTGCAGGCCGCGGAGCACGCACAAGTCGTCGGCCTTCTGCCCCAAATGCGGAAAGAGCTCGCTGACGGCGAGCCCCGATTCGCCGTAATGCGAGAACGTGAACGGCGAGGGCATCAGCGGCCGTATCTTCGTCTCGCGGAAATAGCGGCCGGCGACTGTTTTGCCTTCGTCGGTTTTGAGCTTCGGCTTGGGATCAAACGTGTCGACGTGCGAGAAACCGCCCGTGAGGTAGATGATGATCAACTGCTTCGCGCGGGCCCGGTAATGCGACCGCCGCGGGGCGAGGGGATTGCCGCCGTTGACCTGAGCCGCTAGGGCAAGCGAACGGTAGAGGCCGCTGCTCGTCGCCGCCAAGCCGAAGCCGGCGCACTTCAAAAAGTCGCGGCGACGGGTCGAAAAAGTGCGAGTTTGCGGCAACTGGACCATCGCGGACCTCACGTGCCCCATTCTAACGAGGAATTGCTTTATCGGGAGCCTGCTTCTTCTTTATCGTCAATCGATGTAGAAAAACTCATTCGATGCCAGCAGGGCGCGGGCGTAACTTGTCCATGCTTTCGCTTCGGCTGCTTTTGGTTTGAGACCGACGTCGGCGGCGCCCTTGGCGAAACGTTTCACGTAGTCGCAGGCCCGCTCGACATCTTGCGGGAGGGCCGGCCGCGAGTAGGCCAGCTCATACGCCCGGCGGACGCGGGCGTTCGGATCGCTCGCTTCGCGGCAGAGGCGGCGGGCGAAATTCGCGGCCGTCTCCCGCATGAAATCGCTATTCATCAAAAACAGGGCCTGGATCGGGACTGTCGAGACCGACCGCACGTCGGTGGTCGTGTTCGTGTCGGGACTGTCGAAGAGGCCCAGGTAAGGATGCCGGAATTGCCGCTGCGTCATCAGGTAAACACTGCGGTGCGAGGACGGATAGACCGACTTGAACGGATAGTGCTGCGTCCAGTTCCACTTGGTGATCGCCGGGAAGGGCTGCGCTCCCGGGCGGTTGAGATCGAGCGTGCCGGCGACGAACAGCATGGCGTCGCGGATCGCCTCGGCGTCGAGCCGCTGCCGATCGAACCGCGAGTACCACTGGTTGGCCGGATCGATCGCGTCCCCCTTGTCGTTGCCAAGCGAGTCGAGTTGGTACGTCTTCGAGGCCATGATCGTGCGGTGCAGCCACTTGATCGACCAGCCATGCTCGACGAACGAGGCGGCCAGCCAGTCGAGCAGCTCCGGGTGCGACGGCGGACTGCCCCGCTTGCCGAAGTTCGACGGCGTGGCCACGATGCCGCGGCCGAAATGGTGCTGCCAGACGCGATTGACCATCACCCGCGCGGTGAGCGGATTACGGGGCGATGCCAGCCAGTCGGCCAGCTCGAGGCGGCCGCTCTCCGCCGGCCCGGGGGCCGCTCCCTGAAGGGCCGCGAGAAACTTCGGCGCTGCCGCGGGACCTTGGCTCCGGGCCGAGTCGGTTCGCCGGCCAGTTGGATGTTCGCGTCGGCGATTTTTCCTTCGCTCACCGCGTAGGCCACCGGAAGCGTCTCGGGAGCTCCCCGCCGCTCCAGCGCCCGCAAGCGACGTTGCAGTTTGAAGTACTCCTGGAACGAGCCCTGCTTTTTCCGCTTGGCCGCTTCCACGCGGGCGATCTCGGTTTTGACCCGTTTGAGCTCGTCCTTGTACTTCTGCTCGAGGGGAGCGGCGGCCGGTTTGGGCAAGAGCGAGACGAACGCGTTGCGGGGGAACTTCATCGTCTGGAACTCTTCCGAGCCGGCGTACGGGAACTGCGTGCTCGAAAAGACACCGTACAGGGCGTAATAATCCCGCATCGGCACGGGGTCGAACTTGTGGTCGTGACACCGCGCACAGCGGAGCGTGATCCCCAGGCACGCGCGGCCCACCGTGTCGATCGTGTCCTCGAGCGTCAGGTGCCACAGGTCATAAGGACCCGTTCCGTATCGGCGGGACAGGGCCAGAAACCCGGTCGCCACGACCCGCTCGGCATACTTGTCGGCCGGCCCGCGCGGGGCCAACAGGTCGCCGGCGATCTGCTCACGCACGAACTCGTCGTACGGCTTGTCGGCGTTGAACGAGTCGATGATGTAATCGCGATACAGATACGCTTCGGGAACCGGATAATCCGCGTTGTCACCGCCCGTGTCGGCATATCGCGCGACATCCATCCAATAGCGGCCCCAGCGCTCGCCGTAATGCGGCGAGGCGAGCAGATTCTCGACCAGGTCGGCAAACGCGTGCGGCGATTTGTCAGCCAGAAATCCGTCGACCTCCGCGGGTGCGGGGGGGAGGCCGATCAGGTCGAAATAGACTCGGCGCAGCAAGGTTCGCTTGTCGGCCGGCGGCGAGGGCGCGAGGCCGTGCGAGTCGAGTCCCGCGTGAACGAAGCGATCGATCGGATTGGCCGACCAGCCGCTCGCATCGGCGGGCGGATCGACTTTGTGAACCGGGCGAAAAGCCCAATGTTCCTCGTGCCGCTCGGATGCCGCCATCGGCCGCACGTCTTTCGGCCAGACGGCCCCCTCGCGGACCCACCGCTCGAAGTCGGCAACGACCGCGTCAGGGAGCTTCTTCTCGGGTGGCATCTTGAGCTCGTCGTTGGTGTAGCGCAAGGCGCGGACGAGCAGGCTTTTTTCCGGATGCCCCGGCACGATGGCGGGGCCCGACTCGCCCCCTTTGAGCAGCGCCTCGCGGCGATCGACGCGGAGGTCGTTTTCCGTCTTCTGACCGCCGTGGCATTTGAAGCATGTCTTCGCCAGGACGGGACGAATCCGCGATTCGAAAAACGCCTCCGCCTCTTCCGAGCGTCCGTCGGCAAGCGCAGCCGAACCGCCCAGAAGGCCGCCACAAGCGAGCAGGAGTGGCAGGTACCGTCGCATGGTGCATTCAAGCGGAACCAGCGGAGCAACTCAGAGCGCGTGAGACTATTCTATCAACCGACAGTTCGGCGGGGAAATCTCTTCAATCGGCGCGGATCGGCGACTGTGGGGCCGTTCCGCGCCGCCGATCGCGCGGCGATGTGAACGGCTGTCGAAAAACTGTAGAATCGGCAAGTCTGTTCCCCGCACTATCGCGGCGGCGCCGCCGCAGTGTGCAAAGGTCCACACGCCATGATGACCCGCCCGCTCCTCCGCTTGGCCACGATCGGCGCTTGTTTGTTGCTGCTCTCCGCGCGATTGGCCCGGGCGGCCGAATTTGCGTACCTGGAAAATTCCGACAGCGGCGACGTCTCGGTGATCGCGATTCCCGAACACAAGGTCGTGAGCACGATCAAGCTCGGCCCGTTTCTCGACGACGTCACCCCCTCGCACGACGGCCGCGTGCTCTATATCAATCGCTACGACAGCATCGCCGCCGGTGACAAGCACATGGCCGAATCGGGCGAGGTGATCGCCGTCAGCACCGAGACCGAGCAGGTGCTGTGGCGGACACGCGTCGACGGCTGGCCCAATCACCTCAGCATCTCCCTCGACGACCGGCTCTTGTACGTCCCCCTGTTCAACACGCTGTGGATGGAGGCGATCGACACCCAGCAGCACAAGGTGGTCAAGAAATTCGCCATCGGCTTCGGCGGCCACGGCACGCGGCTGTCTCCGGACGGCAAGCGGATCTACGTCGGCTCGATGCTGGTCGACACGCTCTCCGTCTTCGATCTCGACACGCTCAAGCGGGTCAAAGTCCTCCCTTTCAAAGATTATGTGCGCCCGTTCGCCTTCCTGCATGACGAATCGACCGCCTACGTTCAGCTCTCGCGGCTGCACGGGTTCGAGGTGGTCGACTTGCACACGGACAAAATCGTCCGCGAAGTCCTCCTCCCGAAGCTCGGCCCGGAAGTCGCACTGCCGAAGTTCTATCCGTATACCTACAATCACGGCCTGGAGCTGACGGCCGACGAAAAAATGCTGTTCGCCTCGGGCGGGATCGGCAATTACGTGTGCGTCTATCGCGTCCCCGATCTGGCCCTGCTGGCGACGATCCCCGTCGGACGGGAGCCGAACTGGATCGCCTTCAGCCAGGACGGAAAATTCGCCTACGTCACCAATCGCAAATCGGATAACGTGTCGGTCATCGACGTGGGCGAATTGAAAGAGATCAAGCGGATCCCCGTCGGCAAATATCCGCAACGCATCCGGACGCTCGTCGTGCCGACGCGGTCCGTGGCCGCAAGATGAACTCGCGCGATTTTGAGAAACTTTGGGCGATTATTGTAGTGCACCGACGACTTCAAAATGGTGGATATCACGGGGTGCCACTCTACGCGTACTTTTGGTGAAAAAAAGATGCGATTTGGAGTTTCGATCATGCTTTTAGTCGCCAAACAAAAAGAAGGATCGGACTCCAACCCGAAAGGAATCGGGAATGTCGCATCGAGACTGTGTGTGCCTGAATTCGTCGTCGTTGCGTGCGGCCCTGAATTGGTTGGCGGCCGGCATCGACTGGTCGTCGATTCGGTTGCGGGCGGATTGTACGTGGACGCCACGCTTGCTGGCTACCACGGCTTTGCTGTGGGCTTGGTCCGACGAAGGGACTTTGGCCGATCGATTCTGGGCCGTTCGTCGGATCGTGCAGCACCTGTTCACGCCGGCGACGGAGTCGGCCCGCACCTACCAGGCCTTCACCAAGCTTTTGCGTCGATGGACGGCGGAATTGGTCGGGTTGCTGCAAGGAGCGCTACGGGAACGGATGCGGAAGGAACTGGCCGGCTCTTGGCAGGTCAGCGGGTTTGTGACGTTCGCCGTCGATGGGAGCCGGGCCGAACTACCCCGGACGCGGTCTCACGAAGAGGCGTATTCGTGCGTGCGTCGAACACGTCGTTCCCGCAAGGGACGCCGCGTCCAAAAGAGCGGGGGAAGGCACGCCAAGAAATCGAACTCCCCGCAGTTGTGGCTCACGACGATGTGGCATGTCGGCACGGGGTTGCCCTGGGATTGGCGGATCGGTCCTGCCGACAGCAGCGAACGCGCCACTGGCTGGAAATGCTGCCGGCCCTTCCGCCCGGGTCCGTGATGGCCGTCGATGCCGGGTTTGTGGGGTACGAGTACACCCGCGCCGTCCTGGACAGCCAGCGTCACGTGCTGTTGCGGGTCGGCTCGAATGTCCGCCTGCTGAAAAAGCTGGGGTTTGCCCGCGAGCGGGCCAATACGGTTTATCTCTGGCCGGATCGGGAGGCCAAGCGGCGAGAACCCCCGCTCGTGTTGCGGCTGGTGGTGGCTCACACCGGCCGACATCCGGTGTTTCTGGTGACCAGCGTGCTCTCGACGAGAGACCTGACAGACCAACAGGTCGTCGAACTGTATGCACGCCGTTGGGGAATCGAACTCTTCTATCGCCATCTGAAGCAGACGTTTCAGCGTCGCAAGCTCCGCAGTGCCCGTGCCGAGAATGCGCTCTTCGAGTTGGAGTGGTCGCTGGCCGGACTCTGGGCCATGGCGCTTTATGCGCTCATCGCGAACCGCGCTCGGGACCTTCCCCCGCCGCGGCTGAGCATTGCCGGCACGTTGCGTGCGTTCCGCCGGGTGCTGCGCGACTACTTGCATCCGCGCGAACGGGGTCGCGGCTTATGCGACGCCCTGAGAAAAGCAGTGGTCGACGACTACCCCCGAGGACCAAAAACCAGCCGCGACTATCCTCGCAAAAAACAAGAACGTCCTCCCGGAGCGCCCCGAATCCTCAACGCTTCGCCAGCGCAACTTCGTTGGGCAAAACTACTTCTCAACCGAACGATCCAAAAGGGTTAACGGCGTAGGGTGCCACTGGCGGCAGCTTTGGGCCGCCAGTGCCGAAGCCGTTTAGTCCGCGAACGAGGACACTGGCGGGCCAAAGCCCCCGCCAGTGGCACCCGCGCTGAACGGCCCGCATTGAAAGGGAGCTTCCCATGCTGCGAATTCTCGATCGAGCGGCTGGAGGACCTTCGCGCGTCACGCGGCGCGAACTGCTCCGCGCCGGCATGCTGGCCGCCGGCGGGCTCACACTGGCCGATCTCCTGCGGGCCGAGGCCCGCGCCGTCTCGAAACAGCAGCAAGCCGCTCGCGCGAAGCACTGCATTCTCATCTTTTTGAACGGCGGCCCGTCGCAGCTCGACACGTTTGATCTCAAACCCGAAGCGCCCAGCGGCATTCGCGGTCCCTTCAAGCCGATTTCGACCCGCGTCCCCGGGATGCAAATCACCGAGAAGCTCCCCCGCCTGGCGCAGCTTGCCGACAAGTTCTCGATCGTTCGCTCGCTGCACCATCACCTTGCCGCCCACAACACGGGGGCCGCCTACGCGCTTTCGGGCCACTCGCCCGGTTCGGACGCGAACATCGCCCCGACGGCGATGGACCATCCCGCTTACGGTTCGGTCGTCTCCAAGATCTATCCCTCCGCGTCGGCCATTCCCAGCTTCGTCCTCACGCCGACGTGGCTGTTCGACATGGGCTTTCCGACGCCGAGCGCCGGCGGCGGCTGGCTCGGGCGAAGCTACGACCCGTTCGCCGTCGTCCGCAACCAGATGATGTCGGCCTCGCCGAAATGGGAAGGCGACTTTCCGCTGCCGGAGGGAATGTCATTGCCCTCGGACCTGTCGGCCGCCCGCGTCTCCGATCGGCGGGCCCTGCTAGCCCACTTTGACGGCGGCTTCGTTTCGCAACATCAAGACGCGCGGCTCAAGACGCTCGACGCACACGAGCAAAAGAGCTTCGAGCTGCTGTTGGCTCCGGCCGCCCGCGCGGCCTTCGATTTGAGGCACGAGCCGCCGGCCATTCGCGATCGCTATGGCCACTCGGAAATGGGGCAGGTGTTGCTCCTCTGCCGGCGGATGATCGAAGCGGGCGTGCGGTTCGTCACGGCCAACGCCGTCTCCGATCCGCCGCGAAAACGCCTCGCCAGCTATCAGATCTGGGACACGCACTTCGAGCACTTTCGGTTGTACGACGGCTACTTGATGCACGAGCTCGACCAGGGCTTGGCGGCACTGATCGGCGATCTCGACGAGCGGGGACTGCTGGCCGAAACGATCGTGCTCGTGATGGGCGAGTTCGGCCGCACGCCGAAGATCGCCGACGTCGACGGCGGCGGCCGCGATCACTGGCCCAACGCCTATAGCGTGCTGTGGGCCGGTGGCGGAGCAGCGGCCGGCCAGGTCATCGGCTCGACGGACCGCCAGGCCGCCTTTGTCAAAGACCGCCCGCTCAAGCCGGACGATTTGTCGGCCACGCTCTACGAAGCGCTCGGCATTCCGCACGACACGCGGCTCGCCGACATCGGCGGCCGCCCGCACGCGATCAGCGAAGGCACGCCGATCCGCGAATTGCTGTAGGTCCCGCCTGCCGGGCGGGACACTGTTTTGCGGTCCGATGATCGTTTGTCGCAAACGTCCGCGCGAGCATGCTGGTCACGCCGATTCCGCAGGTTTGATTCACCTGCAAAGTGTCCCGCCCGGCAGGCGGGACCTACTCGTAGTCGTAATACAGCCGGTCGGCGTCCGCTTGAGATTTGCCGGAGAAAATCCGCCGCACGAAGGCCGGATCGCGGACGAGAAACCAGTCGCCGAACGTGTCGAACTTGCGGCACGACGTGATGATGTACGACCGCATGATCGTGCCGAACCGCTTCCCTTTGGTCTTACCGTAGGCCTTGAGCCGCTTGGCGAAATCCAGGTCTTCGACGCTGACCCACTTCTCGTCGAATCCGCCGATGGCCTCGAAATCCTCGCGGAAGCACCAGAAGAGACCGCCTGAGACGCGATGCCTGACCGCCAGGGGCAGAAGCATCAGGCCCGTCGCCACGATGCCCAGCGACCACCGCTCGGGCCACAGCATCACGCCGCCGCCGATGTAGCGGCCCGAGCGCAACAGGCGGTCGATATCGACGAGCATCTTCGGGCTCATGCGGCTGTCGGCGTCGATGGTGACGATGATCTCACCGGTGGCCGATTGGGCGGCCGTGTTGCGGATCTTCGCCAGATTGCGGGCCTCGGTATGCACGACGCGCGCTCCGTGCGCGACGGCAATCTCTTCGGTGCGGTCGGTGCACCGGTTGACGGTGACGATTACTTCGACCTGCTCGGGGAAGGGAGTGGCCGCTCGTGCCACCGCTTCCAGGCAGCCGGGGAGATACTTCTCTTCATTGCGAGCGGGGATCAGGATCGAGAACCGCGGCATCGTGGCCTACCTTGTCGGTCCTGCCGGCCGCGGCCGGCCGGGCAAGACACTTCTTTGTAGGCGCAACAGACGATTTTGGAAAGCGCCGCGGATTACGGACTCGACGGACCCGGAATCGGTTCAGGTAACGGCGTCGCGGTCTCAGGCACCGTCGACGCAGGAGCCGACGAAGCCGGCGCTTCCGGTACGGGAGCTGCCCTCAATTGGTACGTTTGCGCGCCGCTGGCCGGAATCTCGGTCGTCGGTTGGCGGGTCGTCCGTTCGGCCGTCGGCGGCTCAGCCGCCGGTGCCGGGGGAACGAGATTGGGAGCAGCCGTTTGCGGCGAGGCGGAGCCAGTCGCCGCAGTGCCCGTTCCGATCGAGGCCGACCCGGTGCTCACCGAAGTTCCCGGACGCGCCTCGCTGGCGGACACGCCGCCCGTGCCAACCGACACGGTACCACCAGGCACGGTGCCGGCCGGCGGGGTGCCGGATGCGATCGAGGCGGAGCCGGGGGCGTTCTCCGAGGTCGCCGGGTGTGCTTCGCTGGCGGACGAGCCGCCCGTGCCACCCTGGGCCGGCGGACTGCCCGTGCCACTCGACGCCGTCGCGGTGCCGCCCGAGGCCGGTGCCGGCGTGCCCGACAAGGTCGTCGTCGGATCGGCGGCGGCCATGATCAGCTTGGGCTGCAACTGCAGCGGTGTCGGGAGGGTGATATCGGTGAGCGGCGAGCCCGCCTGCTTGCCGGCGGCCGAGACGGTCACCATGACCGAGATCGGAGTCGGAGCGGCGGTCGGATTCGCGAAATTCACGGTCTGATTCAACGTGGCGGCGCACTGGTTCTGCAACCAGGCGTCGATCGCGTCGGCACCCGTGTTGTCGCTCAGCCTGTAGGCCACCGTCGTCGACGCGTTGGTCGACGGGATGGAGAGCTTCACCTGCAGCTCGTCGACTGTCGTGCTGGCGGGAGCGGACCATTTGAGCTCAAAGCCGCCCGTCCCATTCACCGGATTGACGATCACCCCCGTCTTCGCGGAATTGATGTTGAACGGGAAGGTGATGATCGGATTGATCAACGAGAAGGGCGAACCGCTCGGCGTGTCGGCCGGGGCCGGTTCGATGTAGAACTCGTTCGACAAGCCGGCCGGCGTCGCCACGCGCACCGGGATCGGCCCGGCCGAGAGTTCCGGCGAGATCGACGAGACAGTGATCCGCAACAGGTCGCGACTGATGACTTCGACCTGCTGCGTGGTCCACTGGACCGTCGAGCCGGTGGCCGAGGCCACCTGCCCCGCGGAGACCGTCTGCGTCGAATTCGGAGCCGGCGTCCCTTCGCCGGACGTTCCGCCATTTTCTTTGCCGCCCGTACCGGTGGTGCCGGTGCCGGTGGTACCGCTACCCGTCGTACCAGTGCCGCCACCAGTGCTCGTGCCGCCGCTGCCACCGGAGCTGCCGCTGCCCGTGCCGCCGCCGCCGCTACCGCTCTTGCCCGTGCTGGTTTTTCCCGTGCTGCTCTGGCCCGCGCCGGTGCTGTCGGTGCCGCCGCTTGTCGTGCCGCTTCCGGTGCCACCACCGGTCGAGCCGCTCCCGCCGCCTGTCGAGGCTGTGCCGGTGCCGCCCCCAGTCGAACCGGTCCCGCCGCCGGCGGTCGTCGAACTGCCCGGCTTGGCCGTGCCGTTGGTCTGCACGGTCTGACCGGCCGTCTGCACGACCTGGCCGGACGTGGGTGCCGCCGAGAATTGGAGCACCTGCACACTCGTGTGGACTTCGGTCCCGCCGATGACGACGTGCGTTCGCGTCGGGTGGAAATGGTGCCCCGTCAGGAAGAACTGGGCCACCGTGGGCGAGCCGCGCTTGAGGTACGACAGGCCGTAATAACCGGTGATCTCAGGCTCGAGCGACGCCGCCCCTCGATCGAAGAGCTGCGAGCCGGGAAGGTCATACTGGTACGGCACGGTCACGCTGAAGGTCTGCAGCGGGAGCATCTTTTCGAGTTGGTCGACCCGGCTCACGAGCCGCTCGTAATCGCCCGGGCGATAGCACCGCGCATCGCAGACGTTCATCGCGCGGTGCTTGACGCATTCGACCTGCGCGCCGAGCTCGATCATCTCGTTGTAGTCGAGCTTGCTCTGGCCGGGCCGCGTCAGCTTCTCCCAGTTGGTCGTGATGTCGAGCTTGAGCTCCGGCACGAAGTTGGGCATGACGACGAGGACTTCGCACTCGCGGATGCCCGGCTCAAGCCGCCGCTGCCGCAATTCGTCGTCGCGGGTGATACCGCCGCAAAACAGCGTATGCCAGCAGTTGCCGAACGTCGTATGTTCCGGGTCGACCGCCTGCACGCGGGGATAGAAATACCACCCGAACGTGTCGTTCTCGTGGGTGAAGCCGACCTGCGTGCGGTTGAGGTCGATTGTCGTCATGTCGAGTGCCATTTGCCGCGTGTACTTCATCGCCTGGTCGGCGCGGAGGCAGCCGTTGGCGACGGCAAAGGCGATCGCCAGTTGCAGCTCGCGGCGCTGGCTGAAGGCGTCGTAGATGTTCTGCTCTTCGATCTCGGGATCGAGCTCGAAGACGTGCATCGGGTACTGGCTCTGCACGAAGGTGGACCACAGCTCCTGCGTTTCCGACTGCGGCGGCGGATCGCTGCTGGCGAACTGGGCGCCGTCGATGACGGCGTCGTCGGCCGCCAACTGCAGATGCCCCGCCCGCTTCATGTCCTTGAGCGCGTCTTTGAGCTGCCGGTCGAGGACGGCGGACTGTGCGATCACCATCCAGCCGGCCCCGGCCAGTTCCGAACTTCCCCCGGCCGCCCGCATCCAAGCGGAGCGCAGGGCGGCGAGATTCGCCTTGTCGCCGCGGGCGTAGGCGGCACCGGCCTGCGGGATGTATTCGTAGGGCGCCCCCGTGAGAAGCTGCCGCTCCTTCATTTCGTCGTACAAGCGGTTGAAATACGAGACGAGCCATTTGCGCAGCTCATCCCGCGGCGGAAGGCCCCCCTTCAAGCGGGACTGGCCCATGTTTTTTTTGACGCTCTTGAAGAGGAAATTCATCTCTTGGTAGCCGTATAAGTCGTCGCATTGCGCGAGCGTGACGGGGTCGGCCAGCTTAAGCGTCGCCGAGCGCATCATGGCGTTGAATCGCGGCGTCCGGATCGAGGTCGACCTCTTGTGGAACGATTTCACCGCGGAGTTCGGCAGATTGTCGTCCTGCCAGTGGTCGATGTAGGTCCGCAAGAGCTGGTCGGCCAGGTCGCCGAAGACCAGCTTGGGAAACGTGACGCGCAAGTGATCGGGATCGATCACCATCTGCGCCCGCATGGTGACGACGGCCGAATAGCCTTGCCGCGTCTTGCGCCCGGCAAGATCGAGACCGGCACGCGCAACAGGTACAGTCCGTAGCCGGCGGCCTGAGCCGTGTCGGCCCCGCTGTTGATCCGCCTCAGTCCCTGATTGACTTTGAGATAGGTCGAATTCTGCTGCAGCGACTCGGTCGGCTCGAGCGAGAACTTGGCCGTGGGCGTGGCGTTCGGATTCGAGAGGGCCTGGTTCAAGACGTCGAAGACCTGTCCTTGCTGCGCGGCACCCGTCGCTGTCGTGGTGACGTTGGCCGGCGTGACGGCCGAGTTGGCGCCGTTCGCCGCCGTAAAGTTCGAGAAGGGCGTCGGGATCGCGCCACCGGCCGGCCCGGCGTTGAAGCCCAGGGCCGTCATACTTTGCAGGTCGGATTGGTCCGAGCGGGCGATATATCCCTGGATCGTGTCTTTGAAATCGGTCAGGCGATTGATCATCACCTGCTCGTATTCCTGGATGTAGCCCATCAGGTCGGCGTCGCCCCAGACGTCGGGTTGCTTCACCGTGACGGAGCCGTAGCGGTGGATCTCGTCCTCCAGCGTGGTCACTTCGTTGGCCAGCTCGCGCATCGGGATCGGCCGTTCCGCCTGGGGAGTCCCGTCTGCCCCGCGGGGGATCCCGGAGATGGAAGAAACGCCGCTCTCCAGATCGCCAAACGGTGCCGAGACATCGAACTCGGCACACCCGGCGACGACGGTCAATGCACCGACCACCGCGACGAACTTGCGCGGGCCAACGGCGCCGGTCGACGCGGACCTCAGAGCGAAGTAGACGATCGGCCTGCATGTGCAACCTTTGGTTGTGCGTCGGGATGCCCGCGCGGCCGCGGGAGCGCGCAGCGGCCCAAGGGCCCTACTGCCCGCTCTCTTTTATTTCGTAATCTCTCCTCCCCTTTCTTTAGGAAAAATCGTTAAATCCGGAAAAATCTACCCATACCATCAAGTCAACAAAGCTTGCGTCCAGAATACGCGAGGCTCGGGCCGGCAGTGGGCCAGCGCCCTGTTCCCCATTCCTTTGTGTCCTTCGTGTCCCTTGTGGTTCCCTCACTCATCCCAAAGCCTTATTCGAACCACAAAGGGCCCAAAGGACCCAAAGAGGAGAAAAGAGCTCAAAAATCGGCGTCGAGCACGATGCGGTAGTGGGCCTTGCCGGCCGCCAGGCGGTCGAAGGCTTCGTTGATTTTGCTCATCGGATAGTGCTCGGTCTGCGGCGCAATGTCGTGGCGGGCGGAAAAATCGAGCATCTTGGCGATCGCCGTCGGCGGCCCGGACGGGGACGAGGAGACGCTCGCCTCCTTCAGGAGTAGCGAAAAGACCGACACGGGGATCGGCTCGAGGACCGCGCCCACCACGTGCATGCGGCCGTGCGGCGCGAGCGTACCGAGCATGGCGTTCCAATCGAGCGGCACGTTGACCGTCACCAGCAAGAGATCGATTGTGCCTGCCAGCTTTTTCACCGCCGCCGCGTCTCCGCTGACGAGGACACGGTTCGCGCCGAAACCGCGGGCCTCGGCGAATTTGTCTTCGCGGGAAGTGAAGGCGGTGACGTCACAGCCGAATGCGGCCGCGAACTTCACCGCCATGTGTCCCAAGCCGCCGATGCCCACGATACCGACGCGGCTCGTCGGATTGGCGTAGTTGAGAATCGGGTTAAAAACCGTGACGCCGCCGCACAACAGGGGCCCCGCGTCCGGCGCGTTCAAGTCGGCCGGCAAGGGAAACGCCCAGGCCCAGTGACACCGCACGTGCGTGGCGAAGCCGCCTCGGTGACCGATGATCGTCCCCTGCGCTTCGGGGCAGAGATGGTGCGAGCCTGACATGCACTGCGCAGTGCATGCAACTTCCGGCGGTCCAGCCGAGTCCCACGCGCTGGCCGACTTTCAAACCCTTGGTTGCCGGGCCGAGAGCGTTGATCCGTCCTACGACTTCGTGGCCAAAAATGGCCGGATAGTTCGTCATGCCCCAATCGTTGTTGAACATGGAGATGTCGGAATGGCACAGGCCGCAATGTTCGACCGCGATCTCCACGTCCTCCGGCCCGAGGGGGCCGAGTTCGATTGTTTGCTGGACCAGTTTCTGCTTTGCCCCGGTAGCGACCCAAGCTCGAGTGCTCATGTGAGATCTCCAAAATGCCGCCGGCACGTGGCCGGCGATTGACCTGAGGAGTCATTTCCGTAGGGCATGCTGTGCATGCCGTCTTTTGACAGCGTGTCATCGAGAAAAAAATCGGCATGCACAGCATGCCCTACAAAGACCTACTGCTTTCCGCCGAGAAAACCGGCCACGAGGGACGCGATTTCATCGGCGGCTGTATCCAGAGCAAAATGGCCCGCGTCGAGTACGTGAACGTCCGCCCTGGGCACATCGCGGCGATAGGCCTCGGGCTCCGAAATTGTGAATGACTTGTCGTACTTGCCCCAGACGACCAGCGTCTTGGGCTGTGTCTTTTGCAGCCAGGCTTGCCACTTCGAGTACGAGGCGACGTTCGTGCGGTAGTCGTAAAACAGTTCGGTCTGGATGTCGGCCTGTCCCGGCTGGTTGAGGAAGAAGTATTCGTCGGTCCAGAGATCGGGGTCGTACCGTTCGACGTGCGGATCGTCGCCCACGTGCCGCGTCCGCGTCGTGTCGAGCGACAAGAGATTCACTCGCAGGGCACTCTCGTACGCGGCCCGATCGGTCCAGAACGCGCGGCGCGTCTTCCAATTCGGTCCGAGCCCCGCGTCATGTGCGACGGCGTTTTGAATGATGAGCGCCTGCACGCGATCGGGGTGCGCCAACGCGATGCGAAAACCGACGGGACCGCCGTAGTCCTGCATGTAGAGCGTGTACCGCGCCAGCCCGATCGCGTCGGTGAAGCGATCGATGACGGTTGCCAAATGATCGAACGTGTACGCAAACTCGGCCGGCTTTGGCCAATCGCAATGTCGGAAGCCTGGATAATCGGGCGCGATCAGATGGAACCGGTCGGCCAGGCGCGTCAGTAACGGCTCGAACATCCGCGACGACGAGGGGAGCCCGTGCAGAAGCAAAATGGCCGGCGCGTCCTTCGCACCAGCCTCCCGAAAAAAGATGTTGAGGCCGTCCACCTTCACCGTGCGATACAGCACGTGCGCGGTCATCATCGGCTCCTTTCCGCAGGCCGTCGGCATAAATAGGGTGACAATGCCGACGGTCGCAAACCCGATCCTCCCGAGAACCGCAAGGCGGCTATCATTCGCGCCAATCAAAGAAGATGAACCGCAGGCGTTTTCCTTCATCCTTCATCCCGCCACGGGCGGATCTCCGACCTTCCGCCTTCATCCTTCTCTTCTCACCACTTGCCGGCGTGCGCGCCGCCGTCGACATAGAGGATGTCGCCCGTGATCGTCGTGGCCTCCGTCAGGTACAGAACTGCGTCCGCGATTTCTTTGACCGTCGAAGGCCGACCCATCGGCGACAGGCTTTCCATCACCTCCTTCGGCGTGTTCTTGTGCAGCGGCGTGTAGACGGCGCCGGGCCCGACGGCGTTGACGCGGATACCTTCTTTCGCGTACTCCATCGCCAGGTGCCGGGTGATGGTTTCGAGGCCCCCTTTGGTGATCATGGGCACCGCCGCCGGGACACCCCGGATCGGGTTGCGGGCCAGGGCCGCCGTGATGGTGACGATGCTGCCGCCGGTCTTCTGCGCCAACATTTGCTTGATGGCGAGTTGCGTCACGTACAGGAACCCGCCGAGGTTGGTCGAGACGAGAGACTGGAAATCGTCGACGGTGTAGTCGGTGAAGGGCTTGGTGAAAAAGATCCCGGCGTTATTGACCAGCGCGTCGATCGACTTGAAGCGGGCGAGGGCCGTCTCGACGATGCTGGCGGCCGTTGCCGGGTCGCCGATGTCGCCGTCCACGAGAGCCACGCGGTCGGAAGCCGTGACTTCGGCGGATTGAGTCATCGTCCGGGCGCTGGCCACGACGTTGAAACCCCGTTCGACGAACGCCTTCACGATTCCCGCGCCAATCCCCTGAGAGGCCCCCGTTACGATCGCCGTTTTGGATTTGGCGGCCATGCGTTGCTCCTTGCGGATTCTCTCCAACTCCGATTGGGCCACTCCGAGGACGGCCTGGGGTGCGAGCGGTGTGCCAACACTTTGCAATATTGCCGGCCTCCCGTCGAGTGTGGGGAGTGGCCGCCGCGGGACAGCGGTTGCCCGAATTGGCACGAGCGTTGCGGCCGTCCGCCGTCGCCGTGAGAATGACGCCTAACGCGTTTTATTGAAGCGACGGGCCCTCACCTCCTGAAACAGGAAACCGTGCAATGAAGATCAAGCGAAAAGGATCGGCGGTGTGGCAGGGTGGCATCAAGGACGGGAAGGGGGCAATCTCGACCGAAAGCGGTGCGTTGAAAGAGTATCCGTACGGCTTCGCCAGCCGCTTCGAAGGACAGCGGGGCAGCAACCCAGAGGAACTGATCGCGGCGGCCCACGCCAGCTGCTTCACGATGGCCCTGTCGCTGATCCTGGGCGAGGCCAAGCTCACCGCCGAGCGGATGGAGACGACGGCCGAGGTGACGCTCGAACAGGTCGAGGGGGGCTACGCCATCACAGCGGTGAAGCTGTCGCTCAAGGGGAAGGTTCCGGGAGCAGACCGAGCGAAGTTTGACCAGCTTGCCGCCAAGGCGAAAGCCGGCTGCCCAGTTTCCAAGCTGCTGAAGGCGGATATCTCGCTCGAGACGACGCTCCTTGATTGAGGAGAGCCTCACGTCAGGACGTCGGCATGTCGCTGCGTCGAGTGCGCCGGGCTGTATATTTATATAAGTATTTATATATAAACAACTTACGTTGTTTGCGAAGGCGGCGTGAAGTGGGGGCGCGATTTTTCTGTGGTGCGATCCGACCCCCCTTTCTGGCACAGAAAAACCAGATAAATCCCCGACGATTTAGCGGAACGGGGTGCGGTGCGAGGTGGTAACACGCGTCTCCGCAGGGAATTGCGTGACTAAAAGAGGTAAGTAACCGTGAACGGCGTTACGAAGCCGCGGAAGGGCTACTTGCGCTTTCGGGGCCTTTCAGGCGGCTGCCGACAAAGAAATCGTACAAAAAGCCACCCAAAACACCCCCCAGCAGGGGCCCGACGATCGGCACCCACCACCAATGGTCGCCCGCGATGAAGACCATCTTTCCCCAGCCGGCGATCGCCGTAAAGAGCCTCGGCCCGAAGTCGCGGGCCGGGTTGATGGCGTAGCCCGAGTTGTAGCCGAACGTCATGCCGATCAACACGACCAGGGCCCCGACGAAAAGGGGGGCCAGGTAGCTGGGGGCACCGATGTTCCGGGCGTCGGTAATCGCACTGATGCACGCGATGAGGAGGGCGGTTCCCACGATCTGGTCGATCAGTCCGCCGGGGACCGTGCTGAGATGGGGTGCCGGATACGTGGACCAAATGCCGGCCGTCACCATTCCGCCCATGTGCGGCTGAATGTGGTGCTGGAGAATATAGAGCTCCAGGGCCTCGATATAGACGAAGTACGTGATGGCGGCCGCGGCGAAGGCGCCGACGACCTGCGCAATCCAGTACGGGATCAGTTTCCGCCAGGCAAATTTGCCCTGCACGGCCAGCGAGAGGGTGACGGCCGGATTGAGATGGGCCCCCGAGACGCCGCCGGCGACGAACATGCCCATCGTGACGGCCAGGCCCCAGCCGAGATTGATCGACAGGTACTGCCCGGCTTTCTCGTTACTCAACAGGACCTGCGCGACGACGGCCGTGCCGAAGACGACCAGGACGAACGTCCCCAGGAACTCCGCCGCCAGTTCACGCCACGTCCCCTTCATCCCGCCACCTCCGCCCTACGCTTGGATGGGACGGTCCGCGACCCTCCCTTTTTTTCGTCTCCCCGGCGCAATAAAATGAGGCTCGATTTCACCAGGAATGCCCCCGCGCCGCAAATGGAAAAATGTCCGCTTCAGCGGTTGGGGCCGATGCACCAGAGATGCTCGGGGGTGCGGATCAAGAGTCGGCCACCGGAGAGGGCCGGCGTGGCGAAGATCGGTTCGCCAATCGAGTTCTGGGCCAGTTGGCGATAGCCTTTCTCGGTCGCCGAGATCACGGTGGCCGTCCCATCCTCGTTGAAGAAATAGATCTTCCCGTCCCCCGCAATGGGCGAGGCGGTATACCGGCCGGGCAACCGCTTCTGCCAGCGGCGAGTTCCCGAGAGGGCATCGAGGCAGGTGAGGATGCCGCCGTCGTCGACGAGTTCGTACGATTTGCCGACGACGATGGCCGACGGGACGAAGGGCGCTCCGCGGACGGCACTCCAGGCAACCCGCGATTCGGTGACGTCGCCGTGACCTCCGGGACGGACGGCGAGCGTCGGTCCTTTTGGTCCGCTCACGGCGTAAATTAATCCGTTGCCGAAAACGGGCGTCGGAATGCACTCCCGCAGCATCCCGCGGACGGTCCACAACTTGCGCCCCGTGGCCGGATCGAAGGCGTCGAGCTTTTCGGAGCCGCACAAAATGAGTTCGTGCCGTGCCGCCGTTGCGGACGAATTCGATCCGACCGGCACAAGCTGCGGCGAGGCCCACGAGTGCCAATAATCGGGCCGGTCGACTTTCCAGGCGTTGGCGCCGGTGCGCTTATCGATCGCCAGGACGTACGACGCCCCATAATGGTCGCACTGCACGAGGACCAGGTTGTCGAAGACGAGGGGCGAACTCGAGGCGGCAAAGCGGTTCTCGAAGGGCCCGTATTCCGCAGCCAGCGAGCGGTGCCACACGAGTTCCCCGTCGAGCGTCGTGCAAAACACGTCCCCCGTTCCGAAGAACGAGAAGACGGATTTGCCGTCGGTCACGGGGACGGGCGTGGCCATGCTGCTTTTTGTCTCGTGATGCAGCGTCGGCGCGGTCCCCCAGAACTGGTCGTGCCACAGCTCTTTTCCCGAGTCGCGCGACAGGCAAATGACGTGCAGATTCGAGAGGCGAGGGCCATCGGAATCGGTGACGAAAATGCGGTCGCCCCACACGATCGGGCCGCCGACCCCTAATCCGGGGAGATGGGCTTTCCAGGCGACGTTCTGCGTGTCGGACCAGGTGGTTGGGAGGTCCGCCTCGTGCGACACGCCATTGCGGCCCGGCCCGCGCCAGCCCGGCCAATTCTCGGCCGATGCTGCCGTCGTAGCGAGCGCCGTCAAAACGAGACCGAGCAGGAGCCGTTTCATGGGAGGGGAATCATTTGTCCTTCGTCAGCGACTGCTTGTCCGCTGCCGACACTATTTTGAACGTGAGCCCCTGTCCGTCGGGCGAGCAGAAGCGGAGCTGGAACGTCCAGGCGTTGCCGACGGCCGGATCGCGGTGGTGCGGCCCCTGGCAGACTTTGACCAGAATCCGGTTCCGGCCGGATTTGAGCGTCACTGGCGTGATAAACCGGTCGAAACGAGTTCCGTTGAGCCACATCTCCCGGCCAAAGACTTTTTCGCCGTTGAGCCAGACGGCCAGGCAGTCGTCCGCACTGCAGCGAAGCTGGGCCTCGTGGCTTCCGGGCGAATCAATCTCGGTGAAGGCGTAACCAACCGCCTCGTTCGCCGGCCCCAGCACCTGGACGAGATCGACGGTGCCAAAGGGGTCGGCCGTTTGATGACGGATCCAGCGGAGCTCTTTTTTGTCCGCGGTTTGCGCGATTAATCCCAAGTTGACCACGGTCTCTGGCGGAAAGGGCGTGCGATAGCCCGACATGCCCGCCGCAGGGAAAGGGCCGATCAACGACCAGTCGGTCACAAACCCCAAATGAGCCTGGATACTGACTTTCTCGCCGAGGGCTTCGAGTTTCCGGGCCGCAGTTGTGACCTGATCCACATTGCGGGCGTGCTGGAATGCCGATTCGTATGCTCGTTTTGCGGCGGTCTGATTTTTTTGCGACTCGAAAGCGTCTCCCCGCTTCAGGACGAGCGCCACGGCATCGTCGCGGAATTCCGGATCGTCCAAGAGGGTCGGCAAGAGTGCCGGCTTGAAGGACGGATCGATCCGGTCCAAAAGATCGAGCGCGAGCCGCCGGGCGCGGCCCTGCCGCTTCGAGTCGCGCACGTAGGCTTGGAGCGCGGCGACCGGAAAAGTCGGATTCGAATGGGCCGACTCTCTGGTGACGATCTGTTCGTAGGCGGCTCGGAACCAGTTGGCGGCGACGATATTCGGCGTGTCCATTGCGGACAACAGCCGTGGCAGAATTTCCGGGCCGAGCGCGGCCAATTCACGGCACGCGTGGCGGGCCTCGGCAGAGCCCTTCCCCTGCGGACCGACGGCGGCGATGGCGGCGACTTGGGCATCGACCTCGTCCGCGCGGCAGATTGAATCCGTTGGCGTGAGCCAGAGGCCCAAAGCGACAAGTGCCGTGGTGCTTGTCCAGATGGTTGGTGGATAGTGTCCGGGACGGCTCACACGTACAATTCCGGTGCAAATTGCTCGGCCGCCGGCAACCGGGGTGTTTGGTTTGCGGCCCAAGCGGAAGGTCATGCTCAAAGCATAACCGGGGAGACGGTTTTCTGCATGGTTTCGCCACGAGTTTGCGTCGTGCGGGCGCCGGGAACGAACTGCGATGTCGAGACGGCCTTCGCCTTCGAGACATGCGGCGGCAAGCCTGAGCGGGTGCATCTGTTCCGCTTGTTGGAACAGCCGGCCTTGCTGGATGAGTTTCAGATCGTCTGCATTCCGGGCGGTTTCAGCTACGGGGACGACATCGGAGCGGGAGTCATTTTTTCACGCCAACTCCGCGGAGCTCTCGGCGAGTCGATCGGCCGGTTCCTGCGGGCCGACAAGCTGATGCTGGGGATCTGCAACGGTTTTCAAGTCCTGCTCAAGGCGGGGATCCTGCCAGGCGGCGGCGAGTCCTGGCCCGTTCCCGAAGACCAACCGCCCGACGCGACTTTGACCTGGAATGACAACGGAAAATACACCGCGCTCTGGGTTCGCCTGGGCGTCGAGGCGCCGCGCAATGTTTTTCTCCGCGGGATCACGGAGATCGAGCTGCCGGTCGCTCATGGCGAAGGGCGGATTGCCGTCCGCGAGTCGAGCGTGATCGATTCCTGGCGGCAAAAGGGGCAAGTCGCTCTTTGTTACCGACCGCAGGGGGGCGGACAGGCTCGTTCCGCGGCCGTCGCGGCAAACACGGTCTTGCCATTCCCGGACAATCCGAACGGCTCGCTCGCCAACATCGCCGGACTTGGCGATGCGAGCGGGCGGGTGCTCGGGCTGATGCCGCACCCGGAACGGTTCCTCCATGCGACGCAGCACCCGCAGTGGACGCGGCGCCAGCTCTCCGGGCCAGGCGACGGCCTCAAAATCTTCCGCAACGCGGTGGAATACTTCGGCTGAGCGGCCCCGCGGAACGCTTACCTCTTATCCCTCAACGATTAAGGGATGGGCTTTTCTGGTGACGGAGTCCGCAGTTCGGTGATCCGTCGTTTCAGTCCCTGCGTTACGTATAATGCAGTGGACAATCACCGTTCCGGCGGCCTCGGCTGAGACGGCCGCCCGAAGCGTCGTCATATCGGTTGGAGTGCATCATGTTCTTCTTCGATCCGCTTTATCTTTTGTTCGTTGCGCCGGCGATCGCGCTGATGTTCTACGCGCAGTTCAAGGTTAAGAGTGCGTACGCCGCCGGTCTACAGATTCCGGCGCGGCTCTCCGGGGCGGCGGCGGCCCGCTACATTCTGGATCAGGCAGGGTGCCAGAACGTCGGGATTGAGGAAGTCCCCGGCACCCTTTCGGACCATTATGATCCGCGCGATCGGGTGCTGCGGCTCAGCGGCGACATTTATCACGGCCGCTCGGCGACTTCGGTCGGCATCGCCGCTCACGAATCGGGGCACGCCCTCCAGCACGCGACGAATTACGCGCCCTTGATCATCCGCAACGCCGCCGTCCCGGCGGCCACCTTCGGTGGAACGGCTTTCACCATTCTGCTGATCGTGGGCATGATCATCGCCGGCATGGGTTCGGCGCTCGGGATTAAGATCGTGCTGCTCGGCGTATTTCTGTATTGCGGGGTGCTTGTGTTCCAAGTCATCAATCTGCCCGTCGAATTCGATGCCAGCGCGCGGGCCAAGCGGATTCTCCGGGAGTACCAGATCGTCGACGGTGAGGGAGCCATCGCAGTTGATCGCGTCCTGAACGCGGCCGCCCTGACGTACATCGCCGCCACGTTGGAGACGCTGCTCACCATCCTCTACTACCTGTTCCGCATTTTGGGGTCGCGGCGCGACTGAGCGGCGATAGGCGGCTCACTCGAACGGGATCCCGGTGCGGCGGGAGACCTCGCGGAGGTCGTCGACCACCGGCCCCAACAGGGGAACCCCTTCGCGGCGGATTTGCTCCTCGGCCAGCCGTTCGGGATCGCCGGGGATGAGAGGGCCATCGGTCCCGGGTGCGGCCTTGGTCGCGCGGAAGGTGCGAATCCAGTCATCGACTTGCCGCTTGAATTCCAGCTTGTCGATGAAGGCGTCGATCTTGAGCGCCCCGAAGAAATGGCCGAGCCCCTTCCCGACCTGCCGCTCCTGCGTCACTTTCAACATGATGAACGGAGGCGTAAACGGGCCCCAGTTGGCCCCCGACAGCGGCCCGCACAAGAGGTCGACCATTGCCGAGAGGCAATAACCCTTGTGGCCGCCGCGGTCTTTGTCGGCGCCCATCGGCACGAGCGCCCCACCGGCGACGACGTCGAGGGGATTGGTCGTGGGCCGGCCTTCCGCGTCGACCGCCCAGCCTTCAGGGATCGACTCTTGGCGGCGAATGGCGTTCTCGACTTTCCCGAAAGCGGCCGACGTCGTGGCCATGTCGATCACGATCGGCGGCTCCTCCAAAGCTGGAAACGCGACGGCAATCGGGTTGGTGCCCAAGCGGCGCTGCGCACCCCACAATGGGGCGACAATGCTCGTCGTGTTGGTCATGCAGAAGCCGATCAGGTCCCGCTTGAGCGCCTGGAGCGGATAGTAGCCGGCGATTCCGTAATGATTTGTGTTGCAGGCGCCGACCCATCCGGTTCCGACGCGTTCGGCCTTTTCCATCGCCAGGTCGTTGGCCCGGCTGGCGACCGTCATGCCCAGGCCGTTGTCGCCGTCGACAGTGGCCGCCGCGGGACTGTCCCGCACGACGCGGATATTGGGTTTCGGATTGATCCGCCCGATGGAGAGGAGTTCCACGTAGGCCTTGAGCCGGGCCACGCCGTGCGTGTCGATGCCGCGGGTGTCGGCGACGATGAGGATCTCGGCCGCCTGTGCCGCGTCGGCCGGGGAGATTCCAAATGATTCAAAGACGCGGCGACAGAATTCGTGCAGGCGTTCCGGGGCGAATCGGTTCATGAAGGTGGACGCTCGCGGATGGACGTAATGGGATGTATTCCGGTGAGAGCGCCGCGCAAACCCTTCGCGCCACGGCTCAAATTCCGGCGCCGGGATTGTCCGGAAGCCGGTGGTTCATGGACAGGGCCGGCTCGGCCTCCTGCGGGCAACCGACGATGCGGGCGGGAACTCCCGCCACGGTGCAGTGCGGCGGGACGTTATTGAGCACGACGCTGCCGGCCCCCACTTTGGCCCCCATGCCGATCTCGACGTTCCCCAGGATTTTCGCACCCGCGCCGATGAGGACGCCTTCCCGCACCTTCGGGTGCCGGTCGCCCGTCTCCTTGCCGGTGCCGCCCAAGGTCACTTCGTGCAGCATGGAGACGTCGTTTTCGACAACGGCGGTCTCTCCGATGACGACGCCCGTGCCATGATCGATCAAAATCCCGTGGCCGATGCGGGCCGCGGGATGGATGTCGACGGCAAAGACCTGCGAGATACGGTTCTGCAGGAAGAGGGCCATCGTTTTGCGCTTCTGCTCCCAGAGCCAGTGCGCGATGCGGTACGCCTGCAGGGCCTGAAACCCTTTGAAGTACAGAAAGGGCTGCGAATAGGTTTCGGTCGCCGGATCGCGTTCTTTGACGGCCCGCAGGTCGGCCCGGACCGACTCGGCAATCTGTGGGGAAGAGGCGAGCGCTTCGTCAATCACTTCCCGGACCAGCATTTCCGCCAGGCTGGGCCCCCCCAATTTTCCGGCCAGATGAAAGCTGAGCGCCTCCTCGAGGCGGTTATGACGGAGGATGGTGGCGTGCAAAAAGCTGGCGAGGATCGGCTCGCGTTCGACCTCGCGGGCCATCTCGGTACGGATCGTCTGCCACACCGGGTCGATCGCTGGCTCCGCCTCGCTCGAACCGGAGCCCCGTTCCGCACGGTGCTCGCTCGGTTTGGTCTTCATAGATCGCGTCAGGCTTTTTCTACCACGGCGTCGCCAATGGCGTCCAGCACGCCCTCAAAGTTCCAGAAATCGGCCGGCTTGCCGTACTGGCGGAGGAACGTCTGCAAATCGTCTCGCAGCAGTTCCGCCACCCACGCGCGGGTCTCGGGGTGCCAGGCCGGCCGCTGCCGGATTTTGCGGTAGAAAAGCGTCCGGGCGATGCGGTCCCGCGGTGCGAACGGGAGCCGATCGACGGCCCGCCGATAGAACGAAATCGATCGCAAATGCGACAAAATCGGGGAGGCAATGCTCTTCCCCTCCGACTCGTTGAGCCGTGCCGTCGCGGCCCCCACGTCGACGTTCGAGTCAATCCCCAAGAATCGGAAACAGCCCCGCATCGCGTCCTGGGGATCGGCACAGAAGTCTTCATAGAAGACAACATGGATCGAGTCCTCGCCGTAGAACCGCCGGAACGGCTCCAACTGCGCGAGGTAATTCGACGAATCGGTGAGCCAATCGCGATTGACGTCGACCGCCTTGTTGAAATCGTGGTGGACGTAGTCGGGGTGCTGCGAGCGGAGCTCCATCCAGAACGATTCGATCCGCGCGAAGGGATCACGGACGGCGTAGATCAGCTTCAGTTGCCCCGAGTACGCGGTGAGGCGCTCGAAGGACCGGGGGAACGCCTCTTGCATGGTGTAGCCGTTGCAACCCTCGCCGCGCCAAGTCGCGCTGGCCGCCTGGGCAAACAGCGATTCGTACCAATCCAATCCCCGGGCGAAGACGGAGTCTTCGTTAAAGAACTGGGTCTCCGTCGGCACCATGAAGACGTCAGGATGCCGATTTAAGAGCGTACGGAGGGTCGTGGTGGCGCACTTCGCCGCACCGATAATCAGGAAGTTCGGTTCCATTCCGTCCTAACCCAGCGTTTTTTGTTTGACCCGTCGCAGCGTCTGGCTCAGCCAGCGCTTGGCCTTCTCGGCGGGCATTGCCACCGTCCTCTTGAGAAATTCGTCCGGCCGCGCCCGAAAGATGGTCGAATGCGTCTGGCCATCCCATTGGGCGGGCGCCTCGGTCGTGTAGTAATAGGCGGCGAACGATTTCCGCGTCTGGCCCGGCGGGCACTTCACAGCAGTGACACCGTGAAAGCTCACCTCGTTCGTTTCAAACAGGACGCACCGGTTGAAAATCGGCAGATGGGCGTGATGCCGCACCTTGACGTCGGCATCCCAGAGCTCGAATTCCCCGCCCCATTCGGGCGTCCATCCGCGGTTCAAAAACACCAACAGGTTGGCCCGGCGATGCCAGCCGCGGTCTTCGAGATAATTGAAATCGACGTGCACATCGAGATGCCCGCGGGCGGCCGTCTGGTGCATTCCCCCTCCGACCAGCTTTTCGTCGGCCAAGAGTGAGGAAATCCCCAGTGCGTGCGAGATGAGGTCGCAGAACTCAGGCGACGCCAGCACGTGATTGAGCTGGCGAATCGGCTCCGGGAAGCGGGTCGAATCGGTGACCTGCACCTTCCCCTTTTCATTCACCGCGCGGAACGAACGGCCAACGGCAATCGCCTCTTCGTACGGAGGAAACGCGTCGGCGACCTTGGCGGCAAACTCCGGACGCAGAAAATTATCAATCAGGAAGTTCGGCACGGGGGTCGAGCGACGCACCTGATCCCGCAACTGATCGCGGTCGATCGGGTTGAGAAAATCGCCCAGATTCAACACTCCGCCCGAAGTCGGGAGATTGCCGAGGGCCATCGGTGTTTCGGCTCCGCCAAATGAGTTCGCAGATTATCTCCGATCGACTGGAAACGATCGGTGGAGGCCGCCCGCAAACTTCCCGCGTCCATACGCGTTTTGACAATAGCGGCCTTCCGGCCTCACGTAAATCCTACCAGCCGAGTCAAGGGGCAAGAATTGCATGCCAGGGGACCGTTTTCCGGCACGCGCCAATCGGCCGTTTTCGTGCTAGCCCCTTGCCGTACGCATGTTTTCAACGAGTTTCCGCATCTGGTGTGACATTTCGGGGCCCGATAAATGCACCCGCTGGCCGTGACCGGGCAGGACCCATTCGAACGGAAATTGGGCAAGCCGTGCCATGGATTCCGTCTGGCGAGACCAGGAATACCAGCAATAGTCGTGGTAAGCCTCCAGCCGCTGTTCACGACGATTCCATGCCAAATGGTCGCCGGTAAACAGAAATCGTCCGCCAAACAACAAGACGCAATGTCCTCGCGTATGGCCGGGCGTCGGAAGGACGAGAAAGTCGGGAGCCAGCTCGATCGGTTCGCTCCCCTCGAGCACCCGTTCCGCACCCGGCTGCGACGACAATTCGTCTTTGTGGATGATGCGGACTGCTCCGAACCGCCTGGCGTACTTCTCGGCATCGGCCACGTCGTCTCGATGCGTCAGAAAGATATGCGAAATGCCTCCCAAAGCCTCCAACCGGTGAACGAGCGGAGGGAGAAACTTGGGCGAGTCGACCAGCCAATTCCCCTTCGCGTGGCGGAGGAAATAGCTGTTTCCGCCATACGATTTGGGCGAATTGAAGCCGCAGTAGAAAACGGGTTCCTCGACGACGAGCGGAAAATCGTCGAGCGCCGCTTTGGGATTTTCCTCTCCCCGGCAGCCGATCGATCCCGTCGGACAGGCGAGCAACGCGTGGATTGCTTCGCGACGCTCGGCAACAGAGGCCGGCTGCGCGGACGAACGAATGATCGGGCGCCTCGTCGAAGACGGCGGGAGCAATTTGACGGCACGCATCGCAGTCGATGCAGGTGGAATCGACGAAAAAATCGCCGGGCGCGTTTTCGGGTACTCGCTTGTCAGGGTTGGCCATCAGCTCGTTCCTTCGAGCGGCACAAAACGGGGCCTTTTCGCCGAATTCAGCCGTGCCGCTGAGATCATTCTACGCGCCGCCGTTTGGCTCGTGTGCCCGACAGGCCCGGTGACAGGCCTCCAGCATGGCCTGAAGCGGCGCCGGCTCCGCCAACCGGTGATCCGTGCCGACCTCGATCAATGCTGATGTTGGCAAGCCACTCTTTGCAATCAGTTCCTCGCTGTCGGCAAAGGGGACGACGTCGTCAGCCCGCGAGTGGAGGATGACCGTCTGCCGGTTCACCGCTTGGACCGTGCCCCATCGTTTCCAAGCCGGACACAAGAGGATAAGCGGCGTTTGCCCCGATTGGACGTTCATCGCCACGGCCCCACCTCGCGAAGAACCGACGATGACCGCCGGCCGGTGCCGATCAAACTCCGCCTGCGCAATGCGGACCGACTCCGCAAAGTCCTCGTCCGGCAGAGCCGGATTCAGGACCTCGAACCCGCGACTCGCGAGAAACGTCGGCTTGACGCCTCCCACAACAGAATTCCAGCCGTGCAGGAAGAGAAGTTTCATGACGACATTCTACACACGGGCGCGGCGGAAGTCGCCGACGCAACCACGCGCGACGTACAATCCAGCCCGCCGACGGCTCTCGCGCTCTCACAATCTCGATCCGGAAATCCCGTTTATGGCTCTACCGCCTGCGACCAACGTCTCTTTGGGACGTTTCGCGCACGCGGTTCGTCGCTGGCTCGGCCTCAGCGGTTTGATGGTGCTGTTGCTGGTCCCCGTTTGGTGGTGCCCTCTCGTTGCCTCGCAGGATGGTCCGTCACACCTTTACAACGCGACCGTTTTGAGCGAGTCCCTCGCGGGACACGGCTCCAGCCTTACGGTTTACGAGATCGCCTGGAAGCCCGTGCCGAATTGGGGCGGCTCGCTCGTCGCGATGGGCCTGCTCAAGGTCCTGCCGCTTTCGTTGGTCTCGCGAGTCATGCTCAGTTTGACGGCCGTTGCATTCCTCCTGGCTCTCCTCTGGCTGAGGACGCCGCAGAACCGAGCGCAAGGAATCATGTGGTTCGCGGCTGTGGCTGGCTGTCTGGCAACCGGCCGCGCGTGGATCATGGGATTCGAGGGATTCTCGCTGGGCACAGCCGCTGCCCTCTGTGTCATCGGTCTGTACGACCGCCATCGCAACGGGCTCGGTCTCGGCAGAACGATGCTGATCGCGGCGCTCCTCACGCTCACCTACTTTTGCCACCTCGTCCCCTGGGCCTTCGCGGTTTTTGCGATCGCGGCGTCCTCCTGTGCCGGTCCGTGGCGAGACTCAAGACGCCGCCTCGCGTGGACCGGAGTCATGCTGCTCACGGCCGTTCCGTGCCTGCTGCTCTACCGATACGTCAGCGCGTCACCGGCCGGCGGATTCGACCTGGATTGGAAGCATCTGCAAGGCTTTCATCCCTTCGGTGTCCGATCGTGGCTCATGCTGATTGGGCGGGCGGATTGCATCAGCATCATGAACCATCGCATCCCGTTCACGGACATCGGCGCGTCCGGGCCAGACGCAGATCCCGCCCTTCCGGGAACGCACGGTGCCGCTACCTCGGTCGGACGACTGCTGTTTAACCCGTTCGCGTTGATCGCTCTGGCTGTCGTTTTACAGGCGATCCGAACTTTGATCGCCGATCTGCGCAAAGGATTCTCGGCGAATTTCCTGGTTCGCACTGGGAATCGGAGGCGTCCTACTGGCCCTCTTCATCCCTGACGGCACCGCGCGCAACGGGACATTGCTGCCGTTCCGTCTGATGTTACTCTCGCTGGCAATTCTCGTTGGTTTTGTCCGGTTTGAAGGGGGCCGCGTATTCCGCATGGCGACCGGCGTACTCGTTGCGGCGGCTTTCGCTCTCCATCTGGCTGCGATTTCGGATTACGCGGCGACCGCCAATCGCGAGTCGCTCGAAGTGCGCAGTACGGCTGCGACCATCCCGGCAGGTCAGCGCGTGTTCCAGATCGGCACGCTCCGGCACACACGCTTCCAGGCCGATCCCCTCCTGCATGCCGACGCGTACGTGGCTTTATGGACGCAGGGAATTCTGCTGAGCAATTACGAGGCGGCCCATTACTACTTCCCCGTCAAGCTGCGGCCCAACTTTCCGCCCACGTTGATTTCGCGTCTTTCACAGCTCGAGGAACTCGACCCGGATCGTGAAGGCGATCGAGTTCTTGCCCAACGATTTCTCACCGCACATCGAGCGTTAATCGACGTCTTGTTCGTTCAAACCGCTGACGAGCGATTTGCCTCTTTTCTTCAACGCGCATTTGGCAAAGTCCTCTCGCACACGGGCACTTGTTGGATTTTGATTCGCGAGGGTGCCAGGGCGACGAGTCAAAATGGGCAAACGAGAAAAGACGGCAACTAACTGATCGCCCGTCGACGACTTTTCGCATTCCGCGACTCGTTTGCCGACGCGTCCGGTTCCTTGCCTGAAGCCGCGGCCGTTGCCTCGCTGGACTCGCCTGCGTCGGGCGGCTAACTTCAGCGCCGCCATGACTGCCCCTTTAGGCCCCCTCACCTCTGATGTTCGTGGCGCGGAAGATCCGATGGGAACTTCCATATCCGTCACTTCCGGAGATGAGGCAGTCGTCGTTACGTCGGAGCCGGCAGCTCCGCCTGTGGGCCTGAAGGCTCTCGTCGTTCGCGGTTCCGTCATCACGATGGCGGGATTCGGAGCGGCCCAGTGCCTGCGATTGGTCAGCAGCATCGTCCTGACGCGCATCTTAAACCGCGAGGCGTACGGTCTTTACCGTCTGGCGAATGTTTTTCTGGAAGGCCTGGCCTACTTCACGGCGATCGGATCGGGACCTGCCGTCATCCGCGATCCCCGCGGCGACGAGCCGGCGTTCCTCAACACGGCGTGGACGATGCAGGCCCTGCGCGGCGTCGGTTTGTGGCTGGCCGCCTGCGCGTTGGCAGCGCCTTATGCCTGGTTCTATCGGCAGCCCATCCTGTGGCTTTTGATTCCGGTCGTCGGCCTCACCGTCCTTTTGGACGGCTTCGACTCGGTGGCCGTGCATTGGTGCTTCCGGCACATGCAGCTCTTTCGGGTGACGGCACTCGAGTTTTTGAGGCAGTTGACGGCCCTGTTGGTGACGATCTCCTGGGCCATGATGAGCCCCACGGTTTGGGCCTTTCCCGCCGGCGCGATAATGGGTTGCATCGTCGTGCTTGCCCTTTCGCACCTGGCGCTTCCCGGTCCCAAGAGCCGTTTCCATTGGGAGCGCGAGGCCGCGCGGGCGCAGTACCATTTCGGTAAATGGGTCTTTGCCAGCAGCGTTTTGGAATTCGTGGCCCGGCAGATGGACATCCTGTTTCTGGCGTACTTCATCAACATCGGGAGGATCGGTGTCTACGGCGTGGCGATCAATCTCGCGGATCCGCTGGCGACACTCAACATGCGGCTGTCGCGTCAGGTCTTGTATCCGCTTTATGCGAAGACGTTTCGCGAACGCCCCTGGGATTTGAGTCGGATGTTCTACCGCACCCGGTTGGCTGTCGATGCCATGCACCTGCCGGCACTCGGCGTCTTCATGATTGCCGGCAGCGGGATCGTCAAGCTGATTCTGCATAAGTCGCCCGCGTTCTGGGAGGCGGGATGGATGTTTCAGATCCTGTCCATCCGCACGGCGATGAAATGCCTGTTCAATCCGTTGTCGGTCTGCCTCACGGCCATCGACGCGTTGCAAAGCATCGCGGCGGGCCTCTTGGTGCGGATGTTTTGGGTCGTGATCACGATTCCCGTCGCCTGGCACTTTTGGGGACTTCAAGGCGTCATCTGGGCCGTCGCCTTTTCAGAGTCGCCCGTACTTGCCATCCTGTATTGGAGATTGTGGCGGGCTGACGTGGTGCGGGCTCATCGCGAACTGTTGGCGTTCGCGATGGTTGGGGCCGGTTGTGGGGCGGGCTGGTTCTTGTGCCGATTCCTTCCGTAAGACGGCTTGTCGAATACTGCAATGCCCAGCATGAATGCCACGCGCCCCGTCCGGGTTCAGGCCACCGGCGCAGCCCCGCGCGTCACCCTCGAGCGTCTGTCGTGGCCGCTGCGGATCCTGGCCGGCGCGATGCGCTGCCTGCCGACCGATATCCGCCGCTGCAACGTGATTTGGCAAAGGCTCTATGCAAGCCTTGGCGGCGGCGGATTTGCGCCCGATGAGGCGGTCGACCATCGCTGGCCGCACGGAGTTCAGGAACCGATCCGCGGGCAACACGGTCTGCGGTTGCGGCTCGACTTGCAGAACTGGGCGGACCGCCGCTCCTATTTCAACGGACGCTATTATCAGCCCGACATCAGCCGCCTGCTCGAGAGAATGCTGCAGCCCGGCGATCAGTATGTCGACGTCGGCGCGAATATCGGCATGACGGCACTACTGGCCCGAAGTCGTATCGGTTCGGGGGGCAAAGGGCTGGCTTTCGAACCGAATCCGGCGGCATTTGCCCGCCTCAAAGACCATTTTGAACTCAACGGCATCTCGAACTTTCAGCTCGTGCCCTGCGCGCTGGCCGATCGCGAGTCGGTGCAGGTGCTGTATGTGCCACTGGACGACTTGCTGCTGGGGACGATCGTCCCCGAGAAGGCCGAGGGGACCCGGGTTGAGATCCGCACGGTGCCGGCCGACCCCTACGTGGTCGGATTCAATCCCGCCACGCCGACGCTGATCAAAATCGACGTCGAAGGATACGAGGTGCAGGTGCTGCAGGGATTGCGATCGCTGCTGGCGTGGCCCGACGTGATGCTCGTGATCGAGATTGCCGACGCCAAGCTGCAACGGGCCGGCCACTCGCGCGACGAGCTGCACTGCGCTTTTGGCAAGCTTCGGCCTGGTCGCACATACGATTCACGTGCGTTCGAGCCGCTGGCGAAAAGATCTTGAGCTGCGTCCGTTGCCAGGTCCTCTGGCAATCGAGGAATACGATGCCTTCTTCGCCAGGCCGGGCTCAGCCGTTTATCGCAACCGAGTGGCGCCGGCGTTGGGCCCGATTTCCGCGCCGAATTCGGGGAAGTGAACGACGTGGAGCGCCCTCCTCGCTGTCTGGCAATGGTGACCCCCGCCTGGCCCCCCGGTGCGGCCCCCAACGGGATTGTCACCTACACGTCGCACCTGGCTCCGGCCTTTCGCCAGCGCGGCACGCGCACCGTGTTGTTGGCCTGGGACGTGCCGAAAGGTGCCCGCTCGAACGGGACAACCCCGGACGACGCTGATTTGATCGACATTGCCGATTTTCAGCCCGGTCGCAGTCTGCTGGGGAAGGCGGCGGCGCGGGTCCGTCGCTGGCTCCCGGCTGCGGACTTTGGCGATGCGAAGTTCGCCATGATCGTGAGCGCCGTCCGTGCGGCACTCGCCCGCTTCCCCATCGAGTTGCTCGAGATCGAAGAGGCCTTTGGCCTGGCGAGCCGAATCATCAAACTCAAACGCATTCCCGTGGTGACCCGCCTGCAAGGCCCGTGGTTTCTCAATGGCGAAGTCCTCGGCGAAAAAAAAGACGCCGCGTTCTTCCAGCGCGTCGAGCAGGAACGGCTCTCCATCGCCTGGGCCGACGGGATCACGTCACCCTCGCAGGACATCCTCGATCGCACGCGCGACTATTACGGCCTTCCGCTGGAAGGGGCTCGGGTGATTCCCTGCCCGATCGATCCGCGACCCGAGGATCGTCCCTGGAAGCTGGCCGACGCCGATCAGAATCGGATCCTGTTCGTCGGCCGGTTCGACCTCCACAAGGGAGCCGACTTGATGATCGACGCCTTTGCGCGGCTGGCGCCGTCGCGGCCTTCGCTTTACCTCGATTTCGTGGGGCCGGACCGCGGGATTCCCGATCCGTCGAGGGGACGCATTGGAGTCGTCGATTACATCAAACACCGGATCAGCGATGCGTCGGTCGCCGGCCGCATTGTGATCCACGGACAAAAACGTCCCGACGAGATCGATGACTTTCGCCGGCGCGCGTCGGTCTCGGTCGTCCCTTCTCGCTATGAGACTTTTGGATACACAGCCGTCGAGGCCCTGCGACTGGGTTGTCCGCTGGTCGCGGCCGATTCGGGCGGACTGGGCGAAATCGTGCGGGACGGCGAGACGGGACTGTTATTTCCGGCCGGCAATACGGAACTGCTTGCCGGCCAGATCGACCGACTGCTGGCCAATTCGGAGCTGGCGGCCCGACTGGGCGAAGCGGGACGTCGCGACGTGGGCACGCGTTACCACCCAACCGCGATTGCGGAGATGACGCTGGATTTATACGCTTCGGTCGTCGAGCGCTGGCGGCCGTCGCGCGCTCGCGGGGGCCTGTCGAGACCGACTGCATGACGATCCTTGTGCCGATCACGCTGTTTGGCTGGGTCCCCTGCGTGATGCTGCTTTTCCTGTGGCTCCCGCCGCGCCGCGCCGTGATCACGGCGTTCATGGGGGGCTGGCTCTTTTTGCCCGCGGCCACCTTTCAGCTTCCCGGCATCCCCGACTATTCGAAGATGGCGGCGACCTGCGCGGGGATTCTGTTGGCGGCCCTGATCTTCGACACCGACACACTCTTGTCGTTCCGGCCCCATTGGTTCGATATCCCGATGCTCGTGTTGTGCTTCTGTCCGTTCGGCACGAACGCGGCGGAAAACATCGACATGTGGGATTCGTTCTCGTGGTCGGTCAACCAGATCATCACTTGGGGGATGCCCTATTTCATCGGTCGCGTTTATTTCACGGATGCGGAAGCGTGCCGCGAGCTGGCGATCGGATTCTTCATCAGCGGGCTCGTCTATATCCCGATTTGCTTGTTCGAGATCCGCATGAGTCCGCAGCTTTCGAAGTGGCTGTACGGATTCGACACGGGATACTCGGGCCAACGGCTCGGCGGCTGGCGGCCGACGGGACTGATGGCAAGCGGCCTGATGCTCGGGATGTGGATGACCTCCGCGTCGCTGTGCGGGGTCTGGCTGTGGTTCACGGGAAGCCTCAAACGGCTGGGACGGTACAAAGCCAGCACGCTCGTCATTTCCCTCGTGGTCGTCACCATTTTGTGTAAGTCGACCGGCTCGTTGATCCTTCTCGCGGCTGGGCTGGGAATCTTGTGGGCGATCCGCTACACCCGCGTCGCGTTTCTGTATTTTCTCTGTGCGCGGTCCCGATCGCTTATCCGATCATTCGCGCGGGGGGAATGTGGGACGGATCGCAAGCCGTCGCCTTCGCCAAAAGTACGGTGGGTGTCGACCGGGCGCAATCGCTTCAATTCCGGTTCCGGAACGAGGACATGCTCTCCGAAAAGGCACTCCGGCGTCCCATTTGGGGCTGGGGACGGTTCGGCAAGAGCCGTGTTTACGACGAAAACGGTAAGGACATTTCCACCACCGACGGTTTGTGGATTATTACGCTGGGGATCTCGGGCATCGTGGGGCTGACGGCCGTCACCGCGATTTACCTCTTGCCGGGGATCCGCTTCTGGTGGCGGACACGGGCGGCGGACTGGTCCGATCCGTCGTTTGCCGCGATTTCCGCCTTCTCGGTGATTCTGGGGCTGTATGCGATCGATAACATCCTCAATGCCATGGTCAATCCGGTAATCACGGTCTGCATGGGAGCGGTGACGGCGGCCGCCCTCCGCCGCATGACGCCGGAAGCGGTCTCGGCCGCTGCCGCCGTCGAGCAGAACTTCCCGTTGCGCTCGTCGCACTGTCGCCGGGCGCTCTGGCCGCCTCAGCAAGCCGCCGGGCGGGGCCGAGCGCAATGGGAGACCGGCACTCGCGGCGAACGCCAGACTGCGCGGACGCGGCAGGCTTCCGACGGATCGCGCCGGGAGCGCTAAGGCGGCTGGCTGCGGTTCGACCCGCTTGCCCCGCGATGCGGACGCACGCCAGAATCGAAGATGCCCGATCTCGACGCCTCACAACGCGCCTCCATGCCTGTCTCCCCAAAACGGCAATCCGGTCCCTCGTCGCTCGGTCCGCGCTCGGCCGACGTGGAGCGAGCGTCTGCGCCTCGCGACGGCCGCTCGTGCTGGCGTCCCTGCTCGTCGGCGCAACGCTCGCTCGTTTATGCCCAGACGTGGTGGTTCGGATACGTCCTCATCGATGATCCGATCGAAGTCAGCGGAAATCCCCGCGTCCAGGCCGGTCTCACCCTGCAGAACTTCGTCTGGTGCTTTACGTCGTTCTTTGACGGGAACTGGATCCCGTTGACGTGGCTCTCGCTGATGCTCGACACCACCCTCTTCGGTTTTCGGGCCGGGGGCTACCACTTCACCAATGTCCTCTTCCACGCGGCCAACACGGTTCTGCTGTTTGTGTTCCTCGCGCGGGCCACCGGCAGCGAATTGCGGAGCGCCTGCGTGGCGGCTCTCTTCGCGCTGCATCCGTTGCACGTCGAGTCGGTCGCCTGGATCACCGAGCGCAAAGACGTCCTCAGCCTGTTTTTCGGGCTGCTCTCGCTGTCTGGCCTACGTGCGCTATGCGACAAGCGGAGGCCGCCTGCCGTACGCGCTCTGTTTAATCGCTTTCGTCGCGAGCCTGCTCTCGAAGCAGACGCTGGTGACGCTGCCGTTCCTGTTGCTCTTGCTCGATTACTGGCCGCTGGGCCGCATGCAAGCCAAAGCCCTCGCGAGACTGTCGCTCGAGAAGCTGCCGTTTCTCGCCGTCTCGATCGTCTTCTCGATCGTCACCGTCTTCGCCCAAAAGGCGGGAAACGGCATGCAGACCTTGGTGACGATCCCCTTTTCGGTCCGCATCGAAAATGCCGTTGTGGCCTACGCAGCCTATCTGGAAAAGACATTCGTTCCCCGCGACCTCGTCGTTTACTACCCGCATCCCGGCGGAGCCTTTTCGTGGCTGGCCATCGGCACGTCCGCGGCCGTGCTGCTCGCCGTGAGCGGGGCCGCGATTGCCGGCGTACGTCGGTGGCCCTATCTCTTCGTCGGATGGAGCTGGTTTTTGGGAACGCTCGTCCCGATGATCGGCCTCGTGCAAGTCGGCAGCCAGCAGATGGCCGATCGGTACACGTATTTTCCGCTGATCGGCCTCTTCATCGCGCTCGTGTGGCTGATCGCCGATTTCGTTCCGGCCGGCGCCATTCGCCGCGGTTGTTGCCGGTCGCGACGCTGGGCGGGCTGGCGGCGCTTGCCGCGACGGCGTTCGTTCAAGTCGGCTACTGGCACGACGACTTGGCCCTGTTTCATCACGCTCTGGATGGAGCCAAAGATAATCCGTTCACCCGCAACAAAATCGGCTGCGCCCTCGTGCAGCGAGGCGAGTTGTCCGAGGCGATCGACCAGTTCCAGCGTGGCACTCCGGCTCGGCCCGAACTGGGTCGATCCGCAGTACAACCTGGGTCTCGTCTATCAGCAGCAGGGGCACCTGGACGACGCGGCCGCCTGCTACCGCAAGGTGCTCGCGATCAACGATCAGCACGCCGACGCGCACAACAACCTGGGGGCCATCCTGCTCGACCGGGGCGCGAACGCCGAGGCGAAACAGCACTTCCAGGCGCCGCCCAAATCGCTCCCACCCGCATCGAGCCCGAGATGAACCTGGCCGTCGTCTCGCTCAGAACGGGCGACTATGCCGACGCGATCGCGGCCAGCCAGCGGGCCCTCGCCATCGATCCCCGCCAGAATGATTGCCGGCACCTCCTCGTCGAAGCCCTCCTCGCGCAGAGCGTTGGGAGGAGGCGGCCAGCGAGCTTGAAGATAATTCTCAAACTCAACCCGGGCGACAAAAAAGCCCGCTCGGAACTCATTCGCACGTTGTCCAAAAGGCACGGACTTTGACCGCTCCTCATGACACTGTGCGAATCAAATCCCTGCGGGCTCTGTTCGCCGTCACGTCTGACGGATCACGTCACGTCTGTATCAATAAGCCGGGATGCCGTGATCGCCGGCGTTATCCCACCGCCGCCACGACTGGTTCCCGTTACCGTAAAATCCGCCGTTATACGGGCTGGCATAGTAGCCATTGTACCCGCCATAGGCCGGATACGATAAGTTGCCGCCGGCGGAGCTGGATATACGGGGGCCGGCTCGGCCGAAAAGCTCTGATACGTCTGGTTGTTGGATTGCGCCACTTGGCCGTTGGCCGGCGTCATCCGGTTATTCGGCTGAGCCTGGGCGTTGATTTGGCCGTTCGTTCGTCCGTTGAACTGCGTCGATTGCCGAGCCGGCGGCGGAGGCGGAGCTGGCGCAGCTGATTCGGCCCCGGGTGATAGCTCGACGGTCCGTTCCACCCGGCCGGCGGCGGTCCGGCCGGAGCTCCCGGAAGAGCAGCCACTACCGTGTCCCCACTGTGCATTGGCCGTTTGCACCGAGAAGACAAGCCCGACAATCATCAGTCCCACTGGCAAAAGCTTGCAAAGCATCATTCGTCCTCCCAAACCTAAGCGCTTTTTTGGCTGCACATGCCCGACAGGCAACCGTGTCACAATCGAGACACTTCAATCCGAAGACGTCGTGCGAATCTCATTCCCCCAATTACGCAATCCGCGGGAAATCGCGGCCAAAACGCAAGCTCTTCCCAACACCTCTCTGCAGCGGCCGATCGGCACTCATCAGGCGTCGTCCGTCGACGGGAGAAACATACTAACGATTGATCAGTAATTGCTCGCGCATTGACCAAACTGATCGCTAGCGGGTCTCTCTGGCTGCCGACGGGCTATAAACGCGGCAAAGGATTGCGAGTGGGCAAGCTCACGCCTCGGCGGCGATGCCCTTGAGGACCTCGCGAGCGGCGGCGATCGTGCGGTCGATGTCCTGGGGCGTGTGGGCCGCGGAGACGAAATTCGCCTCGAACTGGCTGCACGGCAGATAGACACCCTGCTCGATCATCCCCCAGAAGTAGCGGGCAAAGCGCTTCGTGTCGCAACGGCAGGCTGTCGTAAAGTTCACGACTTTTTCATGATGGAAGAAGAGAGTGAACATGCTTCCCACCTGAGCGACGGTGTGCGGCAAACCCGCCTCCATCGCCGCCGCGGCCAGACCGGCCGCCAACCGCTCCGTTTCCGATTCGAGCCGCGGATAGGGATTCGTCCGCTTCAGCACCTCAAGCGTGGCGATCCCGCATGCCATGGCGAGCGGATTTCCCGAAAGCGTGCCGGCCTGATAGACGGGACCGGCCGGCGAGACGGTGCGCATCACCTCGGCACGGCCACCATAGGCACCGACCGGCATGCCGCCCCCCACGATCTTGCCCAAGCGTGGTAAGATCGGGCTTCACCCCCGCCAATCGCTCCTGCGCACCGCCGTAGGCGAGACGAAAGCCGGTCATCACCTCGTCGAAAATCAGGAGCGCCCCGTGCCGCCGGCAAAGCCGCTGGGCCGTTTCGAGAAATTCGCGTTCGGGGAGCACCACGCCCATGTTGCCGACGATCGGTTCGAGGATCACACAGGCGATCTGGTCCCCCTCGCGGGCGAACGCCTCTTCCAGCCCCTGCGGATCATTGAATTCGAGCGCGAGCGTGTCGGCCGTACAGCCGGCGGGCACTCCCGGCGACGACGGCGTGCCGTGCGTCAGGGCCCCGCTTCCCGCTTTCACCAGCAGGCTGTCGACGTGGCCGTGGTAGCAGCCGGCAAACTTCACGACGCGGTCGCGGCCCGTAAAACCACGGGCCACGCGGAGCGCGCTCATCGTGGCTTCGGTCCCCGAGCTGACCATCCGCACCTGTTCGATCGAGGGGACCGCCTCGACGATCATCTCGGCCAGCTCAGCTTCCGCTTCGGTCGGTGCGCCGAAGCTCGTCCCCTTGGCGAGGGCCGACTCGACGGCGGCGACGACTTCGGGATGGGCGTGTCCCAGGATCAGCGGTCCCCACGAGCCGACGTAATCGATCAAGCGATTGCCGTCGACGTCGACGAGATACGCCCCCTCGCCTCGCTCGATGAAGAGGGGTTCGCCCCCGACCGCGCCGAACGCGCGGGCGGGGCTGTTCACCCCGCCCGGGATCACGCGCTGCGCCCGTTCAAAATCGGTCCGGCTCTGTTGACGCTTCACTGGCCGTTGGACGCCTCCGCCTTGGTGAAGTCGCCGGCCGTCGCGATGAAGAACCGCTTCGGATCGATGCGGCGCCGCATGACCGAGATGATCCCGTCCGAAGTCAACCCGCCGATCTGCTTTTCGAGGTTCGAGTAGTACTTCATCGTACGGTCGACCGTGAGGTTCTCGCACAGGACGTGGACAAGTCCGGCATCCTGCGTCCGGGCGAGCTGCTCTTGCTGCAGGAAACCCTTCTTGGCGGCGGCCAGCTCGGCCCCCGGAATCCCCTTCTCCAACAGGCGGGCGATTTCTTCCGCGATTCCCTTGCGGACTTTCTCCATGTTGGCCGGGTTGCAGATCGCGTAAACCGACATCGAGGTCCGCTGATCCTGGGCCGAGGCCCCCAGCGTCGAGGCGACTCCGTACGAGAGCCCCTCCTTCTCGCGGATCCGATCGCCCAACCGCGAGCTGAGCGTGCCGCTCCCCAGGATGAAATCGCCCAGCGACAGCGGAGCAAAGTCGGAGTCGTCGTCCTTCATTGGAAAGACAAGGGCGCCGAAGTACATCGCGTTGGCCTTGTCGGGCGTTTCGATCTGCTTATATCCTCCCGTCGATTCGGACTCGACGCTGCGGGAAATGTGGGCATACGGCATCTCGGCCTTCCAGCCCGTCAGGATCGAATTGAGAATCGGGACCGTCTGGGCCGCGTCGAAGTCTCCCACGATCGCCAGCTCGCCGTGCGCTCCGCTCAGGAAGTTCGCGTAGAGCTTCTGCACGTCGGCCGCCGTCACCGCCTTGAGCATCTCGATCGACTCTTGCGGCGTGGCGACGTAACGCGGATCCCCTTTCTGATAGGGGGCCAGGTGGCGGCGGACGACGTTGAGTGCCAGCGTCCGCGGATCGGTGACGCCTTGCTCAAGCTCCGCCAGCTCCGCTTGCTTGACGAGTTCCAGCTCGCTCTCCGGCAGCGTCGGCTCGCGAAGGATCTGGCCCAGGAGCTTCAACACGGCCGGGAACGATTCCCGCCGCGTCACGAGCGAAAAGGTTGCTTCGCCCGCGGAGCCCTCCGCGTGCAGCGTCGCCCGCAGCTTGTCGAGCTCGTCCTGGATCTGCTGGTGCGAGAGGCTCTTGGTCCCGCGGATCATCAAGTGGGGCAGCACCTGGCCCGCCGTCAGCTTGCCGTTTAGGTTCTTGACGTCGCCGTAGTGCAGCGTGAGCCGCATGTGGATCTCGTGACCCCGCGTCTTCTTCTCCAGAAGAGCCGCCTTGAGCCCCGAGGGAAGCGTTTCGATCTTGGTGTGCTTGTCGATATTCTCCGGGCTGGGGTCGAACGCCTCGCCCAGAGCGATATCCTGCCGACCTCTGTAATTGCCGATCGACTTCGCCAGGTTGGCGAGCATCGGCACTTTCGTGCGGTCGGGCGACTTCGTGGGGATAAACAGGCCGTACGTCGCGTTATCGGGCTTCAGGTATTTGGCGGCCGCTTTCGACACGTCGGCGGCGGTCACTTTTTCGATCCGGTCGCGATGGACGAAATACAGCCGCCAGTCTCCCTGCGCGGCCCACTCGCTCAGTTCCAGCGCGATGCGGGCGCTGTTGGCCGAGTCCATCTCGCGCTGCTTCAGAATCTGCTGCTTGATCCGTTCGACCTCCTCCTTGGTGACGCCGTTCTTGGCGACGTTTTCGAGCGTCAGCTTCAGCGCGTCGAGGACCTCCTGGGGATGCTTTCCCTGCGCGACGCGGGCCATGAGAATCATCACGCCCGGATCGTGCAGCGACCACGCCTCGCCGTAGACGTTCGCGGCCTTCTTGGTCTGGACGAGCGACTTGTACAAGCGGCCCGACGGTTCGTCGGAAAGGACGTTGGCCAGGACCTCGACGGCCGGAAACTCGGGGTCGCCGCCGGCCGGGATGTGATACGTCGCTCCGACGACGGCCATGCTTCCCACGCGGCGGAGCCGCACGACACGCTCGCCGTCCTGCGGCGGCTCTTCGGTGTAGGTCGCGTTGAGCACCCGCTCGGGCCGCGGGATCGGACCAAAATACTTGGCCACCAGTTCCAGCACCTTCTTCGGTTGGAACTTGCCCGCCACCACCAGGAAGGCGTTATCGGGCTGGTAATAGCGGGTGTAGAACTCGTGCAGGTTCTCGATCGGCACGCGCTCGATGTCGGCCCGGTTGCCGATCGTCGATTTGCCGTAGTTGTGCCATTCATAGGCCGTCGCCACCATCCGCTGCATGAGGATGGCTTCGGGGCTGTTCTCCCCCATCTCGAACTCGTTGCGGACGACGGTCATTTCCGACTTCAAGTCGGCGCCGCGGATAAAGCTGTTCATCAAGCGATCGGCTTCGAGCCGGATGGCGAACTCGAGATTCGCATCGGTCGAGGCCAGCGTCTCGTGAAAGTTGGTCCGGTCAAACCAGGTCGACGCGTTAAACCGCGCCGCGCTCTTTCATGGCGCTCGGAATCGACGTCGGCTCGGGATAAAGCGGCGTTCCCTTGAAGAGCATGTGCTCGAGCAGGTGGGCCATCCCCGCTTCGCCGTACCCTTCGTGCCGCGAGCCGACGAGCACCGTCATGTTGATCGTCACCGTCGGTTTCGACGCGTCGGGAAACAACAGGACCTTGAATCCGTTGGGAAGCACGTATTCGGTGATCCCTTCGATCGAGGTGAGCTGCTTGACCCCCTTCACTTCGGGCGCCGCGGCACACAGAGGGGCCTGACTCGCCACCAGCGAAGCTAACATGCATGCGGCCGGCAAAAGGGCCGCTTTTCGGCAATCCATTTTTTTCTCCTCTATGGCCGTGTGCACTTTGTGACACGTTGGCCGATCATCGTCGTATGCTGTCTGCTCAATAATGGCGGGCAAGCCGTCAATGCCACCCGCATCTACGAACGCGCGGCCACGGCACTCGACGCGAACGCCCGGTCCATCCGCTGGGAAATGTCCTTCATCACGTCCGCCCCGCCGCCGGGGACTTCGGCCGTAGCCCAACCGTGATAACCGATCGCGTCGAGCGCCGCCATCACCGAGGGCCAATCGCAGTCGCCCCCCGGATCGCCGATCTTCAGGTTGAAGCCGGCTCCCGGGCCTTTCGTATTCATCAGCTTGCGGCTGAATTCCTTGATATCGATTTTCTTGATCCGCGGGCCCAGGACCGCGATCCAGTGTTCGGGCCAGCCGAAACGGACACAGTTCCCCACGTCGAAATACGAGCCAACCCAGGGGCTGTTGATTTCGTCGATGTAGCGGGCCATCTCGAGCGGCGTGATCAGCATGTCGTTCCAGACGTTTTCGATGCAGATAAAAATCTGCAGCTCCTCGGCAACCGGCACGAGCTTCCGCACTTCGTCCTGCGACCGCTTGTAGGCGTCGGCATACGGGACGTGTTTCACAACCTTGCCGGGGACGAGCAAAGCAGTCGTGCCGCCGTAAGCTTTGCAGTCGTGGAGCGTGCCGATAAAGCTTTCCCGGCCCGCCTTGCGGACGGCCGCGTCGGGATCGGACAAAGGCAACCGCCAGTGGTCGTAGCCGACGACGCCATGTACGACCAGGCCGCTCTCGTCCTTGGCCCGGCGGACCTCGTCATGGTCGACGTGGCGATCGATATCGATCCCCTCGAACCCGGCCTCCTTGACCATCTTGAATTTGTCAGTGAGCGGACCGTGCCCCCCGACCATCGAGAATTTGACCGCCTTATGCAGCCGCGGAGCCGACGGCTTGGCCTCGGAGTCGGCCAGGACTCGTGAAGCAGAAAGCTGACCGCCCGCCAGCGACACCGATGCGAAAGTGCCACCAGCGGCGGCCAGAAATTCCCGGCGATTCACGCTGCTCGTCATGTTTTTCTCCGGCGCGCCCGTAGGGCAAGCTGCCAGCTTGCCATTCTTTCGTGGGGCAAGCTGCTTGGTCTTCGATGAATGGTACGGGAGCAAACCATCGTTTCTGAGGGGATTGCAGCAGCGGAAGCAAAAATTCGTCGGGGAAGTCCCCAAGTGTTTTATGGCTTGGATCGACCCGCCTCGGACGACACAGCGCCCGTATCGCCGGGGAAAACGTGGCCCCTTGGGCAAAAAGCCTCGGTTGTGCGCCGGCAGCGCGGCGCCTCGAACGGTGGAACAGCTGGCCAACGGGGATCCGAGCTTGAAAGATCAGAGCTGGCAAACCTGGTGCGTGAAGGACGGGCAAAAAGGGCCGATGGTCTGGAAGGTCAAACACGTGCTCGTGTTCCTCAAGGACGAGAACGGATTGCCGACCGGTCCGTTTCATTTGCTGGTCTGTCGAAATCCCCTGACGGACGTGGTCAAATACTTCCTGAGCCATGCGCCGCCTGAGACACCGCTGAGGACTCTGTTGCGTGTGGCGTTCTCCCGGTGGCGCATCGAGCGCTGTTTTGAAGATCACAAGGGCGAGGTGGGCCTGGATCATTGGGAAGGCCGCCGCTGGATCGGCCTGAAGCGGCACCTGATTCTCTCGACCGTCAGCTACCTGTTCCTCGCAAAAGCCTGCCAACGGTTGAAGGGAAAAAAATCCGGAGGTGACGGTGTGCCAGGTGCACGCGGCCGTCGACGCCATCGTCCAGACCTGGTGGCTTGATCCCAAGTCGGCGGAAACGCTGATCAACCGCGTCGCCGACCGACTCCAGTACCACCAGCAACGCAACGCCCTGGTGCGCCGAGCCCACAGCAAAACCACGAAGCGGAAATTAAGGCGAATTGGAATCAACGTCAGCACCCTCAACCGGTGCGATTTGGACACGAGTTAGCGCGTAGTACCAGCTTGCCCGCCTGACCTTCAGCAAGCCGCTCAAGTGGCCGAAATCCATGGGCAAGCTGGCAGCTCACCCTACGCAACGGTTCCCCCAGTGCGCGGGCAAGCTGGCAGCTTGCCGCACGATTGAGGGCCCGAAACGCGCCGCTATGATAGCTCTACGTTTTATTCGGCGGCAACGATGGGTCTGTTCGTTCACGAGTGCTTTTCGTCAGGAGCCTGCCCGGGCGAGTTGGGGCGAAGTTCGTTGGCCCCAGAGGGTTTGGCCATGCTGGGGGCCGTGCTGCAGGATTTCGCCGCCTGCTCCGCCAGCCGGCCCGCCACCACGCTCGACGTCCGCTTGCGAGCCGAAGCGGCACGCCGGGGTTTTTCCGATTGGGCGGACCTCCATTGGGCCGAGTCGCCCCAGCACGAATTCTCGCTGTTCGAAGCATTAGCCCGCCAGGCGGAGCGAACGTTTGTCATCGCCCCCGAGTCGGACGGCGTTCTGCTGGTGCGCCGCAGTCTCGTCGAGCGGGCCGGCGGGCACTTTCTCGGCCACACGGCCGAGGCAATCGCGCTTTGTTCGGACAAGCTGGCCTTCTGCGAGCATCTCACGCGGCACGATTTGCCGACGATTGCCACGCAAGTATTCGATCCTTGTGCCACCACGGCACCGTTTGCCTTTCCGATTGTCGTCAAGCCACGCGACGGAGCCGGTTCGCAAGAGACGTATTTGATCCGCGATCCAGAGCAGTTCGCGACACTCCGCCCCACGTTCGCCACGATCTTCGGGAAAGACGGAAGTCTGGCGATCGTGCAGCCCTATCTCGCGGGCGAGGCCCTCTCGGTCGCCGCGATTGCGGAGGGGGGTTCGCGCTCGGTCGAAGTTTTTCCAGTCGGCCGGCAACACGTGAGCGATGACGGTCGATTCCACTACCAAGGCGGCACAATCCCGGCCTCCGTGCCGAATCGGGCCGGTGCGGAGCGGCTGGTGCGCGACGCATGCCATTCGATCCCCGGCCTGGCCGGCTACATCGGTTTCGATCTGATCCTCACGCCCGACGCGCGGCGGCTCGTCGTGGTCGAGGCTAATCCGCGGTTGACGACCGCCTACCTGGGGTACCGCGAGTTGGCCAAAGAGAATCTGGCGATTCGCATGTTACAACTGGGCCGCGCGGCCGGGCCGATTCAATGGTCTGCCGACAGCACCGCATTCACACCGGCTGGGCAATGCCGACGTAGGGCAAGCTGCTAGCTTGCCACTTTTTCCGAACAACCAATGGACTTGAATGGCAAGCTGGCAGGTTGCCCTACGGAAAGCCAGATGCACGTTGTCGGACTCGATATCGGTGGCGCCAATTTGAAGGCGGCGGACGCGGGCGGCCGGGGCGTGACGCGGCCGTTTGCCGTCTGGAAGGCGCCGGAGAAACTGGCGGCCGAGGTCGACCGGTTGCTCGCCTCGTTCGCCAGGCCCGATGCGATTGCGCTCACGATGACGGCCGAGTTGGCCGACTGTTTTCACACCAAGCGGGACGGGGTCGACGCCGTGCTGGCCGCGGTCGAGTTGGCGGCCGGTGCGATTCCCGTGTTTGTGTGGCAAACGAGCGGCCGCTTCGTCACGCCGCGCGAGGCGCGAGAGACGCCGCTCCTCACGGCGGCCGCCAACTGGCACGCGCTGGCCACTTTTGCAGGACGGCTCGTGCCGGACGGACCGGCCCTCTTGATCGACATCGGCACGACGACCGCGGACCTGATCCCGCTGATCGACGGGATCCCCGTTCCGGTTGGCCGCACCGATCGCGAGCGGCTGCAATCGGGCGAACTCGTGTATTCGGGCGTGAAGCGGACGCCAATTTGTGCCCTCGTGAGCGAAATTCCATTCCACGGGCAATTGTGTCCCGTGGCGGCCGAGTTTTTCGCGACGACACTCGATGTCTATCTGGCCCTCGGCTTGATTCCGGAAGATTCCCGCGACATCGAGACGGCCAACGGTCGCCCGGCGACGCTCGCGATGGCCCGCGATCGGCTGGCGCGGTCGCTCTGCTGCGACGCGACCGAATTCACGGAGGACGACATGGCGGAGATGGCCCGCTCGATCGCCCAGGCACAGGGGCGGCAGATCGCCCGCGGCATCGAGCTCGTGCTGGCCGCGCAGCACTTCGTGCCCCGACGGCTCGTGATCTCGGGGGCGGGGAGTTTTCTCGCGGAACAAACGGTCGACGAAATGCGCGTTCTCGCGGGCGCGGAACGAATCCGTCTGAGCGACCGGCTCGGCCCGGCGGTGGCCCAAGCGGCTTGTGCATTTGCACTGGCGTGTCTGGCTGTCGAAGCGGGATCGTCGGCGTGAAGCCGGCGGCTCGTGTTGCAATTGGGCAGACGAAGGAAAACGCTCAGCTGCGTCGGCCGATTGTGCGAGAAGCGAATTCAGCCATGTTGCCGAGCACTTCGGGGGAAGACCATTTCTCGATCATGGCCGTCTCCTCCACGGCGGCCTGGCGGCGGGCGGCTTCGATCAGCGGGCGGCGGACGGCCTGCTTGTTGGCCGTGAAGGCCGAGGCGGGGATCGCGGCCATTTCGTCCGCGACCTCGTAGGCCCGGTCCAACAAACGCTCGGGCTCGACGAGTTCGTCGACCAGGCCGCGGGCGAAGGCTTCCTCCGGCTCGTAAGTGCGTCCCGTGCAAATGAGCGTGGGAAAGTGCTGCGGCGGCGTGGCGAAACGGGCGATTTCCAGGGCCCACGCGGGAAACTCGACGCCGACGCGGACCTCGGTCAGTCCAACGCGTGCCCGGCCGCGGGCCAGGAGCCGCTGATCGCAGCCCAGCATGAGGATCGCGCCGCCGGCGATCGCGTGCCCGTTGACGGCTGCCACGATCGGCTTGGGAAACAGCACGAGCCGCTCGAAGGCGCGCTGCAACACGGGGAGGAATCGGCGGACGTAATCGGGCCCGCCCGCCACCATCGCGGGGAGGTCGACGCCGGCGCCAAACACGTTCCCGTGTCCGGTGAGGATCGCGGCTTTGGCCGGGCCGCGCTCGATCTGTGCGAGAGTCTCCGCGAACGCCGACGCGAACTCCATGCTGAGAGCGTTCCCCTTGCCGGCCGCCATGCGGACGACTTTGACGACACCGCGATCTTCGAGCTCGATCAACTCCGGTCTCCCTGTTGGCCCTGTTTTCCGGAAACTTGACCTCCCGCATTGCGTATTATGCGCGGGCCTCGCGCCGTGTTCACGACCAATGTACGCACTGTTAGGACAAAAGAGAAAAATCGGATTTGCGATCGGCAAACGGGTCGGAGCGATGGCTTGGAGTTTGGTCACGTTGGCGGGAGGGGGTGGGCCTCGGGCGTCGAGGAGGCGACTTTCCCGTCGCCGTCACCCTGCGCGGGGGAGGCGGCCGAGCCGATTTTATCGGCCGCGGGTTGGGCCTGCGGTTGCGATTGGCGGCCGAACCACATCAGTCCGAAGAAAAATACCGGCGTGAGAAAGATGCCGAACAGGGTGACGCCGATCATCCCGCTGAAGACGGCCGTTCCCAGCGATTGCCGCATCTCGGCCCCCGCTCCCGTTGCCAGGACGAGGGGCAAGACGCCGAAGATGAAGGCGAACGACGTCATGATGATCGGGCGGAAACGGGTTTTGCTTGCCGCCAGGGCCGACTCGTGCAGCTCCTTGCCGGCCAGCCGCTGATCGCGGGCAAATTCGACGATCAGGATGGCGTTTTTGCTCGCCAATCCAACCAGCACCAGCAGGCCGATCTGGACGAAAATATCGACGGGCAGCCGGGCGATGGTCATGCCCGCAATCGCAGCCAGCATGCACAGCGGGACGACGAGGATCACCGCCAACGGCAGCCGCCAACTTTCGTACTTGGCGGCGAGTACGAAATAGACGAGCAACGTCCCCAGGGCGAAGATCAAGAGGGCGATGTTTCCCGCCTGGACTTCCAGATAGGTCATCTGGGTCCACTCGAAGGGGATGTCCATTTCCTTGGCTATGCGGGCGATCTCGTTAATCATGGTTCCCGTGCTGACGTTGGGCGCTGGAGTGCCATTGATGGCAGCAGAGGCGTACGTGTTGTATCGCATGACGATCAGGGGCGTGGTCGCGTCGCGCACCTGGGCGATCGAGCCGAGCGGGACCATCGCTCCCTGGCTCGTGCGGACCTGGAACTGCTTGAGCATTGTGGCCGAGGTGCGGAAGTCGGGGGCCGCCTCGACCTGGACCTGCCAGGTGAAACCGAATTCGTTGAACTGATTGACGTAAAGCCCCCCCATATAGACGTTGAGCGTGGTGAAAACGTCTTGCATGGGGACTTGCAGGGCCTGGACCTCCGTCCGGTCGATGTCGACATACAGGCTGGGGACGGCGGCCCGAAAGACCGTGAACACGCCGGAAAAATGCGGGTCGCGACTGAGCCGTGCGACGAGCCGGTCGGTGTCGCGCTGGAGTTGCGGAAGGTCAAACGTGCCGTATTGTTCCGTTTGAATCTGGAAGCCGCCGGCATTGCCCAGTCCGCGGATCGGCGGAGCGCGAAAGACGGCGACGACGGCCCCCTCGATCTCCTGGCGCAGCGCTGCTGGATCTTGTCCGCAATCGCCGCGTCATACAGGTCGGCCGTCGTTCTCTCCCGATAGTCCTTGAGGACGACGAACATCGAGCCCAGGTTGGAGCCGTTGGTCGACAGGAGGAATGATGTGCCGGAGATCGACACGGTGTGCGCCACTCCCGGCACGGAATGGGCAATGTCGGTGAGCTTCTGCATGATCACTTCGGTGCGCTGCAGCGACTGCGAATCGGGGAGCTGCACGTTGACGAGCAGATACCCTTGGTCCTGCGTCGGGATGAATCCTTTGGGCGCATAGGTCACGCCCCACGCGGTTGCGAAGAGCAGGCCGCAATAAACAACTCCCACAATCACGGCCACCCGCAGCAGGCGGCCGACCACCCACCCGTAGAGCTGCGTCACCCGCTCGAAGAGGCGATTAAAGGCACGAAAGAATCTGCCGAGAACTGCGTTGACCGGCCGGATAATGAACCAACCGACCACGCCTCCGACGATGGCTCCCGGAACAAACCAGGCAACGCGCAAGGCCCACGCCGCCACGGTGGATGTCTGCCCCGCGGGCGTCGGCAGTCCGGCGATCCCGCCTAGCCAGCGGTTGGCCAGCCAGACCGTGAGCGCGCCCCCCAGAACGCCGAAAATCCACCAGGGGAGGGCCTCTTTTTTGGGCTCCCCGTGCGCGTCAACTTCCTCGGTGCGAAAGATCGAGACGGCCCGCGACGGCGTCAAAGTCAGCGCATTGACGGCCGAAATGATGACCGCGGTGGCGATCGTCACGGCAAACTGCCGATAGAACTGCCCGGTGAGGCTGGGGATAAAGATGCTGGGAATGAAGACCGACGACAGGACGAGGGTGATGGCGACGATGGGTCCGGTCAACTCGTCCATCGCTTTGATCGTCGCCGTGCGGGCGTCGAGGCCCGTCGCGATCAGCCGCTCGATATTCTCGAGCACGACGATGGCGTCGTCGACGACGATGCCGATCGCCAGCACCAGTCCGAACAGGGTCAAGTTATTCAGTGTGAACCCGAGCAAGGCCAGCACGGCAAACGTGCCGACCAGGGAGACCGGCACGTCGATCATCGGCAGGATCATGGCCTTCCAGTCCTGCAGGAAGAAGAGGACGACCAAGGCCACGAGAAAGACCGCCTCGACGAGCGTATCGATCACGTCGTCGATCGACTGACGGATGAAGGGGGTCGTGTCATAGACGATGCGGTATTCGAGTCCCGGCGGAAAGCGGCTTTTGAGTTGTTCCATCCGCGCCTTGACACGGTTCGCCACGTCGAGCGCATTGGAGCCGGGGAGTTGGAACACGGCGACGATCGCCGACGGCTCGCTGTCGAGGTGGCAGCTCTGATTGTAGGTTTGGGCCCCCATCTCGACTTTCGCGACGTCCCGCACGTGGACGATCGGGCTGGACGGATTGGCCTGCGCACTGGCGGCTCCGGCTTTGAGAATGATGTCGCCAAACTGCTTCTCGGTCGTCAGTTGGCCGAGCGCGTTCATGGGGAGCTGGTACACTTGCCCGGGCGGGACTGGTTCCTGCCCGATTTCTCCGGCCGCGACTTGGATGTTCTGGTTTTGAATGGCCGTCACGACGTCGACGGCGGTCAGGCTGCGGCTGGCCAGTTTGTACGGGTCCAGCCAGATCCGCATGCTGTAATTCCCGACTCCGACGACTTTGATCTGGCCGACGCCATCGATACGTGCCAGCTCGTTGACGAGCTGAATCGTGGCGAAATTGCTGAGAAACAGGGCGTTGTAGCGCCGGTCCGGAGAAATGAGGTTGATTCCGAACAGGATGTTGGGCGACGTCTTGAGGACGCTGACTCCTTCGAGCTGCACCTGCGCCGGCAATTGCGGCATCGCCAGGGCGACCCGGTTCTGGACGAGGACCTGGGCCATGTTGACGTCGGTGCCGATCGCGAACGTGACCGTCAACGTGTAGCTGCCGTCGTTGGCCGACTGCGACGACATGTAGAGCATGTCCTCGACGCCGTTGACCTGCAGCTCCAGCGGGGCAGCCACCGTGTCGGCCACCACCTGGGCGCTCGCTCCGGGATAGTTGCAAGTCACCTGAACCGTCGGAGGCGTGATATTGGGATACAGGTCGATGGGGAGCAGCAAAGCCGCCACTGCGCCGATCAGGATGATCACCAGGGAGAGCACCCAGGCGAAGATGGGCCGGTCGATAAAGAATCGGGCGAGCACGCGCTCTGCTCCTCACTTTTTCGCGGGCGGCGTGCCGGCTGGGGCAGACATCGGCGACGGCGTGTTTGCAGGTCCCTGCGGCAAAGCGGCCGACGACGGCGGCGTCGACGGCGGCGGCAAGGGAGGCGGCGGCGGCGGTTGCTCCTGGGGAGTGGGCAGAGGCATCGGCACGAGTTTGGGTTTGACCTTGCTTCCCGCGTGCACGTGCTGAAGTCCATCGACGATGACGTGGTCCCCCGGCTTCAGGCCGCTCGCAACCACCTGCAGGCCGTCCTGAATCCCGCCCAGCTTCACCGGCCGTTGCACGACTTCGTCCTGGTCGTTCACGATGTCGACGAATTTGAGGTTCTGGTTGGTGACGACGGCACCCTGACTCACCAGAAGTGCTTTGTACGTGGGACTTGTCGGCACGCGGACGCGCACGAACATCCCCGGCGAAAACAGTCGCGGGCCGATTTTGGGCATCGGGTTCCAGAAAATGGCCCGTACCTGCAGCGTCGCCGTCGAGAGGGCAATTTGATTGTTGAAGAAATCAACATAGGCAACGTGCGGATTTCCTTTTTCATCGCCCAGTCCGAGATAAACTTGCCGCATTTGTCCCGCATGCTCCCGCAATTGCCGGACGGCCACAGAGACGGGATCGGTTCCGGACCGAGAGGATTCGGCCGCTTGCGCCTGCGAGTTTGAGGGAGGCGCGATCTCTTCAGGGACAGCCGATTTCAGCTTCCCCTCGCGGATCAATTGTTGAATGCGCTCGACCGTCGCTTCATCGACGTTGAAATAGACGTACATGGGGTCGAGCGAGACCATGGTGGTCAATTTGGTCTGATCGGCATTCACCAGGTTGCCGATCGAAACCAGTGTTTCGCTCAAGCGGCCGCTGATGGGCGCCCGGACCTTCGTCCATTCCAGGTTCAAATTGGCCGTTTCGAGACTCGCTTTGGAACCTTGCAGCGTCGCGGCTGCCTGGGCCGCTTGGGTCCGGTAGGTCTCAACGTCTTGTGCGGTGACGGCCTTCCCCTTGAACGCCTGCTCATAGCGCACGACATTCGACTGTGCCAACTTCAGGCTGGCTTCGTTTTGCGCAACTTGTGCTTTCGCCTGGTCGTAAGCCGCCTGATAGGGCCGCGGATCGATTTCATAGAGGACGGTTCCCGTATTCACTTCGGTCCCCTCGTGAAAAAAAATCTTTTCCAAATAGCCGGTGACCCGAGCGATGATGTCGACCGACTCAATGGCGGCGGTGCGGCCCGTGTAATCTTCGTAATCCGTGACCACCCGCTCCACAGGAACGGCCACCGTGACGGGCGGGAGGGCGGACTTCGTTTCGGCAGCCGATGGCCCCCCGCAGCCGGCCAGCAGCAAGCTCGAACCGCACAGGGCCGCAAAGGCAGCCCCCGTTGTGGATCCCTGCGCATACCGGCCCCCTTTCCCTCCCCCGCCTGCAAAGCAACCCTCGTTCCAAATCACTGGCTTTCCAGCGGTTCGGTATTGACGATCTCGGCCCTTTCGACAAAAAAGCGGCATGAAGCTCTCGATTGCCCTGTGTACCTTCAACGGCGAGCGGTATCTCGTCGACCAATTGGAGAGCATCGCGGGCCAAACCCGGCTCCCCGACGAGTTGGTCGTGTGCGATGACGGTTCCGACGACCAGACGGCCGCGCTTCTTGCCTGCTTTGCCGAGCGGGTCCCCTTCAAGGTGTCGTTTTGCGCCAACGCCGAGCGGCTCGGAGCCACGCAGAATTTTGCCCGGGCCTTTTCGCTCTGTAGCGGCGACGTGATCCTCCCCTGCGACCAGGACGACGTCTGGGAGCCAGAGAAACTGGCCCTTCTCGAGCACGCGTTCCAGGCCGACCCCGATCTTCTCCTCGCGTTTCACGACCTGGCGGTCGTCACGCCGGACGGCCGCGCAACCGGGCAGACGCAATGGGAGCGGCTCGGTTTCGGCCGTCGGGTTCAGGCCGATTTCAACCAGGACCGCGCGTTCGATCTGCTCTTGCGATTCAACGTCGTAACCGGAGCCGCTCTGGCGTTTCGTTCGTCAGTGCGAAAAACCGCGCTGCCGATTCCCCACGGATTTATCCATGACGAATGGCTGGCCCTGGTCGCCGCGGCCCTGGGAAAGGTGACCTGTATCGACCGGCGGCTCGTCCGCTATCGCCAGCATCCCGGTCAGGCGATCGGCCCCGCGGCTGGGCGGCTCTTCGCCCAACTTCGATACGCCCGCGACCAAATGGGGCGCGATTATTTCCTGCGGATGGCCGAACGCACGGCCCGACTGCACGAACGTCTGTCGCTTCATGCTGACCTGTTGCGGAACTCGGCGTGCCTGCCCATGGTCGCCGAGAAGCTCGTGCACGCTCAAACACGCGTCAAAATGCGCGACCAGACGCTGATCCGCTGGCCCCTTGCGATCGGCGAGGCCGTCCGCGGCCGCTACCAGCGGTTTGGATACGGCTTTAAAAGCTTTTTGCAGGATGTCGTGCTGTAAATGTCTGCGGACCCCGGCGTGAATCACGTCGAACGCGAGCAGCCGGCCCCGAGCCGGGAGACCGTCGCCGCGGTCGTGGTGACGCACCGGCCGGATCCCGGCGTCACCGATCGCGTGGCAAGGATCAGTGAGCAATTCGCCCAGGTGATCGTCGTGGACAATCACTCGGAAGAGGATCGCCTTGCGGCCCTGCGGAAATTCGCGGGCGAGCGCGACAACGTCCTCCTCGTCCAAAATCCGGAAAACATCGGCGTCGCCGCCGCGCTCAACCAGGGTTGCCGGCTCGCCGCCGAGCGGGGGGCCGCCTGGGTCGTGACGTTCGACCAGGATTCACTGCCCGCCGCCGACCTGCTCGGCTGCCTGGCCGCGGAGTGGGACCGGCATCCCGAGCGGGTTCGCCTCGGCCTGGTCGGCGTCAACTTCCGCACCGCAAGCGGCCGCACCCTGCTCTGCGAGGGAACCGGACTGGCGGATGCCCGCACCGTGATCACCTCCGGCTCGCTGTTGAACCTGGCCGCCTGGCGCGAGGCCGGCCCCTTCCGCGAGGACTTTTTTATCGACGAGGTCGATCACGAGTACGCGCTGCGCTTGCGGAGGCACGGCTGGCTGGTGAAAGTGACGCGGCGCGTATTGATGGAACACGATCTCGGCACGCCCCGACGCCGGCACGCCTGGCAGCCGAGGGTTTCCCACCACTCGGCCCTGCGGCGGTATTACATGGTCCGCAACCGGCTCCTGTTGGCCCGCGAGCACCTGGGCGTCGACCCGCGGTTTGTCTTGGGCCAACTTGCGCGAAGCCTGCGGGAGAGTGCCACCATCCTGCTGTTCGAGCCCGAAAAAAAAGCCAAGCTGCGGGCCATGTCGCGGGGCCTTCTCGACGGCCTCCGCGGGCGGGCTGGCCGCGCTTCGTGGCACTCTGCCTAGGTGCTGAGCGCTTGGGAACGCCCCGTTTTCTCATTCACCCAAGTGTCCAGTCCGAAATTTCTGAACAATTTTTGAACAGGATCCCCGATTTTTCTGGTTTTTCTGCGGCGCAAAAAAAGGGAAACCGCCACAGAAAAATCGCACGGCCCGAACTCGCCCCTTGACCCTTGCCGTAGAATTGATCGTTGGAGTGTGGTGCGCTCCGCCCGTCAAAGGGAGCGCGCCCGTCCGGCGAGGAACACTTCGCGAGGGCGCGGTGCGCTCAGTTGGCCATCGAGCCGGTGCGCTGTCCCATCCGGACGCGGTCGGCGGCAACGCCTTCGATCCGCCGCAGCACGTCGTCGAAATCATCGCCGACAGCGCTGCCGGGGACGCGTCCGCGCAAGACGTGGCGGACGTTGAACTCGGGCGTCGCTTGCGGCAGGGCGAAATAGCGCCCGTTGAATCGCACGACCTTGTAACCGTGCACATTCTCCCGCACCACCGTCCACAGCCCCTGCGGATACCAGTCATCGCGGACTCGCTTATCGGTCACCTTGTAGACGTGGTACTCGAGCCACAGTTCCCGGTGCTGGAAACGGCCGTCGAGGGCCGGCCCGTGATAAAAGTCATTCTCCAGGTCGGGCGTCCCCAGGAAGGTGACGTACCGCGCGGGGATGAAGTTTCGCAGCGGATCGGCGAACGGATATTGCACGCGCGTGACGTGAATCCGTCCTAAATCCTCTTTCGCGACACCGTCGTTTTGTACGAAGCGGTGGGCGTGATACGACGCTTTGGTCGGAGAGAACTCGTAATCCATGTCCAACAGGTACACGTCGTGTCGGCCGAAGTTCTCCGCCAGCACGGCCTCGAGCCGCCGCGGCGTCAGCACGATCCGCGGGTCCGTCGGCGCCCCGCACGTCATGTAGGGCGCAAAATGCCCCCGCGACCAGAGGCGGATGTCCTGCGTGTGAAGCGCGTTGCCGATCACCAGGGAGCCGGAAGGCGTGTGCGTCCGCAGCCAGTCGGCCACCTGCTGCATCCCGTCGTTCGACGCCGTCACCACGCGATAGCTGCCGTAGAGCGTCAGCCCGTGATCGGCGATCGCCACCGACAACACGACGGCCGTCGCCAAACGGGCGACGAGGAGCGGCCACGTCCCCCGCGCCGTGGCCCTCCACAATTTCTCGACCGCGGCGGCGATAGCGATGCTCGCCGGCACCATGGCGTAGGCCAGGTGCACCGGCTCGGTAAACACCTTCAAGAAGGGGAGAAAAGCCAGCAAGAACCAGGCGGCCAGGAGCGAACTCTGCTGGAAAGCCAGGATCGCCAGCCCGAGACACAGAAATACACCGACCGTGTTGATGTCCCCCTTCCAGCATTTGAGTCCGACCAGGCCGACCGCCGCGACGAAGGAGAACACAACCCGGAGTTCGGCCGGCTGAGTCCGCCACCGATCGACGATCGAGCCGACGCCGCGGACGTTGAAGCGCCGCAGGCCGCCGATCGACGCGACCAGAAAGCCACCGACGGCCAAGGCCAAGAGCAGCGGCGGAAAGAGCACGACGAGATGCCAACCGGCATGCCAGCGAATGCTCTCAAACTGCCTGTGCAGCCAACCGGTCAAATGCCCGTTCCAAGCGGGCGACCCGTCGAGCGTGACGGCCAGCGATCCCATGCCGAACACCGAGCCGAAGGGCAACTCGGGGAAAAACGTGAATTTGAGGAGCGTCGTCGGAAAGAGCGCGTGCAACAGGCAAACCGCCGCCGCCCCCGCCAACCAGGTCGGCCGCCACTTGCGGCGAACTTCCTCGAACAGGACGAGGACCGGCAAGAGGCCGATGAACTCGCGAAACCACGGCCCGAAGAACATCAGCAGGCAAAGCGCAAAGGCCGCCCACCGCGCGTGCGGCCGGCGCTCGGCCAGCCGCCAGTACAAAAGCAAGCCCGAGCAGATTACGAGCGACACGATCGCCTGAATGCCGGCGAAGACGACCCACGCCGCCGTGATGTACGGTGCCGAGAAGAGGAACAGGAACACGGCCAGCAAGGCCCACCGCTCGTCTGTCACGAACCGCCGGGCGACCAGGAAGACGCTGCAGGCCGTGGCCCCGTGGATCAGACCGATGAAACACAACCACGCCCAGGGGCTCACGAAGTGTCCGAGAAACACCTCTCTCCCGACGTTCGCGATCAACGCACTCAACGGCCGATAACCACTGCCACTCACCCGGCCGAAGGCGTCGCGAACCAGCTCACGAAACAGGGCCAGGCCCTCGGGCCGGGGCACGTTTCCCCCGTCGTAAAGCTCGATCCCCAGCGGCGGCGTGTCGTCGAGGACGAGGTTTGTCTGACAGCGAACGACAACAAACGTCGCCGCCACGCCCAGAAGTAAAGCTGCCGGCAGAGCGAGTCGGGTGCCACTGGTCCGCCACGGGCGGACTTTGGCCCGCCAGTGATTCGATTCGCGGACGAAGCTGTCTTGGCACTGGCGGCCCAAAGCTGCCGCCAGTGGCACCCCGCCCGTCGTCCTGCCCGGCCGTGACGTGGCTTCTCGATCGCAGGCAGAGGAAGAAATGGCCTCAACCGGTGGCTCGCTTGCAGCCATTTCCGTGCCTCCCTCAGGCAAGGTGCCTGCCGGCTCTCAGGCCGCTGTTTGTTCGGCTCCGGCCGCGAACGTTTCTCCAATCGCCCGACGTTGGGGTGGGCATGGTCCGTCGTTTTCGCGGTCGAGGACGCCCCACGTGCGGCCGAGCGGCTTTTTCCACAGGAAGAACTCGCGGAGGAACTGGAAATAGTAGGCCGCGCCCCATTTCCAGACCTGCAATTTCCGCTCGCCGCCGATCCGCGGTGGTTCGTCGCCGGGGATCTCGGTGATCCGCAGTCGCATTTTCGCCGCCCGCACGGACAGCAATGGCTCCCAACTGATCCGCGTCCGCAGCAGCCGCTCGGGCGTGCGATGACTCTCGTCCTTGTCGAGATCGAGGACCGAGATCAAGTCGGTCCAGTACGCGCGATAGATCACCATCACGTCGGTGTAATGGGCGTGGAACAGCCAGTTGACGGTCTTCGTGAAAAACCAGTTGCCGAAGCTCGTGAGGAAGTCGTCGTCCTCGCTCTTGGCGCCTGCGAGGTACCGCGAGGCGATCACCATGTCGTAGCCTTCGGCGATCTTGTCGACGAGATCCGGAATGAGTTCGGGAATCGAGTTGCCGTCGGGGCTGAAGGTGAGGACCACGTCCCCCGTGAGATACGGGAGGACTTCCATGTAACCCTGGCGAATGCCGCGTTCTTGCTGCACGTGGACGAAGTAGCCCTGCTCGCGGGCGTATTCGATCGTCCCGTCGGTCGAGCCGCCGTCGAGAATCACGATCTGGTCGACCCACTCGGGCCGTACGCGGGGCATGATGACCCGCATCCCGTCGATCTCGTTGAGCGTTGGCACGAGCAACGTCACGCGGAAACCACGGTCTGAGGAAGTGTTCATCGTCGTTCTCCGCTAAGCGGCCTCGGCCACAGGGGTGTTCTCGATCACGGGCCGTTTGGGCCCGATGCCGGCGAGTTCCAGACAGCCGCCGGCAATGATCCGCAGCCGCCGGTAGCCGCCGCGGACCTTCTCCGGAAGCCGGTCGACCCACCGGGCCAGTCGGACCAGGCGCTCGATCTCTTCGCGCGAATCGGCCCGCAGGCAGCGGCGATACCTGCCCGACTTGGCTTTGTCGAGATCGAGCGGTTCGTCCGACGTGGGGACGGCGTACCAGTCACAACGATACGAGTAGATGTCATACGACCGGGCAAACGCCTTTTCGACGAGCCGCACCGTCCGCTCGCCCGGTCCGAAACGGGCCGCGTCCCGCCACTGGACGTCGTCAGGCGAGGCCAGGAACGAGAGTGCGCTCTGACGATCGAGGGCCGGATGGGCCCGCAACGCGCGAATCGCGCCGTTTTCGAGGGCCGGCTGGACGCGACCCGTGCGGCGGACTTCCAAAGCGCGGGACGACATGCCGGCGCCGTCGCTCGGTCCGTGATAGTCGAGATTGAAGCCCGATTCGCCCGGGTGCCACGTGTGGTACAGAAACTCGTCCGCCAGCCACCGCTCGGTGCAGCCGGCGTTGGCCAGGCGAAACGTGAGCTCATAAGGGCCGCAGATATAGCCCAGGTAATCGAGGTGCTCGTCGGAGCCGCCGATCCGCAGCAGATCGTCGCGGCGGGCCGCCAGGCAGGCTCCGTAGTTGGCCTGGTGGAGCATGTCGCGGCTGTTGTTCAGGCCGCGCGTCGTCGTCCCCGTCCAGTTGTGACAGGGACTGGCGAGGAATTGTTCGAATGTCGGGAAATTGAACGGGTAGAACGAACGGTCCGCGCTGCGAATCTCGTCGAGGTGGACCACCGACGACGGATCGCGTTCGAATGTGGCCAGGATCCGTTCGACAAACGTCGGACGGAACATGGCGTCGGAATCGCAGATGACGCAGATTTGCCCCTCGGCCAGCACGATCCCCAGGTTGTACAGCCGGTGCTTGTGAAAGATGAAATCGCGCGGCTGGTTGAGCACGACCAGCTTGTCGACGAGCGGTTGGCCCTCGTTCTGGCCCGCTCGAACCGCTTCGAGCAGGGCGGCCGGCTTGTGGTCGTAGAACTCGAGCCAGATCAGTTCGTATTCGGCGCGGTCGACCGTCTGCCGGTTGAGGTAATGCAGGCTGTGAAAGCTCTCGCGGACCCCCCAATCGAGCAGGATCACGCTCAGCTTGGCGCCGGGCTTCGGGTGATCGACGAGAAATTCAAGCGGCGCGTGCATGTCACATCCAGTAAGCCAGCCGCTGGCGGCAACGGGCAAAAATCACGAAAGCGAAGCAACAGCCAAGCAGATTGAAGACCGTCACGGCGGCCCAACTCTGCCACGGGATCGCATGGCCCAGCATGGGGGCGCGGCAGATTTCGAGCAGGTGATAGAACGGGTTGTACGTCGCCAGCCACGGATAGTCGGCAATCTGCGTGACGGACCAGAAAATGGGCGTAATCAGAAACAGGGTCTGCGTGCCGACGGCAATCACCTGCGCCAGATCGCGGTACCGCAGGCAGACCGTCCCCAAGGCCAGCGTGATCCAGAAACCGAAGAGCGACAGCATCAACAGGCCCGGCACGAACATCAGCGTGTTGACGCCGAAGGGAACGCGGAAGCAGATGGCGACAGCCCAGAACGAAACCGATGTGTGAGCGAACTGGATGAGCGCATTGGCGACGCGGCGCAGCGCGTACAGCGAAAACGGCAAGGGCGTCTGGTGGGCGACGTGCGCGGCACTGATAAAGACCGACGTCGCGTCATTGATGAACGACGAGATCAGCGTCCACAGCGCGAGTCCTGCCGCCAGATACGGGAAATAGTCGGCCAACGGGACGTGTAACAACCGGGCATAGACGAAGCCCATGATGGCGATCGTCGCCACCGACGAGAGGGGGAGCCAGAACGGCCCGACGAGCGTGCGGCGATAGCGCAGCTTGAGATCGAGCCAGGCCAGTCCCAGCCAGATATCGAGCCGTCGAATTCCCTCGGCAAGGTCGCGGGCCGCGGAGGGATAAGTATTCATGTCGATCTTCCGTCAGTGTCTTTCGCAAGGCGTCAAACCGGGCGGACCGCGAATCAGGCGGCCGCCGTGGTGACTTGGACATGGGCCGGAGCGGCGGCGTTCTGGTAGCAGCCGCCGTTGTAATGCTGGATGGCGTCGTCGATCGGCCCGATGAATTCGACTTGCCCGGCCCGGAGCACGATCCCCTTGGAACAGAACGTTCGCAACATCTCGTCCTGGTGGCTGGCCAGAAACAGGACCGAAGCGCCGCCGATGAACTCTTCCGCCCGGAGGCGTGCCTTTCTGATGAACTGCGCGTCGCCCGTCGACAGGTTTTCGTCGATGGCGATCGCTTCGGGGCGAACCGCCGTGGCCGTCCCGAACGCGAGCCGGGCCCGCATGCCGGCCGAGTACGTGCGGATCGGCAGGTTGAGGAATTCCCCCAGCTCGCTGAATTCGCAGATGTCGGCCAGTGCCTCGGCCATCTGCTCCTTCGAGACGCCACGGAGCATGCAGCCGACGCGGATTGCCTCGACCCCCGTCATGTCGTCGTCGACGCCCAGGTTGAAATCGAGCAGCGGCACCACGCGGACGGTCGATTCGAGCTCCCCCGACGTGGGGAGATAAATCGACGAGAGGACTTTGAGCAGCGTCGACTTCCCCGAGCCGTTATGGCCCAACAGGCCGATGCGATCGCCGCGAAAGACGTCGAACGAGACGCCGTCGAGGGCCCGCACATAGACGGTCCGCCCGACCCGTTCCGAGAGCTTTCCGCCGACGGCCAGGTTGAGCACGGCCAATTGCAGCGACCGCCCGCGGGGACTGAAGATCGGCAGATCGACCGTCACGTCAGAGAGCCGCATGATCGGCTCGTCCGGCGTGCGGGCCAGAGCCGGCTTGCAGACGTTTGGCGAGACAGTTTCCGATTGCACGGGGGCCCTTCTTCGTCTCTCGCGCGATTGCGCGCCGGTTTCGTATTCTTTTTCTTTCGTCGTCGTACGAGCCGCCGGCTTTACGCCGGCGGTTTCAACTGCGCGTCGAGCGCCGGTGAAAGACCGCCGGGGTAAACCCGGCGGCTCGTCAAATTGCTACCAAAACCAAAGATCGCTCAATGAAAAATCGCGTTTTACGCGGTTGGCTTCAGGCAATCGCCAGGGGAAATAACAGAACGTTCCAGGGACGGCAACAGGGATTTACCGGTGAGGCCGTCGGCAACGCGGTTCGTCTCCGCGGGCACCTCGATGCATCCCAGAGTCTTCGGTTTCATTGGTTGCGCGAAGATGCTGCCGGGAGAAACGGCCGTGCCCCGCGCCCGTCTCCAGGGGAGGCAGACGTCGAGCCAGCGCAAGGCGCGGATGATGCGGTTTTTACTCAGCTTCCTCAGCCGCCGCCGGGCGCCCCGCAACTGAACCTGAAATTCGTGTAACTGGGCGGCACAGCGGGCCACTTCCTGCTCGAGTTCGAGCTGGCCGCATCGCAGGGAATTGATCGGCTCGAGGCCGCGGGCCAGATCGAGCCGGAGTTGCTCGATCTTTTGCTCGGTCTGCGCCTGCTGCCCGAAGAGCACGTCAAGCCGCCCAGAGACGAGTTGTTTGAATTGGGCGAACTCCCCTGCGGTGTCCCCCTGCCGCCGGGAGATGCCTTCGAGCGGCTCGAGGCCGCGGGTTACGAATTCCTGCAGTTCAGCAACATGGGTCGTGATCTCTGTCTGGCTGCGGAAGAGCCGATCGAACTCGAGCTCGGTCTGCCGCAGCCGGCTCGCCATCGAGCCGGGCGGCGTCTCGAGCGACAGCGTGTGGCGGACGATCTGCGATTTGAGATCGTACGGATTGTCGGCAAAGAAGCAGTTTCCTCGAGCGGCCTGCTCCTTCCAGTACGAGAGGTCGAAATGCTCGGGGCGGGCGATCCCCAGCGTCACTCGATACGCCAGGAACCCGGCGTCGCGCCGCACGATATTGAATCCGAGAAAATCCATTGCCAGCAGGTCATCGCGGGACAGCAGCCGGGCCAGCGTGGCGTCGTCGGCCTCCCAGTTGACGCGGCCCCAGTCCGGCGCAGAGGCGCCGGCTGATCGCGCTCGGAGCTCGTCGACATGCCGACGGTCCGGGGAAAACTGCCGCTGCCGAACGATCGCTCCCAGGCGGCCGGCACGCGGATTTGAAACTCCCGATCGAGATAGGCGGCCAATTCGGCGGTCCGCCCGGCATAGAGTCCCCTCAGGTGCCGCATCAGCCGGGGCGAAGCCGTCTTGGGCGAGCCGACGTTGACCGCGTCGGTCGTGACGGCGGTCGAGTCGGCGAAATCGGGATCGAGGTCGAGAAACTCGAGCACGTGGCGGAAGAGCTTCCGCGGCGAGCTGACGAGGTCCTCGAAAAATCCAATATAGACCTGCTCCCGCGGGAAGACCGACAGCCACCGCTGTAGTTGGCCCAGGTAATCGCCGCTCAGGCGGTTCCACTCATCGTCGAGATTGACGATCCAATCCTCGTCGGTGACCTCGTCGATGGTGACGCGGTTTCCTTTGAAGTTGGCCTCGCCCTGGCAGAAGCTGTGACGGGCGTGCGACCAGGCCCGTTCCAGCGGATCGCGCATGACGTAGATCAACTTGAGATCGGGGATCAGCCGCCGCAAGAGGCGGATCGTCCGCCGCGGCAGCATGCTGTAGCTGGGCGAGGCCTCTCCCTTGGACTTGTCCGTCCCGGCACGAAAATGCTCGAGATAGGTCCGCAAGTCCTCGCACTCGAAGCGATGGCTGAAGTATTTGAGTTCCTTGATCGGCGGCACAAACGTCTGCGGATGCTCCCGCAGGTTGGCATAGAGCCAGCTTGTCCCCGTTTTGGGCGGGGCGATCACCAGCCAGTTGGGCAAACAGGCGCGCTGCTCGGCGGTCAGAAATCCGAGGAACGCAAGATCCTCTTGAACCGTCTGGCTCGATCCGGTTCGGGCTTCCTTGCGGGCCGCGTCCGACAGGTTGGTTAAGGTTGGGGAAGAGATGGGCATGCAGGTTGCCTCCGCGTCGGCTGAAAGGATTCTTCAAGGATTTCTTGCACGCGACCGGCCTGGTTCTCGTGCTGTTGGCCCAGGGGGAGGCTCGATGCGAGGGGACCGTCCCCACTGGTGAGATGAGCAAAGAGCTCGACTGGGACAACCGGCAGACTTGGGGATGACGGCAGGCCAATGTCGCGGTGCCAGCCCTCATCGTGGAGTCGCCCTGAGCCGTGCGCCCGGAAACGGAGTCGCCGCAGGATCGCCTGCACGATCTCCATTTGCCAGATGCGCAGCGTCAACAGAATTCGCGATTGGGAAACAAAGGTGATTCGCTGCTGCAATTGACGACGGTCGTTGAAGTCGACCGGTCCGGCCGATCGGGGGACGCCGTAATAGGCCCCCTGGTAGCGGACGATGTTGTGCGCCACGGCCTTGCCCACGACGACGGGCCCCGGCGCGTCGCGGGCGAACAGCCAGCGATAGATGCGATCGACGGCCGGCTTTCCCATGAGCTTCGTCAAGCCGGCCCGCGCCTGCAAACGCGTCGCCGACCCGACGAGGTCGGCCAAGAGCATCATCCGCAAGAGGGTCGACTGCCAGCGGCGGAAACCCCGCGGGCCGGTGATGTTCGAGTATTTTTCCTCGAAGCGGGTGCCGATCTTTCGCCGCGCCATGCGGAGCGAGTGGATCTCGGGATTCTCGCGGATGGGAAGCAGGCGGCCCGTCGAAAAATGCTCGACGGCGGTGAGCGCGTGCAGGTCGACGTGGGGATAGGTGTTCTCGAACAAGCGCCGCACCGAGGGGGTAAAACCGTTGACCCCCACCGGATCGGGATGTGCGAAGTGCCAGATCACCGTCGAGTGGTCGTGCCAGATCTCGGGCATGCCGGCATTCACCAGCCGCCAGCCGAGGTCGTAGGGACCGCACAGGTAGCCGCGGTACGAGGGGCACTCGTCGAAGCCGCCGAACCGCAGCGCATCGTCCCGCAGGACCGACATGCAGGCGCCGGCATTCGGCGTGACGTCCCACCACTGCCAGCGCTCCTGGTCCTTGAGTTCCTCGGCGTCGGCGAGCAACTCGGGATACGTCTGGGCCGTGCGGAGCTCGTCGTGCATCAGCACGAGCGAGCGGCGATTGTTCGTCCCCGGCTCGTAAAACGAGGTGAGGATCGAGCGGACAAAATCCGGCGGAAAGACGGCGTCGCTGTCGCAGATCGTGATCACGTCGCCGCGGGCCAGCAGCAAACCGACGTTGTAGCCGACATGCTTGTGATACAGGCCCTTCTGGTTGAGGGTCACCACGACGTCGGCCTGCGCCAGCGCCTCCTGCGGGACGCGATCGTAGAGATCGATCCAGATCAGTTCGTAATCGCCCCGCGGGACATCCTGCCGGTTGAGCCATTCGAGCGCGTGCAGGCTCTCGCGGCACGACCAGTCGAGCAGGATCAGCGAGACCTTGGGACCGACGCGCTGGGTCGGCCGCTTGTGCACCGCGAACCGCGTCGGAACCTGCGGCCGGCGGCCGATCGCCGAAAGCTTCACCACGAAATTGTAATTCAGCGGATTCATGTGCCAGTTAACCTTCCCAAGCCCGATCGAGGACTCGTTTCAATCCGACGTTCCAGCGTGCCAGGTTGAATCGCGTTTGCACCTCGTGCCGCGCGTTCTGCGCCAGTTCCCGCCGCAGCGGCAGGTCGTCGGCGACCTGTGAAATGGCGTCGACCAGGCGCTGCGTCACCAGCGGATCGCTCTGCCGCAGCGGGGCATAATTCTCGCGCAGCATCCCGTTGTTGGCGTCGTCCCAGGAAATCTTTCCATAACGGCCGAGCACGACGAGGCCCGTGCGGCGATCGTCGACATATTCGGTCATGCCCCAGCCGTCCGAAACGATCGGCACGAGTCCGTACGACATCGACTGCAGCACCGACATGATGTGGATGCGGGCGGCGGGGAGCAGGTAGATGTGGCTCGAACGGAGGAGGCTTTCCAGCTCGGCCTGCGGCAGGAATTCGTCGAGGACGGCGACGCCGCATTCGCGAATCATCGCGTGATACCGCGGCGCCAGGTCGTGCGGCAATTTCGTCCGCAGCGTGAGACGCAGTTCCGGATACGCGGGCCGCAGCCGGGCAAACGCCTCGAGCACGTCGAGGCCGCCCCGCAAGTAAAACGAGTGCGTCGCCTGGTGCCACGAATTGGTGAAGAGCAGGTTGATCGTCGGCGACGGCTCGTGCTTTTGGAATTGGTCCGGAGTGCGGATGCCCATCGGCACGTGCGTCGTCTTTTGCGCGATCGCCGGGCTCTGAAAGAGTTTGGCGATTCCCTCGGCCGTCGCGCGGACGTGCGTCAAGATGCCGCGGCACTCGGGCCGCTCGAGCATCGCCTTCACGCAGCGGAATTCGGGGATCGCCTCGACGTTGAGCGTGGCGGTGTTTCCGTTGTGAATATAAGGAAAGAACAGGCTCGTGATGTCCTCGACTTCGATCAGCCAGGGGTCCTGCCCGAAGGTGTACGGGACGCTCGTCAAAAACAGCAGGCGGTTGTGCCGCGGCAGCGACATCTGCGAGTGGACGTCGCGGCTGAAGACGAAATTGACCGTCTCGCGAAAGGGAGCTTTGTGCTTGAGGCATGCCGCGCCGAGCCGCAGCATGGCCGAGGTGATTTTGATCCGTCGCAGGGCCCGACCGCCGCGGCGCTTCCACCGCACGACGGGCGGTGCGGGACCGGTCGGCGGTGGCGGCGTTTGCACGAAGGTGTATCCCGTCGGCGGAACGGCGACGTGGCCGAATTGCGGGTGGGCCCCGCAGTTGCCGAATGCGTGGAAGACCGGAAGCCATCCCGTGAATTCGACGCCGCGCGGCGCGGGCCGGTTGCGGATCGCCTGTTCCACCTCGTCGCGGGTCTTCCCCTCGATCGCGCCGGCGTCCGCCCGATCACTTGGCGCGAGATCGGCCGCCCCCTGCACGGCGAGCGGATAGGCGACCACGCGGCCGCCGACTTCCGAGAGGCCGTAGCCCTCGAACGTCCCCAGCACGTTGCCGGGAAGTTCGCGGTCGTCGAGCTTGAGGATGCGGCGGCGCAGCTCGGGGAGCGAACGCTCGACGAGGACATTGGGATTGGCGTCCTCTTCCTCGTCGAACGCGGCGTCGGGGCTGGGCGACTCGAGCGCGTAGAAATTCTCGCCGCACGAGAGGATCGCGTGTCCCGCGAGCGTTTCGAGGTAGAGCGGCAGCGTTCCTTCCTCCGCGCGGCGGTCGAGCTCGCGGCAGAGATCGTTGGCCGTCGGGGCGGAAAAGATCCACGGGTTCGACCGCTGCCGCCGGTCGGCCAGGCAGACCGGTCCGAAGACGCCCGGCACGGCGTAAAATCGGCCCGAATGATGGAACAGGCGATAGCCCAATCGCTCGCCGTGCCACTCTTGCGAGCGGCGCTCGCTCTGGGCCGGGTTGTGGAGACGCAGGCTGCCGATGCGTTCCGGCTCGGCGTTCTCTGCGGCCGGACGCGGGGACGTCTCTGTCAGGTCGGTTTGTCGGGTCAATCGTTGCGCGTGCATGGCGGTTTGAGTGCCGTTCCAACGGGGTTAATGTTTCTGGATGAGCGAGGCGGTTTCGACGCGATGCTTCACGTCGTCGAGCGAGTCGCCGTGGAACACCCGCGAGTAGCCGCACCGCGCGACGCGTGCCGGGTCGAACGCGCCCTCGCTTTGCGGGATCGCCACGACGTCGTTTTTGTAGCCCACGATATTGAACCCGCGGACGTTCTCTGCGAGCAGGGTGGGGCGCGCCGGATACTTGTGGAGCACAAGGTTTTTGACGGCATAGAGCCGGTATTCGAGCGAGACCTCGAGCTCGAATTGCTGCCGCAGCCGGGCGCGGCCGGGCACGGGACCGCGGTAAAAGTCGAACTCGAGATCGGGGGGCCCGGGCCAGCACAGATTCTTTGTCGGCAGGAGGAGCCGCAGCGGATCGATAAACGGATAGTGGCACCGCATCCGCACGGCGCGGACCGGTTCGAGGTCGAGGGCCTCGTCCCGCACGACCCAGTTCCGCCGGGGCGCACCGCGCTGATCGTCATCGGCGGTCAGGCGGGCGTCGAGACAGTAGAGGGGAGCCTTCAGATCGCGGAGCTTGACGGCGAGCTCCTTCGGGCCCGGAATCCAACGGCTGAAGTCGGGGATCCCGCCGGCCGTCGCCAAGGGATCGATGTGCCCGTGCGAGTAGTAACGGATGTCTTCGATGTGATGCGCGTTGCACATCACGACTGTTCCCGGCGGCGTGTGCTCCGTGAACCAGTCGGCCTGCCGCCGGATGCCGGCGTAAATCGCATCGGTCACGTGGCGGACCGCATAGATGTTGATCGCCTGGTCGCCGAGCGGGACGAGCAAAACCGAAGCCAGCGCCACGCGCCTCCAGCGAAGGCCCTCCGAGTCGAGCCACAGACGCTCGACCGCCAGGGCCAGCAGCATCGAGATCGGAATCTCGCAATACGCGAAATGCACCTGCTCGTGGAACGTTCGCAAAAAGGGCAGGAACGTCAGTGCAAAATAGGCCGAGAGGAACCACACGCCCCGCGTCGGCCGCAGCGGTTGCCTTTTCACAAGCCCAAGGACGAGGCTCGCGAGTGCGATCACGAACAGCGACGGGGGCAAGACGCTCACGATGTCGCCAAAGATCCGCCAATGCAGGGCCGCCAAGTGGACGAAAAGGTTGCCGTGGACGGAACTTTTTCCCAGGGCATCGGCCAGGTTCCCCAGCTGATAAACCGGCAGCACGGGCAAATCCGGATAAGCGGCCACATGCAGCAGTGCGGTCGGAAACAGGGCGTGTGCGAATCCGCACAGCCCGATCACGATGACGCTCACGCGACGACGCCCCAAAAGTTCCAGCCCTTCGGCCGCCAGGATCAACAGGGGCGTCACTCCGGCGAATTCACGAAACCAGGGTCCCACCAACAGCACGAGGCAGAGCGGAACCTCCCGCATCCAGGGCCGGCGGCTCGTTTTCACGTTGCCGTAAAGGAGCAGGCCGCCGCAGATCAAAATCGGAACGATCGCCTGGATGCCCGAGCTGATGACGAGGCTCCCCGTCAACACGGGAACAGACGCGACGTTCAAGAATACGACCAGGTCGGCCCCCCCGTCGGTTCGCGTGAATCGCCGGGCAAGCAACCACAGCACGACCGAGTAGAGACCAAGCACGAGACCATTGACCACGACAAACGGCAACGGCTCAATCGTCTCTCGAGAGAACCAGGCCGCCCCGTATCCGCGCAGGATGGCGCTCAACGGGCGGTATCCGTCGCCTTGCACATGGCCGAAGGTCTCCGAAATCAACGCAGAGGACAGTTTCGAATTCGACCAGGAGTAGTGAAAATTGTTGGCGTAGCGGTTGAAGCTGGCCGAACCGGTGTCGTCCCAGACGATGTAATCATGGCCGCGCCATACGACAAAGCCGACGCTCACCACCGCAAAGAGCCCGGCCAGTCGCAGCCAGCGCCCCCGTGGCTTTTGGCCGGTCGTCGATCGAAGCGTCGGCAGGAATCGAAACCATACGACTTGGTATCCAGGCTCACGCGACGCTCTGCAGAACCTTGTTTTTCCGGACGAGGTTGTGCGACGTCATGCCGTGGATGTGGTTCACGGTCTCCGGTCCGAATTTGTCGCCGACCATGTTGAGATAGCTGGGCGCCCGGAAGTACGTTTGGAACGCCTCGTCTCGGAACTTGAGCACCTCGGCCGACGTCAGATACTTGGTCCGCAGCGGCTTCGAGTCGACCGAATGCTGCGAATAGCCCGACCACCTCTCGGGTAGCTCCCAATTCTGGGTGAGGGCCATCATGTAGAGTGGCGATCCCGGGTAGGCCATCGCCGAGTACAGGTTGGCAAACTCGCAATTGAGGCCGAGCGCCATGTCCAGCGTCTCCCGCATGCTGGCTTCGTCGTCCTCGGGCAGGCCGAAGATGAAGTTGCCGATGATGTTGATCCCGGCCGCCTTGGTCTTGGCAATCGTGTCGTAGACATCCTCTTCGTCGAACCGCTTGTCGACGTCGGCCTGCACGCGGGAATTGGCCGCTTCGATCCCGAAGGCCAGCCAGTTGAATCCCGCCTGCTTGAGCTTGGGGAGCATCCCCTCTTTCACCGTGTCGATGCGGGCGTAGGCCCAGATGTTGAAGTCGAGCTTGCGTGCGATGATCTCGTCGCAGATGCCCAGCACGTGCTTTTTATTGAGCACGAACATCTCGTCGGCGATCTTGATGTTCCGCACGCCCATCCGCGCGAGTTTTTCCAGCTCGTCGCCGACCAGCTTGGGGCTCCAGTAGCGGTAGCTGTTGGCCGTTTCCTTGAGGCCCAGCTCCTTCTCGCCGCTCTTGAAGGGAGCCTGGATGCAGCAGAACGTGCAGTGGTACGGACAGCCCAGCGTCGTATAGATCGCCGCGTAGGGCTGCCGTTCCAGGTGGCCGAAGCAGTGCCAGTTGTGGGCGCGGTACTTCTGCGCGGGCAACAGGTCCCAAGCGATGCCGGGCATTTCGACATCGAGATTCTGCAACAGCGGCGCACTCGGTGTGGCGTTCATCTTGCCGTTTTCGCGATACCACAGGCCGCGGACTTTCCCCAGTTCGGGATGCGAGGGGGACGCCTTGAGCGCCCGCGCCAATTCGACGATCGTGAACAGCCCTTCGCCACCGGCAACGTAATCGCACGCCTCTTCTTCGAGCGTACGGGCCGGCAGCGCGGCCACATGCCCGCCGACCATGATCACCTTCTGTTCGGGCGCGCTCTCCTTGATCGCCCGCGCGGCGGCTCCCGAAGCCGGCATGATCTGCGTCGAGGCCGACGGCTGGTGGCCGTAAACGACGACCACGTTCAACACCGGGTCGAGTTCGCCGACGCGCTGGGCCACTTGGGCCGGCGTCAGCTCGTCGGCTTCGGCGTCGATGATCTCGGCCGAAAGGCCCTGCTGGCGGACGAAGGTCGCCATCAAGCCGGCCCACACCGGGTTCTCGATGGCCGCCAGCTCCGATCCCAGCCCCTGATAGACCTCGGTGCGGCTGCGGGGATTAATGAGCACCACATCCGGTCTCGACCGACCCATGACTGTCTCCTTACGCGATTCGTGTCAGGCGGCGATTCCCATCGCCCGCGTTGCCGGCTGCGAATTGAGCAGCTCGCACAGTTGCAAAATCTTGGCGGTTTCCAGCCCCGGATAGTTCCCGAGGTAGAAGCCGTAAAAATGGACATGATCGACCTGCGGAAATTCTTTCCACGCCTCGGCGCCAACGTACTTGCGGAGGTACGGCTGGCGGACCTGATTGCCGCCGCCGGAGAGCCCGCGGCGAAATTCCACGCCGTGCTCTTTGAGCGCGTGCATCACGTTCTGGCACAAGACGGGATTCGGCTCCCGCAGGACCAGCGTGAACGCATAGTTGGAGCTGCCCTTGGTCGCGAAGTCGGTCTGGTACTTCGACGGATCGAGGTTGTCGAGAAACAGCTCCAGGTTCCGCGTCCGCAGCTTGTTGTTCGCGTCCAGCCGCGCAAGCTGCGAGCGGCCGATTACCGCGTTGAGTTCGGTGCTCCGCACGTTGTAGGCGGGATAGGCGAAGATGAAATCCGGATTCAAATCAGCATGTTTGGCCGCGTACGACTCTTTGAGTTGGGGCGAGGTCGCTTCGCGGACCATGCCGTGCGAACGCAGCATCCGCACCGTTTCGTAAATCGCCGAATCGTTTGTGCAGACCATGCCCCCTTCGATCGTGCTCAGATGGTGGGCGTAGTAGAACGAGAAATTCGAGACGAGGCCGAAGGAGCCGAGCCGCCGGCCGTTGAGCGTGGCGCCGTGCGATTCGCACACGTCCTCGATCAGCGGAATCTCGCGAGCGGCCAGTTCGTTGAGGAGCCGCGGCGACAAAGCGTTGTAACCGAGCACGTGCGTGAGAAACACGGCCTTCGTGCGGGGCGTGATCTTCCGCAGGATCTCGTCTTCGTCCATCCCCAGTGTGCGGCGATCGATATCGCAGAAGACGGGCGTCATGCCGCACTGCAGAACCGAGGCGATGTCGGAGACCCAGGTCAAGGTGGGAACGATCACCTCGCCCGGGCCTGCGTGCTCGCGGAGGGCCGTGATCGTCACTAAATTGGCCGACGCGCCAGAATTCACGAACACGCAGTGTTTCACGCCGAGCCACTCGGCCCATTCCTGCTCGAAGGCCCGCACATTCTGCGACTGCGTGAGGATCGGATCGTCCTGCTGCAAAAAGGAGATCAGCGCGTCGAGGTCGGCCCGCGTGATGTTGTTTCGCATCAAGGGCCAGGAAAGGGACGGGTCAGACGATTTTTTGGCGGTCACGTTGAATCCTCAGTGCGAGTTTGCGGGGACTCGGCCCGTTTGTGCGTGGTGGTGGAACTGCCCGGTGACTTTCGACCCGTTGCCGACGGAATTGGAAATTGCCGGCTTGCTCCCGCAGGGCATGCCGTCTCTCGACCACAGGTGGGCCGTCCCCTGCGTCAGCGATCCGACGAGGCGACTGCGGAGGTCTTGGCGGCCAAAGTGCCGCGCGATTAACGCCTGTGCGTCGAGCCGCCCGATCGGCGTGTTGTTCTGGTTCTGCTCGAAGAACGTCCCGTCGTCCGACAACAACTGGCCCAGACCCAGGCAGTAGTACTCGACCTGCGCGGCGTCCATTTCGGACATGGACAGGGTGTTGATCGCCAGATCGAACCGCGGTCCCGCTCCAAGCAGCCCGTCGAACAAGTAATTCGGAATGAAACTGCAACCGGGCGTGTCCGAAAGGAATGTGTCGGCCGGCTCCTCGGGTCTCGCGTAAATGTGAGTGCCGTTCTCAAGCGCGAGTGACAGGTAAAGCGAGGAAAAGATGAGCGATTCCGGAATATCGACAATCACGATCCGCAATTGCGGAATCAAGTTGGCGAGATAGTAAGCCAGGCCGCCGAAGCCTCCGCCGATTTCGATGACATACGGCGTGCGGCCTTCCGCCGCGATCTTGCGCAGCCGATCGAGCACACCGCACTCGTGCAAAACCGCGATCCGCTCGAGATAGACATAGCTGTCGTAAGAAACCGTTCGGCCGTCGACATTCCAGCCGATTTCACCCAACTGCCGCGGTGGCGCGACGCACAGAGACGGGGGCAATTTCGCCGCGAGCCGCAGGTAACGGCCGACCCAGCGGTCGGGCGCGGCGCCCAAGGCCGCCAACCGCCGGTCGGCGGCGGCTCCGATCTCGTCCGGGTGCGGAAACGGCCGGCACTCGGCCGACTCCATCGAGAAGAGTCGATATCCCGTGAATTGCTGACTCCACAACCGCAGGTGATTGAGGACCCGCGGATCCCGGCTCAAGACGGCCCGGAAGCCGTCGTAAAGTCCCGCCCCCTGGTCCAAGGCCCAAATCGCCTGCGGGAAATGGATCTCTTCGTTGAGGCGATGTCGCTTCAGATAGCCCGGACGCGCCTCGATGACCCGTTCAATCCAATCGATGATGGAGTGGGCCCGCGAGTTCTTCCGCGGTCAGGGATCGCTGATCTTGCAGCAGCACCATCGGCAGCGGACGCCGGCGCAAGCGCCACCAGGCGTCGCGAGCCCGCTCGCCCAAGCGTGTCGCGGCGCTCCTGACGATGTGACTGGATTCGGAAAGAGTTCGCAGACCGGTCATGTCGATCCTCAGAACGGCCCCTTGAACTCGACGTCTTTCAATTCGGGACGCTCTTCGGGAAGCCAGCCCTGCGGCTTGCCCTGAACCAGATCGTTGCAGGCCGCGGCGATCCGTCGGGCATCGGGATAGAACTCGGCCTCGAGCGGTGGCGAGGTGGGGCACGTCACGGGGGCGAATCCCATCCGGTGCACGCGGATGTCGCGCGTCCCCTGCAGCCGCTCCATCACTTGGGCCACGATCTCAGCACTCGCTCCGCACGTCGTCCAGCCGTTGTCGACGACGCACAACCGGCCCGTCTTGGCCACCGACTCGGCAATCGTGTCGACGTCGAGCGGAGCCAGCCAGATGGGATCGATGACCTCGGCCGAGACGCCGACGTCTTCCAAATAGCGCTGAGCCCGCAAGCACTCGAGCTGCATGTACGAAATGCCGACGAGCGTCACGTCGTCGCCCCGGTGCGTGACGCGGGCCTTGCCCGGCTCGACCGAGTAGCTCTTCTCCGGAACGGGGCCTTTTTGGAAATGCAGGATGCGGTGCTCGACGTACATCACCGGGTTGTCGTCGCGGATGGCCGCGATCAGGCAGCCCTTGGCGTCGTAGGGCGTCGTCGGCGCCACGACCTTGATGCCGGGCACATGCATGAAGAACGAATACAGGCCCTGCGAGTGCTGCGCGCCCTGGCCCCAGCTCTTGCCGATCATCGAGCGGACGACCAGCGGCACCTTGACCCGGCCGCCGTACATGTAAGAGCTCTTGGCGGCGACGTTCACGAGCTGGTTCATGGACAACATCAGGAAGTCCATGCGAATATGGACGTGGATCGGCCGCAGACCGGCGAACGCCGCGCCGATCGCCACGCCGGTCATCGCATCTTCGGAAAGCGGCGTGCCGAAGACTCGCTCCGCGCCGTATTTTTCGACGAGACCGCGGGTCGTGCCTTGAATGGCTTTCGGGTCATCGACGTCGAGCCCGAAGACGATCACGGACTCGTCACGTTCCATTTCCTGGTCGGTCGCCTCGCGGACCGCATCAACGTAACTCAGCGTCCGTTCGAGCTCATTATCGCGCGCGGCCGAAGCCTTAACCTTGAGCCTCGGTGTGTCGGTTTCGTTCAATAGAATGGGAGTCATGTCAGGCCGCCTTATGAATCGCTAGGGTTTTCTTGCCGCGTCGGGTTTTGGCGGTCCGGCCGCCACTCTTGGCTGAGGTCTTCGGAGCACTTGTTTCCGAGTGGTAGACGTCGGTCATCAATTCGGAGAGCTCCGGGAACGGGCTCTCTTCCGCGAAGGCGACGGCTTCCTCGATTTCCGCGTTGACCTCGGATTCGATCTCTTCGCGACTCTCCGCCGGCAGGAGAGCTGCCAGCCGCTCGACCTGATCGTTATCGATCCACGGCTGGGCCTGTTCCTTGGTGCGGTAGCCGAGTTTGAAGTCTTCGTTGGGCCCAACGTGTTCCTTCCAACGGTAGGTCTGGCACTCGAAGAAAAAGGGGCCGGTGGCGTAGCCGCTGCGCAAGGCGTCGACCGTCGCGGTGGCCCGCTCGTGCATCTTGAGAATGTCGTTGTCGGTGATGAGTTCCGCCGTCACGCCGGCCGCCCGGGCCCGGCCGCAGATGTCGGGCAGCCCCTGCCGCTTCGACTGATGCGTGTGAATCGCGTAACCGTTGTTTTCGCAGACAAAGACGACAGGCAGCTTCTTCAGGACGGCGAAGTTGAGGCTTTCGGCAAACACGCCTTCCTCGCTCCCGCCGTCGCCAAAAAAGCTCATCACCACGTTGCTCTGCCGCCGCAGCTTGACCGAATACGCGTAGCCGACGGCATTGGCGATCGTCGTCCCGACGACGGCCGAGGCTCCCATCACGCCGGCTTCGGGGTCGATGAGGTGCATGCCGCCCCCTTTTCCCTTCGTGCAGCCGGTCGCCTTACCGTACATCTCGGCCAGCATCTGCTTGAGGTTCCCCCCCTTGGCCAGGTAGGCGGCATGGCTGCGGTAGGTGCAGAAGACCGTGTCTTCCTGCGAGAGCGGCGCGCACATGGCGGAGGCGACGGCCTCCTGGCCGATCGAGAGGTGCACGGGACTTTTCAGTTTGTCGCTCGGATAAATCCGGGCGATCTCCTCTTCGACGCGGCGGATGCGATAGAGCGTTCGATACAGTGGCTCATACTGGGGCTCATACATGGAGGGGTTCCCGTGCTGGCGTAGCTTCCCGTTGAAGAAAGGCATCGTACGTTTCGTTGAGGGCGGCGATGATCGGCGTCCGCGCCCGCCAGCCCAGGCGAGTGAGCGGAGCCGAGTCGAGCGATTTGAGCGGCATGCCGTCGGGTTTCGTGGCGTCGAAGACGAGTTCACCCCGGTAGCCGACGACATCGCGAATCTGCTCGGCCGTCTCGCGGATCGAGAGATCCATCCCCGAGCCCAAGTTGATCGGAACTTGCGTTTCGTTGTATTCGCGGAGGACGAAGAGGCAGGCGTCGGCCAGATCGTCGGCAAAGATGAATTCCCGCCGCGGCGTGCCGCTGCCCCAGATCGGCACGGTCGGCTGCGAGTCGACCTTGGCCCGATGGATCTTGCCAATCAGGGCCGGGATGACGTGACCCCCTTCGGGAGTGAAGTCGTCCTCGATACCGAAGGCATTGGCCGGAATGCCGCAGATGAAATTGTCACCGTGCTGGCGAGCATACGCTTGGCACAGCGTGATGCCGGCGAGCTTGGCCGCGGCGTACGCGTCATTGGTCGGTTCGAGCGGCCCCGTCCACATCGATTCGACCCGCATCGGCTGCGGACAGTGTTTCGGATAGCTGCACGAGCTGGCGAGGTACAAGAGTTTCTTCACGCCGTAGCGGTGTGCCGCGTCGATCACGTGGCATTCGGAAAGCAGGTTGTCGAGCATCAAGTCGGCGGGGAACGAGCGGTTCGCCTGGATGCCCCCCGACTTGCCAGCCGCGAAGATCACGTAGCCGGGCCGGTTTCGGCGAAAGAACTCGTCCACCGCGGCAGCCGAACAAAGATTCGGCTCGTCCGGCGGCGCGCCGACCACGTTCGTAAACCCTTGCGACTTGAGGAGTCGCAAAAGGGCCGAACCGATCAGCGTCTGTCCCCCCGCAATGTAAATCGGGACGTGTCGCTCCACTCTGTTTTCCCGAAGAATCTGGGTTTCTTCGTCTGTCGTTCTTTGTCCAATCGCTTCAGGCCGCGCGGAGCACCGTCAATTCGCGGAACTTTTCGATGCTCTTGCCGCTACGGGCCTCGTCCTCCGCCGAATAATCAACGCCCGGCTCGTAAAAGATGATCTGGCTGCCGCTCGGCTCGAAGCGGAACGGCACGTTGATCAGGTGATCGAGACTGGCCTTCACCGCCTCTTGCCGGTCGGGGGGAACAAACAACAGCATGAACCCGCCCCCCCCTGCGCCGGTGAGCTTGCCGCCGATCGCTCCGGCGGCCTGCGCCCGGCTGTACAACTCGTCCACCTGCGAATTCGAGACCTGTGCACTCAAACTCCGCTTGGCGAGCCACGCCTCGTGCAAAAGCTGGCCGAAAACATTGAGGTCTTTGCCACTGTTGAGGATCGAAAGCCCCTCGTCGACGAGGTCTTTCATGATCCGCAGTTGCCGCCGCTTGGAGTGGATGTCGTCCACATAGCTTTTGGCGAGGTCGGAAGCCGTGCGGACGATCCCCGTATAGAACAGCATCAAATGGTCATTGAGCTCGAGCAGGCGCGGCGCCGGCAACGTGATCGGGCGGACTGAAAAATCCCCGCCCGGTAGAAACTGCACGTGCCGCAGGCCGCCAAAGGCCGCCATCACCTGGTCCTGCGAACCGACGGTCTCTTTCAGGACTTCCTGTTCAACGTAGATGGCTTCGTCGGCCAGCTGCCGTTTGGTCGGCATCTGCCCCTGCAAGGCGTACGCGGCGTGCAACAGGCCCACCGTGAACGCGGAACTCGACCCCATTCCGCTGCGGGCAGGCAAGTCGCCGTCGTGATGGATTTCGATGCCCCGCTTGATCTCGAGATGCCGCAACACCTCGCGGACCGAGGGATGCGTAATCTCTTCGTTGGTCGCGCACGATTCGATCTTGGAATAGACGATCCGCGACCGGTGTTCGAAGAAGGGGGGAGATATCGGCACGTGAGATAGCAGTACTTGTCGATCGTCGCCGCGAGGACCGCCCCGCCGTGAACGTGATACCACGACGGATAGTCGGTGCCGCCGCCGAAAAACGAGATCCGGTACGGCGTCCTGCTGATGATCATCCTTGATCCCCCCTCGCACAGCGATCGGCCACAGAGCGGCCCGCTGCCGAACGACGCACATCCTTTGCGGTCCGGCCCGTCATGCTTGCGCGTTGCGAACTGCTTTGCCGGCCGTTGGCGGCTTCAACAGACGCCACTGATCGACAATTGCAGCGCGGCGGGACGATATGTCGAATTTACAATCGTGTCAACACCGGTCCCGAATAAACCGTTGCCAACCGGCGCCGGGGAAGAACCGACGCACGCCCGTTCACTCGCTCCCCTGGAGCGCTTCCTCGGGCTGCAGATACCCGTCGTGATTGGAGTCCAGGCGGCGAAAGACCGAAATCGGGCCGAGAAACTCGCGGAGCGAGACCTCGCCATCCCGGTTCCGGTCCATTTTCTGGAACCAGGCGGGGGCCGAACTGGCGGCCGCGGCCGGCGGGCTTGTCATGCCCATCATCGGGGCCATCGACTGGTTGCCCGCCGGGCTCAGCGTGCCCAGATGGAACGTGCCGACAAAACGCCGTGGAATTTCCTCAGGCGAAATTTCGCCGTCGTGGTTCGTGTCCCAGGAGCGGATCGTGGCGAGTGCCCGGACCCATTCGTTGTGAGTCAATCGGCCGTCGCCGTTGGAATCGAATTGGGCGATCGGATCGGTGGCAGCCCCGGCGATGGTTAAGGTCACACGGTGGTCGGCAACGATCTGGTAAACCGTCATGAACGCGACCCATTCTTCCTCGAAAATCATGCCGTTGTGGTCGCGATCAATGGCTTTGAATTCGTCCGGGCCGAGCCCGAGGTTGGTGCCGGCGAATTCGCTGGCGTCGAGATAGTCGTTATTGTCCCGATCGGCCCGTTTGAAGAGCGATTTGGCGTACGCCGTTTGGGAGACCGGCCGCGGCGGCGACTCGGCCGCCTGGAGTTCGATCGGCAGAGGGCCCAGCCGAAGGAGCATTTCGTCCGGCTTTCCGGTGGCTAGACCGATGCTGTCGTCGTTGACGGACGTCGATCCGCCGTGCAGAGCGACGGCTGGCTTCTCAAGCGTTTTCCTGGGAAGTGCCACGTCCAATTCGCAACGGGGCGTCGGATCACCTAGCCGCGTGGCCGCGAGCGCGGGAGACGTGCGGCCGTATTTCTCCGCCAGTTTGCGCGCGAGTTCTTCCTCGGTCCCCTGCCGGTCGATCGGTTGTAAGAGACTGGCCAGGTCGCTCAAGGGGGTCGGCGCCCGTTTCCTCGACGAATTCTTGGCGGCGGCGACTTCGGCCATTTCCGTTCGCGAAATCGTCTCGTCATCATTCAGATCGAGCAGGTGGAAGAGCTCGTCGACCCGCGTGCATTCGTCGAGCGTCACGCGTCCGTCGCCGTTGGCATTGAGGATGGCCAACAGCGAGCTCATCTCGAGGCTGTCGCTCTGCGAGGATCCATAGCGACCAGCCACCAGCCTCTCCGCCGCCGACTTACCAGCCGACTTTGCACCGGTCTCGACGACGATCGCAAAGGGGGTGCCGATCGAGGAGAGCAAATGGGCCGTGAGCTCGTCTGCCGTGATGCGTTGTTTTCTCGGCTTGTTCGGTCGATTGCGCGACTCAACTGTTTTTTTTCCGGCGCCTTTGGCCGCCACGGCCAGCAATTCGGTCGACGGAACGCCGGCCAGTTCGTTCCCCTCCAGAACTCCGTTGCTGTCCGCGTCGAGCGAATCGAAAATCGCCCGCGCGATGGCCGTGCGCATCTCCGTCAACGGTTGCCCGTCGACGCGAATGTGCAGCCGGATCACGATCGGCCGCTTCGGGGAAAGGTAGAGCAAGTCCTGAACGTCGCCGTTCTGAGCCGCTTTCCCGTCCTGTGCGATTGTCCGTGTGCTCACGTTTACCCAAAGGAGAGCGCAAGCGGCCACGATGGCAACGCACAGGAATCGCCGGCCGACGCTCATGCGAGCGCTTCTTTGATGGGAGACGCCTTCGGATCAATGATGCGGATCGGCCGGCCGACGTTCGAAACGTTCTGCCGCGAGGGATCGATCCCCAATCCGCGGCAAATCGTGGCCAGGAAGTCACCGACAACGACGGGCCGCTCGACCACCGACATACCATCGGCGGCCGTCTTACCGATCGCGTGTCCACCGTGGATGCCGCCTCCCATGAGGACGGTCGACCAGGCCAGCGGAAAATGGTCGCGGCCGTTGTTGGGGTTGATCTTCGGCGTGCGGCCAAATTCGCCCATCCAGACGATCAACGTGCTGTCGAGCATGCCCCGATCCATGAGATCGTCGACGAGCGCGGACCAGCCCGCGTCGAGCGTTCCACTGAGGCTGGTGACCGATTTGAAATTGTCCACGTGCGTGTCCCAGGCCAAAGGCTGGCTGCCCGCGAGGGAAACTTCGACGAAGGGCACCCCCCGCTCGATCAGCCGCCGGGCCAGAAGACAACCCTGCCCGAATTGCGTCCGGCCATATTTGAGGCGGAGTTCCCGCGGTTCTTCGTCCAAATCGAACGCCTCGCTCCCCTTGGCCCGCATGAGACGGACGGCCCGTTCGTAGGCCGACACATGGCTGGCCGCGGGAACACCCTGGCGATGGGCGAGAAAATCGCGATCGAGATCCTTGAGCAAACCGAGCCGGGCCTCGGCGTGCGTGGTGGTGATGCCGGCGGGCGAGTCGAGGTTTTCGACGCGCAGCGGCGGGCCAAATTCGTCCTGCGACATCGGCTGCCCAGTGGGAACCGCGTCGCGGCCGTTGCCGACGACCATCGGCGCGTATTGCGGACCGAGGAATCCGGGACCCGTTGTCGTAAATCCGGACGGGGCGATGCTGACGAAGGCCGGCATCTCGGACGCCGGTTCCATCAGCTCCTTGGAAAACAGGGAGCCGATATTCGGATAACGAATCGGCCCCTGCGGCAGGTAGCCCGTCCGCATCAACACGGTTGCCCGGTTATGGTCTCCCTCCTTCGTGTACATCGAGCGGATCACGGCCGCCCGGTCCATCTGTTTGGCCAGCTTGGGGAGGTGCTCGCTGATCCTCACGCCGGGAGCCGCCGTGACGATCGCCTTGAACGGGCCGCCGTTGGCATGCCCGGGTTTGGGATCGAAGGTGTCGAGCTGGCTCGGTCCACCCGGCATCCACAAGAGGATGCACGACCGCTTGCGATCCGGATGCCGGCGCGTATCGGCCGCCAACGCCTCGATCCACCCGGAGGCCGAACAAAACGACACTCCCGCCGCCATCCGCAACCAGTCGCGTCGTGTCCACATGGCGAGACTCCAGGGATCAGAGGTCCCTCTTCAATGATTGGTTAAGAATTCGCTGCTGTTGAGGAGTGCCCAGAAGACGTCGCCCAACGCGACCCCCTTGTCGCCGCGCGATTTCGTCCGGTCGGTCGTGATCATCTGCTGAAAGACGCTCCCCATCTTCGGCTTCGAGGCGCTGTGGGTCCCCCCCGAATCGACGTATTTCACGAATTTTGCCAGCTCCTGGGGCGTAGGGCGGCGGCTGAGGGTCGAGAGGTACAGGATTTCGATCCGTCCGGCCGTGTCTAAAAAAGGACTCTCGAGCACCGCTCCCAGTGTGTTGCCCTTTGCCGGTGCCGTGGATTGATCGATCCCCGCGCTGTTCATCAGGGCCAGCGCCTGCAGGATGTTCGCCTCGGCATCGACGGCGTCGGCATTGTCGGTCTTGAACAGCTCCGCAACCATCGCCCGCAAGGGAGACGCAGCGGGAGGAGCCCCGGGCCGAGCCATGCCTGCGTCCTCGGTTGCGTCGGACTCACCGACCGCCTGAGCGAGGCTCGCCGCTAATTCGGCCGACGACAAACCTTTGATCGTCCCGCGAGCGAAGAGCCGCCGATCCGATTGACGAGGATCAGTTTGCAGGCTCGACAACTGGTAGGGGCGACTGGCACAGATCGCGCGGACCAGGAACTTCACGTCATATTTCTGTTGCGAGAATTCGGACGCGAGTGCGGCCAACAGCTGCGGATGGCTCGGCGGATTCGATTCGTCGAAGTCGTCGATCGGGTCCACGATTCCCGTCCCGAAGAAATGAGCCCAGATGCGGTTTACCGCGGCCCGCGCAAAAAAGGGATTCTGTGGACCGACGATCCAATCCGCCAACACGTCCCGCGGGCGGCCGTGGCCGCTCAGGTCGGCACGCCGGTCATCCAGGAATTTGGCCTGCACCACTTTTCCGATGCCGGGAATCGTCAGCTGGGCCACTCGCGCGTCGTCGCCGATCGGGCCATTGGGGGGCCGATCGATGCCTGCAAAAAACGCCGCGAATTGCCAGAACTGCTCGCGACGCCACTTGGCAAACGGGTGGTTGTGACACTGGGCGCACTCGATCCGCACACCGAGGAAGACGCGGGCCGCCCCGGCCGCAATGTTTTCCGGCTTGGCCCCTTTGGCGACGAAATAGAACCCTGGCCCCTGCCCACCGGCCGGCGCCTTCAGCAATTCGCGGACGATCTGATCGTAACCGGCGTTATCGGCAATCCGCCCCCGCAGCCACTGATCGAAGGCCGGGGCGCCCTGGAACTGCAACTGCGGGTCGGTGTTGACCTCGGGAACGATAGCGGCACGCAGGACTCCTGCCAAATGCGTCGGATAGGCCGGACTCTCCAGCAGCCGATCGACGACGCGGCGCCGCTTGTCGGGTCGCTTCTCTTCGAGGAACGATTGCACTTCCGTGCAGGAGGGAATCCGCCCGGCGATATTGAGGTACGTCCGCCTGAGGAATTCGGCATCGTCCGCGGCAGGAGCCGGTTCGAGTTGCTCTTCGGTCCAGCGTGCGGCCACTTCCCGATCAATCACCCGTGCCAAGGCAGCCACGGAGTCGGCCGATTCATCCGCATTGAGCAAAGCCGACGCAGAAACCGCAGGGGCGTCACCCGCTCGCACGAATCCCGAGGCGGCGAACAGACCGGCCAGCAGCAGGCCAGCCAGTCGAACCGCACGAGCGGGAGGGACCGCAAACCGGGACGCCATGGATCTCGACCCTTTGAACTGGAGCAACCTTTAGACGGCCAAACGCCCCAGATTTGTCTGCAGAATCCACGCCAAACGGGCTTCTTCGCAACTGTTGAACAGTTAGCACCTTCGGTCCATTGTACCGGGCCCGTCCTCGGCTGCAATTGGACCCTCAAGGCGACCGGGACGACGATTTGGCGACGGGAAAAAAGACCGATACGGAATCGTGCATCGTGTACAGCCGGAATTCCTTGCCGTCATTGATCAGCAGGTTGCTCGACTTATTCTCAGCCAGCGGCCGCAACGGGTTGCCGGGGTACTTCTTCCAGTGAATGAGATCGGTCGACTCGGCCAGGTTGCTGGACCAGGAAACGGGCCGCGCTCCGCCGGGCGAGCCGTGATAGCAGGCGTAATATCGCCCGTCGTATTTGATGACCTGGTTGAGGGCGATCATTTTCCGGTCGTATTCACCCGGACCAGGGACGAGCACCGGCTCGTCCTGCACGTTGGTGAAGACTTTCAGATCTTTCGACTCGGCCAGCCAGACCGCCCGGTCGCCCCGCTCGTAGAACAAGTACCAGTGGCCGTTTTCAAACCAGGCGGTGGGCGTTCCGTATGGGCCTTTGGAAATCGGCTTGCCGTCGGCCAGGCGAATGTCGAGAAAGCCGCGCCATGTCCAATTGATCTTGTCGGGCGACGTAAACAGTTGGGCGTGATCGTCCTGCCCTTCGGCGAACATGTAATACGTGCCGCCCTGTTTCACGACCATCATGTCCTCGACCCAATGACCGCGGTAAATCGGATTGCGCGGGTCCCGGGTCCAATGAATACCGTCGGACGAAGTCGCGTACCCGAGCATCTTGAGCCCTTCCCGCGTCCCGTCGTACCCTGTGAACCACAGGCTGTAGGTCGCACCTTCTCGCAGGATCCAACCCCGTTCCCGCATTTTGACGTCCCAATGCCCCGGACCCTCCGCCGTAAATATGGGATTCGCCGGGCCGGGCTCGAACCGCGTGAGTTCGGCAGGAAATTCGTCGGCCCGGACGACAATCGAGAGAAGCAAACAAGCCACAAAGACGGCCGCAGCGCGTCGAAGTTGTGAAATCGTCAAGCGATCCCTTTCTGGTTGAATGATCCCGTCGCCATTATTTGTCGTTATCCGTTATGGCAGTCGAGCCTTTGCAATCGTATCGCCGGCTGCCGCATGTAAGACACGCATTAAATCACGTGGCGGCCACCCCAAAAAAGGGGCCGGCCTGCCGAATCGTCTGGGAGCGTGCCGTGGGCTGGTTATGGCTGGGTTTCATCCTGCTGATCGGGCTGTTGCTGGCCTTCGATCTCGGGGTCTTCCATCGAAAGGCCCACGTGATCCATCCCGGCGAGGCACTCATCTGGTCCGGTGTCTGGATCGGTTTGGCCCTCCTCTTCAACCTGCTCCTTTATTTCGCCTACGAGCGGCACTGGCTGGGGCTTGATCTGCCCAACACCGAGCCGGACGGACAGACGGCCGCCCTCGCCTTTTTCACCGGGTACATCCTGGAAAAATCGCTCAGCGTCGACAACATCTTCATCATCGCGCTGGTCTTCGCCTATTTTGCCGTCCCGCCCGTCTATCAGCATCGGCTGTTGTATTGGGGCATTCTGGCCGCTCTGCTCATGCGGGGGGCGATGATCCTGGTCGGCGTCGCCCTCATCGAGCAGTTCCATTGGCTGTTGTACGGCTTTGGGGCCATCCTGATCGTGACGGCCGTCCGCATGCTGTTCACGAAGGAAAAGCGGCAGGTTCACGACAACCGGCTGGTGCGGATCGTCCGCAAATGGTTTCCCGTCACGGACGACTTCGAGGGACAGAAATTCCTCGTGCGGCGAGACGGCCGCCGGTACCTGACTCCGCTGGCCCTCGCACTGGTCGCCGTGGAAGGGGCCGACCTGATCCTGGCGGTCGATTCCATTCCGGCCATCTTCGCGGTCACGGAGGATCCGTTCCTCATCTTTACGAGCAACGTCTTTGCCATCCTGGGACTGCGGTCCCTCTACTTCGCGCTGGCCCATGTCCTGGAGCGACTGCACTATCTCGATCGCTCGCTGGCGGCCATCCTGGCACTCATCGGCGCGAAAATGCTCTTTAAAGACGTGCTGCACGGGGTCCCGGGCATCATGTTGTACACCCTGGGGGCGATCGTGCTGATCCTGGCCGCCGGAGTGATTGCCTCGTTGATCTGGCCGCGGCCGCAAACCGAAAAAGATTAACGACGTCTCATTGCCGATGGCACGAAAAGAAGCGCCCGTTCGGTAAGATGGCCAGTCGCGATTCCTGAACGGCAGGCCGATTCGAGGGCGCCCTTGCAAACGATCGAAGAACCGCGATTCTCCGTTCCCCCTGCCCGGCCGGGCGCCAACTTCCTTCGCAAGGAATGGCCTCTCGCGGTCAGCATCGCCACGGCCGGACTGTTTCTGGCGTTCGGCGACCACTGGCTGGCCGAATTGTCCGGGTTTGCCTGGTTCGCCTTTCTGCTCGCGTGGTTGTTTGTCGTCATCCTCTTGTCGGCATTTGCCGTCGTGCGACACGCCGAGCATCTGGCCCAACAATTGGGCGAGCCGTTGGGGACGCTGATTCTCACTCTCGCCGTCACCGGTATTGAGGTGATGATGATCGGGTCGGTGATGTACGCCGCGGGGGAGAAATCGTCGGTCGCCCGGGACGCCATGTTTGCCGTGGTGATGATCGTCCTCAACGGGATGGTCGGTCTGTCGCTCCTGTTGGGCGGATTGCGGTATGGGGAGCAGACCTACAACCTGCAGGGGGCCAACGCCTTTTTGGCGGTGATCGTTCCGCTGGCGGTCCTCGGCCTGATTCTGCCGAATTTCACCGTCAGCACGCCGGGGCCGACGCTCTCCCGCTGGCAGTCGATTTTTCTGAGCGTGATGTCGGCCGGTCTGTACGCCGTGTTCGTGGCGATCCAGAATCGCCGGCACCGCGATTATTTCCGCATGCCCGCCTATCCCGACGCCGCCGGGAATGGAGAGAGCCACGCCCGAGAGCGAGCCAAACGCCGGATCGTGTTCCAGTTCGTGCTCTTATTGGCCTACCTGCTGCCGGTGATCGTCCTTTCCGAAAAGCTGGCGATCCCCCTCGATTATGCCGTGCACCAATTGGGCGCTCCGCCGGCTTTGGGCGGGCTGTTCGTGGCGATTCTGATTTTGTCTCCCGAGTCGCTGGCCGCGACTCGGGCCGCCATGGCCAACGAGCTGCAGGCGCTCGATCAACATCCTGCTCGGTTCGGTCCTGGCCACGATCGGCCTCACGATCCCCGTCGTGCTGGCGATCGGTTTTTTCACCGGGCACCTCGTGATCCTGGGGCTCAACCAGGCCAACATGACCCTGCTCGTGCTGACCCTGGTGCTGAGCACTCTCACCTTCGGCAGCTCGCGAACCAACGTGCTGCAAGGAGCCGTCCACCTGCTCCTGTTTCTCGCCTACTTGATGCTCATTTTTGATTGATAAACCGAGCCGTTCGCCGGCCGAGAGGCCGTTTTTCTCATTTACCCAAGTGTCCAGTCCACAATCGTGAAAGATTTTTGACCAGTTTTCTCGATTTTTCTGGTTTTTCTGCGGCGCAAAAAAAGGGAAACCACCACAGATAAATCGCGCGGCCCGAATCGACCCCTTGACCCTTGCCGTAGAATTGATGATGGCGAAATTGCGAGCCGTCGTCGGCGCGGAGGAGCCGCGAAGCACCGGCCCAACAGCTCGCTTTTCCGTCGGGATGCCGCTACGTCCCTTGCCTGCGTCCTGTGCCTGCGTCAAGGGCGCGGCGTACTGACTGACGCCGTGCTCGCCGGCCGGTCGAGCAGCCGGATGAGGGCCGTGTTCGCTTCGCGGACTTTGGCGGCGTCCATCTTGATCAGCTCGCGGTCGTAGGTCATGAGTCCGTTGACCTCGGTCTCGCAGTCGGTCGTCTGCGTGTAGACGGCGGCCGACAACCGCGACTCGACGAGCGGCCGCAGCTTGGCCGCCAGGGCCAGATACGCCTTTGTGAGCGCGTCGCGGCTCGTGTATTTGCGGTAGCCCCAGTTCTTTTTCGTGTTGACCCACAAGTGGCCCGGGATCGGCAGCCCGAGCCCGCCGAACTCGCCCAACACCGACGCCCGCCCCTTGTTGGCCGGCGGAGCCGACGGACCCGGATAGTCGTGGATGTCGTGCACGTCGCCCACGGGAAAGTCGGTCCAGCCGCTGGCCGGATCGACGAGCCGACTGGGATCGTAACTCTTGATCCATTTGGCGAGGCGGACCGTGTCGAACTGGCCCCAGCCTTCATTGAACGGCACCCAGCCGATGATGCAGCCGAACGCCCGCCGCGAGTCGATCAGGTCCATGAGTTCCGTGTCGAAATCATAGACCGACTGGGCCGAGCGGCGGATTTCGCGCGGTCCCCCGCCCTCTTCGGGAACGTGGGCGTCGCCACTGGGCATGTCCTGAAACACGGCGATCCCCAGCTTGTCGCACCAGTAATACCAGCGGGCCGGCTCAACCTTCACGTGCTTGCGGATCAAGTTGAACCCGAGTTTTTTGGTCACTTCGATATCGCTCTTGAGGCCCTCATCGGTCGGCGCCGTGTAGAGCCCGTCGGGCCAGAAGCCCTGGTCGAGCGGCCCAATCAAGAAGACCGGCTTGCCGTTGAGCACGATCCGCGTGTTTTTGTCCGGACCCTGGGCGATGCCGACGGAACGCAGGGCGAAGTAACTCGTCACGCGATCCAGGACTTGATTCGCGGCCCCGCCCGGCCCTTTCTCAAGGCGGATTTCGACGGGATAGAGAAATGGCGAATCGGGAGTCCAAAGCTGCACGGTTTCCTGCGGAATCTCCAGGGTCAGCTCGCCGAGGGCTGCGACGCCGGAGACCTTTCCCCCCTGAGGAAGACTGACTTCGGCGAAGACCGCGCCTTGGCTCTGCCATCCGAGAGTGGCCGTCAGCGTCACCTTGTGACCCGCGGCATCGGGAACGAACCGCACGTCCTGCAAAAAGTTTTGCGGCACCGGCTCCAGCCACACCGTCTGCCAGATCCCCGAGCTGGGCGTGTAATAAATCCCTTCCGGCTTGTTGTGCTGCTTCCCGCACGGCTGCGTGCCGGCGTCGGAGGGATCCCATACCGAGACGACGATCTCGTGCGGCTTGCGGGCGCGAGCCAATTCGTCACCTCAATCGTAAAGGGAGCATAACCCCCCCTGTGCGTGCGGACCATCTGGCCGTCGATCGACACGACCGCTTCCCAATCGACCGCTTCGAAGTGCAACAGGATCCGCTTGCCGCGCCACGCGTCGGGAACGGTCACCTGGCGGCGATACCACAACCGCTTGCCGGGACCGACGCGCTGCATCACGCCAGAGAGGGCCGACTCGACCGGAAACGGCACGAGGATCTTGCCGTCAAACTCCGCCGGCCGCGCCTCGTCGCGGGGCCGGATGGCGTAGTCCCACAAACCGTTCAGGTTCTGCCACTCGTCCCGCACCATCTGCGGCCGCGGATACTCTGGATGCGCCTTCTCCGGCGAGACGTCCTTGGCAAACCGCGTGAAGAGAGGGCCGGCGGCCGGCTTCCAATCGGCAGCGGGAGCCGCCGCACAACACAGAACGAACGCAAGCAGTGCGAGGTGTGATTTCACGGTGTGCGTCTTTGAAAAAGGGGGCAGGGATCAGGGGTCGGGGGTCAGGGAAATGCATTGAAAGGCTTTGCCTTTCCGGGTCTTTCCCTGATCCCTGGCCCCTCGCTAACGCCCTCACCGTTTTACAACCGCGTTTACGGAGACACAACGGAGGTGGGCGTCAGTTCGGGCCCACCCGTCGGCGGCTGCGTATTCGATTGCGGATTCGGCCCAGTCGCGGCCGGCACGGGGAGCGGCGGCAGAGGCAGCACAGAGGACGGCGGTGTCGGCCCCCGCGGCGGCGCTCCGCTGGGCGGGCCATCATTTGACCGCACCGGAGGCCCCGCAGGCGCGGGACTCGCTGGGACCGGTAGAGGCGGAACCGGGTTCGTCGTCGACGGACGATTCGACGGCGGATTTCTCGGCACCGGCGGACGTGGCGACAGCGCCGGACTCGGGCCACTGGCACCCGGCTCGCCAACCGCGGCTCCGGGAATCTGGTCGAGCGTCAGCGGCGGCTCGACCGGCGCCGGGGGCGGCGGTGCGTTGTCATACGGACCTCGCGGCCCACCGGGCTGCGCGGGGCCGTTCGGGTTTTCCTTGTTCTCGGGCTGCGGCTGCAAGAAGGCGAGCAAATGGTCTCCGCCGCCGGCCAGCCGGTAGGCCGCCTCGAAGAACTGGCCCGACCGGTTGTCGCCGTTGAAATGGAGCAACACGCCCACGAGGAACAGCCGATCGGGATCGCGAATGTCCTCGCGGACCCAGCCGGTGACCCGTTCGATCAAGCTCAGGATGGCGAGCCGATTGTCGTCGCCAAAGATCGCCTCCAGCCGTTCACCATGCGCGGGCCATCGCGGATCGAGGTCGAGCCCTTCTTTGATGTACTTGACGGCCGAGTCGAAGCTGCCGACCGCCGCCAGGGCGAAGCCCAGGCGGAAATACGGCTCGGGCCGATCGTTGGCCGCATTCATGGCCACCTTGTAGCGCTCGTACGCATTGAGGAACTTGAGCCGATGCAGGTAGACGTCGCCCTGCGCCTGCGCGTGGATGCTCTTGGCCTGTTGCTCGGGCGTTGAGGGACGCAAGCGGACGTGCGTCCGCTGGGGAACGCCGTTGGGGGGCAGGTTCTGACCCCAGCGAAGCTGGTTTTCCAGCATCGCTGCCTGCAGGGCCGGATTCGAGTACGGATCGAAGTAGTAATTGCTCGGCGGGCGATAGGCCGAGTACGGAGTGCTGGCGTACGGATTGCCGCCGAAGTAGGGCCCGTACATTGGGGGCAAATTGCCGTTGCCGAAGACCGACCCGTATCCATAGCCGCCACCGATCATCGGCGGCGCCGGCGGCAAGAAGCGGGGAGTTGTCAGCGCGTAATAGACCGATCCGTAATAGGTCGGACCGAAATACCGCCGATAGTACGGCCCCCCCGGCCCGTGGTAGACGGGCACGGGCCGATACGCGCGATGGTACGGCCGCCCCTCAGCCAAAGCCGGCCGGTCGCCGCATAGACCCCCAGAGAGGAGGGCGCTCGTCACGAGTGCAAGCGCCAAATTTTTTGCAGAGAATTCTTTTACAGACGCGAAGCAGTGCATTCCGTGCCCCTCCGGATGCTAAAGGACGCCGCCTGACGTTTATTATCATTCGGCCACCGACGGTGGTCAACGGCGGAGTGAGGGGCGAGGGCCGAGGGGTGCGGGGCGAGGGATCAAAGACGACAGCGTCGGGGATAAACCGCGTGATATTGGCTGGGTGGTTGCGTCTTGGAGATACAAGCAAGGAATACAGCCATGATCAGCGTGGCCTCCGAGCCGAAAACGTCGCCTTCCGCCTGTGTCGGCCGTCTTGTCATCCGCATGGGAACTCCGGACGACCGGTCCGCAACGTTGATTACACGAAAGAAATGCGAACCACGGATTTCACCGATGACACGGATGAAAAGCAGAGGCAGATTTCAGGCGGGGGGTTCATTCCGCCATTCCGCCATTCCGCCATTCCGCCATTGGGGCGGATGCAAAGCCATGGGGCGGATGCAAATGGGGGATCAAGCAATCTTCATCAGCTTTTCTATCAGTGGAATCGGTGTGATCCGTGGTCGCCAACGATCCACTTCAAGCCGGCGCGATCAATTGAACTAGAAAACGCGGCTCGCAATCAAAACGGAACTCGCTATGCGATACGTACTTGGTTTTGTCGTCGGCGTCCTGCTCGCAGCCGGATTTCTGATGGCGGCGGGTTGCCTGGTCCACATTTCGGGTCCGCCCGATTATCAGGCTGGCTACGAGATGGCTTTGCTGTTTTTCTGGTTCCCCGTGCTCGGAATTTTTTTCGGACTCCTTGGAATCGCAACGGCGTATGCTGTGAAACCCGGCGACGGCGAGCCTGAGAATGGCGGGGTGGCACCAACGACCGTCAGTCCAGCGCTGGACAAGGATAAAGGACGAACGAAAGGCCTTTAAGCCGGCAAAAACGCGGCTCGCAATCGAAACGGAGCTCGCTATGCGATACGTGCGAAGTTTTGCAGTCGGTGTCCTTCTGTCAGCCGCAATCGTGATTGTGGTCGGCTCCGTCGTGCATGTCGGAGGTCCGCCCGACGGAGAGGCTGGCTTCGTAATGGCCTTAATGTATTTCGTATTCCCCGTGCTTGCCCTGCTTCTCGGGCTCCTCGTTGCGGCCCACGCTGGCAAGAGAAACGACAAGCCTGAGAAGCGCGGTGAATAACGGCGATTTTTACCGCTAGCAAGCTGGCAGCGTGCTCAATGTTTTCTCACGAGCCGTCGGCTTTACGCCGACGGTCTTCCGAGCTCACAACACGCTTGATTCGAAGACCGCCGGCGTAAAGCCGGCGGCTCGTAGGGGGTTTTGGCGCGCCCGGGGATTTGCTTGCCCCGCACCCCGCAACCCTCGCCCCTCGTCCCGCACCCGTCGCACCTCATCCCTCATTTCGCCCGCAGACGGCGATTGATCTCTTCCACGATCGACTTCGCGGCCACGCGGTCTTGAACCAGCGTGTCGCGGTCGCGGAGGGTGACGGTGCCGTCTTTGGCTGTCTCGCCGTCGACCGTGATGCAGAACGGCGTGCCGATTTCGTCTTGGCGGCGGTAGCGGCGGCCGATGGCGGCCTGCTGGTCGAAGTAGCTGGCGATTCCCGCCTCTTTGAGATCGCGATAAATCTTCAGCGCCGCTTCGGGCATGCCTTCCTTTTTGATGAGCGGGAAGACGGCCACTTTGATTGGGGCGATTTTCGGGTGGAACCGCATCACGACTCGCTTTTGCGGTTCGCCCTTTTCGTCGGGCTGCTCGTCCTCCTGATAGGCTTCGCACAGGAAGGCCAGCGTGCCGCGGTCGGCGCCGGCCGCCGGCTCGATTACGTGCGGGACGAATCGCTCGCGCGACTGGTCGTCGAAATACGAGAGGTCCTTGCCGCTGCCGCGGTGTTTGGGATTGCCGTCGGGGCCTTTCTCGACGACGAGGTCGTTCCCTGATTTGACGAGCTTGCCTTCCATGTGCGAGCGGAGGTCAAAGTCGCCGCGGTGGGCGATTCCTTCCAACTCGCCGAATTCCCCCGCGTCGAGGAACGGGTAGGCATACTCGACGTCGGCCGTGCCGCAGGAGTAGTGCGACAGCTCGTCGGCCGTGTGGTCGCGGAGCTGCAGGTTCTCTTTGGAGATCCCAAGTTGATGTACCAGTTGTAGCGGCGATCGCGCCAGTACTGGTACCAGGCCCGCGACTCGCTGGGATGGCAGAAGAACTCCATCTCCATCTGCTCGAATTCGCGGGAGCGGAAGGTGAAGTTCCGCGGCGTGATCTCGTTACGGAAGCTCTTGCCGACTTGCGCGATGCCGAACGGGACTTTGACGCGCGTGCTGTCGAGGACGTTTTTGAAATTGACGAACATCCCCTGGGCTGTCTCGGGCCGCAGGAAGGCGGTCCCCTCTTCGCCGGCGAGGGCGCCGATCACCGTCTTAAACATCAGGTTGAATTCGCGCGGCTCGGTGAGCTTGCACTTCTCGAACTCGCCGGGATGCTTGCTCGGCTTGAGGGGACATTCGTTTGTTTTGACGTGGTCGGCACGGAAGCGGGCCTTGCACTCGCGGCAATCGACCATCATGTCGATGAACAGGTCGTAGTGCCCCGAGCACTTCCAGACCTGCGGGTGCATGATGATCGACGATTCGATGCCGACCATCGAGAAGGTCTGCGGCGCCGGGCAGCACCGAGAACTCGTCATGGTTGGTGACCATGTCGTGGTACCAGGCGTTGCGGACGTTCCGCTTGAGCTCTGTTCCCAAGGGCCCGTAGTCCCAGAAACCGTTGAGGCCGCCGTAGATCTCCGAGGACTGAAAGATGAATCCGCGTCGCCGGCACAAGGCGACGATTTGCTCCATCGACTTCGGCATGGGTGAATCTGACTTCCGCTTGAGTTTCGATTTCTCGTTCCCAAGCTCTGCTTGGGAATGCATCCGCCTGCGGCGGACTCCGCTTCGAGTCCCTCCATCTCGGCTCGCCGCTCAGTACCGTGTCGAACAACACAGTAGCGAAGCAGAGCTTCGCGGAGATGCGTTCCCAAGCGGAGCTTGGGAACGAGGGACCACGAGGGAACTTCGCGCGACTCGTCCGTAGCCTAGCGGAAGCTTCCTTTACCGCACAGCCCGAACGTCGCCCGTCGCCGGAAAATACTCGGCCACGAGCGGGATCGCATCGACACGGGCGGCAAACTCGATGTCGGCGTCGAAGCCGAGCGCGACCAGGTTGCGTCCGCCGCGGCTTTGCCGCAGGACGCTCCGCAGCCGTTCTTTCGACGTTTCGCAGGAGGTCCACAATTCGCGGGCGATGAGGGCCGTGTCGGCCGGCGATGCGGTGCCGCCGGCGACCGCGTCCAATTCGGACGCGATGGCCCCGGCCGCCAGCACGTCCTCGGCGGTGACGAAACCTTCGGTCCCCGCGCAGACCAGGTTCACGGGCCCCGCGTCGGCCAGCAGCTCTCGCACGAGGGCCCGCCGATTGACGAGCGAGCCCAAGAGCACGCGTTCGGCCTGCTGCGCCCGCAGCAACGCGGCCGTGCCGTTGGTCGTGGTGAAGATGACCGTCTTGCCGGCGACGCGATCGGCGGTATAGGCGCCCGGCGAATTGTCGAGATCGAACCCCTCGATCCGCACACCGCCCCGCTCGCCACCCAGCAGCACCTCGCCCGCGGAATATTCGCTGGCGATGCGGCGGGCATCGTCAACGTCGCCGCAGGGAATCACGCACCGCGCTCCGCTGGCGAGTGCCGTCACGATCGTGGTGGTCGCCCGCAACACGTCGATGACGACGGCCACGCGGCCGGACAAGTCGTTCGGCTCGAATTCGCGCGGCAGCAAGAACACATTCACTTCGCGGGCCATGCGCGGATCATACGATCGCCGCGCCGGAGCAACAACCAGCCGGCGACAGATGTCCGACCGGCCGCCGCATCGCCGGACACTCTTGACGCCCTCGCGGCCATGATTTAGTATTTAACTCATAAGTTAATTAACTGGTCGGTGTAATACGATGCCCGATGCGCTCAGCCAGACCTTTGCAGCCCTCGCCGATCCGACGCGTCGGGCGATGCTGGCCCGGCTGTCGAAGGGAGAGGCTAACGTCTCCGATCTAGCCAAACCCTTTTTGAAAGCGATGAGCCTGCCTGCCGTCACCAAGCATCTGAAAGTCCTGGAACGGGCCGGCCTGATCACGAAGACCCGCCACGCGCAGTGGCGTCCCTGCAAGCTCAACGGCGACGGCTTGAAGGACGTCGCCGACTGGATGGACCAGTATCGCCAATTCTGGGAAGAGAGTTTCGACCGCCTCGATGCCTACTTGAAAACGGTGACTGCGAACAAAGAGGCCAAAGGAAAGCACCATGATCGCAAAAGCTAAGCCGAACGAGATCCGGATCAGCCGTCTGTACGACGCGCCGGTGAAAGCGGTGTGGGACGCCTGGACCGATCCGGAACAGGTCGCCCACTGGTGGGGACCGCGGGGCTTCACTCTCACGACGCACGACAAGGATTTCCGGCCGGGCGGGCATTGGACCTACACCATGCACGGTCCCGACGGCGTCGATTACCCCAACAAGACGTTGTATTACGAGATCGAGCCGTACGCCAAACTTGTGTACGACCACGGCGGCCACGACGATCGGCCTCCGCTCTTTCGCGTGACGGTGCTCTTCTCCGAAGTCGACGGCAAGACGCGGATGGAGATGACCATGTCGCTGGCGACTCCGGAAGCGGCCGAAGAGATCCGCAAGTTCATCAAGCAGGCGGGGGGCGACGCGACCTGGGACCGGCTCGCGGAGTACCTGGCAAAAGAGTCGTCGGGCCAAGAGAAATTCGTGATCAACCGCTCGTTCGACGCGCCGCTGGAACTGATGTTCCAGGTATGGAGCGATCCGCAGCACCTCGCCCAGTGGCTCCCGCCCACCGGCTTCACGATGCAATTCCTCAAGGCCGACATCAAACCCGGCGGGCATATCTTCTAAGTCATGTCGGGTCCGGGCGGAGCCAAGATGTACGGGCGGGCCGAATACTTAAAGGTCGAGAAGCCCGGTCTCATCGCTTACACGCAACAGTTCTGCGACGAACACGAAAACGTCACCCGCCATCCGCTGTCTCCCACTTGGCCGGCGACCATGTTGACGATCGTGCAGTTGACGGCCGAAGGCCCGGACCGCACGCGCGTGACGGTGACCTGGGAACCGCACGGGGCTACGACGCGCGAGGAACTCGAAACGTTCATCAAGGCCCGAGGCAGCATGACGCAAGGCTGGACCGGCTCGTTCGACAAGCTGGAGGAGTACTTGTCGCATCAATAGAGCAAGCTGATCGCGCTCGATGCGCCCTGTCGGCCGCTTCGATCGGGAGCACGTGGCACGCACTCAGAGCCAGCAAGGGAAGAGCCGTGCCGCTGTACGTGATGTAGTGCTTCGTGTCGGTGTTAAGGGATCGCGTCCACCAGCGTCCGGAAACGCGCTGGTTCTTCAAGAGCCAGGCGACGCCGCGCTGAATGCGAGGATCGGTGGCCGGCACGCCCGCTTCGCGAAGGGCAAGGAGGGCCATGCCCGTCATGTGCCCATCGCTGGGAGGCTGATGGAATTCGGGCTCGCCCCGCAGCTTGGCTGCGCGGTTGCCGCGTCCCCAGGCCTCCGGCGCGGCAAAGGACCGAAGCGACCAGCCGCCGTCGTCTCGTTGATGTTGCTCGATCATTTCGACGAGCGTCCGCTGTTGTTCCTCTGTCAGCAGGTCGGGCATCCGCGTCGAGGCCCATAACAGCAGCACGCGGCCATAATCGTGCGGCGGCTTTGCGGTGCGCAGATAATGCTTCAAGCGATGGACGCCGGCCCGTTGCGCGGGATCCTGCAGGTTCTTCAGCCAGCCGGGCGCATCGGCGACCGCGATTGCCGCGATTGTCGCTTCATGGAAGGCGTCTGATTCATATGGGGGCCAGCAGTCGCGCGAACCCCACGTGCCGCTGGATTGCTGCAACTCGAACATCAGCGCGAGGGCCTGCTTCGTTTCCGCGGAGAGCGATTTCGTCACGTGGGCGTCCCACTCGGCGAAGCCGGCGGCCGCGTAGATCACCTGACCCGGCCGCGTCGATAACTGCAAATCTTCCCGCTTCATCGCGGCCAGATCTTTAAAAGCGGCGATGTGACGTTTCCGCATTTCTTGCGGCGGCGGCCCAACCTGAGCCGTCAAGGCGGGACGCACGAGCATGTACGTTCCCGTGGTATGGCACGAAATGCACTTCCGCGCACCGCTCCAGGCGAGCGCGCCGTGATCGAGATATTGGATTGCTTGTGGCAGCGAGAATCGTCCGCGAATCGACTCGTCGGCCGAGGCCTTCGGCACGACGATCTCGCCAAAACGATACTGCGGCTCGTCGCCGGCAAAGCTCGGGTTCTCGAGCGCGACGACCAACGTGCAGGCACAAAGCAACACCGTCGTTTGTCGGGCAACCATGAGCACCTCGCTGGGCCTATACGGTGAAAACTCGTCGAAGGGGATTGGCGAGTTCCGATTCTACAGCTTCGGCAATTCGGCAAGCTAGCGATTGTATCGCAACCGCGGCTGCGGAAGTCGCAATCAACCCTGCGGCTCGCCGAGGTAGAGCGTTTCGGTCGTCGGAGCATAGCCGAAGAGTTCGCCCGAGCGGCCCCAGGCGACGATCGTGTCGAAGAGGGGTTCGATGTCGCGGGTGAGCATCCGCATCACGAGGTCCTCTTCCACGATCTCTTTGGGGAGCTGCTTTTCGGTGCGCACTTGAGCCGCTTGACGATGAACTTGAACAGATCGAGCTTGAGAAGTTGCTCGCGGAGGATGGCCTGGCGGCCGGGTGCGTCCTGCTGCAGGAACCGGCGGCCCACGTCGGTCAGAATCACCATCTCCTTGGGCGTGTCGAGGAAATCGAGCATTTCCCCCGCCATGACCAGGGCCAGCGTGTGGCCGAACTCGACGTCGGTGAGCCTTTCGAGCGTGAAGACGTCGACGCGGCCGCGGTGGTCCTGCACGATTTCGAGCAAGCCGATCACCTGGCCCAGTTCGACGGGGGGGATCGGCTCCATCGTGGTCGCCTGCCCGGCGGGGGCGGCGGCCGCCGGCTCGTCCGGCATGTGCTCCGAGACGATGATTGCGTGGATCTGCTGCACACTCTTCAGGAACTCGACCGATTGATAGTCCCGCGGGTGAGGAAGCGAATTGGGCAGAATTTGGCGAATGTGCCCGGGCATCGTTCCCATGATCACGATGCGGTCGGCCAGGAAGACCGCCTCTTCGATCAGGTGGGTGATCATCACGATGCCTTTCAGGCTCGACGGCGGGCGCAAACGGCCCGGCGCACCGTGTCGGCCGATCCACAGGTTGTAGATCTCGCTCCGCAGACTTTCGGCGGTGAAGACGTCGAGCGCGCTGAACGGTTCGTCCATGCACAACAGCTCAGGCGCGCGGGCCATAGCCCGGGCGATGCCGACCCGCTGCTTCATGCCGCCGGACAGCTCCTTGGGGAAGGCATCCAGGTGGCCGCCCAGGCCGACCGTGTCGATGCACCGCTCGACGCGATCGTGCGCCTCATCCGGCGGCACGTCGAGGCCGGCGAGCGCCATCTCCACGTTCTGCCGCACGGTGAGCCAGGGGAACAGGCCGAAGTTCTGAAAGACGAGCGCGATCCCCGGGTGCAACCCTTGCAGCGGCTTCCCATGCGCGAGGACTTCGCCCCGCGTCGGCCGGATCAGTCCGACCATCACCCGCACGAGCGTGCTCTTGCCGCAGCCGCTGGGGCCGAGAATGGCCAGGATCTCGTTGGGCGCCACGTCGAGCGACACGTCTTGCAGAATGACGCGGTTGCCCCCATCGAACGTGACCCAGACGTTCCGGACGGCGGAGATCGAATTGTTATTCGAGGTGGCCATGCGTCGTACCGACGAAATTCAAAGTCCGAAAGGCGGAGCCGGAAACGATCGCCCGTTTCCGATTTCATCGTCCGACGCCGCTGGAGGGGAACAGTGTAATTCTACGCTGCGGGATTTTGGACCGTGGAGGAACGACTTTACCTCATTCGGACTAGTTCTGGCCGGCGAGGCTGAAACGTTCCTCGACCACCCGGTAGAGGCGCTTCCAGAAGAAGCGGTTGATGGTGACGACGGCGACCGCCATGGTCACCACCGAGGCCGCCAGGAGCGAATAATCTCCGTGGTTGGTCGCCTGGCTGATGACGGAGCCCAGACCGAAGGCCATGTACGGGTCCGGCTTCCCCGGCATTTGGAGGTATTCGGCCACGATCGTGGCGTTCCAGGCCCCGCCGGCCGCCGTGATCAGGCCCGTCACCAAGAAAGGGAAGACGCAGGGAATATATAAGCGTGTCCAGCGCTGGAACCGGCTCCAATGGAAAACGGAGGCGACTTCCTGCAAGTCGGCCGGAATCGACGAGGCGCCGGCAATCACGTTGAACAGGATGTACCACTGCGTCCCCAGGAGCATGAGCACGGTGCAGCCGATGTTGAAACTGATGTGCAGCAGGAACAACAGGCCCGTCGCCAGGGGAAACACCATGGGGGCGGGGAAGCTGGCGAGGACTTGGATCACCGGCTGCAGACGTTCCGACCAGCGGGGAGAGCGGCCGATCAAGATGCCGGCCGGCAGCGTCCAGGCCGCGCCCAACAAGACCGCGCGTTGTCGTCCGCAAGAATGACGCTCCGAGCGCCAACAGGACCGTCCGCCAATCGCCAAGCCGGGATGAATCGACGATCGGGAGGTTGACCAGCAACTTGACGATCGACCAACCTCCCCAAATGGCCGCGGCGGCGAGACCGGCGAGCGCCAGGTATTTCGCCGTTGTGAACATGATTCTCAGGATGCGGGCCGCCGTCGGGTTCGTTTGAGAATTGTGGCTCAAGAACTTCGGCCGCAAACCGGCTCCGACCATCGAATGCTGCGACGTGTCGAACATGGAAAGGACCTGCCGGGGCCAGGTGGAGCGGCGGGCCAGGTCGAGCACCCAGGAATGCGGCTCGACGACGGCGGCGACGTCCTCCACCTTGAACTTCTGGCTCCAGGCGGCAAGAGGCCGCCACACGACCTGGTCGGCAAACACGATCATCAGGACCATGGCGACCACGCCGCCGATCATGGCCGGGACGTTGGAGGCGAGGATCGCCTCGTTCATGTACGAGCCGATGCCGGGCAGCCGGTAATCGTGCTCCTTGAGGGTGAAGGCCTCGGTCACCGTGAGGAAAAACCAGCCACCGGCCATCGACATCATCGAGTTCCAGACCAGCCCGATCATGGCTGCGGGGACCTCGAGCTGGCGGAAGATGCGCCACTGCGAAAGCTGATGAATGGCGGCGACCTCGCGGAGCGTTTGTGGAATGGCCTTGATGCTGCCGTGGAAGCTGAAGGTCATGTTCCACACCTGGCCCGTGAAGATCATCACGATGCAGGCGATTTCGAGGCCCAATTCGTGCCGGGGAAAGAGGGCCACCAGCGCCAGCACGAGGCCCGGCAGGAAGCCGAGGACGGGAATCGCCTGCAGCACGTCGAGCACCGGCAGCATGACCGTCTCGGCTCGGCGATGATGGGCGGCATACGTTCCGTAAATGAGGGTAAAGGCCAGCGACAGGAAATAAGCCGCGAATCCGCGTCCCAGGCTCAACAGCGTGTATTTGGGCAGCGACCAGAACGATAGGTCGATGATGACCACCTGATGGAAAGGGGTCGTCATCTGCCGACCCACCATCAACAGGGCCCCGAAAATCGACAGGACGAGCGCCAGACAGAAGCGCTTCGGAGCCGAGGCCGGGGGGGGTTCGCAGCGCTTCTCGAACGTGCCGGGTGTAGAGACCGCGGAGCATGCTGAATTCCCGAACGAATCGTCAGACCGTGTCACGGACCCGACGAATGTCGGTTCACGCGCTCCAAAAAAACCGCGATCCGTTGAGCAAAACCGATCATCGCGACGGCCAGTGCCACGCGCAGCACCTCGATGCTCACGATGTCGTACGGATCGCGAGTTCGCGAAATCTGGCGGAAGAAGTCGATCATCCGCATGATGGCTGACGGAAGCGCGCCAAACAATTCGAACACGCCAAGCAGCACAATGCCGATTTCCAATCCCGTCCGGTAGTTAAAGGTCGGCACCGGCTCCGCCATCGATTCGGGCATCCGCAGCCCCGTCGCCACGATCCCCGTGAAAAAGGCAAGCGCCGTCCCCGCCATTAATTTGACGGTACAGGAAATGGCAATTTGCGTCGCGTAGGGCGCCATGCCCACATTTCCACCCATCAACAACATGCCTTCAACCAAGCCATCCAGAATCAGATAGATGCCAAGCAGCTTGGCTCCGACCAGGAAGAGCGATCGCATGACGGTTCCCGCAGCGGCTCCAGAGGCCGAACCGACCGATATTCCAGCTTTGCGATATACTTCATCTGGAGAGAACGGTCTACAGTCCTTCTCGGATCCACAGGATTTGGCGGCAATTGGGCCGCTGAACGAAGTGGTCGAACTTGTGCCATGTCGCGGCGTTACCTGATCATCGACGGATATAACCTGATGCACGCGGTGGGGCTGGCACGCCGCACCTATGCACGAGGCCAGTTGCAACGCTGCCGAACCCAACTGCTGCGCTTCCTGGCCAGCCACCTCGCCCCCCCGGAGCGCGAGCGGACGACGGTCGTCTTCGACGCGGGCGAGGCTCCGCCGGACCTTCCGCGACAGACGATGGCGGCCGGAATGAGGGTCTGTTTCGCCTCGCCCGGCAAAGAGGCCGACGACACGATCGAAGAGTTGATCGCCGCCCATTCGTCTCCGCGGCAAATCCGCCTGGTTTCGAGCGACCATCGGCTGCAGCGCTCTGCCCGCCGGCGGCGCGGGGAATTCGTCGATAGCGAGGTCTTTGCCGCCGAGCTGGAGAACCGCGGCCCGGTGGCCGAAACAGACCCGGACGCGGCCGATGCGGAAGCCAGCCTCGGCTCAAAAGAACGCCCCGATCCGGGGATGGACGTCGAGGCGTGGCTGAAGATCTTTGGGGGAATCACAGAGGCGATCCAGCGGGAGACGGAATCTAGCCGCGGGACCGCGCCGATCGATCGGGCCGACGTGGCGGCCCTCAAAGAAGAGATCGACCGCGCCGGCCCCGCTGATGTCCCACGGGCGAAGCGTCCCCCGGGCAAACCGGGAAGGCGTCGGCGTTCCCGGTAAGCGGCGCGGTTTCTTCCGTCGAATTGGTGGGGCATTGTTGTGCGCGTGCGCTTCAAGCGGCATCACAAGGGGCAAAAACTTTTCCAGAGAATTGACCTCGCCCCAGCCGTATACCAGAATCGTTCTTCGGGGACGGCAATTGCGCACGGCTTCGGAAAGCCTTTCATGATCTCTTTCCCGCGCTTCGCGGCGGTCGGTTTCCTGCTTCTCGTCGCCGCTGCCGGTTGCGGACGGGAGACCTACCTGGCGCGTCTTGACGAGACGCGGCGGTATTTCGCCTACGAAGAACGCTTGAACCAGAATCTGACCCCCGTCGCCTGGGCCGGACGCGGTTTTGTGCTGCGCGTCCCCAAGCAATTCGTGCCGATCACGAGCAAAGGGAACGAAGAGCGCGATCCGCGGCAACCGGTGTTTGCCGAAGGGCTCGAGCTGCCCGGTCTGCAAGGGGCCTGGCAGGCCAATTTTCAGTTGACGGGGGAAGGCGGGCACGGGCCAGGCTGGCTCTACTTGTGCAGCAATTACGATTTCCTGTCAAAGAAAGAGGACGCCGGCAAGGCGGCCGGATTTAACAACGACGTGATTCAAACAATCGCAAAGGCCGTGGGACAGCAGCAGGTGAAGCCGATCGAAAAACTGCCCCTGTATGAAGTCCCCCCTCGATCGGAAGAAGCGTTCGTCGACAAGCGGCAATATCACGCGCTCAACCCGGGCATTCCCGCCCTGATCGACGACAAGCAGTACCGCGTGCGGATCTATACGTACTCGAAGGAAAAGAGCCCGGCCCAGATCTGCCTGATCTACGTGCTGCCGGATAATGTCATCCAGGCCGCTAACCTCGATCGCGCCATCGACATGAGCCTGGAAACACTCGTCGTGACCCGAGACAGACCGCCTGCCGCTTCGGCGAAAGGGGGCAAAGGCAAGGCCTCCGCGCGTGCGAAGAGTTTTTAAGCCGCTGCAAACGGCCCGTTCCCCGCGCGGGCCGTTCTCGCTTTTTTAAACCGCGAACGAGTGGGCCACCCTCACCGCATGTCCTTGGCGAAATCGTCCGAACCCGGCACTCCGACTCCGCCGTCGCTGTTACGCGTCTTGGGCCCGGGCATGGCGATGGCCGTCGTCGTGGGCAACGTCATCGGCTCGGGGATTTACTTCAAACCGGGCGGAATCGCGAAAGACGCCGGCGATTTCGGCGTGATCCTCACGGCCTGGGTCGTGGGTGGGCTGATCTGTCTGCTGGGATCGCTCTGTATCGCGGAACTCGGCGCGATGCTCCCCCACGCGGGAGGTCTTTACGTCTATTTGCGCGAAGCCTACGGCCGGCCGATCGCCTTTCTCTACGGCTGGACCGACTTTCTTTTCAGCCGGCCCGCCTCGATCGGTGCGCTCACGGTGGTCTTCGTGGAAACGCTGTTCCGGCTCGGAAAAGGAAAGCCGGGAACTGCCAGCGAGCTGGCTCTCGAAGTCGGCCATCATCGTGGCGATGGCGTGGATCAACATCCTCGGCGTGATTTGGGGTGGACGACTGCAAGGAGCCACGACAATTGCGAAAGCCGGATTCCTGGCCGGCGTCGCGGTCCTCCCGTTTGCGGTCGCCTGGTTCGGGCACACGCCCCTTGTGATGGCGAACCTGACCACGACGGTGACTCCGGAGAAGCTGACGCTCTCGACCCAATTTGCGGCCGCCCTCTTGGGTATCTTGTGGGCCTACAACGGCTGGGAAGCGCTCGGTTCGGTGGCGGAAGAAATTCGCGAGCCGCAAAAGAACATTCCGCGGGCGCTGTTCGGAGGGTTGGGCATCCTGATCGTGCTCTACGTCTCGGCCAACGTCGCCTACCATCTCTCGATGCCGATGCAGCAGATTGCCGATTCGGGCGAACACGCCGCCGAAAAGATGTGCGAAATGCTCCTGGGTCCGACCGGTGGCACGCTGATGGCCGCCGGCCTTCTCTTGAGCACGTTCAGCGGGATTAACAGCAACACGTTGTTGGGTCCGCGGGTCTCATTCGCGATGGGCCGCGACGGCGTTTTCTTCCGCAGCCTGGGTTTGGTCCACTCGTCATACCGCACGCCTGCCTTTGCCATTGTCGTGCAGGCCGCCATGTCGATCGGCTTGGTTGTGGCCTCCTCGATCCTGGTGAACGCGTTCCACTCGTTCAAATCGACGACCGTCTTCGACATCTTGTCGAACTATGTCGTGTTCGCGTCGAGCATCTTCTACATGCTGGCCGTCGTCGGCGTGGTCGTGCTGCGGCGCACGAGACCGGACCTGCCGCGGCCCTATCGGACGCTGGCTTATCCGTACGTCCCGTTTCTTTACGCGACCTTTTATGTGTGGTTTCTGTGGGAGGTGTATCAGGGGAACCCCGTGCAGTCGAACATCGGATTGGGGCTAATCGCCCTGGGTATCCCGGTCTACCTCTTTTGGCAGCGCGGTGTCCGCAAGGGCGACGCACCAATTGGCGCCCCCGCCGAGCCGTGAAACTCGGTGGCCCGTGGCCTCGCCGAAACGGTTGCGCCCTTTCAAACCGCGACGACGACGCAACTTAAGCACGTTTGGCCGTCGATCTGGCATGCTGCGTGCGGAGAAGTCTGAGAGTCGGCTGTCACCCGACCACCGACAAACTTCGGCTTCCTCTCAAAATCGTGTCGTTTTGCGGATTCCCATTCGACTAAGAGTTGGGAAGTGAGTTTCCCTTCAGACTAAGGAGAACAACGCCGTGACCATCCAGAAAATCACTCCCTTCCTCTGGTTCGATCACCAGGCGGAAGAGGCGGCGACGTTTTACACGTCGATTTTTCCCGACTCGAAGATCGTCAAAGTGGCCCGCTTCACCGATGCGGGGCCCGGGCCTGCCGGTTCCGCGATGACCGTCGAGTTCCAACTTGCCGGACAGTTGTTCGTCGGGCTCAACGCGGTCCGCATTTTAAATTCACCGAGGCCATATCGTTCGTCGTCAATTGCGAGACGCAACAGGAGGTCGACGCTTACTGGGAGAAACTCTCCGCGGGCGGCACCGAGGTCCAATGCGGCTGGCTCAAAGACAAATTCGGCCTCTCGTGGCAGATTGTGCCATCCGTCCTGCCCAAGTTCCTCGGCGATCCCGATCGGCAAAAGGCCAACCGCGTGATGAAAGCCATGATGAGCATGAAGAAAATTGAAATCGTCGGACTGCAGCGCGCGTACGAAGAAACATGACGACAGACATCGACCACTGCCCGCGTTTCAAGCGGTCGGCCGTCGACAGATATGCCTTGCACTCGTTTCAAGCCCACTCAGGAGAAAGCCATGACAAAGTCTGTTTCGCCGATTCCTGCCGGCCACGAAAGCCTGATTCCGCACCTGGTCTGCGAGCGCTGCTCGGAGGCAATCGAGTTTTACAAGAAGGCGTTCGGAGCCGAAGAGGTCAGCCGCATGCCGGCGCCCGACGGACGCCGACTACTGCACGCATCCCTGCGCATCGGCAACAGTTTCCTGTTCCTGGTCGACGATTTTCCGGAATACAACGGCGGAAAAGCGTCGACTCCTGCGGCCTTCAAAGGGACGCCGGTGGTGATTCATCACTACGTGGTCGACTGCGACGCGGCCGTCAAACGGGCGCAAAACGCCGGAGCCACGGTCACCATGCCGCCACAAGACATGTTCTGGGGCGATCGCTATGCCCAGGTGACGGATCCGTTCGGTCACAAATGGTCATTCGCGACGCACATCAAGGATCTCACTCCCGAGCAGATGCTGGCGGGCATGAAAGGGGGTTGCACCTAGTCCACCAAGCCCTCAAGCGATGTGCAACAGCTTAAGCACGGCGTCGGTCGTCGCCGTCTCGCCGAGTCGGGGAAAAATCGTTTCGACGCTGTGCCGATGCGCATCGGCGTTGCGGTCGGTCATCGCATCGACGACGAGCGCCACGTTGTAACCGTAGTCGTACGCGCTCCGCGCGGTGGACTCGACACCGATGCTTGTCGAGATCCCGGCCAGGACCAGCTGCGTCACGCCGCGCTCCCGCAAGAATTCATTCAACGAAGTTCCGATGAACGCTCCCCAGCGTTGCTTGGTGACGGTGTAATCGCTGGACTGCCGGTCCAGTTCGGGCACGAACTCCGTCCAGTCGGCAGGGCGGGGGAATTTGGCGGCTCCCGCGTCGGTCCGCCCGGGAGCCGTGCCGTCGACGTTCACCAGCACCACGGGCAGCCCCCGTTCGCGAAACGCCCGCGCCAGCCGGGCCGCCCGGGCGATGATCTCGCCGGCCGGATGCGCGGTCGGCAAACCGGCAACGCCCTTCTGCAGATCGATCACAATCAACGCCGCCTGATCATCCAGCCTGGTGAGGGGCACTGTATCCCGCTTCCTTCCCGTCGCGTGATTTGTGTTGCCGATCCGGCCATCATAACCGCGAAGCGTCCAAAACCACGAATAGGGCAGGAACCGCCCGCGATTCGTGCGATCGGCTCGCCCCCCTTTTACACTGGCGATTGTCGAACGTCCGATCTCGTCCACGTGCTTTGATGGAGCCACCTGATGCCCGTCGTCTCGTGCCGCACCCGTAGGCCGCCTTCCTTCAGCCGATATTTGTGGGTCACAGGCCTGCTGTTGTGGACACCGTTTGCGCAGGCCGGCGACAGGCTGTCACCTCAAATCCGCGACGTGATTCACGAAGCACGTTTTCAGCACGCGCACTGGGGAATACTCGTCGCCGACCGAGCGACGGGTGAAGTGCTCGACGAACTCGAGGCCGACAAGCTCTTTGCTCCTGCTTCGACGACCAAACTCTATTCAGTGGCCGCGGCGCTGGACGCACTCGGCAGCGGTTATCGCTTTGAGACGCCCGTCTATCGCCGCGGGGCTGTCAACGCTGCCGGAGTCTTGGAGGGAGACCTGATCCTCGTTGCCGTTGGCGATCTGACGATGGGAGGACGCACGACAGCGGCAAACGAGATCGAATACACGAACGCCGATCACGTCTACGCCAGTCCATCGGGCAACGCCGTGCTTACGTCCGCCAATCCTCTGGCCGGGCTCAACATGCTGGCGCGACAGGTCGCCGCCGCGGGCATCCGCCACGTGCACGGCCAAGTCATGATCGACGCGCGCCTGTTCGCGCCAGCCGCCGGCACGGGGAGCGGACCGTCCCAGTTGACCCCCATCATGATCAACGACAACCTGATCGACTTTACGATCATGCCCACGGCCAAAGGCTCCCGGGCCAAAGTCGATTGGCGGCCCCGGTCGGCGGTACTTCATATCGATGCCCAGATCGAGACCGTCGCAGCCGGCAGTGAGACCAAGATCGATTGCCGACCTGCCGGCCAAGACTGCTTCATTCTGCGAGGCCGCGTCGCTGCCGATCGATCTCGATGCATCATCGTCCAAGAAGTCTCCGATCCGGCACGCTGGGCTCGCACGCTGTTTATCGAAGCACTCGGCCGCGCGGGCGTCAGCGTTGCGGCATCCATTTATGACGCGAATCCAATTTCGCGCTTGCCCAACCCGGGAGATCGCCAGGGGTTGGCCCGCGTCGCGCTGCTGACTTCGCCCCCCTTCTCGGAAAACGCCCGGCTGATCCTCAAGGTGAGCCACAACCTGCATGCCAGCACGCTGCCGCTCTTGCTGGCCGTGCGCCATGGCAAACGGCGACTGGAGGACGGCCTCCGCCTCGAGCACGATTTTCTCAAGCGGGCCGGCCTCGACGCCGACTCGATTTCCTTCGGCGGAGGCGCGGGCGGATCGCCGGCCGACTTCACCACGCCCCGCGTGAACGTGGCCCTGTTACGCTCGATGTCCACACGCCCCGATTTCGCCGTTTACGAGCGGGCCCTGCCCATTCTCGGCGTCGACGGCACGCTTTGGAACGACGTTGCGACGACCAGCCCGGCCCGGGGAAAGGTGTGGGCCAAGACCGGCACGCTCGTCTGGGAGAACGGGATGAACAAGCGTTTTCTCGTCACGAGCAAAGCCTTGGCCGGCTATCTGACCGCCAAGAGCGGACGCGAACTCGTGTTCTCGTTCGTGGTCAACGGTGTGCAGATCGAAAAGGCCACCGAAACGAAGTCGATCGGCAAAATCCTGGGCCACCTGTGCGAAATCGTCTACGAGGCTCGCTAGCGCTGCGCAGCCTACACGTTCTCACAAGCGATCGGCTCGACGTCGTAGAGTCCCTCGGCCGCCGCTGCCAGCGCTTCGTTCGTCGAGATGGGATGTTCCGTGACCGCCTGGATGCGGCCCGCCAGCCAGAGGCAACTCATCGTCGCCGCGGCCGAAAGCAGGCCCAGGATCGGAAAATTCCGCAACTTTCCGTCGGCCCCCTCGGCAATCACGAGGCCCCCCACGTAAGAACCGAATCCAATCGCCAAGTGTTGCACCGAAGAATTGGCGCTCATAAAGCCTCCGCGACGATGCGGCGCCACACTGCTGGTGATCATGGCCATGGCCGCTACCATCCGGCCCGTGTTGCTGACCATCAGCCCCGCCATGACGGCAATCGCCACCGCGTCGGGAACCGACACGAGGTTTGTAATCGCCAATGTCATGACGGCCGAAACCGGCGCCACGATCCGGAACACCCGCAACTTGCCGTACCGATCCGCCAGCCGGCCGATCCAGGGGGCGGAAAACAACGTCAACACGCCCCCCGCGATGAACAGCAACGGCAGCTTTTCCTCGGACATGCCGAGATTGCTCACCATGAACGGACTGATATAGGGAAACACCGTGAAACCGGCGACCATCAACATCACGATCAGGGCGAACGCGTTCAGATGATTGGGGTGTGTGAAGGTCTCGAAGGCCACCCGCAAGGGATGTCCGGTCTCGGCCGCCCGCTCGAGATGGTCCCGCAGCCGCGGCAAGGTGAAGGCGGCAACTCCCCAAACAGGGCATCCCGAAAGGCCGAGCAGGATGAACGGCACGTGCCAACCGTAGCGAGTTCCCAGGTACAGACCGAAAGGAACGCCGACGATCGAAGCCAGCGCGAACCCCGACATGAGGGCGCCCGTCGCGCGGCCTCGCCGCTCCTCGGGAAAGACGTCGCCGATAATCGCCAGCGCCAGGCCCCCCAAGATGCCGCCGAAAGCGCCGGTCAGCAGCCTGGCCAGGACCAGCGTCCCATAGGTCGGCGCCAGCCCGCACAGGAACGTGCCGATCAGGAAGCCGGCATCCAATCCCAGAAAGGCCGCTTTGCGGCCCAGGCGATCGACCAGCGACGAGGCGACAAACCCGGCGATTCCTGCGGCGAAGGTGTAGGAAGAAACCACCAATCCGAACTGCGCCGGCCCGATGTGCATGCTCCGCATCAATTGCGGGCCCAAGGGCATGATAATCATGAAGTCGACGATTGTGATGAACTGGACCGATGCCAGTGTCATGAGCACGCCCCGCTCCCGGGCGCGAGTGCTTGCGGGATCGCCACCCGCTTCCCCAGCCTGACTCACTCCAACCTCCCGCTCTAACCAGGGTCCGCGCCTGTCCCGGGCACGGACACCCTTATTGACTGAAACGTTCGCGCGGCAACACCGAAAACAACCACCGTCCTCAAATTGCCGTCCGCCGCGAACGTATGCGAATCGTAGTCGATTCCGTGCCATCCGACGATCGGGATCTCGTCGCGGCCATGCGCCCGTCCAGTATCGTTCGCGAATTCTTCACATCCGACAAACGATGTGGACCGCAACCAGGCCGAGCAGGCAGCAAACGAGGACGACGCCCGCGCACCCGCTCCCCTTAATTGGAATACCCTGCTCGGCGGCCACGGTTTCGACGGCCGCCTTCGCTTCGGCCAGTCCGACCCCCGTTTTGTCTCGGTAAAGTTTGATCGCGGCAATCATTTTCCCCTGCCGCAAGAGCGACACAAAGTCCCGCACATCGCTCTCCGCGAAGGTTTTCGAGACGGCCGTCGGGACGCGGACCGACTCGCCGCGTTCGAGCCCTCGATAGCGTCTTTGGCTTCTTTGAGACCGACTCCCATGCGTTGCCGGTAGATTTTGATGGCCTCGATTTTTTTGCCGCTCCTGACCAGATCCATGAGCGGATCGACATCCGCCTGCTGCGCAGCGTCGAGCGCGTCAGAGAGTTCGGCATGGCATTCCGCGCAGCTCGTGGCCCCTGGCGGATTCTCGTGGTCGCAAAACGTACAGCGGGTCATCGAATCTCCTCGTTCGCGCGAGCCGACGGTGGCTATTTCGGATTCGCGGGCGGATAAGTGGCTTCGACAACGCGGCTGTCGCCGAAATCACTTTTGTACGCCACGGCTTTGATCATCATTCCCGGCTGAGCCGTGATGACTCGACAATAAACGTAAAGAACCAGTCGCCAAGCCGCGAACCTAAAGAAGAATTCGCGATTGACAGCAACCACTGTTTATCCGATGCTCCGGCCGTCAACGATCATTAAATTCGGCCCCGTTGCTCGCGAGTCCGTCTGTCGGCCGAAAATGTCTGTTGCCTGCTTCGCCGCGCTCGCTTCTGCCCTCTATCGGAAACCGATGAGCGTCCATCCGACCGCGATTATCGACCCGCTGGCGACGATCGATTCCACAGCGACCATTGGGCCGTACGCTGTCATTAGCGGGCCGGTTCGGATTGGTCCCGCGTGCCATATCGCCGCATCGGCCATCGTCCTCGGTGACACGGAGATCGGTGCCGGATGCGCGATCCATTCGCATGCCGTGATTGGCGATGTCCCCCAGGATCGAGCGTTTCACGGTGGGCCAAGCTTTTGCCGTATTGGCGACAACTGCACCATTCGCGAGGGAGCCACCGTTCATCGCGGGTCCCTTGCCGATACGGGAACCATCATCGGAGACGGCTGTCTCTTGATGACCAACTCGCACGTCGGCCACAACTGCGAGATTGGGAGCGAAGTAACCCTCGTGAGCGGGGCCTTGCTTGCCGGTCATGTGCGTGTCGGCGCTAAAGCGATGATCTCGGGCAATGCCGCCATTCACCAGTTCGTCCGAATTGGCGAACTCGCGATGGTGGGGGGATTGGCGAAGGTCGTGCAGGACATCCCACCGTTTTTCATGACCGATCGAGAGGGAGCCATTGTCGGCGAGAATCGTGTCGGTCTGACGCGGGCCGGGTTCACTTCCGACGAAAGACGGGAGATCAAAGCGGCATTTCGGGCGATTTACCGCTCGGGCTTGAGTCACCAGGCAGCCGTCGAGTATCTCTCGGCCTACGTCAAAAGCGACGCCGGCCGCCGATTGCTGGCCTTTCTCTGCGAGAAATCGAAGCGGGGTCTTTCGCGAGACTCGTACCGCCAGCGCCACGCCGCGTAAGGGCTGCGCCACCGTCATTGGGCATCGGCCGGTAAACGGTTCCCGATCGCGAGGCCTCAACAAAGACCTTGTGCCCGCGTTTGCACTTCGGGAGCAGTCCGCCCGGTCGAGCGACCGGGCGTTCTCTCGTCCAAAGTCGGCCTAATAGCGTCCGCCGCCGTAACCGCCGCGGCCACCACCACCGCCGCCACCAGACCGCCCGCCGCCGCCTGAGCGTCCGCCGCCTCCGCCGAAACCGCCGCGGCCACCACCGCCACCACCACGATCTTCGCGAGGACGGGCCTCATTGACCGTCAGGGCTCGCCCGCCCGACTCTTTGCCGTTTAAACCGTTGATCGCGGCTTGGGCTTCCTGATCGCTTCCCATTTCCACGAATCCAAAGCCCTTCGAACGGCCCGTCTCGCGATCCATGATGATTTGAGCCGACTGCACCGTCCCAAACGCCTCAAACATTTCTTGCAACGTGTCGTTGCTCGTGTCATACGACAGATTGCCGACGTAAAGTTTCTTACCCATCGCTACTTCCTTCAGTCTTGAAACAGACAAAACGCGTTTGTTCACGGCGGGACAAATGCCGCCAGTACAGCCAATTGCTCGGCCCCTTCGGCCGACGCTTTTTCACACACATCAAACGGCAGACGATTTCCCGCCTCCCTCAACTCGCCGATCGCGAACGATTCCTCCCGCCACTGGTGGAACGCCGCCGATTGTTCTCGATCGGCTGCCGCGCTCGCTCCCGTCGAAAACGGGGCGGCCGGCGTCGAGCAATCGATTGCGGTCGGTCCACCGTCGGGGCAACTTCCGGCTCGCGCGCTTGAGCCTGTTCCTCGACGGGCACCAGATTTTCGACCGCCAGTGCCGTGCGAGTCAAGCGCTCGATGGCCTGCAGCAGCTTCCGCTCGGCAACGTCGCAGAATGAGACGGCAATTCCCGACGCGCCGGCGCGACCCGTCCGGCCGATCCGGTGGATGTAGGTCTCGGGTTCGTGGGGCAAATCGTAGTTGAGGACATGCGAGATACCCTCGACGTCGATGCCCCGGGCCGCAATGTCGGTCGCAATCAGGATCGGCGTGTGGCGGGACTTGAAGTTGGCGACGCCCGCTGCCGGTTCGACTGGCTTTTGTTGCCGTGAATGGCCGCGGATCGGATTCCGGATTTTGCCAGGTCCCGCACGACGCGGTCGGCGCCGCGCTTGGTGCGTGTGAAGACGAGAGCCCGCTCGATCGACCGCGACTTGAAAAACCGCGTGAGGATCCGCGGTTTCTGCCGCGTTTCGACGAAGCAGACGGATTGTTCAATCAATTTCGTGGTTGCCGCGACGGGAGCGATACGAATCCGGGTCGGATTATCGAGCAGCGAACTCGCCAAGGCGGCGATCGGCTGCGGCATGGTGGCGGAGAGCAGAATCGTCTGCCGCTCGGACGGCATTTGCTCAACGATGCGTCGGACATCGGGAAGAAAGCCCATGTCAAGCATGCGGTCGGCTTCATCGAGGACGAGGATCTCGACGCTCTTCAGGTCGACGAATCCCTGTTCCAACAGATCGAGCAGGCGGCCGGGCGTCGCGACAAGGATGTCGACGCCGTCGCGCAGGGCGCGGACTTGTGGCCCTTGTCCGACTCCGCCAAAGATCGTCGTGTGGCACAGCGCCGTTTCCCGGGCATACGCCTCAAAGCTGTCGGCAATTTGAGCGGCCAGCTCGCGCGTCGGCGAGACGACGAGGGCGCGGATCTTCGCGCGGCGTGTGGCCTGGCGTGGCGGGGTCGTCAGCAACCGGTGCAGGATCGGCAACGCGAACGCGGCCGTCTTGCCGGTTCCCGTCTGAGCGGTCCCCAGGATGTCGCGTCCGGCAAGCACGTGGGGAATGGACGCCGATTGGATCGGTGTTGGATCGGTGTAACCCGCGGCAGCAACGGCGCGCAGCAGGGGCTCGGCTAGGCCGAGATCACGGAAAGACATTCAAGGTCCCAAAAAGAGGAGGGTGCCCAGGACCGAAAGCGAGAAACGCGCGTTGCGTCGTCTGAGAATCAATGGACCGGGCAGTGATCCATTGGGCAACGGCCGAGTGGAGAGCACTGGCACAAACGATAACAGATTCGGCCAGAGATTCAATGCCACTCGCGGCGTCCGCTCGATGAGACCCATCGGGTTGGCCAGAACGGACATCGAGAAATCCGCATTTTGCACAGGCGGTCGGCTGCATCGTCGCTCAACTTGGTGAACGGCGATGGCTTGATCGCGATAACGCAAAAGCTTTGCTGAGAGGTCACTCGCGTCCAAAAACAAGAATTCATGGGTCTGTCCGAAGCAAACGAACCGAACCGGCCCAATCTTTGCAGGAGTTGGCGGAATCCGACGGAAGGAGTGCGACGATGTCTTCGCAAGGCGTGAGCGTGGTGCTCGTCCATGGCGCTTGGGCCGACGGATCCAGTTGGGCAAAGGTGATCGCGCCCTCGCGGCCGACGGCATCAAGGTGGTCGCGGCGCCGTTGCCACTGACATCGTTTCGAGACGACGTGGCGGCGCTCGATCGAACGCTGGAGCGCGTTGCGGGACCGGTCGTTCTGGCCGGCCACGCCTATGCGGGCGCCGTCATCGCGGCAACGCGCGACGAGAAGGTGAAGGCGCTCGTCTACGTGGCCGCCCTGGCTCCGGACGAGGGTGAAACCGTCGCGGATGTCTTCTACCGCACCGAACCGCACCCGCAGGCGCCGAAGCTGGCTCCTGACAAACACGGGTTGATCTATCTGCCCGAATCCGCCTTCGCTGCTGCCTTCGCCCAAAATGCTGCCGCGGAGGAACTGGCGGTCCTGGCGGCGGTTCAGCGACCGATCTCGGCGGCCTGCATCAACGTTGCCGTCGATCGACCGCTGTGGAAGGACCGTCCGACCTGGTACCTCGTCGCCGAGCAGGACCGCATGATCATCGCCGAAAATCAGCGCTTCATGGCACAGCGGATGAAGGCTCGGGTGCGCGCACATCCCGTCGATCACACGGCAATCGTGACCGCCCCCTCCGTCGTCGTGGACATCATTCGAGAGGCGATGGCCGAGGTCGCTTCGGGCGGAACGCGCAGTCATTGATCGATTCAAAGTGGATACGCTCTTCGCAAGGTGACACCATGAGCACGATCAAGTATCGAACGGCCGACGTGGACGGCTTCAACATCTTCTATCGCGAGGCCGGCAGCGGCCGGCGCACCGAAGCTGCTGTTGCTCCATGGTTTCCCCGACCTCGAGCCATATGTTCCGGGACCTGATCCCGCTCCTGGCCGACCGCTTTCACATCGTCGCTCCCGATTTGCCGGGGTTCGGAAAGTCCGACATGCCGGACCGCGATCACACGTTCGACCGGATCGCCGCGACGATCGATCGTTTCACGGAGGTGGTCGGCTTCGATCGCTATGCCGTCTATGTCTTCGATTACGGCGCGCCGACCGGATTTCGGCTCGCCGTGAAGCATCCGGACCGGATCACGGCGATCATCTCCCAGAACGGCAACGCCTACGAGGAAGGTCTCAGCGAAGGCTGGAACCCGATCCGGGCGTATTGGCAAGACGCTTCACAGGCGAACCGCGAGGCACTCCGCGCGTTCCTGAAGCCCGAGACGACCGTCTGGCAATACACGCACGGCGTTCCCGACGCGACGGCAGTCTCTCCGGACGGATATTCGCTCGATAACTTCTACCTGGGCCGGCCCGGGGCGGCCGAGTTCCAACTCGACCTGTTCGGGGACTACAAGAGCAACGTCGCGCTCTACCCGACCTTTCAGAAGTACTTCCGCACCCACAAGCCGCCTCTCCTGGCGGTGTGGGGCAAGAACGACCCGTTCTTCCTGCCGCCAGGGGCCGAGGCGTTCAAGCGCGACATCCCGAACGCGGTCGTGCGCTTTTTCGACACGGGGCATTTCGCCCTGGAGACGCACGCCGCGGAGATTGCGGCGGCCATCCGCGAGTTCCTCCCTCGCTGACCACCGCATCACCGGTGGTAACTACGAGCTCTGTTTCGATAACTGCCCAATCTCCGCCCACTGCTGGTCTGTGACAGGCATGACGGAGAGTCGGGAGATGCGCACCAGGGCAAAATCCGCAAATCTTGGATTTGACTTGATCTCGGAGAGCGACACGGGCCGGTTCAATCGGCGGACCGGTTTCACGTCGACGACAACAAGCCGAGGTTCGTTGGCGCGGGATCCGGATACGGGCCCTTGACCACTTCCATTACGCCAACAACGGCCTTCTCTTTTCCGGTGTGATAATAGAGCACATGGTCGCCTTTTTTTACCGACCTCAGGTGTTTGAGTGCGAGGTTGTTCTCAACGCCATCCCACACCGCTCGCTTGTCGCGGATGAGGTCCTCAAGCGAGTAGTGGTCGGGCTCCTCCTTGAACAGCCAATATGCCATAGGAGAACTTTCTTAGTGTCGCTGCGGCCGTACGATCGCGTAGCGGCGCGGGCGTTACACCAAGATTTGGCGCACCACGCGTCCGTAAACGTCCGTCAGTCGGAAATCGCGGCCGGCATGGCGGAATGTCAGGAGTTCATGGTTCAGCCCGAGGAGGTGCAAGATCGTGGCGTGGAAGTCATGGACATGCACGCGATCCTCGGCCACGGCTACTCCCAGCTCATCCGACGCGCCATGCACGATCCCCCCTTTCACGCCGCCGCCGGCCATCCACGAGGAAAAAACCTGATGGTGATGTTCCCGGCCTTTGGCATCGGCCGATTCGTGATACGGCGTTCTCCCGAACTCGGTTGTCCAGACGACGAGCGTGTCGTTGAGCAAACCGCGCTGCTTGAGATCGCGAAGGAGCGCGGCGATGGGGCGATCGACGTTTCGGGCAAGGTGTTCATGATCGCGCATATCGCCGTGCGAATCCCAGTTGTTCGACGATCCCGTATCAATCACTTCGACGAACCGGACGCCGCGCTCCACGAGCCGCCGGGCGACTAGGCATTGCCAGCCGAAGCCGGTCACCACGCCGCGCTGTAAGCCGTAGAGCGTGTGCGTTGCCGCCGTTTCTTGCGTGACGTCGAACGCTTCGGGGGCGGCCCGTTGCATGCCAAAGGCCGTTTCGAGCGAGCGGATTTGAGCCTCTAAAGCCGCGTCCTCCGGGCGTGCCTGGCGATGACGGCGGTTGGCGGCGGCTACCAAATCCAGCTCGAGGCGTTGCAGTCGATCGGAGGAGACGCGACGCCGCACGTTCGGAATGGGAGTGGGACCGGGAATGACTTGCAGCCCCTGATGGCAGCCCGGCAGAAAGTCCGAGCCCCAGGTTTGTGCGCCGGCATAAGGCACGTGCGGCGCCAACACGACGAACGACGGCAGGTTCCGGTTCTCGGTGCCGAGTCCGTAACTGACCCACGCGCCGATGCTGGGCCGGGCAAACGTCCACGAACCGGTGTGGATTCCCAGAGTCCCCTCGTAGTGATTTGTGTGATTCGATTGCAGCGAACGGATGACGCACAGCTCGTCGGCGACGTCGCGGACGTGCGGAAACAGATCGCTGATCGCGGTGCCGCACTCGCCGCCCGGGCGGAATGTCCATTGCGGCGCCTTGAGATACCGCTTGAATTGGCCGATCTTCCCCTGCCAGTTGTCGACCGTGATCGATTTGCCGTGACCGTGAATGAGTTGCGGCTTCGGGTCGAATGTGTCGACGTGCGAAACACCGCCGGTCATGTACAAAAAAATCACCTGCTTCGCCCGCGGCGGAAGATGCGGCCGCTTGGGGGCCAGTGGATCGTCGGACGTGGTCGCCGCCCGAGCGCCGCTCGCTTGACGGTCCGCCAGGATCCCGGCCAAGGCGATCGACGCGAACCCGCCGGCCGCGCGTTGGAACAGCTCGCGACGACAGATGCCGGTTTCGTTCTCGATCATGAATTCACTCCGATCAGTCGATAAACAGAAATTCGTTGCGAGCGAACAGCGTCCTCGCGAAGGCGGCCCACGACATTTTGACAACTCCCTCGGCGGTCGTCTCGGACGGGGCCAGCTCGCGGCGATACGTTGCCAGGAATTGGGCCGATTGCTCGCGTTCCTCCGCATCGGGCGGCCGCGCGAACGCCTGCTCGAACGCAGACACGATGCGTTGATCCTCATCCGTCGCCGCGGCGATCAGCCGCTCCGCAAACCGCGACGACTCGTCATGCACGAACGGATCATTCATCAGGAACAGCGCCTGCGTGGGCACCGTCGTCGCGTCGCGATGGGCCGTGCTGACGTTCGTGTCGGGTCCGTCGAACAGCGCCAGAAAGGGATGTCTCCGGAGCCGCTGCGTCATCAAATACACGCTGCGACGGTTGGTTTCGTAGACGGCGGAGAAGGGAGCGTGCTGCGAAAACCCCCACGTCTGAACGGGCGGAAAGGGATGTGGGCCGCCGAACGAGCGATCGAGGTTGCCGCCCAGCAACAATAGCGAGTCGCGAATTTCCTCCGCGTCGAGCCGTCGCCGTCCGAAGTGCGACAACCAATTGTTCTGCGGGTCGCGTTGGGCCGCGACGGCCCCGACGTCGCTTGCCTGCTGATACGTTTGTGAATGCAGAATCAGTCGGTGGAGCGCTTTGATCGACCAACCGCTCTCGACGAATCGGGCGGCCAGAAAATCGAGCAGCGCAGGATGGGTCGGACGGGCGCCGCGGACACCGAAGTCGTTCTCGGTCCGCACCAGTCCATAACCAAAATGATGCTGCCAGAGGCGATTGACGATTACGCGCGCCGCAAGCGGAGCGGCATTCGAGCCGGTGATCCAAGCGGCCAGTTCGCGTCTCCCGCTTCCCTTCTCATCGACCGGAAGCCGCTGGCCGCCGAAGATTTCGAGAAATCGACGTGGGACTTCCGGGCCCAGGCGGGTCGGCTCGCCGCGAAATTGAATCCGCGCGTTCTTCGATTCCCCCTCAGCGACGGCATACAGAACCGGGACCAGCTCCCGCGCGTCCAGGGCGGCTTTCTGCGAGGCGAGCTGGCGGACAACTTCGGGGTTGGCGCCGGGTTGCCGTTTGGCTGCTTCAATTTGCGCGGAGAGCGCGGCCAACCGCGCTTGACGATCGGACTTCAACCGTTGGCCGGCCGACGGTGGCACAGCCGGAAGGAAATCGTGCGGACGCTTCGACTCTTCGGAACCCGGGAACGCGTAACGAGTGCTTTCAAAAATCCCGTAAAGCGCGTAGTAATCGGCCGACGTCACCGGGTCGAACTTGTGATTGTGGCACCGCGCACAGCCCAAGGTGAGCCCCAGCACGGACTGGCCCAGGGTATCGATCGTATCCTGAATCGTGAGGTGTTGATAATTCTGGGGGTCGAAGCCGAATCGCCGGGAAATCGCGATGAAGCCCGTCGCCGTCACGAGCTCTTCGTACCGCTCGGGCGGTGCGTCCTTGGCGTAGAGATCGCCCGCGATCTGCTCACGGACGAACTGGTCATACGGTTTGTCGGCGTTGAACGCGGCAATGACGTAATTGCGATAGCGATAGGCCTCGCGGACAGGAAAGTCGGCCGTCTCTCCCGCTGTGTCGGCGTAGCGCACGACGTCGAGCCAGTGACGGCCCCAACGCTCGCCGTACGACGGGGAAGCCAGCAGGCGGTCGACGACTTTCGAGAAGGCCTCGGGCGAGCGATCGGCCACGAAGGCTTCCACGTCGGTCCGCGCGGGAGGCAAACCGGTAAGGTCAAACGTGACTCGGCGGATCAGCGTCCGCTTGTCGGCCGCGGCGGCGGGTTTGAGGCCGTCGGATTCCAGCCGAGACAGAATGAATCGATCGACGGGAGTCCGTGGCCACGAGCGGTCGCGCACGTTGGGCGGCAAAGAGCGAGCCAGTGGCTGGAACGACCAGAACTGGCGATCTTCGGCGCGAATCGGCCCGCTGCGAATCAGCGTCCGCACCGATTCCGCGGGCCAATGGGCTCCCTGACGAATCCACTCGACGAGCCCCGCCACTTCGTCTGGCCGCAACGTTTCGTCGGGGGGCATTTTCAGGTCGCCGGTGCGCCGAGCGGCCTGGATGAGCAGGCTGTGATCGGGATCGCCGGGGACAATGGCCGAGCCGCGGTCGCCCCCTTTGTTGGCCGTGCTCGCCGAGTCGAGGCGCAAGCCCGATTCCTGTTTTTGGGCTCCGTGGCACTTGATGCACCGCGCGTTCAGAACGGGCCGAACACGGCTCTCGAACAGCGCCGTCGCGTCACGGTCCGCTGCCATCGCCGAGGACCATCCCGCCGCGAGCAGAACGGCGCTGATCAACGCGGCCAGATTCGCTGTCAAAGACCTGATCGTTCTCAGCGAACGGAACAGTGTCACGGATCGGAATGGGGCCATGGCCCACATTGTAGCCGCATGGAGCGCTCACTTCATGTGCGTCTCGATGAACGCGACGACATTTCCCGACCCAGAATAACTGCTTCTCCCAGCTTCCCAATCCAAAGGTCTCTTGCCCCAAATGGCGAATGGTCGATAAAGTAACAGCTTCACCTCGCTCGAACGCAACCGCCGGGACGTCAATTTGGTCACCGGGTCTTTGCCAGCATGCGACGCGACGCGGCAACACGCAGCTCCGTCCAACGACGCATCGAGATCGGCCGATTATCGCGCCCTCACAAGTGCGTACCGTGAGCCCACGCTGCGCCGAAGCCTGACGCAATTGGCGACGTCGATCGTCCCGTTTTGCGTGTTGTGGGCCTTGATGTGGTTCAGCCTGCGATACTCGTATCTGCTCGTCCTCGCCCTGGCACTTCCCACTGCGGGATTCCTCGTCCGGTTGTTCATCCTGCAGCACGATTGCGGGCACGGCTCGTTCTTCAAATCCAAAGCCGCCAATGATGCGCTGGGGCGCGTTCTCTCCATCCTGACGATGACGCCTTACGACCGCTGGCGCAAGAACCACGCCGTTCATCATGCGACTTCGGGCGATCTCGACCGGCGCGGTTGCGGCGACGTGCACATGCTCACCGTGGGGGAGTACCGCAAACTTCGCCCCTTACGGAGGCTGCTGTATCGATTCCACCGGCACCCCTTCGTCCTGTTTGGAATCGGTCCGTTCATTTATTTCGTCATCTTTCAGCGTTTCACGTTCCACGACGGGCGTCTGTCCCGCAAGGAGCGGGCCGGAGTTCATTGGACGAATTTCGGGCTGCTGGCCGCCGCTGGGCTGATGGGATGGCTGATCGGATTCGGGCCATTCCTATTGATTCACGTCCCCATGGTGGCGATCGCCGCGTCGGCCGGAGCGTGGCTGTTTTACGTCCAGCACCATTTCGAGTCGACCTATTGGCGGCGACACGATCGCTGGGACTATTTCGACGCCGGACTCGCGGGCAGCTCGTATTACCAGCTCCCGGCTTTCTTGCGGTGGATCACCGCCGATATCGGGTTGCACCACATCCATCATCTCGACAGCCAGATCCCCAATTACCGACTGCAAGAATGCTTCGAAGAGAATCCGGCCTTGCAGCGGGTCGCCCGGCTCACCCTGAGCGACAGCCTCTCCTGCGCCTCGCTGAAATTGTGGGACGAAGAGAAGGCAGAGATGGTCAGCCTCTCGAAGATCGCCTGACGGTCGCTCCCACATTCCTCAGCATCACTTCGGAATGAGCGTCATGCTCATCGAACGTCCGCTGTCCATGCTGGGATGCCGTTCGACGATGGCCACGTCGCTGAGCGTCTGAATGATGCCGAGCAGCAAATCACGTCCACGCTCGTGATGGGCGTTTTCCCTTCCCCGGAACAGCACGTTGATCTTGACCTTGTCCTTGCGTTCCAGGAAGGAGCGTGCCTGATTCACTTTGAAATCGACGTCATGCTGTCCCGTTTTGGCTCGCAGCCGGATTTGCTTGAGCTGTTGAACGTGGCGCTTGGTCGAGCCGCCCCCCTGCTTTTTGTGGCGTTCGTACTCGGCCTTGCCGTAATCCATGATCCGGCAAACAGGGGGCCGCGCATCCGGGCTCACCTCGACCAGGTCCATGCCTGCGTCGGCGGCCATTTGCAGGGCTTTCGACGTCGGCATTTCTCCGAGCATCGTCCCCTCCTGATCGACCAGCCGGATGGGCGTAATTCGAATTCGATCGTTCATGCGAGGCGTGTTATCGATTCGTTTCTCCTTGTGAAAATGCGAAATGGCGTCGAATCATCGAAGTCAGGGGACTTGCGACAAAGGACCCTGTGATTCTTCCTCGGGCGCGTTTGTGTCTGGTTGCGGAGTCTCCCCTTTTCCCGCCTTCCTATTGGCGCGCCGGGCACGCTTATCATCGGCTTTGTGCCGCTTGTCGTTCTCCCGCTGGCGCTTGGCGAATGTGTTCCGTTGCTTGGCCATACTTCACCTCTTCAAGGTAGAGACCCCTCGTGCGATTGCCGATCTGGAGGAACGCCTTTTCCGCCTCCGACTTTGTCGGTCGGGCGTTCGGCAGCTGTGAAACAACCCCGGAGCGAACGGCTCCGGCCGCGCGAGATTGCTCACCTTCGCTTATAGCATCTCTCGCCGGAGAGGCCAAGTTGAGCCAACACGCATCACAGCGGGGCCAGGGGCCTGGCGAATCGGCGAACGCGGAGGATGGGAAATGTCGTTTCCCGCTCGGGTTGTGGGTCACTGCGGCTCTTCGACTCTCAAGTTTCATGCGTTGCGGAATGACAAGCTTTCCCAGCGGGCGCTGGCGGTGAATGACTGATGCCGGCCAGGAGAAGTGACGTGCGTAAAACCGAGGCGGCGGGGGGCCGCCTCACGCTTCCAGCACTAATTCCCGCCGACGTCGAATTTTTGAATACGGTGATTGTACGCGTCGACGACGTACAAATCCCCGCGGCTATCGAGGGCCACTCCGTGCGGAGCGAAAAACTGACCCGGCTCGGTCCCCTGTTGCTCGCCGAAACTGCGTAAAAAGCGGCCGTCGCTGGTAAATTGCTGGACGCGGCCGCCGGCCGTGCTGATCCAGAGCCGATCCTTACGATCGCAGCAGATGGCGATCGGTCCGTGCATGCTGTGCATTGGTTTGAATTCGCGCCCGAAACTGCCGGGGTGATCCTTCAGGTCGCCAAACGCGAAGAGGAACTTGCCGTCGGGCGTGAATTTCTGCACGCGTCCGTCCATGGCTTCGGTCGTAAAGACGTTCCCCTGGCTGTCGATCGCGACGAAATCGGGGCCCCCCGCGCGGGATCGCACGTTCGTGTTGCCGCCGAATTCACCCGGCTTCGTCCCGTACTTTCCCCAGGCCGCGAGGAAACGGCCATTGAGGTCCAGCACTTGGATCCGATGGTTCGTTTGATCGGCGACGTACAGACGCGCGTCTTGCGCGACGGCCATTCCGCCCGGATAATTAAACTCGCCCTGGCCGCCGCCGCTTTTGCCCCAGACGTGCAACAGTTTGCCCGCGGGACTGTAGACCGAAAGCCGGTCCGGATTGACCGCTTTACTGCGGACCGACGCCGGGAAGTGACTGAGATAGATATTGCCCGCACCGTCGAGCGCGATGCCGCCGGGGTTGGGCAGCACCGGAATGAGTCCGAGCAGTTTGCCCTCGCGGTCGAATCTCTGCACGCGATGGTTGTAATGATCCGTGACCAGGATCACGTCCGCCCGATCGATGGCGATACCGATCGGAAAATGAAATTCCCCGGGCTCCGTCCCCTTCTTTCCCCAGGCCAAAACGAAACGGACTTTGGGAAGCTCTCGCTCCGCCGCGCAGAGGCAGACGGACGGGCCGACGACAAGAGCGACCACCAACCAGATCACTGCCGAAATCGTGATCGGCCTCGCTCGCCAGCCAGACGAGGCGCTCACAGATTTCGTCCTGTCTGCCAGTGCCGACAACATGGCCATCAACCTTATCACCGACCCGACGCTTCGCAGAGGCGGAGCCAGAAGTCGTCCGGCCACCAGGACCGTTCCCTACGAACCGCGTCTCGTGCAAGAGACCCGAATCGATGATAACAAGCTCCCCACCGTGAGAGCGCGTTGCCTCAGGATGCCACGCAACCGCGCCTGGCAGTCATCGCCGAGAAGATCGAAGGCCCGAGCACGGCCACGGCTCCAGCCCCGACCGTCACCTCCGACTTTGGCTGTGGTCATCGACACGGCCTGAAGGCAGGCCGAGCGCCCGTTGGCGGTGACTCGAAAACGACCTGCTGCGTCCCCTTTCTCAAGCGGGAAGAAACAGAGCCAGTCGCATGGAGTTGCGCTGCTGGAATTTTGATCTGCGGATCCCCCTTTATCTCACCGGGCACGCGACGAAGCGGTGCCGACAAGTTAGAGCGCGTTCCATCCAGGTGTAGCGGTCGCGCGGCACAAAGCGTGCTCTGACGCTGATTTGCAACGCTTGATTGCGGCCTGGGACCTGCTACCGACAGCGATCCGGGAGATGATCGCGACGTTGCTTGAGCGCCAACTAAATCCCGGGGAAGTGGATTTCGACCTTCGGTCATGATCTGAGAACGTCAGCGCTGTTGGTCGATGTGTGGCACGCACAAATGTAATCCGACCCGGAAAACGACGGTCCTTTGATGGTGTGCTGCAAAAAGTATTCGCATTTTTAGATCCGACTTTCGACTTTCCAGACTACCAACACCGCGGTACGACTCTAACACGGTCGGAACCGACCGGAGTCGTTGAGGTCACGTGATCGGAAACTGCTTCACCGAGAGCGAACCTGCGGTCGGCGCGGTTCGTTGGCACAACTTCAGTTTTGTCATCAACCCGCGCGGCAATAATGGATGACAGACTGGCAGCTTAACGGTGGGCAGAAAGCTGGTTCAATAGGGCCGGAGGAAGAGGTCGCCACTCCCGAGATTTGCGATCTTCTACCCGATTTGCAGGAGCGGTCCGCAATTTTGATGAACGGCTTCACCAATCGGACCTGACTTAGCCCGATCAGGGGGGACGACATCCAGTGCTGAAACGTCCGGAGCCTTCCGGCGGAACAGCATTCGTCAAATGAATCGATTCCGAAGATTTCATCTCTGAAAACAAGACGCCGCTTTTCGATTCGCGGCATGAATCGTGCGGCGAGGGGCGTTTGCTTCGCCCGGCGTCGCTAAACCGACGGAACCAAAAGTGGACATCGACCCTAAAGCACATCTTATCCCCCGGACGCCACGTCGGGCGGGGTGGTTGGTTCGGACCCACTGCGGCCGTCCTACAGTTTCGAAGAAGTGATGGCCCGATCAGAAGTGATGAAGTTGGTGAGAATGACGTTCGACGCATTTCTCACCGTTAGCGGCAATTGTTTGGGAATCCAGCTACCAACTCACAACCAGACGTGCCGCAAGCGCAAAAAGGCTCGTCCGGGTCCGCATGGACGTGGTTTGGTTGCCATTCGAATTATTCTCCGGGGCGCGTTGTCCAGGAGAGAGAAAGCCCTTTGTTTCTGAATTATGGAGATTCTCTCATGTTACGCGGTTCTGTTTGTTCGGTGGTCGTGTTGTCGCTCCTCGTGGTCGGTCTGGCAAAGGCCGATGATTCCGCGACCAAGAGGCAAAGCGAAAAAGCACCATACCCAGGCAACGATCACCAAGGTCGATTCCGAAAACGGGACGGTCACTGTGTCGATGAATGGCAAAGGCGGAAAGCAAACAAGCAAGACCTTGCATGTCGCGGAGGGGGTCAAGTATTTCGACGCGTCGGGAGACGCCGCGAAGTTGGCCGATTTTCGCGCCGGCGACGATGTCGTCATCATGCGAAAAGGGGGCAAGATCACGGAAATGCGGAAGCAGGCGGAAGCGACGATCACGAAGGTCGACGCCAAGGACGGCACGCTAACGGTCAAGATGATGGACAAAACAGGGAAGGAAGTCGAAAAGACTTTTCATCTCACCGAGGAATCTGAGTATATCGACAGCACCGGCCACGTCGCGGCGCTCGATGTCTTCCAGTCAGGCGACTACGTGCTATTTGATTGAGGAGAACGGAAATATTAAGGAAATGAAAAAGGGCATCCCTCATAACAAAGCGGGTGAGAATAAAGTCAGCGAGAAGTAATTCATCAGGATCATCAAGGTCGGGGCGATCCTCGCCCGTGAAATGACGGGGATCGCTCTTCACCAAGGATGGCAAGCGTGCTTCGGACGAGCTGCTTCGTAGTCAATTACCGATAGCGGCGTCTGATGGCGAGCGCCTACCAACGCGTGTCGTCCGATTGCAAGACACCGTCTTGAGTTGTCTCGAACCGATCGCTTGCGGGTTCTTTGCGCCGACCCGCGAGTGCCGAGAGACGCTTGTCCATTCGTTGAAATGAGTTCATGTGTCCCAATCCGAGCTGCCTCCCGGCTGGACCTACAACCCTTCGCGATGGTCGGAGCGGTTACCCGTCCTCGTGCTGGCACTAACCGGCTTCGGCATCGCCGCTTATCTGGGAATGTATCAGTGGGGAGCGTTCCCGTTTGTCTGGGAACCGTTCTTCGGTGACGGCAGCCACCGGATCCTGAAGGAATCGAGTCTCGCGCATCTCCTGCCAGTTCCGGATGCCGTAATCGGTGCCGTCGTCTATCTCCTTGATGCGACGGCCGGAGCTATTGGCGGCAGGGCGCGGTGGCGGACTTTGCCTTGGATCGTCCTCTTGAACGGATTGATCGCATCCGGCTTGGGCTTGGGCGGCATGCTGCTCGCGATCTTCCAACCCGTTCTCTTTCACGCGTCCTGCACGCTGTGTTTGGCGTCCGCTGTCTGCTCGATCGCTGATGGTCGGCCCCGTCATGGCAGAAGTTCTGGTCACTCTGCAGTTTCTCAAGCGTGAGCGCGACCGGGATCGTTCTTTGTGCGCGGTTTGCGGCGGACGGCTTGTGCCTGAATTGAAGGAAGTGCTGCGGGCCGAACCGCATCCTGCGGACTTGGATTGCTCGAACGCCGACGAAGTAGTACCGCGCCGTGCGGTCGGGTTCCCCGTGTCTGCAAATCTCGTGAGTGTCTCGTTAGGCAGCTGGCTGATGGCGGCGCCGGCGGTGCTGGGTCATGGCGGGACTGCTGCCATGAACGATCGAATCGCAGGGCCCGTGGCGGTGGCCTGCGGCTTGATCGCGCTCCACGAGGTCACGCGGTCTCTCCGCAGAGTGACCGTCGTGATCGGGGGGTGGTTGGTCGTCGCGCCTTGGTTGTTCGGTTTCGGACTCCCCGCGCTGCTCAACAGCACGGCAGTTGGAATTCTCTTGTGTTGCGGCGCTGATTGGCGATGGCCGCCGGCAGGGGATTGGCGGCGGTTGGGCCTCGCTGGCGAAAGGCGGCCTCCCTTCCGCCGGATGATGAAGGAAAAGATGCGATTACAAATGTTTCTAACCGATCGCGCACGGCCGTATCCAAGTAAAGGAGTCTCGACGTGACAGGTAAGAACCGTCCGGAAGTGGTCGTGGTGACCGGAGCGTCGGCGGGCGTGGGACGCGCGACGGTACAAGCGTTTGCCCGTCGGGGGGCACACATCGGCCTGCTGGCCCGGGGGCGAGCCGGTCTCGAAGGCGCGCGTCACGATGTGGAACAACTTGGCGGCAGGGGCCTCACCCTGCAAGTCGATGTGTCCAAGGCCGACCAGGTCGAGCAGGCGGCGGAGTCAGTCGAGAGAGAATTCGGGCCGATCGACATCTGGGTCAACGATGCCATGTGCTCGGTCTTCTCGCCGGTCAAGGAAATGACGCCCGATGATTTTAAGCGCGTGACCGAAGTCACCTACCTGGGCTTTGTCTACGGCACTTTGGCCGCCTTGAAGCGAATGCTGCCGCGCGACCGAGGCACCATCGTCCAGGTCGGATCGGCCCTGGCGTATCGAGGCATTCCCCTGCAGTCAGCCTACTGCGGAGGCAAACACGCCATCCAGGGATTCACCGAATCGCTTCGTTGCGAACTGATCCACGACAAGAGCAACGTCAAGATCACGATGGTGCAGATGCCGGCCTTGAATACGCCCCAGTTCAACTGGGTCAAGAGCCGATTGCCCCGCAAGCCTCAACCGGTGCCCCCGATCTATCAGCCCGAAGTTGCCGCCGAGGCGATTGTCCATGCCGCGCATCATTACCGTCGCGAGTGGTTCGTCGGCGGTTCCACAGTCGTCGCCATTCAGGGGAACAAAATCGCGCCCGGCTTCGGCGACTGGTATTTGGCAAAGCAGGGCTACGGGGCTCAACAGTATGACGGGCATGCCGATCCCAACCGGCCGGATAACCTCAATGAGCCCGTCGACGAGCACGTTGATCACGGGGCACATGGGGTCTTCGACCGCCGATCGCACGATTCCAGTCTGCAATTGTTTGCCGACCAACGCCGTGAATGGATCGCCCTGGCCGGGCTCGCGGGCGGGGCATACGACGCCCTGCATCATGGCCTCGGCAAATGCTGGCGCGGCGGCCTCATTGGGCTGTCGCTGGGGGCCTTGGGCGTGGCAGGGCTGGCCGCCGTATCGCGAATCCAATCCTCCCGAGCACCGACCGTCAAAAGACGCGTCGATCAGTTTGCTTCGGAGTCTGGCAGGATCGCGCTGGAAGAACCCATCTCGGAGTAATCGACGAGAGCCACGCACGATTGCGTGAACGATGAGCGGAGAGAACGGCATTCCTGGAAAAGTGAAGGGGTCCGAAACATGGCAATAGATTTAGCAAAGCCCCCCGGGGCGCCGGGGACTCGGCGCTCTGGGCGCCGTCCGCCAAGACGGGTGTCGGCACTGCCTTGAGCTCAGAAAGCGACGTTTGGTTCACGCTCAGCGGCGGCATCCTGACGGAAGTTTTTTACCCCTTCGTCGACATGGCCTGTACGCGGGACATGCAACTACTCGTCACGGACCGTCGGGACTTCTTCTCCGAGGAAAAACGGAACACCCGGTCTCAGGTGAGTTATCTTGGCGACGGCGTGCCAGCCTTTCGCATCGTCAATTCCTGCGATCAGGGCCGCTACCGCCTGGAAAAGCTGGTGTTAAGCGATCCCAGACGTCCTACGATCCTGCAACAGGTCCGATTCGTGCCGTTGAAAGGACGATTAGCCGATTACTCGATCTATATGATCTTGAACCCGCACCTCGGTAATCAGGGTGGTGATAACACCGCTTGGATCGGCGACTACAAAGGCATCCCCATGCTGTTCGCTAAGCGGAACGGCCTCGGGCTCGCGCTGGCCTGTTCGGCGCCTTGGAAGAATCGCTCGGCGGGGTTCGTCGGAATCTCGGACGGCTGGCAGGACTTGTCCCGTCACAAGCAAATGGAATGGAGCTACGAGCGGGCCGAGCATGGTAACGTTGCGCTGACCGGCGAAGTGGACTTGGAAGCATCCGGGGGCGAGTTCCTTTTTGCGCTCAGCTTTGGGCGGGACGAAATCGATGCAGGATTCCGCGCGCGAGCCAGCCTCCTGCGAGGCTTTGAAGCCGCCCAGCAGGAGTACGTCCAACAGTGGTCCGACTGGCACAGTGCCCTCCTACCGCTTCACGGATCGAAAAAGCACCCGCAAAACCTGTATCACATCAGCGCCGCTGTGATGCGGATTCACGAGGGCAAACAATTTGAGGGCGGCATCGTCGCCAGCCTCGCCACTCCCTGGGGATTCTCCAAGGGTGACGGGGACTTGGGTTACCACCTGATCTGGCCCCGCGACATGATCGAGACGGTCGGTGGGCTCTTGGCAATCCAAAAGCACGAGGATGCGCGCCGAGTCCTGTCGTACTTCCACGTCACTCAAGATGTCGACGGTCATTGGCCGCAGAATATGTTTACCAACGGTCTGCATTCTTGGAATGGCATCCAGTTGGATGAGACCGCGTTTGTCATTCAGCTCGTGGAGCTGGCGCTGCGCCAGCAGGCTCTCAAGGACGATCAACTGGACTCTCTCTGGCCCATGGTGCGTCGCGCGGTCTCCTATCTCGTCTGCAATGGCCCGCTCACGCCGCTCGATCGATGGGAGGAAGAAGCGGGCTATTTCGCTTCGACGATTCCGGTGGAGATCTCCGCTTTGCTCGCGGCGGCTGACTTGGCCGATCGCCACGGTGAACCGGCGATGGCCACGTATCTCCGCGAAACTGCCGATACGTGGAACGCAATCGTCGATCAATTGCTTTACGTGTCCGACACCGACCTCGCCCGGGAAGCCGGTGTCGACGGATACTATGTCCGCTTTGCTTTGCCGCATCAGCTGGAAACGGACAAGCCGGCCTCCGGCAGCGTGACTCTCAAAAACCACGCGCCTGGGGAGGGCTGGCACCCGGTCGCCGAAATCGTCAGTCCCGATGCCCTGGCATTGGTCCGCTTCGGTTTGCGTTCCGCGAACGATCCTCGAATCGTCAACACCGTGAAAGTGATCGACCACTTTTTGAAAGTCGACGCGCCGCAAGGACCTTGCTGGCACCGTTACACCGACGACGGTTATGGTGAGCACATCGATGGAGCGCCGTTCGACGGCACCGGCATCGGCCGCTGCTGGCCGCTGCTGACCGGAGAGCGCGCCGACTATGAATTGGCGGCGGGACGGCCGGAAGTAGCGGAAACGCTGCTGGGCGCGATGGAGGACTGCGCCAACGCCAGCGGGTTGCTTCCCGAGCAAGTCTGGGACTCCCCAGATATCCCTGAACGCCATCTCGCCTTTGGCAGGCCATCCGGATCCGCGATGCCGCTGGTCTGGGCACACGCCGAGTACGTCAAGCTGCGTCGATCGTTGCGAGACGGGCGCGTCTTCGACATGCCGCCTCAGCCGGTTCAGCGCTATCTGGTGGAGAAAACCGGATCGTCGCATATGTTCTGGCGACTGAATCAGAAATGTCGCGCCCTACCGGTAGCCAAAACGCTGCGGCTCGAAGTCGAAGCTCCTGCGCTCGTCCATTGGAGCGCCGACGGCTGGCATACCACCCACGACACGCCGACTCGCGACACCGGGCTCGGCATCCACTTTGCTGACTTGCCCACGGAGAGACTACAGCGGGGCAGCGAAGTGGTCTTCACGTTTTATTGGCCCGATACCAAGAATTGGGAAGGACGCGACTTCACCGTTAGGGTCGAACAGCCGCGGCCGTCGAAAGCAGATCAGACCACGCCAGCGTCTCACACAGGCAGCCTGCCGGAAAGTGAACGCGAGAGATCGGAACGGTGCGCAGACCAAGAAGAGCAGAGCCTCCGCGGTAATGGCGATTCGCAGATTCGACGCTCCCGCGAGCGCGCCGAGCGCGAGAGGGGCTCGAAACAAACGCGCTCTCACTGAGACGCGTCCTTAGATACGAGCGGATCGTATCTCGATTCAGGCAAGGCTGTGACAATCAGAGCGTGCATGCAGCTTAACGTAAGAATGCAATGGTAAGGTCTGCATTTCAGGCGGCGTTCGGTGTCATTCGCTTCTGGAAAAACCGGCGATCGTCCGACAATAACATTGCCAACGGAAAGTAGGCCTACGTCTCGCGGTTTTCCAATCCGTTGATGAGACCGCTGACCATCTTGGCGATCACTTCGAGTTCCTGCCGCAATTCGGCGTGCTATGAGTCGACGATCAATCCGCGCCGACGTGAGATTTCAAGCAGTGGGACGCACTCCTGCACGGAGCCGCGAGCGATGGTAAAAAAGTTGCGTTCCCTTTGCGGCCCCATCTTTTCCGGCTCTGTCCGTCCCTGAAGTACCGCGGACGAGCACGCGAGAACTGCCAAAATCGGTTGGATTTTGCTTGGGTTTCGACGGTCTGCGCAATAATCGGATTCTTGCATCGAGCTATGGGTCTCTTCCTGAGGCCCTCTCATCTCAGCTCGATCTGAACGCCTCTGCGTGATACACGGTCCGCGGCGCGCGCAGTCTCTCTCCGCGCTCTGGGACCGCGTCGCGCGAACCCGCGATGCCACACCCACGCGCATGTCCTGAATCGATCCATAAGGTGCTCACCTCATGCCAACAACCGAGAATTCCCCCGCTGCCGACAGGGGTCAAGACACGAAGCGCCCCAGCGTTTTGCGACGAGAGGCACAATGGTTCGATTGGTCGAAGTTGCTGGAATGTCAGAAAGACGCATTTAAGGAGCTGATCGGCGCTCTCCGCCAGGCCGTCGACGCGTTGCATTCCGGTCGGAATGACGGGCAACAATATCAGAGTTTCTTCGAAACTCCGCCCGACCGGCGTAACTTCCTGTTCGTGCTCGACGGACAACGGGGTACCGGAAAATCGTCGTTGATGGCGACCTTGGCACGTGCCACGGTTCAGTCGACGGCGAATGAGTGGGATCAAAAGTACCTGGGAGCGATGCAAAAAGCCGCCCAAGAGGATCTGCAACGCACCGAGTTTCGTAACAACCTCGATCAACTTCGTGGCCGTCTGGTCTGGCTCGATCCGATCGAAATGGAGCTGCAAGACGAGCACACGAATCTTTTGGCGGCCATCCTCACACGAATTGAAATCGTGATCCAGCGGATCGCGCACGCAAATCAAAGCGGCATGCGGGCATCATTCGAGGCTCCGATACCAGCGCCGGACGCGCTGTCACGGGTCTCAACCTGTTGACGTCGGATGTGTCGGCCTGCTGGGACGGCAATCTGCCGCAACGGGGTGCCGCGCTCGATCCCGATAGTTACGCATCGGAGGTCATGCGCGTCGAGCGGGCCAAAGCCACGATCCAGCGCCGCTTCGGGAATGTGCTTGACGCGCTCGCGGCCGACTTTCCCTGGCCGACCACGGTGACGAATCCGCTCTTTGTGCTGCCGATTGATGATTTTGATCTGAATCCCCCTCGGGTCTTAAATCTCTTGAGGGTGATCCGGATGCTGCATTACACGCCCGTCGGTTCGCGGCTCTTTTCAATCATCTGCGGGAACCGCAAGTTGGCCGAGGACTTCTTGGAGCTCCAATTCTTCAACGACGCGACAAAGGACAGCGAGCAACTCGCACGAAATGAGTCGTTGCTCGAACACTTTCGGGTCGAAGCCCGCCGCTCTGCGGCATTTGCTATCCGCAAATTATTGCCACCCGCTCAAGTCGCCCGATTGGGCGATATGCAGTGGTGGGAGTTAATGGCGTTCCGTCCAGAAGCGAAGGACGACTCCGTCAAAGAGATTCTTGGCCGGATTCCCTTTGACATCGCGCCGAATCACGAAATTCTTTGGACGTCGAAGCCGGTGAAGCGGATTCACGACATCGACGCCTTTGTCAACGGCATTCCATTCGGGAATCTATCGCCGCCGCAAGCGTCCGCAAACCAAGGCCAGCCGGCCGAAAAAACTGCGGAAGGGCTGGGGACCTTTTACAGTGTCCATCGAAATCTGACGGCCCCCGTGCGAAACGCGGTCGACACGTGGCAGCGGCTGCGGAAACTCTTGGCCGTGCAACCGAGTCGCCCGTTGACGGCGCTCGATACCATCCTTGTCGACATTTTTAACGAGTCCGTGCGGACTGACACGACTCTCACGGAAATCATCCGAAGTGAGGATGACCAGCACGCAATTGAATGTATCTTCGAGCGCCGATCGATGGATTTCGACCCGATGAGCGGGGTCGATCAGACCGCGAACGAGCAAGACGCCGTCCCAGCCACGACAGAAGACGATGTCCACTGGTTCTGTAACCGCAGCACGCTCAAGATTCACTACGACACATCGTTCGACTCCGTCTTCGGTCGGCTCCAGTCGCCGATCGACGCACCTGAGATTGTGGGCTGGCAGCAAGGTGATTGGAAAGTCGATTTCGCGCCCGATGCAGGAAAGCCCGAGGATTCGAAGAAGAACGGCGTGTCGCGACCTTTGTCGCATCGCACAAAGGGCCTCTTTACCCTGACTCACGATTTGCTCGCCCTCGATGAGCGGGCCGTGTTGTTCGAGTCCGCGACGCCCGCACCCAGCTCGGTCAAGCTGGCCGCCGCGCAGTGGCAGGGCCCGTCGGGCCGGATCACCATGGTTCCCTGGCTGGCGCCGAATTTGGATTCTTTTTGGGAATGGGACCATTTTTCACATATCTGGTTCGGGCTCATCCAAGCGTTGCGGAAAAAGCTCGGTTCGCTCTTTTTTGGCTATGACATTGCTGCCGAACTCGGGTACCGTTGGATTTTTGAGGGGACCGCGATCGTCGATTTGCGCAGCTTTCCCTCGGAGCTGTATACGGCTTCGGGAGCCGCCCAAGCAGTGGCACACCCCGAAAACGGTTGGCCGACCTTATGCGACCGGCTTTTGCCGCTCTTCCGAGCCGTCGCAGGTCCCTCCCAAGGCGGAACAGTGCAGGGAAGCTCCAATCCGGCGAGCGAAACCAGGCCGGAAGTGCCAGAGCCCTTGGTTTGGAGCTGAGAATTCGTGAATGGTTGCAGAATATCGCGCTCTTGCTGTGCCCCGAATCGGGGCTTCCGCCCAATATCGCGCAGTTGTTTTTCGACTCGAAAGCGATCGGAGAGCCCTTCAAGTCCTTTCTCTCGCAAAACCATATTCAAGATTCTCTGGTCTCCAGACGGAAAGAGGTGGCACGCAAGTTTGCGCAAGCTGGTGATTTTGAGCGTGTCTTGAAGCTTTTTCGACCGACCGAATTCGTGCAAGAAAAACTGCTCCGCCAGTGGATCAAAGAGAACAGGGCACGCTGGATTTCCACAGCGCGGCCCGTCCTCAAGCTGATTCAGAAGAATGTGGACGCCCTGGATCCCGCCGGTGACGACAGGACCATCCAGCGGTTGGCGCACTTGTCCCCTCCACTGCGAGGAAGGGGACGGCAGCGAACCGCCGGAGATCCCGTCGGCGATTTCGTCGCCGCAAAGGACATCGTCAACTGGTCCCTAACAACCGAGCGCGACCTCCTGCTTCGCCGCGGCCCGTACGTTGTGTTCAAGAACGGCCTAGGGCTGCAAGATGCCGTCGAACGGATCAACTTTTTGCTATCGTTGGCTCGAGAAGTAGAACTTGTGGCGGTTGACCCAGGCAAAACTCACCCCATAAACCGCTTCCTCGACAACACTGAGAACATCGCTCTGTGCCCTACGAACGAATGGATTCGCCGATTGATCGAGGAGGCGGCCCGCTAGCTCCCGCATGTCGCACCATCGAGTCACAACCATTCCCGTCGATCACCTTGTCGCCGAGGTGGTCGCCTTTCCGTTGGCGTCGGTCGAGTCGCTCCGATCGGGCGTCGTACGGCTGGCTCGCGTGCTCTCACCCTCGAAGGAGCAGGATTTCGAGCGCGAGGCGAATGCATACTTGTGGCGCCAAGCCGAGCGTTCGCTTGTTACCTCCCATCCTTCCTTCTCGATCGACGAGTTGATCGCAATTCGCGATCGGACGTGGTTCACCGTGGGCGACGAAGGACGCACCGAGCCGGTGACCCTGGGGGAGTATTTGCGCCACGTGGCGCGGACGTTTCTAAAGCCTCATGGAAGCAAGGCGATTCCCTGGTTTGAGCCCGAAAAACCCATTGGCGACGCAGCCGTGCGGAGTCGAACGACTCCCGCCAGCTCCCGCGAGACTTGGAGATGGATCGGCTTCGCCCTGCCGGAGGATTTGCTCCTCAGTGCGCTGTCGCAAGCTGGTCCCATGGTGACCGAAGTCGAATCGCTCTCGCCCGAATGGGAACGTTGGCTGGAAGACAAAGGCTTTGCCGAGATGCACCTGCATGTCGGCGCCGGAATCGATTTTTCGACCGTCTGGGCCAACGTCATGTCTCGAATCTCAAATCCTGCATGCCGACACGACGCCTTCGTCAGCCCGGGCGCCCAACTCGGAGAAGGACGCCACATTGCTCCGTGGCTCATCCGCGCTGCCATTGCGCGGCTCATCTTGGCCGGCTACCTTCGCAGTGGTCATCGGGGCGGGACAACCTGTGATCCGTTGGAGAGCTTTTTATTCGGAGAACCAAACGCGGACAAGCAGACGAACAAGGTCGCAAGCGAAACGAAGTTGACAGACGCGCGTCGATGCGGTCCTCGGGATTCGTTCCTGAATGACGTTGCCGAGACGATTGGATTCGCGCGCACGCTCCAAATTCGGGGCGCGCTGGACGAACTCGCCGCCGGTGAAATCGACCCGAGTCCTCAATCCTTCGTCGATCTGCAGGCGGCCTACGCGGCACTTGTTTCAATGCAGCCTTCGCCGGAAGAGAGTCCCCAACAGACGAATGCTCCCGACGACTTTCTCGCGACCGTTCATCACCACGACCCTGTTGCAAAATGGTTTCCTCGCACGATGGCCACGCCGGAAATGCGTTTCACTCGCTGCGCCCTGCAGTATCTCGCCCGCGACACGGAGGGGCCGTGTGTGGAAAGACCAAAGGACGGTCGATTTGAGAAACTCTTTTGGCAAGTGATCCGCGTTCGCTGCCTGTTTTACCGACACATTGTGCAACGCCCGATGACCCCGGGGCTTCAATGGTTCGTCCGCACCTTTCGGCGCCTGGGTCCGGCAAAGAGAGGATTGCCTCGAAAGACGATCCTGAAGAGCGCGGCACGGCTCTCCGGTCTCGGAAACGGCCTGAAATCGCTCGAAGCCAGGACGTCGCCGGACGACAGCTTTAACGAAGTCCTGAAGGCGCTGGAGAACGATCAGGCCTTTCGCGAAGCGGCAGAATGGCCCGATCTCTCGCCTGCAGCCGCGCCGGGCGGAATCGACCCGCTCGCGGTCGACGCGGGGGTGCCGTCTGTCACACTTCTCCCGTCTCAGCTTTCCGATTTGCCCGAATTCGGCGTGGTCCTGCATCTCATTCGCGAGCGGTCGGGGGGAACGGAGAAGGGATTGCCCAGTGCGCACTGGTTCCAATCCAACGCGGAACCCGGAGTTCTGCGAACTTGGTGCAATCCGGAAGATGTTTGGGACAAAACGATCAATGTGACAGGTTATCGCTATGCCGCATTTTATCAGCAATGCTTGCGGCAGGTGCGGTCCATCGCGCGGGCCCTCCTCAACTTTCCGCTCGCTCTCGGCGTGTTGCGCGGGATCGACGCTTGCACCGACGAGTTGGGAGTCCCCACATGGATCCTCGTGCCCCTGTTCCGCTATTTGGACGATGTCAGCTCTGCGGTCTCGGCGTGGCTGGCCGCTGAATGCCCGCAACCGACGCCGCTTCCGCTGCGAAAAACCGTGCATGCCGGGGAGGATTTCGTGCACCTGCTCGGGGGACTGCGCCGAATTGACGAGACGATTCGCTACCTCCGCCTCGGCGAGGGGGATCGTCTGGGGCACGCCGTCGCATTGGGTGTCCATCCGGGCCAATGGGCCAAATGCACGGGCCGCCTGGGAATCGCCCGGGAAGAGCGGCTGCTGGACCTCACTTGGGAATGGACCCAATACGCGCACGAGGGGGTCCGCTGTCCGCCTGGACGAAGGGCGATCGTCGAGCGCGATCTCGTCCGCCTCGGCAAGGTGATTTTTCAACGGCGTGTTTCGCCCTATGACCTTGAATGGTTCGTCGAAGATCTGCACTCCGAAGCCATGCTGGGAGCAATTGGCTTTCCCGACAGCTATTCCCGATTGGCGCCCGGGACGTCAAACTCTTCTGGGCGTCCGCAGAATTCCGGGATTCGTCATCGGAAATTTCTCCATTCGTATCTCACCGACCCACTCCTTTTTCGCCGCGGTCGCGAGATCGAATGGGTCGACACGGCCCAGGAATCGGAATCGCTGTCGGAACTGCAGCAAGGCTTGAGGTCGCGAGTGGCCAGGCTGGGCCTCGTGGTCGAAATCAATCCGACGTCCAATCTCTTGGTGGCAAACTTGGGAGGTCTCAAGAGTCACCCTCTTTGGAGGATGAACTCTCCCTTCGAGCGAGATAGCCACACTCGAATCCCGGTATGCATCGGCTCCGACGACCCGCTCACGTTTTCGACCCACCTCCGTCGCGAGTATATGTTGATTCACGACACGCTCGTCGCCAACGGACTGAGTTGCGAGGAGGCCAGCGAATGGCTCGAACAGGTGCGCAAGACCGGTCTGCGTTCCCGCTTCACGATCCCGGTCAACCGCACGCGATTACGCGGATTGCGGGATATCAAAGGGACGATCGATGAATCGTCTCTCATTTTGCCGCTTGGGACGTGAGGATCGTCGGCCGTCGTCCGAGCGTCTTCCCGGCTGTCGCACGCCGCTTGCAAAGCACGAGGACCCACCAGCCGGACCTCTTCTCGAGACTCAATTCGACGACGTGTTGCGTTCCCTCACCGAGCGAGACCATTGCCAGCAGGCGCTGCAAGCCGTCAATCAGTGTGGCCTGGGTCAGCCCCAGCGAAGAGGGCAAATGACGCCACAGCGACGAAGTCGGGCCGCTCTTGAATTCCCGGGCTAGGGGAAGCCGGATGGTATCGCCCGTCGTATCAATGCGGCGGGGCGTGAGTTCTGGCTCCCGGCGACCCTCCGCCAGGCGAAAAACGACGATCAGCAAAACCAGCCACGGGTAATTCCCGAACTCCACCTCCCAGGATCGCTCGGGCTCGTCGGGGTCCCTTTGGTCACTTGATCCCGGTTTTGCAATCCCGACCAATGCGTCGACCAGCGCGACGCAGCGGAAATACATTCGACAAACCGCGTCCGTGTTCGCGTCGACGCGCCGCGTCACTCCATCGTCCAAAACGTGCGAGAGGGATGTTTTCAATTGCTCGACGACGAGCTTGTCACCGTCGGGAGTCACCTGGCCCCGCGATGCGATCGACGGGCGACCGATCCACCAGCGATCGAGGACGTGGCAAGCGAGCGTCACGACCGTCCGCAATCGCTCGTCGCACACTAACTGATCGGCATAATCTAAGAGCTCCGGTTTGATGCCGGTCTTTGTCGCGTTCGAGAACAGGGGATAGGTCAACATGCGGGTGACAAGCCAGGGACCGTCGAGCCGCGTTTGATCGACGTCCAGTCCGTGATTTGCCGAGTTGCTGGGCATCCCGGGCACCGTCAACTCGAATGGCAAGTCGCGGTGTTTCGCCGCCATCGTCTTTCGGGAGACGCAATCGAGCGTCACGTCATAGACGGGGGAACGATCGTCAATTAGAAATCCTTTTGCCGTGCGAATCGGGGAAACCCGAAAGTGCCTGCCAATCAACCGATCAATATCAGCCAAAAAATCCGCGCACACTCCGACTCGAAGCGGCCGGATTTCGCCGCTGAAATCGGCCCGCCTCCGCGTGGGAGGCGGCGAAACGCTTCGCCAGGCGTCTTCAAGCGCCGGATCAAACATCCCTCGAAAAATCTCCCCCGCGTCTGCGTTCGCGCAGGCCCGCGCCTGCGGATTCAGCGCACGCTTGCGGTACTCGTCGGCAATCCGGTTCTCGACGGGGGAAAACAATGATCGTCGCATCGCGTGCTGCCGCTGCATCGATCTGACACAGAGTTGGCCGATCGCCATCGCCTGTGTCTCCGTACGACCACCCAATCCTCGCCCGAGTTGCTCGGCCCGGTTCCACAGGGCGTCCATCGCGTCGCCGATTGCGGCACACCAATCGGCCAGCCATGTTGCGGGACGAAAGACGGCCAGATACAGACCTGCAAAGAGCAATTGGCGACTCGATCGACACAATTCCAGGAGACTTCCCGTGGCAAGAACCCCGTCGCGCTGTCGATTGCGCCGCGCACAGTCAGCGTGGGATCGCACGCGATCGGAAATTGGAAAGCCACGTCTTCCCATAGCTCGCTGCGATCGACTGCGACCTTCGTCGCCAGGGCCTCTTGCCAAACGCGCAGAGCGGACAAGCAATGGCCCGCATGGCACGTAACTTCTGCGAGACGGTCACTTGCTTCGGTTTCCGACCACTCCCCACGCCTCGATCGAGTCTGGGGCGTCGCGAATGAGGCCACGGCCGTTCCGCAAAGGCCAAGAAACAGATCCAGGAAATACGAATTGAGAGGCGAACACCGAATTCCGCCCTCATTGCCGCTGGAAGAGGGCCCTGCCTTCTCGCTGTGCCGCGTGCCAGCACGATCGCGTTCGACTGGACTCTGTCGACCGAGACTCGGCTGATTGAGATCGCCTTGACAGAAGTCATAGAGTCCGACCGCTATCGATCGAAACATCTCCAACTTCGGGGCGACATCGTGCATGGCTGCGGTAGCTGGCAAGAACTCATTCCGCAGATGAGCTTCGAAAGCCTCGCAGAAGACGCAAGCACGCCCGAGCAATCCAAAAAGCTGGAGCCACCGCTGGTCATCGTCATCCATGACTTGGCGGTCCGTGGTAAGTGGTCGAGATCGGATCGCTTCATCCAGGCGTGGGCCGTCGGATGAATGCGGCATAGTTGTAAACTCTCACCATATCGAGAGATCGGCAGAGATAGCTGGTCCATCGCCGGGGGACGAAGCGCGTCGAAAATGCGCACAGCAGAGCACCCCGGATCATAACCAGAAGGGGCTCTTTACTCAATGGGGACAGACAGGGGCTAACCCGAGCGCCGGCTGATCATCAGCTTCAAGTTCGAATCGGGTCTGTCCGAAACAGTGATGAATAAGTGAACAGGCAGGCGAGTAGGAAGAGAGTTGCAATCGCGAGGGGCTTTCAACTTTCTGCTCTCTCCTCACGACTCGCCCTTTGCGAATGGAGGCGGCGGGAATCGAACCCGCGTCCTGTGATCCCTTGATACCGTCCTCTACGTGCGTAGTTCGTCGATTAATGTCGCCCGAGAAAGGCTCGGCGAACAAAGCCCGGCTCAAGCCAGCCACGACGAAGTCTCGCGTCGGCAGTTGTGGCGTGGGCCGACGCCAGCCTGATTTTGCAACCGGCCTTTGGACTCCTCAGGCGGGGATTCCTCGGTCGGGGCTAACCTAAATTAGGCAGCCATTGACACATGCGTTTCGGCAGATGTCTTTTGATCAGCTTTTTACGTGGCCTACTGATCAACCACGGCACGCCACCGGCACCTGCGGTGACCCAGTCGAATCCAATCGCCCCCTTTCCTCGAACAAAAAACTACGGACGGTTGACGCACCTCAATCCTATCGGCATGAGGCTTCCGGTCAACCAGTTTTTGCCCTCAATTTGTCCAGAAAATCAAGACCGGCAAGTAATTCGTAAACAATTTAAATATAACGACTTATGTCGACACGATCGCGATGTTTTCTGTGTTTGCCAACGAGTAGCGCATTTTTTCGTAAGCCTTTCATTGATAATGATTTGGAATATTCTGTGGAGGTTCGATGCACCCCCGCTGCACCACAGAAAAATCGGTGAGAAATGCCCGCTGATGTCGCCAACGCTCGGCCGCACAGTAAGTTATGCCGAACTTAGACCACCGGGCCGCTCGGGCGGAAAACGCAAAAAAAGCCCCACAAATTGACCGCGGTGGAGCGGCCGCGCAGGGCTTGCAGGCAACTCTTTTTTTGTCCGGCTGGGGCGTAATTAATTCGGCTGTTGGGCCTGCTCGGCTTTGAGCTCATCGATCAGGCGGAACGTTTCGTCGAAGTGGCCGGGCCTGAAGAGGTCGCCGATCAGCAGGTCGGTGAGGTGCCCCTTCTGGTCGGGGTTCTGTTTGACGAAGCGGCCGAAACTGAAGCCTTCGTAGTACTCGATGACCAGTCGCCGCATGCGATCCATGCCGGCTTGGAATTCGGGTCCCCATTTGCCGAGTTGGGCGGCCGACGTGTCGTTTTTCGCCAGTCCCTCGGCAATCGCGTCGGCGGCGAGCTGACCCGATTTGAGCGCGAGCAGCACGCCGGAGGAGTAGAGCGGGTCAAGGAATCCGAAAGCGTCGCCGACCAGGACCCATCCGTCGCCGGCCGGCTGGCGGGAGTGATACGAGTATTCCTTTTGCACGCGGAAGACGTCGCAGCGGGTGGCGCTGGCGATGCGGCGTTTGACTTCGGGGCAGCGCTCGACCTCCTCGAAGTAGATCGCCTCGTAGTCCTTGCCTTCGCGGTTCTTGAAGAGGTGATCGAAACCGGCGACGATGCCCACGCTGATGACGTCATTGTGGAGCGGGATGTACCAGAACCACCCGGTTTTGCCCTGAGTCTGCAGGACAATCGTGGCGCCTTCGTCCCGGCCCTTGTCACGATACGCGCCTTTCCAGTATGTCCACAGGCCCGCTTTGCGCAGCGACTTGTCCCATTCGCGGAGTCCCAGGCGGCCGCTGATGATTGTTCCCTGGCCGCTGGCGTCGACGACGACTTTGGCACGGACTTCGTGTTGCGTGCCGTCTTCGGCGGCGAGTTTGACGCCGACGGCCCGCTCCCCTTCCCACAGGACTTCGAGGACGCGGACGCCTTCGTGCACCTGCACGCCGTGCTCGCGAGCGTTGTCGAGCATCATTTTGTCGAACTCACTGCGGAGGACCTGCCAGGTCTGCGAGCATTCGTGCGGCTTGTTGTCGTAGAAATAAAACGGCTCGGAGAGCCGGCCGCTCTGGCCGACAAACTGGACGCTGTGCTTTTTGACGAAGGGGCTGCGGCGCATTTTTTCGAGCATGTTGAGCCGTTTGAGCACCCAATACGTCTCGGGGATCAAGGATTCACCGATGTGAAATCGCGGGAAGTGGTCCCGCTCGAAGAGGACAACGGGGACGCCGTGCTGGGCCAGCAACGTGGAGGTCGTCGAGCCGGCCGGGCCGCCGCCGATCACGACCACCGGAACTTCCTGCGGAATGGGCAAGGGCTTCGTCATGTGGAGATCCCGATCAAAAAAGGCCCCGCGTCACGGTTTTTCGGCCCAGGGTCCGTCTGCGGGCTCGTGCGGTTGGCGGACGTCGTTGAGCAGCGCGATGAGCTGCCGCAGGCGGGCGGGCGAAACGTGGCCAAGCTGCCGGGCATGGCAGCGGCGGACCGGTTCGTCGAGCATCTGGAGCAGTTTCAGGCCCCCCTCGGTCAGTCGCACCTCGACCACGCGGCGGTTGGCGGCGGGCCGTTCGCGGCGGATGAGCTTCTTCTGCTCGAGCTTGTCGAGCAAGCGTGTGATGTCCGGCGCCGGGAGACGAGCCGCTCGGCCAAAGCCAGCGTTGCCAGGCTGCCGGGATGACGCCCCCTGAGGAGGCGGAGCGCATTGTATTGCTGGGCGGCGAGGCCGACCGATTCGAACAGACGGTCCTCCTCGATGCGGAGGCGGTCGTACGTCCGCCAGAGATGGAGAAAGGCCTCCTGCTCGAGCGAATCGAAGCGACGGGCTCGAGCTAGGACTGCTCTGGCAACGGCGGATGACGACATGCGTGCCACTATAGTTGTTCAAACAACACTTGTCCAGACGTCCATAATGCGCAGGCGAACTCGGAGCGAGTCATGGCGATCGCGCGGCCTCGCTCCTTTTTGAGCGGCAGCGGCGTGATTTAGTAGCTCCACCCGCCTTCTTGAGAGGCCGCCCGTGAAAATCTTGGCGCGGTGCCGAGCGTGACCGCAAAGTCAGCGAGAGGTGTCGTAAAAAGAGGCTCCCTGAGCTAAAATAATGCACCGGCGACTTGCGCACGATGTAGGGCGAACGGCGTCATGGTGAAGCGGACCAACCATTACGATGTGGCGTTTGAAGAGTACCTGCGCGGAACGTGCACGCCGTATGTCGCCGTCGATGAGCAGCGGCGAGCCCTGTTGGCCGACGCCTCCCTGAAGTCGATGGATTTCATCGTCACCTCAAAGCGGTTTCAGAACCTACTGGTGGACGTGAAGGGAAGAAGGTTTCCGTCGGGGGGCGACGGTCCAGGTTCGGGCCACAAATGGGAGAACTGGGCGACCGAGGACGATATCGAAAGCCTGTTGCGATGGCAGCAGGTCTTCGGAAATGGCTTTCGCTCGATGCTCCTGTTTGCGTACGAGATCGTCGATTTGAAATTCGCCCGCGAATTGGGCCGGCCCTTTGTGCATCAGGGACGTCTGTATTCATTTTTCGGGGTCTTTGCCGATCAGTATCACCTGGCAATGCAACCGCGTTCGGCGAGCTGGGAGACGGTTTCGGTCAGGAGCCGCGAGTTTCGCGACTTGCGGATGCCCATTTCGGAGCTGTTGGAATGCTGAAATCTGCATTCCGTTGGCTGGCACTGTGGCAGGGAACCCGCCTCGGGATGGGTGCCCGTGTCCTCGGTGCGCTGTGCGTCGCGGTCGTTGGCGGCCGGGGCGCCGTGGCAGCGGGAACTGCGCGAATCGTGCCCCTGCTGGCTCAGGATTCGTCGGGCGAGGGGGGCTATCCGATCCTGGAATGGGCGATCGTGGTCGTCTTGATCGGCGTCGCCCTATTCGGCATTTGCCGCTCGAGCCGCCGGAATTGAATGCCTCTTGAACCGCGCCGAGCCGGGCACCGCGGTCCGCGTTCGAGGAGCCGCGTCCTTTTTTGGTGCGTTAATTCGCGCTCGGCGTGCTGATCCGAGCCGAGCGGACGAATTCCCGAAAGGCGTCGTGGACGGCACCGACGGCGGCGCTGCTTCCGGTCAGCTTCAGATAAAAGTCGCGCGGACCGAGTGGAATCGCCACGCCGAGCATGCGTTCCACGGGACCGGACGAGGCAGGCCCCAGAGCCATCGCGCCGCCGACGAAGTCTCCCTGAAGGTCGACCCATTTGGCGGTCTTCCCATCGACGTTCAGTTCTTCAACGACGGGCTTTTTACCCGGAGGAAGCTGGAACTGGCCGATCCACCGCTGGATATTCACGTCGGCACCGCCGGCATTGGACGAGAAGGTCAGTTTGACCGTTCCCTGCGGCGTCGGAATCTGGAAGCGGGCATCGACGAATTCAGGGGTCGGATTCGCGACCTCTTCCCAGCTGGCCGGGACGGAGAATCGAATACCGTCAAAGCGTTTTTCAAACGGTCCCGTTTCGATGACTTTGGCACCGGTATGCGAGCTGGCCGCGACCGCTTGCGACCCCGTTTGGGACGCAGTTTGCGGTTTCGAGGCCGGCTCGGCGAAAGGGACCGCCGGATCAGGTCGACTGGCTGAGTCGTCTTCACCACATCCGGCCGCGAATAAGGCGAGGAGGGCCCCCGAAACGACAAGAGACACCAAGATGAGCGTCCCTCGGGATATCTTGTGTGGAGTCCGTTTGCAAATGTCGGAATTCATAGGAGGCCGATCGTCGTCATCTAAAATAAATGGCACTGCCACTGCCAGTCACGTCAGTGGAGGAGCCAGATGGTCGCAATCGTGAAATAAATCACGATGCCGGTCACGTCAACGAATGTGGCCACAAAAGGGCTGGAGGCGTACCCGGGATCAAATCCGAGTCGAGAAAAAATCAAGGGGAGTGTCGCGCCGACGAGCGTCCCCCACAGGCAGATGACGGCCACTGCCTGGGCAATGACAAAGGCGAGCATCCATTGTTGCTCGTTCCCCAGTCCCAGCCAGGCCACCGGCGTCACGCGGACGCGCACGAATCCGATCGCTCCCAGCGTGAGTCCGAGTGCCAGCCCCATCAAAAGTTCGTGCCGAATCACGCGGAGCCAGTCGGCCGGGCGAATTTGCCGTAGCGCCATTGCGCGGGTAATGAGCGTGGCCGCCTGTGAACCGGAGTTTCCGCCTGTCGAAATGCAGAGCGGCACGAACAGGCTCAACGCGATGATCTTCTCAATGGCGTTCTGGAAGTGGGCCAGGGCGGAAAACGTGAACATTTCGGCCACGAACAGGCAGGAAAGCCACCCCGATCGCTTGCGCCAGAGCGTGAGAAACGGGGCGTCGAGGTAATGCTCGACCATCGAGCCGACGCCTCCCATCCGCAAAGCATCCTCGGTCGCTTCCTGCACGACGACGTCGATCACGTCGTCGTGCGTCACGATCCCTACGAGCCGGTTCTGCGAATCGACGACCGGCAAGGCCAGGAAGTCATAGCGGGCCATCGTTTGGGCGACGTCCTCCTGGTCGGCATCGACGGGGACCGAAATCACCTCGCGCTGCATGATCGAATCGATACGGGCCGCCGGGCGAGCCAGAATCAAGTCGTGCAGCGACACGAAGCCGACCAGGTGCCGCTCGGGATCGACGACGTAGACGTAATAAATCGTCTCCGCGGACGTTGCCTGCAGCCGCAGACGCGAAATCGCGTCGCTCACGGTGAGATCGGTCGTCAACGTGGCATATTCGGTCGTCATGACCGAGCCGGCACTGTGCTCGGGGTAGGAGAGCAACGTGCGGATGTCCTGGCGGTCTGCCTTGGCGACCAGAGGGAGCAGGCTGTCGACAACTTCGGGGTCGAGCCGTTTGAGAAGATCGACCCGCTCGTCGTGCGCCATGGCTTCGATCAGCCGGGACATCCGCTCGCGGCCGGCCCCCGTCGCCATGTCGACCTGTTTTTGCGGCGGGAAGAACTCGAAAACCTCGGCTTGTCGGTCGATGCCGGCGTGGTTAAAAACCTTCCACGTCTCCTCAACCGAGAGCCCCTCGGTCCAGTCGGCCACGGTGGCCGGATGCAGCTCGGTCATGAGGGCGGTCAGGCCTTCATGGTCTTCGTCCGCCAGCATGGTCCGCAGCTCGGGGAGCAGCAACACATTCGTCATCGTCGAGCGCCTTTCACCACACGAGGTCGCAGCCTCCTGCCGCGGCCGAATTTGCGCAACGGGGGGCCTGAGAATTGTAATCGTCCGGGGCTCGGATCGACGCGCCGAATGCCCATTTTCTCGCTAGTTTTTGGTTGCCGAAGCTCCCGGTCTGCCGTTTCCGTATAATCGCCGCATGGCCCACAAGAAGTCGGACAACTCGGAGCCCCAAACGACCGTTTGCCGCAATCGACGGGCCCGGCATGAATACGACATCCTCGAAGAGATCGAATGCGGCGTGGTCCTGGTGGGGAGCGAGGTCAAGAGCATCCGCAACGGCAAGATTTCGATCGAGGAGGCCTACGCCCGCGTGTTTAACGGCGAATTGTGGCTCATCGACTGCGACATCGCCGAATACCCGCAAGCCAACCTGATGAACCACCTGGCGAAACGGACCCGCAAACTCCTGTTGCGCAAGCGGGAACTCGAAAAAGTGGCCGAAGCGGCCCAGCAAAAAGGCCTGACCCTCGTTCCCTTGGCCGTCTATTTCTCGCGAGGATTCGTCAAGGTTCGCGTGGCGGTGGCCAAGGGCGCAAGCTCCACGACAAGCGTGAAGTGCTTCGGCGCAAGGAAGATGCCCGGGAGATGCGCGACGCGACGCTACGACGGCGTTGAAGAATCGATTGCCTTGGGGGCGACCCGTCTCGCCTAGGCGAGGATCTCATTGACGACCCGGCACGGTTCGACGCCGGTCAGTCGGGTATCCAACCCCTGGTTCTTGAAGGAGAACCGCATGTTGTCGATTCCCATCAACGAGAGCAAAGTCGCGTGAACGTCGTGGACGGAGACGACGTTTTCAGCCGCGTGGTAACCGAATTCGTCGGTCGCCCCGTAGTTGAAGCCCCGTTTGAAACCCCCGCCCGCAAACCACATGGTGAAGCCGGCCAGATGGTGGTCGCGGCCGTTCCCCTGAGCCATCGGCGTGCGGCCGAACTCTGAGCCGAAAACGACGATCGTGTCGTCGAGCATGCCGCGCTGCTTGAGGTCGATGAGCAAAGCGGCCGCCCCCCGGTCGACTTCCGCCGCCGTTCCCTGGATGTCCCGTTTCAGCACGCTGTGATGGTCCCAATCGCGGTGGTAGAGCTGGATAAACCGCACGCCCCGTTCGGCCAACCGTCGAGCCAACAGGCAGTTCGAGGCAAAGGTCCCGTCGCCTCCGCGCGTGCCGTACAGGTCGAGGATGTGCTTGGGCTCGTTGCGGACGTCCATTAGCTCCGGCACGCTGGTTTGCATCCGGAAGGCCATCTCGTATTGACTGATGCGCGTGGCGATTTCACTGTCGGGCGAGGCCGTGTTTTCGATCTGATTGAGGGTCTCGACGGCGTCGACGAACTCGCGCTGCCGTTTCGTCGTAACGCCGGCCGGACTCTTGAGGTAGAGCACCGGATCGCCAACGCTGCGAAATTCGACCCCCTGGTAGCGGCTGGGAAGGAAACCCGCCTGCCACTGGCGGGCGGCGATCGGTTGTCTCTGCCCGAAATGTCCAGTCGAAACCATGACCACGAAACCGGGAAGTGATTGGGCGTCGTTACCCAGGCCATACCACAGCCACGAGCCCATCGCTGGCCGGCCGGCAATCATCGAGCCGGTATTCATGAACGTGTGGGCCGGATCGTGATTGATGGCGTCGGTGTGCAGCGAGCGGACGATACACATCTCGTCGGCACACTTGGACGCCAGTTCCGGAAAGATCACGCTGATCGACTGCCCCGAGTCGCCCCATTTGCGGAAACGATGCTGCGGGGGGAAGACGAGCAGGTCTTGCCCCTGCAGTTGGGCGATCTGCTGGCCCTTTGTGATCGAGGCCGGGAACGGCTTTAGTGCGAGCTTCTGCAGCAGGGGCTTGTAATCGAACGTATCGAGATGACTCATGCCGCCGGCCATGTAGAGCCAGATAATTCGCTTGGCTCGCGGAGCAATCTGCGGTTTGCCGAGGACTCCACCGCTCGTCCGGTGTTGTGCCGTGATCGCCGCCTGGAGCGGCTTCGTTCGCGGCATCATGCTGGCCAGCGCCATCGAGCCCAAGCTCACCCCGGTGTTCCGAACGAACGTGCGACGGCCGATGCGAGGAGGAAGCATCATGACAGGTCTCAGTTGCGAGTGATCGTTTCGTGCAGGTTGAGAATCGTGCGGCAGACGCTCGTCCAGGCCGCCAGCTCGACGTGGTTGATCGCACCGGGAACGGGATGTTCGCCGATGGCCACCAGTTCGTCCGCCGACTTGGGATCCTGCGAGTATTCCGACTGATGCGTCGCCAGCAGTTTTGTGAGCACGGCACTTTCCGGTTCTCGCGGAGTTCTCGACAGGGCCCGCCGGAAGGCCCAGTCCAGCCGCTGGGCGGTCGTTGTGCCGCCGTGCTCGAGGATCTGCTCGCCAAAGGCGCGGGCCGCCTCGATAAATTCCGGGTCGTTCATCAGCACCAGCGATTGCAACGGCGTGTTCGACCGGGGGCGATCGGCCGTGCATTCTTCGCGTCCCGGCGCGTCGAACGCCAGCATGGCCGGATGCAAATATTGGCGCTGCCAATGGGTGTAGAGCGATCGGCGGTAAAGTTGGGCACCGCTGCCGTTCTCCCATTCGCGCGGGGGGAAGTTCAAATGGGACCAATACCCCGGCGGTTGGTAAGGTTTGACGCTGGGTCCGCCGATGCGTTCCACGAGCAGGCCGCTGATCTTGAGCGCGTTATCGCGGACCATTTCGGCATCGATGCGGAAGCGGCCCTGTCGGGCGAGCCAGCGGTTATCAGGATCCGCCTCGCGGAGTTCAGGAGTGACCCGTGAAGACTGCCGGTAGGTCCCGGACATCACGATCAGCTTGATCACGTGCTTCACGTTCCAGCCGGAATCGATGAACTGGCCGGCCAGCCAATCGAGCAGGTGCGGGTGGCTGGGCCATTCTCCCTGCGCGCCCAGGTCGTCGAGCTTCCGTGAGAGCCCCGCACCAAACGCCAGTTTCCACATGCGATTGACGAAGGTACGGGCCGTCAACGGGTTTTCGGGCGAGGTCAGCCACCGGGCGAGATCGGCCCGCGTCAGCCGTCCCTGATGCGGCTTGAAATGTGACAGCACCTCGGGAAAAGCCGGGTGCATCACGCCTCCGGTCTCGTCCATCCAGTTCCCGCGGTGTAACAATCGAATCGTGCGCGGCGTCACCGCCACCGTAATTAACGTGGTCGGAATCTGCTTTTTCAGCCGGGCCGCGGTTCGCTCGAGTTCCGCCAGTTTCGCCCGCTCCGGTTCGAGGGCCGGGGCGATCGAACGATAATAGGCGGCCAACTCCGCGCGGTCGGCGTCCGTGCACTTGTCGCCGGCCAACGCCAGGAGGGTCGAGATCCGCGGCGGAAGTTTTTCATGCTTCGTTTTTTCCCACGATCGCTGGGCTGCGGCGAGTTCAGGGGACGGCGTGTCGAGCACCTTGCGGACAGCGGCGATCTCGCGGTCGAGCCGGTCCCGCTCGGCTTCCTGGGCCGGAGTGGGAAGCTGCATCCGCGGTCCCCAATTGCCGTCTTTGTCGGCGCCGCCGTAAAGCCCGCGCTCTTGAATGTCGGCGAAAAACGCTTCCAGCGAATAAAAGTCCTTCGCCAGGAAGGGGTCGAATTTGTGGTTGTGGCATTCGCAGCAACCGAACGTCGCCCCCAGCCAGGTGCCACTCACATTCCGGACGCGTTCGGCGATGTACTTGGAAAGATATTCCTTGGGCTGCACGCCCCCCTCGGCACTCATCATGCCGAGTCGGTTATAGCCGGAGGCGATTTTGTCTTCGATTGTCGGATTCGGCAGCAGGTCGCCGGCCAATTGTTCGAGCGTGAAACGGTCGAACGGCTTGTCTTCGTTGAACGATTTGATGACGTAATCGCGGAAGGGAGAGACGCTGACCGGTTGGTCACCGTGATAACCGACGCTGTCGGCGTAACGAACCAGGTCGAGCCACCACATGGCCATCCGCTCGCCGAATTCCGGAGAGCCCAGCAGCCGGTCGACAACATTCTCGTACGCCTTCTCGCTCGAATCGGCCAGAAACGCGTTCACCTCCGCCGTCGACGGCGGCAAGCCGGTCAAATCGAAGCGAAGCCGCCGTAACAGTGTCACCCGATCGGCCTCTGGCGACGGAGCCAGTCCGTGATCATCGAGCACCTGCAGAATGAAGCGGTCGATGTCGTTTTGCGCGACGTGCCCCGCCTTCAATGCCGGCGGCTGGGGCCGCGTGATCGGCAAGAAGGCCCAGTGCCCTTCCCATTTCGCCCCCTGCTCGATCCAGCGGTGGACGAGCGCCCGATCGGAATCGGACAGGACTTTTCCAAATTGAGCGGGCGGCATCCGATCGTCGTCCCGGGAGCTGACTCGCCGCCAAAGTTCGCTTTCGTCGGCCTTGCGAGGGACAACGACGCCGGTGTGCCCGGCCTTACCGAGCAGTCCCTCTTTTGTGTCCAGCCGCAGGTCGGCTTTCCGCTTGTTCTTGTCGGGCCCGTGGCAGGCATAGCAGTTGTCGCTCAGGATCGGGCGGATGTCGCGATTGAATTCGATCGTCTCGGGAAGTTTGAACGGCGGGCTGGCGGCGAAAACGGAATTCGCCATTCCACCTTGGAGAGAAAGGGAAAACGTCGCCGCCGCCGCGATCAATATTGGCCGCATAGTCATCAACTCTTAGCCAAACGAAAACGACATGGATCGGAACCTGCGGGAGGGAACACCAGGCGGGTCGGTCAGTGCAGTCTAAACGGCGGTAAATACCGTCGTTTCCCATCATACCCAAAGAGACGGCCTCGTCCCAGCCGCTGGCCAAAACCGACAATATTGATTTGGGTTCCTGCCGTCGGGCAGCCGGTTTCATTGAATACCGACGTTGCACGAAAAGCGACGGACGCTCCAAAAACCGTTCAAAAATCGAGTAGCGGCACGACTTTTCGTTCGCCGTGCCCGGTGCCCGTGTCGATTCACAAGGCGGAAGCCTCGCTGGATTTTCCTCACCGATTGTCCACGAAAAAAGAGCCGCCGGAACTGGCTGATGTCCCGCTTAGAACTGGCTCGAGAACTCAACCTGCGCCGCTGGGCGCGGCTGAACTACGTCCCCCTGGTATCGCGGCCCCAGACGTGGCACCCGGTCGTCCTCAACGAAATGCAAAACCAGGACACCGAACAGGCCGAGATGTCGTCGCCCAACTCCATGGCGACTCGCTACGTCCCGCTGTTTCCGACTCACGGATGGGACGACGCAAGCGGCGCGTTTTGCGGACCGTGAGCTCCTGATCGTCGTCCGCCGTCACGGTTCCTCTCCCGGCCCAACGAGCTGAAACGCCTGCGCGAGTTCCGCAGGAATCCGCCGGGGCACGTAGGGGTCCAGGCCGAGAAAGGCCCAATCGGTCTCCCCGACGGCCAGGATCGCCTGGTCCTTGGGTCGAAAGACCTGGTATTTGCGGAGCGACGTGACCTTGTTGAAATCCGAAACCCACGTGCGGATTTCGAGTTCCTCCCCGACAAACGCGGGGCGCCGGTATTCGATGCGGTGCGAGCGCACCACCCAGGCCGCGGAAATCGATCGGTAACGCTCCGTCGGCCAGCCCTGTGCGGCAGAATGGGCCACCGCAGCCGTCTGCATCCACTTCAAATAATGGAGATTGTTGACGTGCCCCAGCCCGTCGATCTCCTCAGGTGCCACGACGTGGGGATGGCAGTAAATGGCCGGCATGGCTCACCCCGTCTCCCTTTCGATCCAATCGAGATACGCCGGATTTCCTGTTGCGAGCGGCCACGCCACCACGCAGGGACAGGCATAGCTGTGCAGCTCTTTCACGCGATCCACGATCGCGGGGATCTGTGACTCGGTGGTCTTGGCGATTAGCACCGCCTCGGTCGCCTCTTCGACCGCGCCCTCCCAGCGGTAGACCGATGTCATCCCCTCCCACACGTTGATGCAGGCGGCCAGCCGCTCCTCGACCAGGGCGCGGCCGATCGTTAACGCCTGGGCCTTGTCTTTTGCCGTGATGTAGACAAACCAGCTCGCCATCGCCATCGGACGCTTCAATTCACTGGCAGCCAGCAAAACCGCATTCTATAAAAAACAAAGACAGGCGACAGGTGCATCAGCAAAGGGAAGGCGAATGAACGTGGAGCGATGGCTGCTATTGGGTTGCGCGACGGCCCTGACATGGGCCGCGGCCGGTTGCGGCGCAGGACTGTCGAATTCCAAAGATCCGTCCGTGCAAGTCGTCGAAATGCCGGCCGCTGCCCCTCCCGCCAAACCGGCACCCAATGTCTATTGGGTCAAACTCGACACCACAAAAGGCGACATCGTGATCGAGGTGACGCGGAAATGGTCTCCCTACGGCGCCGACCGGTTCTATGAACTTGTCCAAAGCGGATATTACGACGGCTGCCGCGTGTTTCGCGTGCTCGAGGGCTTTTGCGTTCAAGCCGGCGTCGCCGCCAAACCGGAAGTCAACGCGAAATGGAAGGACAAAGCCATCCCCGACGACCACTTCAAAAGCGGCGATCCCAACCGGCAATCGAACACGCGCGGCTACGTCGCCTTCGCGGCCACCGGGAGGCCGAACTCCCGCACCTCGCAGTTTTACATCAATGCCGGCGACAATTCGCGTTTGGACAGCATGGGATTTACGCCCTTCGGCACCGTGCTCAGCGGCATGGCGGCCGTCGACTCGTTTTACGGCGGCTACGGTGACGAGCCGCTGCACAGCAGCGATCGGATGGAGGCCGAGGGGAACGCCTACCTCGACAAAGCTTTCCCCAGGCTCGATTCGATCAAGAAGGCGACTCTGTTGTCGAAGAGGCCCGACCTTCCGAAACCGTCGGCTGGATAAACAGCGCCTTCTTCTCCCCCGGCAGCGTGAAATCGAAGCCGCAGCCGCGAAAGAACTCTTCCGACGAAGTGACGACCATCACCTCCAGGATATTTCGCTTGCGGGCCAGCTCCACGCAGGCCGCCACCAGTTGCCGGCCCAATCCAATTCGCTGCTGCCCCTCGTCGACGGCGAGACTGCGGATTTCCGCCAGCTTCGGCGAGTAGATCTCCAGAGCCGTAAACCCGACGATTTCCCCCCCCGACTCCGCCACAAATCCGGTCGGAATCAGGTCCCGGATTTCCGTAGCGGTCCGCGGCAACAACTTGCCCGCCTGCACGAACGGGCCGATCAATTCGGCAATCGCCTCGGCGTCGGCTGCGCGGGCCGATCGCACGGCGGGAGAATTTTGTGGATCACTCGCCATGAATTTGGGACTTTTTACTCCGTTGGGAGGGTCAAAACGCGACTCGTGAACTCCGCCATCGTATTCGCCCTCCGCCTGGTTGGGGAGCGAGCGGCAAAAACCTTGGGGAAAATCGCCGACGCGCCCCCCCTGCGGTGGGTCGCGAGGGATTTTTCTGGTTTTTCTGCGGTGTAAAAAAAGGGGCCGGCACCACAGAAAAATCGACGGCGCGAGCTCTGTCCACTTTTTGAACAGGAATCGGCTCCCGTTCAGCCGCGCTCGCCGCGAATTCAAAAATTGTTTTTTTATCGCGCGATTGACGGGCTATATCCCCGTACAATTCCTGATCGCTCGGACCCTTTCAGCGAGCGACACGAAGCGGGCCAACGGTTCCCGCAGCGCCCGGAAACCGTCCCCGACGTCGAGTAAGGTTCCCACCAATGAATACCGTCGCACGGCGAAGGGCGGCACGAAGCGGCCCGCGGTCGGCAGTTCGTCCCCCCTGGGCGAGTCCACCGGCTGCCGCTTCACGCCGTCCGTGCCACCCTGCACCGCGATCGGACGTCTCTCAAGCCGCCTTCGGCATTTCGAGGACGGCCGGCGCCTTGCTGCGGCAGCTGTCGACGAATTGCTCGAACACTTGCATGTCCAAGGCCGAGGCGGAGTCGTTCTCGGGATGCCATTGCACGCCGATGCACCACCAATCCTCGTCGACCGATTCATAGGCCTCGATCACGCCGTCGGGCGACGTCGCCGACACGCGGAACAACTCGGCCGGCTGATCGACGCACATGTGGTGCTGGCTGTTGACGCGGATTTCGCCGGGCCCGTAGATGGCGTCCATTCGCGTACCCGGGATGATCTCGATGATGTGCCGCAACGTCGCCTCGACCGGATCGCGATGATGCAGCGGCTTCTGGAACGCTTCCGGAATGTGCTGGTGCAGCGTCCCGCCGCACACGACGTTGAGCTCCTGCATGCCCAGGCCAATCGCCAAAATCGGCAGCCGCATTTCCACGGCCAACTTGCACAAGCGGCGGTCAAAATCTTCTCGCCGCAGCGGCATCGACCGCGTGGCCGGATGGCGTTCCATCCCCAATCGCACCGGGTCCAAATCGAGCGAACAGCCGCAGATCACCAGGCCGTCGAGCATCTTGAGAGACTGCTTGAGATCGCGGTCCTCGGCGAGCGGCGGGAGCAAGACGGGCAAACCGCCGGCCGTCACCACCGAGTCGTAGTAGCCGGTGTTGAACCAGCTCAGCGGGATGACGTCTTTTTTCGTAGCCCGGAATTCGCCGTTGATGCCAATGACAGGTTTGAACGACATGCGGGATCCCTCCCCTTGAAACTGCCCTTCGGAGCGAGCATGAGGAACCGATCCATCGGTCCTCGTTTTCGGAGAGCGGACATTAATTTCCGTCAAAATTGATGTCAAACTTTTGCGAGATTTTGTGACGACAACAATCCAAAACCACAACCTATTGTGCAACCTGAACAAACGTGGTCTAAATTAGCCAAAGATCGAGCGCACGTTTCCAGCAGCAACCGCATCGCGACGGAAGGAGCATTCGAGCAAGGTGGAATTGAAGGCTTGCCCGAAATGGCTGAAGTAGCTCGCAGAAATGCGGCTAGTGGTACGACCACTTTGAATTGGCATGCAAGACTGGTGCTTTTCGCCGCGAAACTCTCTGTTGAGGGTGCCAATTACCGTTGGACGGTGTATTAGACTGTGGGACTACTGAGTCGAATCACAGTCTTCGGTTTCCACTTTAGCGTCGAAGGGAACCGCGCCATTCGGCAACACGACCTGCCATCGACGTTCCCTACCATCGACCACCATCACGACTTGTCCCGTGCCGGCAGAAATGAACGTCGCATTACGAAGCTGGACAAAATCTGGTCCAACGTGCGAGAGCGGATAGACGCGATTGGCAATTTCGAGCGAGAGTTGCACGCGCGATGAGTATCCCGCGACCGGCGAATGTCCCACCGTACCATCTGGACTCATGGGATCGGCTTTCCGAGTTCGCGATTAAAAATGGCCGCACTCTTCACGAGCAACTTGGCTGGGGAAACGAAGGACTGGTGTATTCGACCAAATCGAAGACAGCGCTCAAGGCCTATCTGCACCGGAATCGATACGAAAACGAAAGACGCGTCTAAGAAAGTCGTTCCGCCAATATTTTCACCTTGGCTACGCGAAAGGAAATGAGAACCACTGATTTCACCGATGGCACTGATGAGGAGCAGAGACAGATTCCAGGCGACGGCTCATTCCGCCATTCCGCCATTCCGCCATTCCGCCATTCCGCCATTCCGCCATTGGGGCGGATGCCAAGCCATGGGGCGGATTCAAAGCGATTTGCCATTCCGCCGCAGGGCGGATTCAAAGCAATCTTCATCAGCTTTTATCAGTGGTATCGGTGTGATCCGTGGTCACTCTCGACTTTTTGTTGCGGCTGAGTGAAGCCAGGTTGCGCTACGATCTTTTAAACCGCTCAGGAATTAGTGAAAGCCCTTGTTGAGACGATTGACTTCGACGACCGAAATGCGCATGGACGACTCACGGCTCGAATGCAGGTATGCGGAGTGCGATCAGGACGAAGAAACGCGGCAAGAAGAAACGCGGCTGGTCGGTCACATTCGTAGTTGGTGTGTCCATGTGCGTGATTGCTGTTTTCGGTTGGATCGTGCTGGCCGCCGAGTACGCCAAGGAGGTGGAAGGTGTCAAGTTCCGGGGTTACGTCACGCCCGGCCCGACCGGTCGCGGACAGGCGGGAACCGCCCTGGCAGAAGCGGTGTGCGGATTGATCGACACATCCCTCAACGGGGTCCGCGAAATTGCGAATGCTCCCTCCGTGATTTTGTTTAACCTCACCCGCCGAACCTGGGTCACCATCGCTTTCGTGGTCATCGAGTGCCTGGCGGCTGCCTCTGGCATCTATTTGAAACGTCTGGAGAAAACGCTCGAAGAGACACCGAAAGTCAAGAGATCGGGTAGCCCGCAGTGGCCCATGTGAACACGCCGAATTCGCATCCGCAGGCCAGGCGAATCGGAGCTCAACTGCCGTTTGGCCCGGTGATACGACCACTTTCAATTGGCATGCAAGACGGTTGCTTTTTGGCTGCGAGCAGGAACCGCAACCACGGATCAGCGGCTTAAGGCCGCGCACGAACGCGGCACCGATGACACTGATGGGGAGTCGATATCAGGCGGGGCCTCATTCCGCCGTTCTGATCCGCTTTTTATCAGTGCAATCCGTGTGATCCGTGGTCGCTTTCCTTTTTTTGGTTGCGGCTAAGCGAAGCGCGGCTGCGGTGGCCCTTTGTGTTCATCCGTCTGCATCAATGGTTGAACAGCTGCAAAGGACAGGAAGGACACAAAGGGCTGCGACGGGGGCGGGGCTGAAAAACAGCAAAAAAAGACGCTGTTTTGAAGACGAACAACCCCTTCGCACGCGTCCAAATAGATAGCACCTCTCCCCTATCCGGCGGGCCCGCTGACATTTCTTTCGACGCGCCGGCAAATTTCTCGAAATCCCTTCAACGTTTTCCTGCTTCCGCGCAAAGAGATGTAAGAGAAGGGAGACCGGAAGCTCAGGAGCCGGCACTTGGAACTGGCCCACGAATCCGATGAACGCCTGATGCAGCGCATCGCCGCGGGGCAGCGCGAACCCCTTTCCGTTCTGCTGCGCCGTTATGCGAATCCGCTGCTGACCTTCATCCGCCGCATGAGCGGCGATCATCACCGCAGCGAAGAGTTGTTTCAGGACGTCTTCCTGGCGGTCTGGTCGTCGGCTCATAAGTACCGGTATCCGCGTCCGTTCCGTTCCTGGCTTTTCGGCATCGCTGCCAAGAAATGCCTGGCCGAGCGCCGCGGACGTGGGACTCGGCCGCAGTGGATCGACGAGCGCGGGCCGGTTGCCGTCGCGGGGCGTGAAGCCGCACCTGACGTGGGCGTGATCGCCACCGAGACGGCCACCCTGGTCGAACAGGCCTTGATGACTCTTCCCGCCCAACGGCGGACGGTGGTCGTGATGCGGATCTGGAACGGGTTCAGTTACAGCGAGATCGCCGGCATCCTCGAGTGCGAGGAATCGACCGTCCGCTCGCACATGTTCCACGGCCTGGCCTCCCTGCGCAAATACCTCGAGCCGAGGATGCGATCATGTTGAAGGCCAACGACCATATGCTCGAGCAGATCGACGCCTGCTTGCACGGCCTGCTGAGCGATGCCGATGCGGCAATCGTCCGCAAGCATTGCGACGAGTGCCCCATCTGCCGCGTCGCCTGGGACGAGGCACAGAAACGGTTCGACGCGCTGGCCTCTCTGCCGGCTGTCGAAACGTCGAGCGAACTGATCGAACGGACCGAGCGCCGCCTGGCCAAAGCCCCGGCTCCCAGTCGCCTTGCCATTCCCCTCCGCTGGTTCGACCGCCGCAGCCTGTTCGGGAAATTCGGGATCATCGCGGCGTCTGTCGCTCTCGTGATCGGAGCGATCCATCTCCATTACTACACTCTTGCCGCTTCGCCGTACGATCTCCGCGTGCTCGGGCAGGAAACGCTCCTTTCCGGGGCGGAGACGTCGCTCCGCGTCGTGGTGTATGACAAGGCGTCGAAATCGTTGCTGGCGGGAATTCCCGTCGAAGTCGACCTGGCACAATCCGAGCCGGAAAAGAGCGTGCGGCTCGCCAGCTTTCAGACCGACGCGAGCGGCACGGGCAGCCCGCGCTTCCGGCTCCCCGATTGGAACGACGGCTCGTACGAGTTGCGCGTCGCCGCGCGGATCGGCCGCGACGCGGAGGTGATCACGCACAAAGTCACGCTACGGCGATCTTGGCAAGTGATGGTCAGCACCGACAAGCCGGTCTATCGGCCAGGCGATGCGATCCGCATCCGCAGCCTGGCCCTGCGGCGACCCGACTTGACGCCGATGGTCGGCGGCAGGGTCACATTCTTCGTCGCCGATCCGAAAGGGAATATCATCTTCCGCCGCCGCGACGTGACGAGCCGCTACGGCATCGCGTCGGCCGACTGCCCGCTGGCCGATGAAATTCTGCTGGGCACGTACCGGATCGAGTGCCAGATCGGCGACACGACCACGGCCAGCGCGGTCGAGGTGAAAAAATACGTCCTGCCCAAGTTCAAGGTGACGCTCGACGCCGAGCGGCCCTACTACCAACCGGGCGAAACGATCTCCGGCACGGTGAAGGCCGACTACTTTTTCGGCAAACCGGTATCCGACGCGGCGGTTCACATCGAGCTCGCATCGCTGAAGGACGGGGAAAAAGCGGCCGATGCCGCCGCGGTTCGCACCGACAAAAGCGGACGGGCCGCGTTCTCGATCCGCATCCCCGCCTCGCTGGCGCAACTGGCGGAAGCGTCGGAGGAAGCGCCGTTCCGCATGACGGCGACGATCGTCGATTCGGCCGGTCAGACGGAATCGCGGACGATTTCGCGCGTGGTGACGGCAAGTCCGCTGCGGATCGAGGTGATCCCCGAGTCGGGCGGCCTCGTCCCGGGCATCTCGAATGTCGTGTATCTCATGACCACCTACCCCGACGGACGGCCGGCGGTCACTCGTCTGGTCGTCAGCGGGTTCGACCACGAAATTGCCACGTCCGCAGCCGGAGTGGCAACCGTCGAATTCAAGCCCGAAACGTCCAAAGACCGCGAGATTGCGTGGACGATCCGCGCGACCGATCCGCAGGGCCTTTCCGGCCGCAAAGAGATCAAGCTGCCCGTGGGCCGTTGGAATGACGACTTTCTCGTGCGAACCGATCGGGCCGTGTACACGGGGGGCCAGACGATGCACGTCTTGGCGATCGGCCGCGGAAGCGAGCCGGTGTTGATCGATCTGGTGCAGGATGGGCAGACCGTTCTCACCGACGCGATCCCGCTCGTGAACGGCCGGGGCGAATATGCATTCGATCTGCCCACCGACCTGTTTGGCACCGTCGAGCTGACTGCCTATCGATTTCGCCGAGAGGGCCGCGCCCTGCCGAAGAGGCGCGTGCTGTATATCCAACAAGCGAACGCCCTTCAGATCCGGGCAAAACTCGACCACAAGGAATACCGCCCCGGCCAGAAGGCGGCGATCGATCTGGAGCTGGTCGACAGCGCCGGCCGGCCGACGCCCGGGGCGATCAGCCTGTCGGCTGTCGACGAGGCGGTCTACTCGGTCCTCAACCAGGCCCCTGCCGACGAACAGTCGGTCTTCACGCTGGACGAAGAGCGGCTCAAACCGGTGCTCGCCCTGCACCATTGGTCACCGCAGTCCGCGGCGGGGAACCGCTCCGTCGATCGCAACCAGTTCGAGCAGGCGATTTTCGCGAGGACTGCCGAGCGCTCGCCGGAGCTCGCCCCGGAAGGTTCGACCGATGCAACCCGCGAATTGTCTGCGCTCCACTCGATTGCCGACTCCACGTACCCGGCCAAGGCGGCCGCGGCCACCGAGCGACGGCGGGAAGGACTCGCGTTGGCTCAAAATCTGGAAATCGGTTTCGCCGTGCTGCTGGGGTGCCTGTTGCTGGTGTTTGGATTTTTCGCCATCCCCGCCGACATTCCCGTACTGCGGGGTTGGGTCGCCGGCGGAGCGATCTTTTTCGCGCTGATCGTGCTCGCTCTGTGGAGGCAGCCAGGCGCCAATCAGTCGGCCACATATTACGCCAACAGTCCGTTTGTCGAGCGCAAGTCCGAGACGACGCTGACGGAAGCGTGCCCCGCATTTCCAGGGTACAACTACGCGCTTCCTCAAGTGATGTTGGGCCCGAGACGACGATTTCGCATGCGTGATGACGCGATTCCTAAACCGCAGGTCGGCCAGCAGGGAAAGTCCGACGAGAACGGGAAACAAGCGGCTCCGCCCCCGGTGCGACAGTGGTTCCCCGAAACGGTCCTCTGGCGGCCCGAGGTGATTACGGACGACCACGGCGTCGCTCGTGTTCATGTGGACGTGGCCGATTCGATTACGACCTGGCGGCTGTCCGCGAGCGCCATCTCGGCCGCCGGGCAGTTGGGCGCGTCGCAGTCGTCCCTGCGCGTGTTTCAGCCTTTTTTTGTTGACGTCGATCTGCCGGTTTCCCTCACCCGCGGCGACGAAATTGCTCTGCCGATCGTCGTGCACAACTATCTCGACAAGCCGCAATCGGTCACGGTGACGGTCGACGACGCCCCCTGGTTCCAGCGGCTGGACGCGGCCATGAAAACCATCGCATTAGGGCCAAGCGAAGTCCGATCGGTCGCCTGCCGGATCCGCGTCCGCAAGGTGGGCGAGCAGCATCTGCAAGTGACGGCCCAGGGGAGCGGCGTGGCCGATGCGGTGAAGCGGGCGGTCAGCGTGGTGGCCGACGGCCGTCGCGTCGACCAGGTCGTCAATGGGACGCTGTCGCAACCCAAGTCGATCGACATCGAGCTGCCGGGCGAGGCGATCGAGGGGAGCGCCCGCTCGATCGTGAAGATTTATCCGTCGAGCTTCAGCCAACTCGTCGAAGGGCTCGACGCCATCTTTCAGATGCCGTACGGCTGCTTCGAGCAGACGTCGTCGACGACGTATCCCAACCTCTTGGCCCTCGATTATCTCCGCCGGACCAAGACGAGCGCAGCCGGCCGTCGAGGCCAAGGCCCGCGAATACATCCATCTCGGTTATCAACGCTTGTTGAGTTTCGAGGTGCCCGGCGGCGGGTTCGACTGGTTCGGCCGTTCGCCCGCCAATCGCATCCTTACGGCCTACGGCTTGATGGAATTCGAGCACATGGCCCGCGTCCACGACGTCGACCGCTCAGTGATCGATCGCACACGACGCTGGCTCCTCGGCCAGCGAAATGCCGACGGGTCCTGGAGCCCCGAATCGCACGGACTGGAAGACGACCCGATGCATGGGCGCGGCGACCTTGCCCGCCTGGCCAGCACGGCCTATGTGGCGTGGGCCGTCTTCGGCGGCGGAGCCGAGCACGAGCAGTCCGGCGCGACGCTCGAGTTCCTGTTGGTGCACCGGCCCGAATCCATCGACGATCCGTACACGCTGGCTCTGATCTCGAACGCACTCTTGGCGCTCGATACCGGCGGCACAAAGGCCGCCCCCTATCTCGAACGGCTCGAAGGTCTCAAACGCGAAGCCGACGGCGGCAAGCGCGTCTGGTGGCAGCAGCGGCCGGCCGATTCCACAATGTTTTACGGCGGCGGTCCGAGCGGCAACGTCGAAACGACGGCTCTGGCCACGCTGGCCCTGCTCTCGGCCCACAACGGCCCCGAGACGATCCGCGGCGCGCTCGCCTGGCTGATCGAGCAAAAACAGGGCTCGGGCGCCTGGGGATCGACGCAGGCGACCGTGCTGGCCCTGCGGGCTCTGATCGCCGGCACGGGAGAGCCGTTGGGAGGCGAACGGCTCCGCCACATCCAGCTCACGCTCGACGGAAAACCGTTGCCGGAAATTGTCATCAGGTCCGATCAGGCTCAGGTCATGCGGCAAGTCGATCTCTCGAGCCAGTTGCGGCCGGGCCGTCACACGCTGCAGCTGGCCGATGTGAGCGGAACGGCCGCCGGGTTCCAGGTGGCTTCGTCGTACTCTGTCCCCGACTCGTCCGGCCGGCCGAAAGCGAGCGGGCTTGCCGTGGAGGTCACGTACGATCGGCAACAACTGCCCGTCAACGGCATGCTCGCCGCGAAGGCGACGGTGGAGAACAAACGGGACCAGCGGGCGCCGATGATCCTGGTCGAGCTGCCAATTCCCGCCGGCTTCACGCTCGAAACGGACAGTTTTTCGAAGTTGGTCGAGGCGGGCACGATCGCCAAATTCCAAACGCGTCCACAAACGGCGATCGTCTACCTGCGCGGGATCGACAAGGGCGCCCGCGTGACGTTGCCCTACCACCTGCGGGCCACGATGCCCGCCACGGTGAGCGTGGGTCCGGCCGTCGCGTACGAGTACTACAACAGCGAGATCCGGGCGACGAGCCGCACGACTCAACTCGTCGTCGTGCCGGAATCCGACACGAAACCGACGCCGCCGGGAGCAAGCTAGAGCGATTCGGTCCCTTTGCGCGTCACGTGCCGCCTCCGTCGCGGTGGCACGGATTCGTCCCGCGAGGACTTCGGGCCGTGGCCCGCGAATCGCGAACGTTTGATTTGGGCTCGCGGACGTGCCACATATGATGTCGTGGCAAGGACGTTCGCGACGATCGGGCAACCGAACCGAGCGCGTCCCACATCGGAGCCAGCCATTCCAGCACTGTCATACGCCCCCGGAATTCACCGTGAAACGACTCGCCCTCGCCGGACTGCTTCTCGCGACTTCTCTGATTGCAAAATCGGCGTCGGCCGCCGATCGAATATTCGATTGGGTCCAGGTAACGGACAAGGCCGGCTGGCAGCCCCGTGATTCGCAGGGGGAAGTCGTGTTTGATAACCGCCTGTGGATCCTGGGGGGCTGGTTCGATTCGTATCACGCGCCACCGAGCGACGTGTGGAGCTCGGCCGATGGTCGAAACTGGCGGCAAGTCACAAAATCGGCCCCGTGGAAGCACAGCGACTTGCCGATGACGCTCGCCTTCGGCGGGCGGATGTGGCTCATGGGGGGCTGGTACAACGGCCGACTGCCGGGCCACTCGGCGAGCAACGAGGTCTGGTCGTCGACCGACGGTGCGAATTGGACACAGGTCACGCCGCACGCCGGCTGGTCGCCGCGCCTCGCCGCCGGAGCGGTCGTCTTCAAAGACAAAATGTGGATCCTAGGCGGCACCGAAAATTATTACTTCGGCGACGACGCGAGTTTGAAGAACGACGTCTGGTCCTCCGCGGACGGGAAGACGTGGGAATGCGTCACGCCGCACGCCGGCTGGTCCCCGCGCGGCTACCTGGCGGCTGTCGTGCATGATGGAAAAATCTGGGTGATGGGGGGCGGCAATTACGTCCCTCGCTACCAGGCGCTAAACGACGTCTGGTCCTCACCAGACGGCGTCCATTGGACGCAAGAAACGTCGGCAGCGCCGTGGCATCCGCGGCTCTGGTTCTCCGCGGCCGCCTATCGCGACCATTTGTGGGTCCTGGGCGGCTGGTCCAACAATCCGTCGGAAAACTGGGGCGACGTCTGGTACTCACGAGACGGCCGCACGTGGAAACCGCTCAAATCGAATCGGATCTGGAAAGCCCGCCACGAGGAGTCGGTTTTCGTCTTCCAGGACAAACTCTGGGTCGCCGGCGGCCACGCCCGACCGCTCAACTCCGAAGTCTGGTCGCTGAGCATTCCCCGCGGAGCGCTCGATCAAAAATGAATTTCCTTTGTGTCCTTCGTACTACGAACGTTTTCATGCTTTTTACAGCGCGAAGATTTTTTTCAATTGAAGCTTCAAGCTCCTCTCGTCACGTCGTTACGCGAAAGGAATGGGAACCACGGATCAGCGGTGCTAGGCCGCGCACGAACGCGGCACCGATGACACGGATGAAGAGAAGAGACAGATTCCAAGGCGGGGGGTTCAATTTGCCATTCCGCCGCTCCGCCAGGGAGGCGGATTCAGAGCAAAGGGCGGATTCAAAGCAATCGTCATCAGTTTTTTATCAGTGGAATCGGTGTGATCCGTGGTCGCTCTCCTCTTTTCTTTGTGGTTGCGGCTGAGCGATGCGAGGCCGCACTGGGTTCTTCGTGGTTCAAAAACTGGTTCTTCAAAAAAACGCGGGTGGAACCACGAAGGTCATGAAGGACACAAAGGGGGACAAAGCTTCGTCGCTCGCGTGTGGCGACGATGAGTTGTGGACGGCCGATTGTGCCTGCCGACTTCGACGGTGAGCGGCCCTCGATTCAAAGCGGGCGGCATGCACAGCATGCCCTACCTGCTACAAGACTCAACGTGAAGCAGGCGGTTTGCGACCGCCGTTCCAGGTGTCCGGTTTCGGTGTGTCGGGGGGCCAGTAGCCGTTCGGGTCTTCCTGCCACCGCTTGCCGCAGAGCCCGGAGATGACACTCCATTCGGCGGCCCCCAGGTTCAGGTCGGGGTGGTAGACAAAACGCTTGAGTCCGGCTCGGTGTGAGGCCACCAGAATCCGCTGCAGGTCGTGGGCCGGCATGGGGTCGCCGGCGTGCGGATTGCGCCCCGTCGAAACCCACGCAATCACCTTGTTGTCGTCGTCGACGGCATCCAAGACGCGTCGAGTCTCCGTGTAAACCACTTCGGAGAAGAACTCATCCGGGAAACCCATCTCCAGGTCGGCGAGCGTGTGCACGGTGGGAAGCTGCAGGCCCAAGAAGCACTTCACCACGGCGAAGCAGTCCTGTTCGCTGAGCCCGGGGTTCCATTTGCCGAGAGTTTTTACCCAGCGGGCGACGGTGCCGTACATGCCGTCGAAGCCGCGGTTCCAGAAATAATGCTTGGGAAAGATGTAGTCGAAACTGGAATGGATTTTGAGAGTGTCCTGAGTGGTCAGGAGCGAGAAAGAGGCCGCCCGCTGGATGATGCCGAGCCGGGCTTTGCGCTGCATCCCGTCGATTTGCCGGCGGTAGGCCGACACCGTCTTCAGGGTCACTTCCTGCCGGGCGCGGAGCCAGTACAGGACGTCCTCGTTGAAATCGAATAAGCTCAGTCCCCCCATCAGGCCGCCGGCGGAATAGTACCGCACCATGGCGGGCGTCAGTCGATGCATTCGATCGCGCGCGTAGGCGATACCGCGCTCGATGCGGCTCACGTCCTTGCCGAGGTACTCCAGCAGCGGCTTCTCGCTTTTGCGCAACTCGAACAGCTCGCCGCCGTGGTGAAAGGCGAGTTCGTAAGACTGCTCGCCGGCACCGTCGATGACGACTCCTTTGGCCTGCGGAAAGGCCCGCAGGGTGTCCTCGATGCCGGCGGCGAGGGAGAGCGCTCCGAACGGATCCTGCTGAAAGGACCGGGCGCGTCCATGATGCCCGGCGCCGAAAAACAAGATGTCCCAGCCGCGGGCTGCCGCGTTTTCAACCAGGCCGTGCAGTTGCCTCTCTTTGTGGGAATCGTGCGGTGCCTCGACGGGCGGATCGACCCCGTACTTGCGATAGATGGCCGGTTCGGGCCGAAACGTCGGGAAGCGGACTCCGGGCCGCGTGTACGTCAAATCGAAACGGGGCACCTCCTTGTAGAAGACCAACGGCCCGATGACGAGGCCCCGCACGCCACCGTCGGCCCAGGCGTCGAACGTCCGCTCGTAGTCGGAGAGCCATTGTTCCAGCGGGAAGATCATATACATCCAGGGCACCAGCGGTTTGGTCGGCACTTTAGCCGCGTGCGGCGCCTGTGCGACGGCGCGGACGGCGGGCAAATTCGACTCGGCACTCGGCGTCGCGGCCAGGAGCGATTGGCCGCCCGCGAACAGATGCGGTAAGCCCAGGGCGGTCAGTCCCGTTCCCTGCAGGAACGAACGCCGACCGATCGGCGTCTGAATGTTTGTTTTGGATTGCGACATGGCAGGACCTTCCGGGTGCCGTCTCTTCCCAAGACCTGGAACACGAGACTTTTTTACTGGTTTCTACAACCACAGGAACTCCAGCCGCTGCGCCGGAGTTCCTGAGTCATGGCTGCTCCCTGTCGTTGGACTACAAAGAGCTGCCCCTTTTTTCGCCCGCCGTGGCATTCGTTCAGGCGAGCGCGTGGCCGCCAATGCACCAATATATGGAAAACAGGACGTTGGGGCCGCGACGAATTCGAGGGCGGTAAAGTTTTGTAGGGCATGCTGTGCATGCCGATTCGAGCGGCATGCACAGCATGCCCTACAGGACTACGGGACTACGAGCCGCCGGCTTTACGCCGGCGGTTTTTTTGGCAGTGCTCGACGCGCCGTTGAAGACCGCCGGCGTAAAGCCGGCAGCTCGTGAGGCCGGGAATCTATTTGCCTATTCCCCTTTTTCTGGCACGCGTCAATCGGCCGGGGACAGCGGTCGGCCGGCTACAACTGTCCGCCGCCTGCGCGTTTTTGCGGCTGCTCGGAGCTGCGGCCGGCTAGCGGTAGCTCGTAGCAGGCGGCTTCCTCGGCGTTGCGGACGTAGAGGCGATTGCCGGCGAGGGCGGGGTGGTTCCACGTTTTGCCTTCGAGCACTTTTTGGCGGGCCACTTCGTCCAGCTTTTCGGGATTGGCGCGAATTAGGACCAAGTCCCCTTCTTCGGATAACACCAAGAGCTGGCCGGCGTCGGGGAGGAGCAGGATCTGGCCGTTGCCGTAGCGGCCGTTTTTCCATTTGCGCTTCCCGGTGGCGAGGTCGACACAGCACAGGATGTTGTGATCGAGTCCGTAGAGATAGCCGCGGTAGGCGACGTAGTCGTTGAAATCGGGCTTCATGTCGCGCGACGTCCAGCGCTCGGCGAACTCGACGCCGGCTTTGGCCGCTTTGAGCTCGATGCGGCGCGTCCCCGTGTCCATTCCGGTTCCCAGCAAGACGCCCGTCGGGTCGACGATGAGGGGCTGGATGGCTCGGTAATTGTTGAACTTCCACTCGTAGGTCCAGTCAGGTTTTCCGCTGGCGGGGTCGAGGGCGCTGAGGCCCGAGTTATCGAGCATCAGGATCACGTCCCGCCCGGCGACGGTGGCCAATTGCGGCGAGCTATAGCTGTGGTCGCCCGCGGGAGCCGACCAGCAGAGTTTGCCCGTCTTGGTGTCGTAGGCCACGACGCCTTTGTCGTTCGGACCGCCGGCGTAGACCACGACCCGGTCGCCGACAACCAGCGGCGACGAGGCAAATCCCCACATCGGGGGATTTGGCCGCGCGTCCTGTTTGAGGTCGCGCTCCCATGTGAGCGCTCCGGTCAGGGGATCGAGGCAATCCAAGAGTCCGGTCGCTCCGAGAGCGTACAGCCGCTCGCCGGCCAGCGTCGGCGTGGCCCGCGGTCCGACGCCACCCATCGTTTCAGCAAAACGGGCCGGCGATGCGTGAACCCAGCGTTCGGCGCCGGTTTTGGCGTCGTAGCAGACGACGACTTCCTGCGGGCCGCGTTGCTCTTGAGTGAAGATGCGATTTCCCGCGATGCTGAATGACGACCAGCCGGGGCCGACTTTGTGCCGCCAGACTTCCTTCGGCGGCCGCGTGCTCCAGGCGGCGTCGAGCACGATGCTGGGAACGGCGCCGTTGCGGTGCGGTCCACGGAATGCGGGCCAGACCGCTTTTGCCAAGGGCTCGGCGTTTGCCGGCGTGGCGGCGGCGGACTGCGCGGGCAACGTGGCGAGGAAGTTCTCCTCGGCCGATTTCTGCCAACGCCAACGCATGTCGGGTTGGAAGTCGCCCGACAGGCCGTCGCAGCGAATCAGGTCCCAATATCCGAATGTGACCGCCGCGATCAGCAAGGTGCCGATCGTGGCCCTCCGCGATCCCAAACGGGCCAGCACGACGATGGCCGCCGTCGCGATCAGGACGACGACCGGCAGCGCCATAAAGACGAAGACCATTCCGCGCATCGTGGGATCAAGCAGAAACCAGGCAACGGCCGCCAGAACTCCGCCGCAAACGAGGCCCAGGATCCGATCGCGCCAAGCGGCCCGGCTGGCGAAGAGCCACCAGAGTCCGACGGCGAGAATGCAAAGCACGGGGCCGAAGAGGAGAAACTGCATCAGGCTCGGCGTCCTGTTCGGGATCGTTCGCAGGGCAATCTGCGCGCCGATCATGCACGCCAAAAACGGAAGCACGGGCCAGATGCGCAACCGCACGCGGGGGGCCGCTGGCCGGTCTTGAAGCGGGTTTGGGCCGGCAGCCGCAGCATCCGTGGGCGTGGACATGATGTTCCCTTTTTCTGATGGCTCGCGCATGAGCCGAAGCGACGACGCTGCCGTCATTATCGCAGCGCGACGAAGCAACACAAGAAGAGTTGCGTCGCGGTCCGTCTGCGCAAAAAATGTCCTCGTGAAATGCGAGGACTGCGGAAACGGGCGGGCAACAGAGAATTGACAAGCGATGGACGGACCAATCGTGGTGCGACCACTTTGAATCGGCACGCAAGACGGGTGCTTTTTCGCCGCGCAACTCTCTGTGGAGGGTGCCAAATTACCGTTGGTCGGTGTCGTCGACGTAGGGCGTGCCCAAGCTGCTTGATCCGGCACGATTGGCCCAAGCCGTCTTGCCGGAAACGGAACAGGGGACGATACGGCCGTTCAATCGGCGGCATGAGATCACGGTAATACTTCAGCAATCCTTCAGCGTGACCCGTCGGTTTGACGTGAAAAACGCTTTAAGCGTTGGGCTGACTGGCCACGATGGAAACGTCGCAAGTCGTTGTGCCCTATGGTCCAGGCGTGGGGAACCCCGGGCTGTTTTCGTCCGCAGAACGGCAATTGACCGAAATCGCGAATTACACGAGGATTCACCGCCGCTTACTTCGCCCGATCTGCAGCTTCCCCTCGTGCCACATCGCCTCGACTTGGGTGGACCGGTGCGATCTCGCTCGGCATCCGTGCAGGCTCCCTCCGAAAAAACGAATGACCGTCTCACCGACTGCCGTTTTCGACCCGCTGGCGACCGTCCTCCTGCCTGAGGACGCGACGCTGCTTCGATCATTTCATTCGCAGCAAGTCGTGCTCGCGGCCCGTCCGTTTGCCAGTGAGCAACGATGGCGCAGCTGGTGGAATTTGTGGTCGACCGTCGCTTTGCTCGGCGGACTGCTGGTGCTCCTGTGCCGCGACATACCGTGGCTGATTCGTCTCCCCTTCAGCGTCATGGCGGGCTTGATGATCGTCCGCTTTTTTGTGCTGTACCACGACCACCAGCATGGCGCGATCCTGAAGGGATCGAAACTGGCCGACTTCGTAATGCTGGCGTTCGGCCTGGCCACTTTGAACCCGCCGAGCGTGTGGAAGCGCTCGCATGACCATCACCACGGCAACAATTGCAAGGGCTTTGGCGCGAATATCGGCTCGTACCCGCTCGTGACCGTCGAGGCCTACGAGAGCGCATCTTTCTGGCAACGATTTCGCTATGCGGCCGCGCACCATCCGCTGACGATTTTGCTGGCGTACCCCACGATGTTTTTCTTCGGGATGTGCGTGGCGCCGCTTGTGGCCAACCCGAAGCGGCATCTCGACGCGGCCCTCTCGATCGCCTGCCATGGAGGACTGCTGCTGTGGCTGGCGACCGGCAGCATCGAAAATATGTTGCTCGCAGGCGTGATTCCGTGTGCGATCAGTTCGGCGGTCGGAGCCTACCTGTTCTTTGCCCAGCATAATTTTCCGGGCGCAAGACTGCGAATGGGTCGCGAGTGGGATTACATCTTTGCCGCTCTGAATTCGTCGAGCTACATCCGCATGAGCCGGTTGATGTGCTGGTTCACGGGCAACATCGGCTACCACCACGTGCACCACCTGAATTCAAAGATTCCGTTCTATCGGCTCCCCGAGGCGATGGCCGCGATCAAAGAGTTGCAAGCCCCCGTCACCACGTCGCTGCGTCCGCGCAACGTCCGCGCCTGCTTGCGGCTGAAATTGTGGGATCCCATCACCGAACGACACGTCCCCTGGCAAAAAGAACTCGCTCCGCCAAGAGACCGGTCGCGAGCGGCGGCTTGATCTCGGCTCACAGTTTGGCAGTCTTGTAGGGCATGCTGTGCATGCCGGTCTCTCGTGGGTCGACGAGACGTCGTCGCGGCATGCACAGCATGCCCTACGGAATCAACCGCCCAATCCTCGAAACACGCCGTCGTCATCCACGAGCTCGGCGAAGTCTTCCCAATCCGCGTTGGCGATGGAGAGGTTGCTCTCGATTGCAAACACCTGCGAGGGAATTGTGCGAAAGGAGCGCCCAGGAACCTGGAAGAGATCGACGACCAGGATCGGGTGATCGGGCCGCGAGACGGCCGTCTCATCGACGATGAACATCAGAGGCGACTGCGAGACGCCCGCCGCGAGTTCCTCCAACTCTTCCGTCGTCGCGGCTTGATACTCCCGGTCGTCGACGACATGGGGCAGCGGGACGCCTTCGGTGGCGAAGGCTTGTGCCATCGATTCGTCGAGCGAGGCGTATAAATCGAGCGCTTCCCGCATCGCGGGATCGATCGCGCATCCCCACACAGATTTCCTTCCAAGCCGTCTCATCGGAGAAGTCGGTCCGCACGAGCAGCGTTTCGTCGATCTGCGGCAAAGATTTCATCGCGGATTCCTTGGGAACTTCGCAGCGCTGTTTGTGGCATGCTGGGAATGCCGATGCTTCGTGCCTGAACGACAATTTAACAAAGGCGGCAATGCACAGCATGCGTGAGGAAAATCTACGAATGCGGACGCGGCCAGCAATCAATGTCCGAGAACGCCCGTCTTGAACAACATCCACGCCCCGATGCAACCAACCCAAATCAATCCGGCTCCGCCGAGAAGGCCACACAAAATCCCGAACCATTCATACCATCGGTTCTCACGCCGAATGATGAGCGCTGTTGCTGCGATGGCGGCCCCCGGCACCGAAAAGACCAAGAGCGCCAGGGTGGCGGCCAGCGTGAACCAGATGGCGCGCCACCAGAATTGCGAAGAAAACTGAATCGCGACGAAGGCGACCAAAACTGCAGGCGTGCACCAACGAAGGCACCACTCGGCGGACCGGCCGGCCGCGCGATGCCACCTTCGGAGTGTCGCGTTGCTGCGGTGGAGCGGCGCGACGAGGTCGTTCTGCATCCGCTTCATTCCTTCAATCGCGTTCCGGGGAGGGCGACCGGCCGGCCGACGAGACCGCTTCTCCTCTTCTCCCTCCACGTTTTTCTCCTCAGCCCGGCACGCGCGGCACGCGCGAAAAGTGTGTGATGAGGACGACGAGCCACGCGACGACGAAGGCGAGAAACAGGCCTAAAAGGAGCCAGATGCCGCTGGTGAGATGCGGGGGCGCGCTGCGGTTGCCTTCGACGACGAGCCAGTTGATCGCCGTAAACAAAACCGTCATGCCGCAGGCGAACCAGGCCATGTGCCGGGCCATGTAACCGCGCGTCTCGCGGTGCCGCTCGGGGGCGAGCCAATAGTCGCGATGCGGAAGGTTGATGGTGCCGGCCGGCATCACGCCGATCAACAGGCCGGTGCCGAGCAGAGACAGCGGGAGGAGCAACCCGATGCCGCCCATGAATTCGAGGTAGGTTTCCCGAGGCATCCAGCCGTCGGCTTGCCCCTGGGCGCCGAAATGCGACGCCACACCGGGGGGCAGCTCGCGGGCGCTCCACACCAGGCCGCCCGCGGCCATGCCCTCGAGGACAAGCCAGACGACGAGCGGCACACGCATCGCTCGAATCAAGTGCATTCCATCGGCCTCGCATCAAAAGTGATCGCCACGCAACCGAAAGACTCCCTGAAATCAACGAGCGCGGCCGGCCGACGGATCACAAGCGGAAACTCCGCACCCAAAGATTTTCGCTTCGGAGAGGCAGATATTCCGGCTTTCCGCATGTTCGGTGGCGTCTTTAAGACCGTTGGTCGAGGTTGTCTTCTGCCGGAGCGGCACCGAATTTCTCGCGGGCATCGCTGAGCACGCGCAAGAGCTCGTCGGACGTCAAACCGATCGATTCGCCCGTGAAACCAAGCGGGCTGCCGGCCAGTTCTGTCACGAATTTTGCGGACGAATGCCAGCCCGCGTTCTCGATGAATTTCTGGTGATCGACGAGGTCAATCATGACGTACGGCGTTCCGAAAAAATCAAACATGCGGAAGCCGGTGATTTCGCCCCACGGAATCCGGCCTTGAGGCGTCGAACCCATGTTCTCGACGATCCCTTCGCGATCAATGACCAAACCAGGCGTCGAGTCGCGAATCTCCCAGATGCAGTACACCCCATAAAACGCGCATAGGCACGCCGCGATGATTTCGACGGCCTGCAATTGCCGGTTCTTCTCGACACAAGACAACGCGACGGCCGCGCACATCAACGACGCCGAGACCACCAGTCTGGCAAAAAACCTCCGCTTCACACGAGGGAAAACGAGTTCGCTTTCGGCTTCGGAAGTCATGCTCGTAAACCATCAGTTTTTGTCGGGCATGCTGTGCCTGCCGGTTTTTCGCGTTCGCACGATACCTGAACAAAGGCGGCATGCAAAGCATCCCCTACGAGGCTGCGAGCCACCCATCAGCTAACGAAGACCGACGTCCAACGGATCACAACGGGAGAATCAATTACCGCGATCGCCACGCGGCTCGCTGTCGCGGCCCCGGTGGTGCGTTTTTGTGCAAGCTGATACGCTTACGCCGTGCCGTTCACGGGAGTTATGGCCCTTGCACGGCCGAGGCGGCACACTGCGTCCTGGCGGCCGTGCGATCATCCAATGAGGTGGAGCATGAAAGCAAGGCGGATGGCTTGGATCGTCGTCGGCATCGGCTTGTGTGCGGCGCCGGCCGGTGCGGCGGATTGGCCTCAGTGGCGCGGGCCCGAGCGCGACGGAATCTCGCAGGAAACCGGCCTGCTCAAGGAATGGCCGGCGGCCGGGCCGAAGCTGCTCTGGACCGTCGACAAAGCGGGGAGCGGCTATTCGACGCCGTCCGTCGCCGGCGACCGCGTCTACCTGATGGGCAACACCGGCCGAAAGAACGAATTCGTCGCGGCGCTCAACGCGCAGGACGGACAGCAAGTCTGGTCGAAGCGGATCGGCGAAGTCGGACCGAACCTCGGTCCGCAATACCCCGGCGCCCGCGGCACGCCGACCGTCGACGGCGAATTGCTCTACGCCATCGGCTCCAACGGCGATCTGGTCTGCCTCGAGACGGCCTCGGGCAAGGTCGTGTGGCACAAAGACCTGCGGACCGACTTCAAGGGCATGCCGGGAAATTGGGCGTACTCCGAATCGCCCCTCATCGACGGCAACGTGCTGGTCTGCACGCCGGGCGGCTCGGAGGCGACGCTCGTCGCGCTCAACAAGCAGAACGGCGACGTGATCTGGAAGGCGGCGGTCCCCAAAGGCGATCGGGCGGCTTACGCCTCGGTCACGATTGCCGACGTCGGCGGCGTGAAGGAATACATCCAGTTCCTGCAAAAAGGGGTCGTCGGCATCGACGCCAAGACGGGCAAATTCCTGTGGCGGTACGGCCGCACGGCCCAGGGAAGCCCGGCCAACATTCCCACGCCGCTCGTCGTCGATTCGTACGTCTACAGCGCTTCGGGACGCGGCGGCGGCGCGCTGATTGAGCTGAAGCCCGGGACGACCGAGCCGGCGCAGATCTATTTCAGCAACCGGCTGCCGACCTCCATCGGCGGCGTGGTCAAGGTGGGCGATTACCTGTACGGCACCAACTCGCAAGGTTTGATGTGCGCCGATTTCAAGACGGGGAACATCAAGTGGACAGAGCGCGGAGTCGGCGCGGGCTCAATCGTCGCAGCCGGCGGCCGGCTCTACATCCACGGCGAGGGCAACAACTCGGTCGCTCTGGTCGAGGCAACGCCTGACGGATACCACCAGAAGGGCGAGTTCACGCCTCCCCACACGCCGAACCACTCGGGCCGCGCGCCGAAGGCCTGGGCCTACCCGGTCATTGCCAACGGCCGGCTCTATATCCGCGACCTCGACCACCTCTGGTGCTACGACATCCGCGAGGGGGCAAGCAAATAGCTTGGCCGTGTGGGGGGTGCTGAGTGGCGAGTGGCGTGTCGAAAGGCCGGGCTCGCGACGTCGAAGTTCGGGGTGCGCGCATTTCTCCGGCTCACCCCGCACCCCTCGCCCCCGTTTTTTTTAAGCAAAACTCGCCGGCAAGCTCGTCTATTGGGGCAGAACTTTTCCCGGGAGGTAGTTATGCGATCTCGCCGCGGGTTTACGTTGATTGAGCTGATCGTGGTGATTGCCATTATCGGTATCCTAGTGGCGCTGTTGCTGCCGGCCGTGCAGGCGGCGCGAGAGGCGGCCCGGCGGACGCAGTGCCGCAGCAATCTGCACCAGTTCGGCCTGGCCCTGCACAACTATGAGGGGGTGTTTAACGTGCTCCCCCCCTCGATCCAAGTCGTCGGCTATGGCAACACGAGCGCGGGCAACGGCTGTTGGAGCATTCAGTCCCGCCTGCTCCCCTATTTCGAGCAGGGGAGCCTGTACAAGCAGTGCTACTTCAGCTTCAACAAAGAAGAGCCCGTTAACGCGGCCGCCATCGTGCAGACGATCCCCTTCTACATCTGCCCCAGCGAAGTTCACACCGACGTCTCGACGCACCCGTACGGGCTCTCGGCCGTCTCGAATTACGGCTGGTGCACGGGGGACTGGTTCGTATGGGGGGGCTACAGCGGTCCGCAGAACCGGACGTCCTTTGGTCCCGATCGCTCCTACCGCCTGGCCGCCATCACCGACGGGCTGAGCCAGACCATCTTTATGTCCGAGGTGAAGACGTATCAGCCGGTCTACATCTGCGACAACGTCGGTTTGAGCCTGATCAACAATCCCAACAACGTCCCACCACTGACGGCCGACCCGTACGCGGTGGCTCCCGAATACAACGGCGGCTGCCGGCTGTATCTGCTGGGGCACACCGAATGGTCGGACGGCAACAGCCACGCCACCGGCTTCACCACCGCGTGGCCGCCAAACTTCGTGACGTTGGGAGCGGCGACGGGGGTCGACATGGACCTCAACGGCATCAACGAAGAGGACGGCGGGCCGACATTCGCCGCCATCACCTCGCGGAGCTGGCACGCCAACGGCGTGCAGTCGCTGATGGGAGACGGCAGCGTCCAATACTACAGCAGCTCGATCGACGGAAATATTTGGCGCGCCTGGGGACTGCCCAGGGGGGCGACTGGGTCAACGGCGTCGGCATGGACGGGTCCTAACTCGTGGGGCAAACTGCCAGCTTGACCTACGAAATACACCATGCACCTTGCCGTCAGCCGATCGCGGCCCGATGCTCCCTTTTGAATTCTTTGTGTCCTTCGAGCCCTTTGAGGTTCATCAAAGCATTTGGAAACCAAAAAGGGCTCGAAGGACACAAAGAAGAGAAGAACTCGATGAAAAGTTTTCTCCTCATGCTCATGTGGTGTTCGGTCGGGCTTTGCGCGCTTCGCGTCGAGGCGGCCGCTCCTGCCGCGGGCCCGGCGTGGATTCGCGATTTCGCGGCGGCACAACGGCAAGCCCGCGCGGAGCGGAAGGAGCTCTTCGTTGTCCTTACCGGCCATGGATGGTGTTACAACTGCGAGTTGCTCGATCGCGAGGTGTTTCAGAAGCCGGAGTTTGTCCGGCACGTGTCTCCCGATTTCGTGCTGGTGGAAGTCGATTTCACATACGGTGAGTCGCAGCAGGAGAGGCAGAGGGAACGCGTCGATCGCCAGTTACAGAAGCGGTTTCTGTCTCCCGGCGTTCCGGTCGTGCTCTTGTTGGACCGCGAAGGGGTCCCGTATGCGTATGCCGTCGACGGCTACGAGAGAGGGACCGGGCCGCAGAAGATCCTCAAACAAATCGACGCCGCGCGGGCGGCACGGGCCCGGCGCGACAAAGAGTTCGCCGCGGCTCAGAAATTGAGCGGCCCAGAGCGGGCCAGGCGGCTGCACGCGGGTCTGGCGGCCGTGACGCCGTGGCTCGGAACACTGAAAGAACACGGGGACGACGCGCTCCTGACTTTTTATCCCAAGGTCATCGCCGAAATCCGGCAGCTCGATGCGGCCGACGGCCGGCTCGCCGATTTTTACAACGATCGCCAGAAGACGCGCGATCGGTGGATCGCCGAAAATGATGCGACTTTTGGCAGATTGAAAGAATTTGATCGCAAGCAGGACTACAAAGGCGGCATCAAGTTCATCGACGAAGCCTTGAAAGAGTCCCCCACGCCGGAGCTTGCTTGGCGGCTCGAGTACGCGCGACAGGTCTATCTCGAATGGGACGGCCAATACGAAGCGGCTCTCAAGAACGTGCGACGCCTGCTGGCCGACCCGAACCTCGCGCCGGACGAGCGCGAGTCCCTGCTCGGTCGCGAGTCGTACGATCTGTTCAACACGGGCCGCGTCGAGGAAGCTGTGTCCCAGTTGGACCGGCGGATCCAGGAAGCCGGCAGCTCCTCGGCAAAGCGGCTGCGGCTCTTGAGCTGGAAGGCCCAAATGCTCCTCTCGCATCGCAAGATGCCCGGCGTCACCCGCGAGGCCCGTTACAAAGCATGGACCGAATTTCGCCAGGCGGCCCCGCCCAAGAGCGACGACTGGTCGACGGCGACGGCCCTGCTCGGCCGGCAATACATGCTCGACGGCGATTTTCGCCAGGCACTCCCGTTGATCGATGAGTTCCTGAAAGTCGATCCAAACAACGCCTGGATCCTGCTCGACGCTGCCGAGTGCGAAATCGGTTTAGGCCACAAAGACGCGGCCCGCGAGAAAATCCACGCCGCCGAAAAGTCCCTGCCCGAGTACGCCGTACGACAGGACGACAAGGACTTCGCCAAGCGCGTCTACGACCGCATCGCCAAACTTCAGGACAAACTGAAGCAACAACCGAAATAAGTGTTGTTCTTCCCCCTCTACCCTCCGCCCTCCCCCCGTTGACGTCGTCCCGTTTCGCGCGTATGACTGAGGTCGCCGCGTTGGCGTCTTCTCGTCTGAGGGCCCTGCCATGACGGAGGTCATTGCCCTTTCGGTCAACGGCGTCGAGCACAAAGTCGCCGCCGAGCCCGATCGAAATCTGCTCGGCGTCCTGCGGGACGAGCTCGATCTCACCGGCACGAAATATGGCTGCGGCGAGGGGCGTTGCGGCGCGTGCACGGTCGTGATCGACGGACGTGCCGTGCGCTCGTGTCACACCGCGATCAGCGAGTGTGCCGGCAAGCCGATCACGACGATCGAGGGCCTCGCCCGCGACGGCAAGCTACATCCGCTGCAAGACGCCTTTCTGCACGCCGGTGCCATGCAGTGCGGATACTGCACGCCCGGCATGATCATGAACGCGTACGCCCTCTTGGGCAAAATCGCCGCGCCGACCAGCGAACAGATCGTCCGCGCGATGGAGGGGAACGTCTGCCGTTGCGGCACGTACGTCCGCATCGTTCAGGCCATCCGCCAGGCCTCCGAGGCGATGAAATCGAACCACAAGAGTAAGCCGCTCAACGAGGCGAAACTCGGCGCACGCGAGCGGGGGACCGTGACGAAAGAGGCTGTGCCGTGAGCCACAATCCTTCGCTCAACGACGACGCTCAGGTGCTGATCGAGCCGGAACGCTACGAACTCTTCGAGGGACCGCGGTACGAGTTTGAGCTGGCCCGTCGGGACTTTTTCAAGGTCCTGGGCGCGGGCATCGTCGTCTGCTTTGCCGTAAGCCGGGCCGAGGCGTACCAGGAATCGGGAGGTCGGCGGCGCCGCGGCGGCGGCCGACGGTCGGGTCGCGGCGGCGGCCGCGGTGTGCCGCAGGCACTCGGCGCGTGGCTGCACATCAACGCCGCGGGCGAGGTGACCGCCTTCAGCGGCAAGGTGGAGATCGGCCAGAACGCCCGCACCTCGCTGACGCAGGCGGTGGCCGAGGAGCTCGGCGTGCCGGTGGCGTCGATTCGCTTCGTGCTGGCGGATACGGATCTCACGCCGTTCGACATGGGAACGTTCGGCAGCGGCACGACGTCCCGCATGGTGCCGCAGTTGCGCCGCGTCGCCGCCAGTGGCGCGAACTCTTGCTCGACCTGGCGGCCAATCGGCTCTCGGTCGACCGGGCGATGCTTTCGGTCAGCGACGGCAAAGTCGTCCACACCGCGAGCCAGCGGTCGCTCACCTTCGGCGAACTGGCCAAGGATCAGCATTTCACCAAGACGGTCAGCTACGACACGCCCGTCACGCCGCCCGCGAAGTGGAAGACCGAGGGGACTTCCGTCCCGAAGGTCGACGGCGACGGCGATCGTCACGGGCCGGCATCGCTACGCGTCCGACATCCGCCTGCCCGGGATGCTCTTCGGCAAAATCCTGCGACCGCCGAGCCTCAACGCGAAATTGAGATCGGTCGACCTCAAAGCGGCCCGCGCGATGTGCGGATGTCACGGTCGTTCGCGACGGAGAGTTCGTCGGCGTCGCAGCTCCCACGCGCACGCAGGCCGAAGAGGCCCTCGCCGCGATTCAAGCCGAATGGACGACGCCGGAGAAACCCGCCTCCGACCAGCATTTGTTCGAGGACCTCAAAAAATCGCGCGGCGGTTCGAGTTTCGGTTTCCGAAGGAGGCGGACGCGGCAGCTTCAGCCGCGGCTCGATGGAGAAGGGCCTGGCGGCGGCCGACCATACGCTCAAGGCGAGTTACACGATCGCCTACATCGCCCACGCGCCGCTCGAGCCGCGGGCGGCGGTCGCCGAGTGGACCGGCGGAAAGCTCACCGTCTGGACGGGGACGCAGCGCCCCTTCGGCGTGCGGGGCGATCTGGCCCAGGCCTTCGACATCCCGCAGGAGAAAGTTCGCGTCATCGCGCCCGATATGGGCTCCGGCTACGGCGGCAAGCACACGGCCGAGTCGGCCATCGAGAGCGGCCCGTCTCGCCAAAGGGGCTGGCAAGCCGGTGAAACTCACCTGGACCCGCGAAGAGGAATTCACTTGGGCGTATTTCCGCCCGGCCGGCGTGATCGACGTCGTGGGAGGCGTTCGCCAAGACGGCTCGCTCACCGCCTGGGAGGTGCACAACTACAATTCGGGCCCGTCGGCCCTGCGTCCCTTGTACAACATCCCGAATCAGCGGGGCGGTTTTCACGCGTCGCAATCGCCCCTGCGGCAGGGGTCGTATCGCGGGCTGGCCGCGACCGCCAATCACTTCGCCCGCGAGTGCCACATCGACGACCTGGCCCACTTGGTGAAACACGATCCGCTCGCTTTCCGCCTGCAGAACTTGAAGGACGAACGGCTGCGGAACGTGTTGCAGGCAGCGGCGAAGCAGTTCGGTTGGAAGGCGTCGCAGCAGGCGCCCGCGGGCCACGGCTTCGGCATCGCCGGCGGTTCGGAAAAAGGGAGCTACGTCGCCAGTTGTGCCGAGGTGGCCATCGACCGCTCGACCGGCAAGGTCCGCGTGGTCCGGGTCGTGACGGCCTTCGAGTGCGGCGCGATCATGAACCCCGACCATCTCAAGAACCAGGTCGAAGGGGCGGCCATGATGGGCCTGGGCGGTGCCCTCTTCGAAGCGATCAAATTCGACGAGGACAAAATCGTCAACCCGCGGTTCTCGAGCTACCGCGTCCCCCGTTTCAGCGATTTACCCGTGATGGAGACGGTCCTGCTCGACCGCAAGGATCTCCCGTCGGCTGGGGCGGGCGAAACGCCCATCGTCGCGGTCGCACCGGCGGTCGGGAATGCAATCTTTCACGCGACGGGCGTGCGGCTCGTCAGCCTGCCGATGGTGCCGAAGGGGTTGAAGGTGTGACTCGTGGGGTAAGCTGCCAGCTTGCCCGTCTTCTTAAAAATTGAAGGACACGGGCACGCTAGCAGCATGCCCCACGATTACGCCGGCCACGGATATTCCATGTGCCGGGCTGTCTTGGCCGCGACTTCATCGCCGCAGAGCCGTGCGACCACGTGCAGGCTCATGTCGATGCCGGCAGCGATACCGGCCGAGCAGATGACGCGGCCGTTGTCGACGTAACGGCGATCGGTGTGGATCGTCGTGTTGGGAGCGACTTCCCGCAGCAGGTCGAGCGCGCCCCGATGCGTCGTGGCCTCCAAGCCATCGAGCAGCCCGGCCTTCGCCAGAAGCAGGGCCCCGTGCAAACCGAGAGGACAAGCTCGGCCGTTTTTGACCGGTCGCGAATCCAGTCGATCAGGGGGACCGTTTTTCATTTCACGCCGCGTGCCGAGACCGCCGGGAACGAGCAATATTTGCGGCGCAGGCGCGTCGGCGAGCGCGTAATGCGGATTGACGGACAAACCGTTGCGGGCGAGAACTGGCTTTGTCGTTTCGGCAACGGTGTAGACACGAAACGCCGGCACGTCGACGAGCGGGCTCGCGACCGAAAAGACCTCGAACGGCCCGCAGAAATCGAGCACTTCGACGTCATCGAAAATCAGAATGGCCAGGTTGCGAGTGGCGTGTGTGGTCATGAGTTCGCGTCGACAGAGAGTGTCCGTTCCATAGCGGCGGCAATCGCCTGCGAGTTCTCGTCCGGCTGTTCGCGCAGGGCGGCCGCGGCCAACCGGCGGCGGGCGGCAGGATGGTTCTGTCCCAACTTCCATTTCCCCTGGATCCGCGTGATGTCGATGTGAAAGCCGACGATCTGCTGGCAAAGTTTCTGCACGTAGTCGCTTTGCTCATCGAGCGTCCACGTGCGCGGCTCGCGGCCGTTCGTAGTAGCGGACAAACTCGCCGACCATCGTCGCCAAGGCGTCGGCATCGTGGATGACAGTTGCCCGGCCGTAGACGTGGACGGCGATGTAATTCCACGTCGGCACCACCTCCTCCGCCTGATACCAGGCAGGCGAAATATAGGCGTGCGGCCCCGAGAAAATCGTGAGCGTCTCCTGCCCGTCGAGTTCTTTCCACTGCGGATTGGCTCGCGCCACGTGGCCAATCAGCCTGACCGTGCGGACCGCTCGTCCAATCGAACAGGAACGGCAGATGGCTGGCAGCCGGCGCGCCTTTTTCCTGCGAAACAAAGATGCCGAAACTGTTTTGCTCGACGAACCGCCGCAGCCGGGCTCGGAGTCGTCTTCGGCAAAGCTGGAAGGGACGTACATCCGCGGCTCGACCTCGCTTTTGTGCAATCGGAGACACCGAATGGCCCACCCAGGTTCAGGCGATCCTGCCCAGCAACAGCCACCTGGCGAGAGCTTAACAGGGGGGGGTGAGGGGCGCGGCAGAACGAAACATTTCCGCGCAAAAAAAGGGCCCTCTTTCACTCAGAAACCGACCAAACCCGCGGCTGCATCCCGTTTTTCTGCGTTTTGACCCATTTTTTCACGCGGAAAGCCCTCTTAAAAAAAGAGCCTCTCCGGACCGAACAAAGGGCGAATTTTCCCGAAGAAAAGGGCCACTTTTATCCCGTTGGGCCGGTCGCCGCCGGGGATTTTTCTGGTTTTTCTGTGGCAGAAGGGGGGGCCCGGGCCCACCACAGAAAAATCATCCACCGAGCTCCGAACGGCCCTGCCGATTCGACATAACATCAATCCACATATAATATTATATCGCATGTTTCCGACCACAGAAAAATCCATTTCTCGAGCCACGCGGGGTCAGAGACCAGGGGTCAGAGGCAGCAGTACGGGCCGAGCGCACCGCTGCTCTTGCCCCTCACCACTTGCGTCTCCTCGCGCACCACTCGCCACTCAGGGCAGCAGCCTCGCCCGGCTTTGCCCATGCACTGGGTGCTGGCGCAACAAGTCGACCGTCTGCCCCAGAAATCGCCTGCGGACGGAAAATCTTCCAGTCGCAACCCTCTCTGCAATTTGCCTTTGCAACCTGTCTTTTACAGGAGCTGTAAAAACGATCTTCGTGACTGCGGCACGGGACGGTAGGCTGGACTCCATCGCCCCGGTGAAGCGCACAAAGGCGAAGAGTACAAACGGGACAGGCACGTCGAGCGGGCCAGGTTTCTGGAACGACGGCTTTCACTCGCATCGAGTTCGTCTATGGACCCGCCCCCTTTGAATGCCACACCTTTGATCGCCGCACCGTTGACTGGCGGCCTCGGCAATGCGGAGACCGCATCCTGCTACGGATTGCGAGCGCTGGCGAGTGGTGAAACAGGTCACTTCGATCAGGCGATTGCCGACTTATAGACGAAGCCATCCGTCTCCATCCGAATCGCGCGGAGTTCTACTTCCACCGTGGCACAATCTGTTTTCAAACGGGGCGTCCGCACGACGCGGTCTCCGATTTCACGGAAGCGATCCGCCTTGATCCGACATCGGCCATGACTTACGCATTTCGGGCGGCCGTCTGGCAGAATGCCAAAGACTTTGACAAGGCAATTCTCGACCTCACGGAGGCGATTCGCCTGTGCCCGGATAACGACTCCTTTCGCTTTGTCCGTGGATCCGCCCGGTACTTAAAGGGCGAACTGAATCAGGCCATTGATGATTACACGGCGGCAATCGAGATCGATCCGGACGCTATGGATGCTTACATTGCGCGTGCCGTCGCTTGGAGAAGGAAGGGGGAGTTCGAGAAAGCGTTCCTCGATCTTCGCGAGGCACATCGGAAGAGTCCCACAAATGCGTACCCCTACCAGGAGCTCGCCTGGTTGCAGTCAACCGCGTCTGATGCGCAATTTCGAGACGGCAAAAAAGCCGTTAAAAATGCCCTCAGGGCGTGCGAGTTGAACGAAGGGGAAAAGCCGGCCAAGCTGTGCGTTCTTGCCGCTGCCTACGCAGAGGCGGGCGATTTCGATGCCGCGGTCGAGTGGCAATCGAAGGCTGTCGACCTGGCCAACAGCGAACAAAGAACAAGGTGGCAGTCGCGCCTGAGTCTCTACAAAGCCAACCAGCCTTACCGCGAGGAGGTGGTGAAGTCGGCTGAATGAACCGAAAACGGCCGAGACCGATGCGAATTCGACCGCTGGCACCGCCGATCGAGACGATCAACGGTTCCGGCCACTTTTTCCGGACCCCTTTTTCCGGACCCCGAACAGGAACAGCAGATGGCTGGCGGCCGGCACGGCTTTTTCCTGTGAAACGAAGATGCCGAAACTGTTTTGCTCGACGAACCGCTGCAGCCGGGCTGGGTCGTCTTCGGCAAAGCTGGAAGGGACGTACCTCCGCGGCTCGACCTCGCTTTCGTCGAGTGGAAGACACCGAACGGCCTGCCCAGGTTCAGGCAATCCGAGCCACGCGACATATGCCCGCCGAAAACTACACAGAAGCGATCCGGTGTCAGCTGAACAGCACGTCGCAGAAGAAGCGAAAATACGGAAGCCGAATCGCAGCACTAATCGCGTCGCGACCACTTCTCCAAAAACGACTTTAGCTTGTCGATATCGTAGTCGTCGCCCGTTTTAAGATCGGCCGTGTCGTCGATGTGCCGCACCGTTCCGTCCGGATTGAGCACGCACAGCGCAGGAAGACCCTTGCGGCTTGTCGGCGGCGCGTATTGCTTATAAACGATCTGCCCTGCGTCGGGGTAATCGGTATCGACCAGAACCAGGACGAAGCCGTCGCGGAGGCGGGCGGACAGCTCGGCATTCTCGCGCAGAGCGTCGTAGAGCTTCCCGCAGTCGGGATGGCCTTGGCCGCCGAACTCAATCAAGACACGTTTGCCCGTGGCTCGAGCCGTGTTCAATGCCGAATCAACATCCGCCAAGGCATCGAATTGCGGATCGTAGATGGGTTGTGTTTTCGGTTTGTTCGCCACCGGCTTCGCCCATCGCTCGATGAAGACGGCCGCGGCCGCTTCTCGGGCCTTTGTTTCGCGAGTTGCTTCCGAATCCTTGTCCTCGATGTATTGATTTGTGGGCAGTTCGACCTTGAACTCCGCAGGAGGAATTGGCTGATTGATGCTGCTCTCCGTGACCGTATCCGTTGAGGCCAAGGAGATCGTCCCCCCAGGTGAAACGATCGTTTTCTTCCAACCGGAGGGGATCCAGCCAACGTCCGGATGTGCACGGTAGGACAAGTCGACGCGTTCCACGCTCCAACCATTTGCGTCCCACTGCTTTCGCAACACGATGTCCTCTCGCGCGGCGTCCAGCCAAAGGCGCATGCGCGGTTGGGCCGGATCATTTGCCTCCACCAAGACGCAAGGCGTGTCGCCGATGCGTGCGTCTTCGGACAAGACTCGAAATTTCGTCGGGTCAAGTCGAGCGAAGCGAGCATCCGCCGGCAACAATGCGAGCCAAAAACAGTCGGCATCCGTTTCGTAGAGATTACCCGGATCGAAGCCCGACCTGATGAAGGCGGGACCCATGCCGAAGCTGCGCGTGGTGGCGCCGTCAAAAGCCGTCTTTCCCCGGTGCGATAACCCAAGGCCCTGCCTCGGCAGCTGGCGCAAAGGCGACCAGCCCGGCGTTCTGAGTTCTAACGCGAACAGGCTTCCCTCGCCGCACGCGGTGCAAATCCTGTCCATCAGACGGACAGGAACCCAATCCTGTATCATCCTCTCGACGCGACACTCCTTCCTCCATGTGAATTGGAACGATTTGACATTGGTCTGCCTTTTGAGCCAGTTTGCGGCGATACGATCCAGAATGGCCCGCGCATTCTGTGGCGGGTGGACGGGATGTTCTTCACCCGTTAAGTGAGTCGAGCCGTCATCGGTGAAATCGTAAACGAGGGCACCCGCCGGCTCGGTCGTCGCGAAGGGTTCGGCGTCGAATTTTTCATTGATGGCGTAGCGTGTCACGGTCGCCTGAAAAACCTCGGGCCCCGAAGCCCCCTTCCCGAGGATCGCAACTTTCGCCGCCGTGCCGTGCGGCGGCCTGGTCGCTCCGGGCAACTTCCAGGTCCACCGCAAGGGAATCCAGCCATGCTGCGGGTCGCGTTGGTACTCGATAAACGTCCGAAGCAGACTATATTGTCTGGCCTGCTGGACCACCACGTAATTACGTTTCGGATCGACCCAGCGCGTCTCGGCGGGGTAGCCCGTATCCCTCGTAATCTTGATGCAGTGCACATTGCCGACGACGTCATCCTCACTCTCGATGCGGCAGTTTTGTGGGGACCACATTGACGTTGGGCTCGAAGGCCTCAGGGCCAGCCCCAAGGGGATCAGATCGGCCTCGCCGCTCCAATCCGCCGGGCGCCACGGTTCCGCAAAGGGCCTTGGTACCGAATTCTTCGCGGGCACGGCGCCAGATCGTCATCCAGGGTTTGCGCCGGAGACGACGGAACCGTCAGCCTCGAACGAATGCTGCCGTCGCGAATCAGACGCACTCGGGCAACCTGGTTCCAGTGATTGGCCCCCACGTTCTTGACAATCGGGAAATCAAACCGCAGGCGATCGTCCCCCTGACCCCACCATTCCGTCTGCGACACCGTGAATTCAGTCGTCTTGTCGAGCACGATCGGAACGGTCCCCGGCCACACTTGCGCGGGAGGTGAGATAATTTGGAAGGGTTGAAATTCATCGCCTTTGGGCAGGGTGACCCGCGTGTCCCAGACGAAATGGAACGATTTCACATGCTCCTGGCGTTTTTGCCAGGCGGCAAAGACGCGGGAGAGCGTTGCCGATTGGACCGCGGTCGGAGGCGGAGCCGCCTGCTGTGCGGCGCCGGAGCCCTGTTTCTTATTCGTCACCGCGTGGATGAACGGCGAACTCGCGACAACGAGGAGTGCCGTGGTCGCCAACAAGAAGACGCCGCCACGCGACAGGCGCACTGCGCGGACTGTCGCCGATTTCCAACAGGCGCAACACGCGACGCCCCAACTGCGAGGAACCGCCGCCGCTGGCCGCCAGCACGGCCCCGGCGGCCGTTCGTGACGGAATTCCTTGCGCGGCGGCCGAACGTTCGGCCATTTGCAAGAGAGCGTCCGCGTACTGGACACGGGGCCAACCCGCCAGCAGAACAAGGTCGTCGCACGCATTTTCGCGTTCCGCACTCACGCGGCGGCTGACGTACCAGACGGCCGGATGAAAGAAGAGGACCGCCTCGATGGCGCTGCGCCAGGTTGATGAGCGGATCGTACCGCCGCAGATGGGCCAATTCGTGTGCGACGAGCGCCTCGAGCAAGACCGGATCGAATCCCGTGGCGAGCGTGGCTGGCAACAGGATCATCGGGCGGAGGATGCCAACAACGACCGGAACGGACGTGCGAGCGCACCAGGCGATCAGGGGAACGGCTTTGAGTCCGATTCGCTGCACTTGCCGCAAGACGATTTCGGCGAGCGGCCCTTCGTCGATCGGCACGGCCGAGCACCGCAGCCGCCGACCGCCCCACAGGGCGACGAGCAAGCGGGCGAACATGGCCAGGACGCCGACGAAATACGCACACACGACGAATCGCGCCGCCCCATCGATTCGGCCGGCGCTCGGGCCGGCTGTCATTGATGGCTCCGACAATTGCGGGAGAAAGACAGCCTCCTGGCTCGCACTCGGCGCCCAACTGCTTTCAGAGATGGGTTTCGCCGTCACGGGTGCCGCAGCCTCCGCTCGCCGGACCGTAGCGAGTGGAGAACCGGCAGCGGCGACGCTGTCGACAGACGGCCGCGCGGCAGGCGGCGCGAAGGTGTCTGCATGGCCCCCCTTCGCCCGCCAATACGTCACAGCCGGCAACACGGCCATCAAGCAGAGAATGCCGACAAGCACGCGGTACCGGGCAGATGACGACGCGTTTTGCATCAAACGCCCGGCAATCAGGGCTGCCAATCCGCAGAGGGAACCCTGCCAAAGAAAATGAAGCAGCACGAGGGCCAGGCGGACCATCAAGTCTTGATCGAACAGACGTGCTGAGATCGCGGGAAGGAATTGGCTCATGGCAATTTTCCGTTGTCGTGCGTGCCGTCGACTTGGTCGCCTCCGAGCGGCTCAAAAGCTGTTCTGTTTTCCAGATCCGGTTCCAATTCAGATCTGCGTTTGGCCCTTGAGTTTCTGATTGATCAGTTGGCGCAGCTCTCTGAGCTCGTCGGCGTCCAGATCGTGGTCGTCGAACAGGCTGAGCAGGACCGACTTGGCCGAACCGTCGAAGACGCGGTCCACCACGTCGGCCAGCATGCGACGCGAGATGTCCGCCTCGGCCACGCGCGGCGAGAAGAGCCAGGTCTTGCCGTCCTTGACCCGTTTCAAGTAGTCCTTGCGGACCATTGTGTTGAGAGTGGTGATGACCGACGTGTGGGCCAGCTTGCGATCCTGCCCGGCCAGGGCCTCGCGCACCTGGCTGACGGGCTGCGGCGCGTGATACCAGAGGACCTTCAGAATCTGCAGTTCCAGTTCCGTGGGATACTCCGACGCCGGCCGCGCCATGCTCTCGTTTCCGTTCGAGTGAAGTTCTAGTTAACTCGAAAATACAGCGGACATCGCAGACTGTCAATCATTTTTCTAGTAAATTAGAAAACGATTACGGACGCGTTTTCACGGGAGAAGTGCGGGCGCGCGATGACAGGAAAGCGATCGCCGACCGTCACGAAGTCGTTTACAGATGCTCGCCCAGCAGGCGTTCGGCGTTGCGGTGCAGGATGTCGTGCCGGGCCTCGTCGGAAATCCGCGAGAAGAGGACGGCCCCCGCGTGGTAGTGCTGGCTGTACCAGGGAAGGTCGCTGCCGAAGACGATTTTTCGCGAGCCGGCCGTCGCGACCATGTACTCGATCAGGCCGTTGACGTGCGGCGAAATGGCCGGCACTCGCGGCATCAGGCTGCCCCCCGGCATCTGCGAGAAATCGAGTGCCTGCACCACGCTCGTCAGGTCGAGGTAGACGTTCGGGTAGTCGCGGGCGATGGCGACGGAGGTTTCCCACTCGCCGTAGCCCGAGTGGCCCATCAGAAAGCGGGCCCGCGGGTGTTTTGCGGCCGCGTCGGCCAGCAGGGCCGGCGCGTCGAACGGGCTCTCGCCAAACGTGTGGACGAGCACGAGCAGCCCGTGCTCGTCGGCGAATTCGAGGGCGGGCGTGTACTTGGGCGAATTGACCGGCACGAGATGATAATCGGGCCAGAATTTCAGTCCCACGAACCCGGTCCGGTCGTGAAACGCACGCAGGTCGCGCTTGGTGATGTCGGGCGAGTTCGGATTGACGACCCAATAGGCGAGGAACTCGTCCGGATGGGCCGTGACGATTTCCTGCATCTGCTGGTTGCCCCGCTCGACGTCGCAGGCGAGGGCCGAGTGATGCGAGCAGACGATCCGCTGCACGCCGCACCGTTTCAGCCGGTGCCGCATGCGGTCAATCGGGCTCGACGGCAGGTAGCAGCCATAGAACGGGCCGACGTGCCCATGCATGTCGATGATGGGACACGTCTCCGATGGCCGTGCTCGAGGTATTCCTGCGCGATGGGAGAGGGATTCATGCGAGGACGGCCTCCTCCAGCAGCCGCGAGAGATTGTCCGAGGCGATGGCCTGCCGCTCGGCGTCGGAGATTTCGGCATGCGCGAGGGCCAGCATCGCCGCGCCGCTCGAATTGTCGGGATAGCCGGAACCGAAGACGAGCCGCGAAGCCGAATACCGTTTGCAGAATTCTTCGATGCCGCCGTCGACGATGTAGCCGGAGGTCTCGAACATCAAATGCGGATACTTCTCGACGAGGGGCCAGGCGTAGCGGTCGAGCGGATTGCTCCCCTGGCTCGCCGTGACCACGATCAAGTCCGGGAACGACCGCAGCAACTGGGCCACTTTGTCGAGGCTGGCCCGCACGAAGAGGGGAATCCGCCGCTCCGTGTAGACGGCGAGTTGGTCGCCCCACGTGATGTCGTCGCAGAAATAACGGTGGTCGTCGGGAAACAGCCGCAGCGCGCGGACGTTGTGTCGCTGCATGGCGCCGAGCAGCTCGTCGATAGGCGGCTGCTCGCCCGTCTGGCTGGGAAGCAGCGACCACGTCGGCAAGAGCCGCGGACGGCCGGCCGTCTCGGCGATGACCCGCTCGTTACCGACAAGCGGATGGTCGAACCGCATCGTGGTGTGATAGACGAGGGCCCGGTCGATGTTGGAGAAATCCATCTCTTCGAGCAGCTCGTCGGCCGTGCGGGAGAAGCGGAAAACTTGGGTGCGGTACGGGCCGAACGCGGCGTTGCAGTCGAAGAACTTCATGCGGTCGGCTCGTCGATGGGGAATTCAATTCCCTGCGCGAGGGGCAGCTCGCGGCCCCAGTTAACCGTGCACGTCTGACGCCGCATGTAGGCCTTCCACGAGTCGGAGCCGGCTTCGCGTCCGCCGCCGGTGTCCTTCTCGCCGCCGAACGCGCCGCCGATTTCCGCGCCGGACGTGCCGATATTCACGTTGGCGATGCCGCAGTCGCTGCCCAGCGGCGAGAGGAATCGCTCCGCTTCGAACAGCCGATCGGTGAAGACGGCCGACGAGAGGCCCTGCGAAACGCGGTTATGGGCGGCCACCGCCTCGTCGAAATCGCGATAGGTCATCACGTACAGAATCGGGGCAAACGTTTCTTCGGCCACGATGGGCATCTCAGGCCGGGCACGGACGAGGGCCGGCTCGACGAAGAATCCCGGACGCGGCAGCCGCTTGCCGCCGCAGAGAATTTCGGCCCCTTGCCCGCGGGCCGTTTCGAGGGCGTCGTGCATCCGCTGGACCGCCGCCTCGTTGATCAGCGGCCCCATCAGCACGCCCTCTTCCCACGGATTGCCGATCCGCACGCTGCGATAAACGGCGACGAGCTGCTTGAGGAGCCGATCGGCGATCGATTCGTGCACGAACAGCCGCCTGAGCGTCGTGCACCGCTGGCCCGTCGTGCCGAGGGCGGCGAACGCGACGGCCCGCAGGGCCAGCCGCAGGTCGGCCGACTCCGTCACGATGATGCCGTTGTTCCCGCCGAGTTCCAGCAGCGTCCGGCCTAACCGCTTGGCGACTGCGCGGCCCGACGTCGCGCCCCATCGCGCAGCTTCCGGTTGCCGAAACGAGGGGAAGCCGGCGGTCATCGGCCAGCCAGTGTCCCCCTTCGGCACCCGGCGTGATGAAGAGCTGGAAAATTCCGTCGAAGCCGGCCGATTTGGTGACCCGTTCGACGATTTGCTGCACGGCCAGGGCGCACAGCGGCGTGTGCGGTGAGGGTTTCCACACGACCGTGTCGCCGCAGACGGCCGCCACCATCGCGTTCCAGGCATAGACGGCCACGGGAAAATTGAACGCGGTCAGCACGCCGACCGGTCCGAGCGGATGCCACTGCTCGAACATGCGGTGCGACGGCCGTTCGCTCGCCATGGTGAGGCCGTAGAGTTGCCGCGAGAGACCGACGGCGAAATCGCACATGTCGATCATCTCTTGGACTTCCCCTTCCCCCTCCGCGCGGATCTTGCCCGCTTCGAGCGTGACGAGCAGCCCCAGGTCCTGCTTCTGCCGCCGCAGCGCTTCGCCGATTTGGCGGACGACTTCGCCCCGCTTGGGAGCCGGCACCATTCGCCACCGCAGAAACGCCTCTTGGGCGGCCGTCACGCACGCGTCGTATTCTTGGCGCGTCGCCGTGCGGACGCTGCCCAAAAGTTCGCCGGTCGACGGATTGAGCGAAACCAAATCGCCCGCGGAGTTTTTCGCGGCGAGGCCCAGACGACGCAGCAGATCCTCGTGCATCGCGTCACCTCACGCCTGCTTCGATTCCGTCTGGGTGGGAATACCCCGCGTGCGGTGCACGTCCCCCATTTCCATGTCGACGAGCGCCTCTTCGATGAGGGCGAGCGCCGTCTCGGCCTGCTCCCGTGTAATGACCAGCGGCGGACACAACCGCACTGCGCTGACGCCACAACGCAAGAGCAGGAGTCCCTTCTGGAAACAGGTTTGCACCAACTGCTCGGCCGCCTCGGGAGCGGGCTCTTGTTTCGTGCCCGGTTCAACCAGCTCGACGCCGATCATCAAACCTTTGCCGCGGACGTCACCGATCTCCGGACGGCGAGTCTGCATGGCTTTCAACTGAGCCATCAGGAAATCGCCCTGTCGCGTGGCGTTCTCCATCAGCTCCTCTTGCACGAGGGCAATCGTTTCGAGTGCCGCCGCACAGGAGACCGGATTTCCGCCGAACGTGCTGGCGTGGGCACCCGGCGGCCAATCCATGATGTCGGCCCGGGCGACAATCGCACCGAGCGGCAATCCCGACGCGATCCCTTTGGCCAGGCAAATAATATCGGGGACGACGTTCCAGTGTTCGATCGCGCACATGCGGCCCGTGCGGCCCATCCCCGACTGCACCTCGTCGGCGACAAGCAGAATCCCGTGCTTCTCGGTGAGCGCCCTCAGGTCGCGATGGAATTCCGGCGGCGGAACGATGTATCCCCCCTCGCCTTGAATCGGCTCGACGAAAATGGCGGCCACCTCGTCGGGAGCCATCAGCCGATGAAACAGGTTCTTTTCGATTGTCGCTACGCACTCGATGCCGCAGTCACCGTAGGTGAGATGCTGCGGACACTCGCGGCAGTTGGCGTAGCCGGTGTGCGTCACGCCGGGAACGAGCGGCCCGAAGCCGCGCCGCTGGGTGACTTTGCTCGCGGTGAGCGAGAGCGACCCCATCGTGCGGCCGTGGAACGCGCCCAAAAAGGCGATCATCTGCTGCCGCTTCGTGTGATAGCGGGCCAGTTTGAAAGCCGCCTCGACCGCCTCGGTCCCCGAATTGGTGAAGAAGACTTTCTTGGGAAACGTGCCGGGCGTGATTTGCGTCAGTTTTTCGGCCAGCTCGAACTGGCTTCGGTAATAGAAGTCGGTCCCCGACATGTGCAAAAACTGCGACGACTGCCGATGGATGGCCTCGACGACCCGCGGATGGCAATGGCCCGTCGAGCAGACGGCGATACCCGCGTTAAAATCGAGGAACCGGTTGCCGTCGACGTCCTCGATGACGGCCCCCTCGGCCCGCGACACCACCAGCGGGTACACGCGCGTGTACGACGGCGACGTCACCCGTTCATCGCGGGCAATACACTCCCGCGCAACGGGGCCCGGCAGCTCCGTCCGTATCCAGGGCACAGCGAATTCGCGATTGACGTCGAGCATAATGCACCGCCGAAAGAAGGCCTCGGTCCGCCAATGGGAATGGTAGGATACAACAATTGTCCGACAAGGTGAGCGCGGGTTTTCGAGCGTGCGAGAACGAGATGCCGGCATGGACTCCTTCTCGCAGAGGAAAGCGTCCGCGGCCTGATGTTTACGCCCACGCGTTCAGCGAAACCACCGCAGCCAGACGAGGCCTCCCAGCACGGCGAGCACGACGACGGCCCGAATCAGGCCCCCCACAGTCCGCGGGAACAGTGCTGCCAACCGCGGCCGACCCCGGCGATTCCAGATGCGGAAGATGAGGATCGATCCCGCGACCAGCCCGAAAAAATAGCTCGCCCCGTGGGCAAACCACACGGCCAGAAAGCGATCCTGCCGGGCTCGCGGCAGGGACTCGACCCAGTCGTACGGCAGCAACGCGGGAAGCGAGATCACGGACGACTGCGCCAGCCTGTATCCGATATATCCGGCGACCGCCGCCGCAAGGCCGGTTACAGCCAGAAGGACGAGCAGCGGTCGGACGATCGCACGAATCGGCATCCCGGGCAAGCCCTCCGATTGCGAGGCCTGCGCGAGCAAATAGCCCAGCACGAGTCCAACCCCGAATGTGGCCGCGGCCCCCCAGCACAGTCCCAACATCGTGGGCGAAGAAAAAGGAAAGAGCGGCGGATGGGCGAGCGAGAAATATTCGACGCACACGCGGGCCGTGATTTCATCGTGAACGATTCCGTAGGCCACCGCGGCGGCCTACACTCAGCAGAATGACCTTGGCTTTTTGCGTCCGCACGTCTCAACACCCGCACTGTCGCGAATCGCCATTCCGCCTCGACCGGTCCCCCTTGATGGTAGCTCTGCGACTGGTTGTGCGGGAGATCCGGCGAACCGAACGGGAGCATCGAGTGGGCACGTTGACCTCGGCGTCGGGTCGACGTAAAGTGTTCCAGCGACCGACCAGCCGGAGTGGCGGAATTGGCAGACGCGCTGGATTCAAAATCCAGTATCCGTAACAGGGTGTGTGGGTTCGAGTCCCTCCTCCGGCATTTTGCTTCGGGCAGCGTTTGTTTCGTCGCTGCCGTCAGTGCTTAGCCGTGCTCAACCATCTCGTGTCCGGCTCCTCTTCCCCCTCTGGATTTTTGTTCGACTCGTCCGACCTATCACGGGGCGAGGCTAAACGGAGCGTAAGAAATGGGATCGTCGCCTTACACGTACCTCGTCGCGTACCAGCCGATTTTTCAGCGTGCTTTGGAAAAGCTGCGCGAGAAAGTTTGAGCAGGGACGGTACAATCCGGTGATGCCTTTCCCACCCGAGTTCGTCGACGACACCAATCCGCCGGGGCCGGGTCGTGAGCATGAAACGATCCAGGAGGCGCTCAAGGCGTCCGACGCCGACCGCACGCGATCGATTCTTGACATTGATCGCGTTGGTACCAAAGCCGATTTCGGCGTTGCCCGTCGCCTGACCGAAGAGGAACTGCAAGAACACTTCGGGACGACGACACCCACCCGCGAACAAATCCTCGCATTTATGCCGACAGAGGACATCGAGCGCGGCGAAACCGACTGCCTGACGGTCTACGACGAGGTCGGCTATCCAGTGGGAATTTCCTCGCTGGGTATTCCGTCGATTGAAGCCCGTTGGAAGTGGCTGCACGAGGACGCGCCATCCGCCTCGAATGCAATCGAGACCCTCCGGCAATAACGGACGTTGGTCGCCGGTCGCTTTTAAATGACCATGCGAGATTCTGGGACGCATAAATGCCGTAGGGTGGGACCAGCGACGGGTACCCGTGCTTCACGGGTGGCGAGCGCCGGTCCATCACAAGCACGCCCGCGTTGCGAAACGAGTCCTACAGCGCTACGTCGGCGCAGTTCCTACGAGCCGCCTGCTTTACGCCGGACTCCGGCGGGCCCATCAGAATGGGTGCCCCCAGTCAAAGCGCGGTCTTCGAACGATGTGTCGTGCGCGGTTGGCAAGACCGCCGGCGTAAAGCCAGCGGATCGTCGGATGCTCGCCACGCGCCACTGACCACTCACGCGGCCCCTACTTCACGTCTCCGTCGACTTGTTGGCCGTAAAAGGTGCCGGCCGGCGAGACCGCCCGCATGTAAACACCGGCGTCAATTGTCTGCGAGATCGGTAAGGCGTGGCCGTCGCAGAAGGCGAATTGGGCGATCCCCGGGTGGTACGAGCTCGGTCGCGAGGCCTTTCCGATCGGCGCCCTCGCGAGGGAGGAATTGATCGTTCCGTCAATCCAACTAATGACAAGGTTATCGGTCATGGCCCAATTCCCTGTAGGGTTCGTCGTTGGCGATTGCGTCACGAGAAAGTTGTTGCTCCCTTTCGGATACGTTCCATACATGCCCGCCGGTAATAAGTTGAGCAAAGGCGCCGGCGCCGGAACGGGGATTGAGACGGGAATGCCGAAGGCGATGTAAGGCGTCTGAAGGTCCCTTCGATTCGGAGTCCCGCCGGTCAAGCTGATGTCCGCCCAGAAGCCGGCATCGATGTTCTCGGAGAGCATAAAAGTGCACCCCGCACCGTCGCCCCGCTGAATGTAAGCGCCCGTCATTGTGAATTTGCTGGCATCCTGCCGCCAGAAGACGCCCGTTGCGTGCGCGATCGCCTGGTCAAGCACTGCGCTACTGCGCAACCGAAGGTGGGGTCGTGAACGACCAAATAATCGACGACGAATCGTGCGCCCCGATGCCGCTATCGGGCAACCCCGGATCGGGAACCACATAGAGCGGATTATAGTTCCGCCAGCTCCAGTCATTCATGTAACCGGCGTTAGCCACGTAGCTCAGCCCGCCAGGGACGCCGCTGTTATTGGAATCGTCGGGGCATGTGAACGAGCCAATGTTGGGCAACTGGGGATTCGGGCCGGGAATGAACGGAGTTGGCGGAGCGGTTGCATAGTTGAAGACTCCCTGATTCTGAGTCATCTGGCGAGCGAGTGCCATCTGGTCGAGATAGCCGAGGATTTGGGCCACCCACGACTTCCCCTGCGTATTTCGCGGGGGCGTGAGGGTCGCGTTATACGGGCTGTCCTCGAGATAGGGGAACTTGTCACTGTTTCCGCCGGCGAATTCCTGGACGGCCATCGCGAGATTGCGGATGTTGTTGAGGCACTGCGTGCGGCGGGAGGCCTCGCGGGCACTGTACGGCCGGCGCGAGCAGGGCTACGAGCACGGCAATGATCGAAATCACCACCAAGAGTTCAATCAGCGTGAAGGCCGATCGAGGGGCCCGGTTCCGGAACGAAACCTGGCTCGCATACGCCGAACCTCCCGACAACGCCCGCACAGGAAACGTCGACACCACGATTTCAGCAATGCGTGGCCCGCAGAGCAGATGCGACACGGTCGGCCGGCTGTGAGCAGGTTTGCCGTGAACGAAGACAAATTTCGGCACCGACGGTGCTTCCGGCGCCGATGCTACCGCCGGTCCGGCGAGAACGCCAGAAACTTTTTGAGGGCCGTGCGGGAGGTTCCACGGCAGAGAACTTCGCTCGAAGTCCGATCGTAGGGTGGGACAAGGCCGCTGAACGCCTTCGGCGTACGGGCCGACCATTCTACTGGCCCCGATTGCGGTTTGGCATGATGCCCCTTTTTTTCGCCTTCGGCTCGCGGAATGGAATTTTCCGCATGACGGCCCGTCGCCGAGACCGCCCTCCGCAAGCGAGGCCGGCTATTAAAATACGGTGAACGGTCCCGATACCCCCTCAAAAAATCGACCGAGAAGCGGAAAAAGTGACAGAAAGCGTCGGGAGAACCGGAGGCTGCCAGTCCGAGGATTGATGCGGCCGAGAAATCGCAAATTCGACGCGGGTCGCGGCGGCGATTTTATCTCCCCAAAATCTCCCCAACTGGGTGTCAATTTCGTGTTCACATTGGCCGAGAACCAAGGGATCACGCGGATTGACGGGGAGGAGGTTTCTATGATAAGCAGAAACCGTCGTTGGAGTTAAAGGCAGGCCAACGACTTGGGGTGCGGAGGGTCAGGTCCGTTCAAAATCCAGTATCCGTAACAGGGTGTGTGGGTTCGAGTCCCTCCTCCGGCATTGACCAGCTACAGTAATTACTTGACAACAATTATTTTTCGTCCATTGGACGAAGTTGCGACAGATACTCCCCTCAAAGGAACCTCCGGCAAGCCAACACTGCGGCAAATCACTTCCGGATGGAGGCTGAAGACTTGAAGCAAACGCTGGGAGGCGTCCGACGGTTTTCGAATTCCTTGTTCCCAACTTTGCACCGTCTTTGTTGACACGTTCAACATCTTGGCAAATACCGCTTGAGACATCGCCGCCCGAAGCCGCAACTCAGCCAGCGTCTGGGCATCGATCTCTGGCGGTCGCTCGGGAACCTGAACCGTTCTCAACGTCAATTCCCCTTTGGCATGGGCAATTCCCTCGTTCAATCCTTGTTTGAGTCTGTCAAACAGGGGCTTCCTCTGTTTCTTCTGACTCTTCTGTTTTTTCGTCATTTCCGACTCCTCGATCGGCGGCGGACGGCAGTTTTTGCTTCCCGTTTCAGTTGCGCGGCAAGCTTCGACAATTCCTTCTTTTGGGCAGCGGAGAGATCTTCTTTCTCGTCCTTGTCATAGATATCGAGCATGTAAAACCATCTCGCCTCGGGAATATGCAAATAAATCACCCGGTTGCCGCTCCTCTTCCCTTTGCCTCGCTTGGGGTCTGGCGCGGACCTTCCTCAAGCCGCCACAGCCCCGCATCACCATCCCTTTTTCGGGATCATCCATTAGCTCCTGCTGCAACTGCGAGTACGTGTCGTCCGGCAGAAACTCCGATACCCATTCGGTGAACTCTGTCGACTCGATGAATTCGGCTTTCATTCCTATTACCATTCTATCCTACGGTGTAGGATATTCCAACAACAGGCCGTTCAACAGTCCGGTCCGCCGACGAGCAGCCCCGGTGACACGCAACACATGCCCGAATGGGGAGAATGGCCTCTGAGGTGAAACGAGCAAGGCTGCAACCGGCTCAGAGTGGCCACGGGCCAAATCATCTCCCCAAAACGTCCCAAGGCGGGCAATCGTCCCTTGAGCTTCTCTTCGCCATGTTGCATTCTCATGGTGAGGCTTCTCGCCGCCGTAAACTTGAGGCAGACGCCGGCGAGATCAACTTGCCATGCCAATCGACAGACGGAAGCCCAAGAGATCCGAGGAGACGGATTCGCCTTGGCGGCGTTGGCTGACGCTCGGGTTGTGCAGTCTGGGCGTCGTGGCGGTCGCGCTGTTTTTGTACAGCGAATTCTGGGTGAACTCGACGACCGTCTGGCTCCTGGTGCCGGAACATGGCGCAACGTGGATCCGGCGGGAGCGGCCGTTCCGCATCGATGCCTGGGGCGGGACCGAGGAAATCGTCCTGTTCCAAAAAAAGTTCCGGATGCCGGCCCGATCGGGGCCGCACCGGTTGACGGTGCGAGCCTTGCGCTCGTGCGAGGTGTTTTGGGATCGTCGTCCGCTGTATTCCGTCCCTCCCCAGGACCAGGATTGGACGGAGCCGCACCAGATCGCCTTACCGCCAAACGACGTGCCGGGTGAGCATTCCCTGGCGATTTCGGTCAAAAACGCCTTGGGCCCGGCGGCGCTCTTGGCTTACTGTGATTCGCTCGATGTGCGAACCGGCCTCGACTGGCAGGAATGGGACGGCAAAGCCTGGCAACCGGTGACGACGCTCGACCATGTCGAGTTGGATAAATCAGTGCGGCGGTTCCCGTCGTCGCTGCAGGCCCTGGCAACGATATTGTCGTGGTTGGGCCCGCTGTTTCTGGCTGTGTTTGCGGTCGGCCTGTGGGTCACACGAGGGGGGGCCGCGAGCGCATCGTGGACGAAGCTGTGGAGTGCCTCGCGCTGCCGATGGATCGTGATGGCCGCATGGCTCGTGTTGGCGGCCAACAACTTCCTCAAGCTGCCCCGCGATATGGGCTACGACGCACCGGCGCACGTCGATTACATCCATTTCGTCGCCGAACGGGGCACACTTCCCGATGCCTCGGACGGGTGGCAGATGTTTCAGGCGCCGCTGTTTTACATCGTGGGGGCAGTCGTCTATCGCGGCCTGACTCTGGTGACGGCCGCCGGAACGGCCGCTCTGTGGCTGCGCTGGCTCACGCTGTTATGCGGGGTCGCACAAGTGGAGCTTTGTTACCGGGCGGGGCGGCTGGTCTTTCCGGGCCGGGACGATTTGCAGTCGCTGGCCGTTCTGTTCGGCGGCTTGTTGCCGATGAACGTGTATATGTCGCAGACTCTGAGCAACGAGCCGCTGTGCGGCGTGTTCTCGGCCCTGATTGTTTTGTTGTGCTGGCAGATGCTGCGCGAGCCGGTGGCCGCTTTGAAGCCGAGCCGACAGTTGGTGCTGGGACTGGTTTTCGGACTCGCCCTCCTGACGAAGACGACGGCCGTCCTGCTCGGGCCGCTGATCGTCGTCGTGCTGGGTTTCAGTCTGCGGCAGCGGGAAGACGCGTCCTGCTGACGGCTGCGGTGCGCTGCTTTGGCGCCGCGATCGTTGTCTCCGGTTGGTATTACGGACTCAACTGGGTGCGGCACGGTCAGTTCTTCGTCGGTGGCTGGGACGCATCGCGCGGGCTCTTGTGGTGGCAGGATCCCGGTTATCGCACGCCGACGCAAATGCTCTCGTTCGGTCGCGCCTTGTGGCAACCGATGTACTCCGGCTTTTATTCGATTTGGGACGGTTTCTATGCCACCTTGTGGCTCGACGCCAATCTGGGCGGACTCGATTCGGGGACCGCGATCCCCTGGCATCTCTCCCTGCTGCTGTCGGCGTCTTTGCTCGGGCTGGTTTTGTCGGCCCTGATCGCGGCTGGCTTTGTGAGAGGACTGCGCTGCCACGATATCGGGCTGCGCAAGTCATTGCTGCTGTCGGACGGAATTCTCTTGCTCTACCTGGCGGCGTATACCGTGTTGGCCCTGCGAGTCCCCATTTTCAGCCAGGCCAAGGCTTCGTACACGCTCGGCCTGACGCCCGTTTATGCCGTCCTGTGCGTCGCCGGTTTGGATTTGCTGCGGAAGTCTCGGCCGCTGCGGTCGGCCGCGAATGCATTCGTCATCTGTTGGAGCGTGCTGGTCTACGCGACTTACTTCGCGCGATGACGCGAAAAAGGCGTTCGCGGCGGACCGTGCTTTTCAATTATTCGGTCGTGTCACGGTCGTCTTGGCTGCTGACGAATTGGAAGTGATAGGTGAGGGCGCCCGTCAGCGCGAACAAGACGAGGTAGAACAGATTGAACTGAAAATCGTCCCACCGCGCGTGCGGGCCGACGACCGGCCCGGTGACGACCTGGGCGACGACGTTCTCCACAATCAAGACCAGCCAGAATACCGCCGCGGCGTGCGGGAAGAGATCGCCCGCGAAGTCTGCAGGAATTCGTCGCGCGAGAAACCACATCAAGCCTGCCAGCAGACAGACCAACATGCCGGCCGCCACCCATTTCCAGCAGGCCGGATCCCAATACTTTTCGTCTCCGTAATTGGCGAGGTACAGATGAGACCCGCCTTTCAGCAGCTTCCGCAGCGACAGCCCCAGGCCGTACACCAGACCGAGAAACACGCCCCACCGCACGAGATTCGGATCCTCGAAGTTCAGTCGTCGCTGTTGGAGATCGGCTGCTGCTTCGTCCGTGGTCGACGGCGATCTCAGCACAAAATAGCCGACTCCGAACGCCGCCGCGACCAGGGCGAAGCAGAAAGCCGCCGGCCAGGTCGTGGTTAAATTGGGGCCGATGGCCGCGATCAGAATCAGAGTGAAACCGAGATAAGTGACCAGCCCGTCCAAACCGAAGCGCGGTTCGACCTCTTTGGGCAAAGGTTCCGTGTGCGAGGTCGGACCGTTCGTGCCGTTCGGCCGGACGAGTCGCGAGAAGCAGGCGAGGCAGTAGGCCGCGACGAGGCAGAAATAAAGATTGCCCGCACTGCCGAATGCGGAAATGTAATGCAGTGCCGCGCGTGCCGCGTCGTTCAACCACGAGAGGTCGACACCACGTAACCAATCCGGCCGGATCGATGCGTCTCGCACTCCGTCGCCGAAACCGGCGTTCACTTCGTTGTGAATGAACCAGGCCAGGACCAGCATCAGAGCCGGTCCCATCCACGATTCCAGCGACTGCGCCGTGAGCCGCTTCGTTCCGTCGCTCTGCAAAAGCGAACGATGCACAAAGGCGGCAATGACACACGCCGCCGCGGCACAGAAGCAAATTGCTCCCCACAACGGATCGGTGTTGAAAACGATTTGTGACGGACGCCTTAAATCGGCGACGGCCGGCCAGAACGCCGTCCATCCCAACAGGGCCAAGAGCCCGGCAGCGAGCAACCAGTCGCCGTGTGGAAACGTACTGCCGAGCCGCCGTTCTCTCGCGGCCCGGCTTTCGGCCGTCTCTTGGCGATTCACGAGGTAATAAGCAACACCCAAGCCGATCCCGATGCTGATCCCCCCGCAGACCTCCCAACAGCGGCCGAAGTTGAATTTCGCCTCGGGCCAGACGTGGGCGGCCCACTTCCAGTTCTGCAGGAAGCTCCAGCCGAGTCCGTTCAAAATGCCAACCGTGGAAATGAGCGTGACGTTCTTCCAGTCCCTCCGCATCGCCTCAAACAGCAGAAAGCCGAAGCAGTAGCCGAGATGTCGCACGGTGGCGCCGTTGTCGCGAATCAACTTGTCGAGGCCCGGACTGGCCGGCAGGTTGTGATATTTGTCGGCAATCGTCGCGTAGTGAGGCAAAAAGAAATCCGGGTAGCGAGCGAACACGCGCGAGGCCAAGTACGCTCCGCCGAGTCCGCACGCGATCCGCAGGGTCCATTCCCAGGCGCGGGTCGGCCGCTCCGTGCTGCACCACGCCAAGCGGCACGCCGGCAGGGCCGCCCACGCCGAGCCCGCCAGAAAAAACCACAGAAAGCCACAAAACGGCGAGATTGGCTCCCACTCGCCCTTCGGCCAGTTGGTCGAGAGATGCCCCTCGTACATGTGGTGCCATTGCATCCAGCCTCGATTCCCCGCCAGGGCGAAGCCGACGGTGAGCGCGAAGAGGATCCAGCCCGAGGCGTACCGTCGCGATTGCCAGCGACTGGGATCGCGCGCGACGAACCACCACGCCGCGCCCCACAGCAATCCCGGCGCGATGTGGGCATTCATCGCCGAAGCGCCCGCACTCCCGCGGACGGCCCACGACATGGCGCCGAGTGCCGTGAACAGCAGCGTCGGCAGCACGAGATCGTGTGCCGGTCCACTCCGCACAGAATTGATATCGCTGGATGTAGCCATGAAGGGCCGAGGCGTCACGTCGCCGATTCTAAGGGTGTTTTGACCCCCGCGACACCTTCGCTGGCTGCGTCGCCTGTTGAACGGCTTATGCCAATCGCGGTGCCTGGATTTTCGACGAGGCGGCTGAGATCCTCTCTGCTGAAACAACGCGGGCAACACGAACGACCGAAACGAACGAGGACATCGCTGCATGACCATGACGCATCCGCCAATGCTCCGGCAGCCCGGTGACGGCCGCACGATTGGCGTCGTCGGGGACGCGTACCGCTTTCTGGCGACCGGCGACGAGACCGATGGCAAATACGCGCTGGTTGAGGCCCTCGTCCCTCCGGGTGGCGGCCCGCCGCCGCATATCCACAGCCGCGAAGAAGAGGCGTTTTATATCCTGGAAGGTGAAATCACCTTCTCGGTAGGAGAGGAACGGTTCATCGCCGGACCGGGAACATTTGCCAACATGCCGATCGGCAGTCAGCACAGTTTCAAGAACGAAACTAAGCAGCTGGCGAAAATGCTGATCACGCTCGCTCCCGCCGGATTGGAACGGATGTTCTTCGAGATCGGTCGTCCGGTCGCTGCCGGAGCGACTTCGGCCCCGTTGCCGACGAAAGAAGACATCGAGAAGCTGCTGGCCGTCGCTCCCAAGTACGGGATTGAAATCAAATTGCCTCCACACTAATGGGCGACTTGTAGCACTCTGGCAGACTGCCCGCGCCTAAAATGACAGCGTCGCTGTTTCATTTTTTCCGGAGCAAGTGGGAGGAATCTCGGCATGGACTTGCAACTGGCAAACAAAAGCGTGCTCGTCACCGGTTCGACGGCGGGAGTTGGTTTTGCCATCGCGGCACTCTTCGCGGAAGAGGGGGCGAAGGTCGTCGTCAACGGCCGCTCTGAGGCGCGCGTCAAAGAGGCGGCGGAGAAGATCCGCCGCAAGCAGAAAAACGCCGACGTCGTCGAAGTGGCGGCAGACCTCGCGACCAAAGAGGGGGTCGCCGCGCTCACCCAAAAAGTATCGTCGGTCGACGTGCTGGTGAACAATCTCGGCATCTACGAGGCCCGATCGTTCCAGGAGATTACCGATGAGGATTGGTCGCGGATTTTCGAAGTGAATGTGCTCTCCGGCGTGCGGCTCAGCCGGTTCTATCTTCCCAAGATGCTCAAGCAGAATTGGGGCCGCATTGTGTTCCTGTCGAGCGAATCCGCGCTCAACGCGCCGGTCGAAATGATCCATTACGGCGTGACCAAGACGGCCCAGCTCGCGCTGGCCCGCGGCCTGGCGGAAATGACCGCCGGAAGTGCCGTCACGGTCAACTCGGTCCTCGCCGGTCCCACGCGTTCGGAGGATGTCGAAAAATTCGTGGACGACATGGCCAAATCGAAGGGGACGAGCGGGGCCGACGTGGAAAAAGAGTTCTTTAAGTCGGTGCGGCCCTCGTCGCTGCTCAAACGGTTCGAGACGGCGGAAGAAGTGGCCGCGATGGTCGTCTACGTCTCGAGTCCGCTCGCCTCGGGAACCAACGGGTCCGCGCTCCGCGTCGAGGGGGGCGTCGTGCGCTCCATCGTGTGAGCGCCGCCTGGCGACAAACGAGACCGGCCACCGATTGCGTTCCCTATCGGTTTAGCATCGCGTTTATTTCAATGTCAGAGATGCGGAGATTGTTCTCACCATTCCTGGCGGGGGTATGCCTGTTCATGGCCACGGCCCAGAGCGCTGCCGGCGAGCGGCAGGTCACACACGACTCGGCGTACGACCATTTGCTCGACAACAACGACAATTTTTCGCCCGATGACCGGTTTCTGGTCTTTGACACGCGGACCCCGGTGGGCATCCACGAGTCGGCCCTGATTGCCAAGGTGGAAATCGCCACCGGAAAAATCACGCCCCTCTACCGGCCCGAGCACGCCAACGCGTTCGGCCCGGGAGTGGCGGCGGCCAGTTTCGCCCACCACCGCAACGAAGTCATCTTCATCCACGGGCCGCTCCATCCGACCGACCCGGACAATCAATACGAGAAACATTGCCGCCTGGGCATGATCGTCCGCGGCGACGGCAGCGGCCAATGGCGGTTTGCCGACGCGCGGAACGTCAAGCCCCCGTTCACGGTCGGCGCGCTTCGCGGCGGCACGCATCGGCACGAATTCTCGGGGGACGACCAATGGGTCGGCTTCACGTATAACGACGCCGTGGTGCGGGCCCACGGACTCACCATCGGCAAGAATCTCGACCTGCGGACGATCGGCGTGACCAAGCTCGGCCATCCAGTCCACGTCGCCGAGGCGGGCCAATTCTCGAACGAGGGCGCTGGGTTTTCGGCACTGGTCGTCGTCGTCACACCCGATCCCCGACCGGGAACCGACGAGATTTCACACGCCGCCTTCGATAGCTGGGTCGGCGTGGCCGGTTACCAGCGGCAGGACGGCAGCCAGCAACGGGCCCGCGCCTTTATCGGCACGACGCGCAACAAGAAGGGCCAACCGCTCGACGAGCTGTTCCTCGTCGATATTCCCGAGAACATCACCGTTCCCGGTCTTCTCGGACCGCTCGAGGGAACCGAAACGACGTTCCCCATGCCGCCGGCCGGAACGAGCCAGCGCCGCCTGACCCACACCGAGACGAGTCCTTTTCCGGGTTGCCAGGGAATCGCCCGCAGCTCGCCCGACGGGGCGCGAATTGCATTTCGCCTCCGCGACGACAAGGGACAGTGGCAGATCTGTTTGATCTCACCGCAAGGCGGTCAGCCACAGCAAGTGACGTTTGTCGACGGTGGCGTCGATACGGACGCCCGTTGGCATCCATCGGGGGATAGAATCGCCTGCATCGCAGGGAACCGGATTCTCATCACCGACGTTCGGCCCGGGCCGCATTTCGGTCAGAGCGCCGTCCTTTCCGACCGCGGTCCAACTCCCTTCGCGCTCGTCTGGAGCAACGACGGCAAAACGCTCGCCTACAATCGCACCATCAAGACCGACGGCAAAGATGTAATTCAGATTTTTGTCGCAGACGACCCGGCGAATCTTAAAAGAGTGCAATAGGCTCGGCGGCGGCTGGACTTCGCGCAACGGCGAATGCTAGGCTTTTGGCATCGTCACGCGGACGCGCAAACGGGCCGACACGGCTCAACCCTCGAGGAACGCGGCATGGCCAGGCCGTCGATCACTCGTTGCCGATTTACGATGCTCGTGCTGCTGGCAGGCCTGACGCCGCTGCTGCCTGTGCGTCTTCCGGCCGAAGACCGGGTGGACGCAGCACCCAGCGGTCGTCCGCGACAACGGCGGGAGTCGAACCGCAATCTGCTGACGCCCGAGCAATGGAAGCGCCTCGATCGGGCCGTCGACCGGGGCATTGAGTTCATCGTCAAGAACCAGCAAGAAGACGGCGGATTTCCCACGTCGGCGAGCGGCCAGCCGGCCATCAACAGCCTGTGCGTGATGGCCCTCTTGGCGCGCGGCCATCAACCGGGCAAGGGCCCGTACGGAGCCAAGATCGAACGGGCCATCGATTATGTCCTCGACATGCAGGACCCTCGCACCGGCGCCATCATGCAGGATCGCCGCCTGGTCGGCAGCCGAACCGACGACCTGATTTACAGCCACGCCATCTCCGGCGTCATGTTGGGCGAAGTCTATGGCATGACGACGGCCAGCCGGCACGATCGGATCCGCTCAACCATCCTCAAGGGGCTCAAATTCACGCGCAAAGAGCAAATCCGCCCCAAGCCCAACCGGGACGAGCGCGGCGGTTGGCGGTACGCGTTCAAGGAGACGCCCATCGCATGGGACCTGTCAGTGACGGCGTGGCAATTGATGTTCTACCGCTCAGCCCGCAATGCCGATTTCGACGTGCCCGAAACCTGGGTCAAGGAGGCGATGGGCTATGTCCATCGGTCGTTCGACGTGAACGAGCGGGCCTTCGTCTACGCCCTGTACGGATACAACCGTTTCGCGACTCGCGGCATGGTCGGCGCGGGGATCGTCTCACTCGCGCTGGGCGGTGAGCATCAATCCGAGACGGCCAAAGCGGCCGGCGGCTGGATCCTCGAGCATTCGTTCGAGCCCTATGGCGTCACCCGCGGCCAGGAGGACCGCTACCATTACGGCGCGTTTTATTGCAGCCAGGCCATGTTCCAGCTCGGCGGCGACTTCTGGCGGAAATTTTTCCCACGCCTGCTGACGGTGCTGGCCGAGGCGCAGCATGCCGACGGTTCGTGGGACATCGAATCGCTCGATGCCGAGGCGAACTTCGGCAACATCTACACGACGGCCCTCTGCGTCCTGTCCCTCACGCCGCCCTATCAGATCCTGCCGATTTACCAGCGATAAAACGAACAGGGCCCGCGCCGTTTCACCGTCGCTTCAATAGCCTTGCCGCATCGACGTGCTCACGAGCCGCGGTGCCACGCGCGTCAGTTCCTGGCCCGATTTGTCGTAGACGATGGCCGTGACGTGGTATCCGCCCGGCGGCGCCGTGTCGAGGGGCCAGTTGGCGATCGCTCGGGCGAAATGGCCTTCGGCTTGCATCGTGTGCGGTTGGGCCTCGAAGTCGCCGATGGCTTTATCCTCCAGGTCCGTCAGGCGAAAGACGACCTTGCCGACCTGGTCGGAATGGTTGGGGGGGAGTGAAATCATCCCCTGGTTCTGCCCCTTGGTCTTCTGTTCCCATGGAACGTCGCAGCGGATCGGCATCAGCACCGGGCCGCAGGCTTTCCAGTCGTCGCGCTCCAAGCGGTCGACCAGCTCGATTTTCGCCAGGCTGGCCGGCTGTTGGACCGAGAGGGGCGAGCCGTAAGCGAAATACCGGTCGACCCGCGCTTTGCCGTCCGAATAGCAGATCTCCGCATCAAGCGCGATGACTTCGCCGGCTTTCGGTGAGAAGTTCGGAAAGTTCTTCCAGGGGAGTTTGAACTCGACCTCCATGCCGTAGCTCGTTTTTCGCGCTCCGACTTCGATGCCGATCTTGGGAATCGCGTTGAGATAACCGGGCCGCAGGCAGAACCGCGGCTTGATCTCGGTCCCCTTGAGTCCGGTCCAGTAGCAGTGGACCGCGCCGTCGTTGGTCCATTTGGTCGAGCGGAAGTTGTCCCCCCGCCGCGTGTCGAAATACCACTCGACCGCGTCCCCCTCCCACAGCCGATCGTCCGGCGCGGGGTCGGCCCGTTTCTGATCGAGCGTCCGCAGGCCAGCGTAAAACGCCTCGTCGTCCCACATGTAAAAGAACTGGGCCGGCCGGTTCTTCTGGTCGGGATTGAAGTAATTCACCGGCGTCGAGAACGCGTCCTTGAATTCCGAGAGGTCGCCGTCAATCACGACCTTGGCGGGCGCCCGCGTGGCGAGGCCGCGGACACCGGGTGCCAGCGGCCGCGACTGGGCGAGCGCCGGAAGGCCCATCCACGTCGTGACGGCACCTGCGAGCACGGAAACGAGCAAAGGGAAGAACTGAATTCGTGTGTGAGTGGGCCAGGTTGTGATGGCTAAATCCCCCCGTGATTGACGGCTGTGTATTTCCAGACGGTGTTGACTCCGCCGACCAGCAATGCGTCGCGCGCTCCGTTGCCTTCCGGGACCGCAACGATGGAGGCACATTTTCCCGGAATGATCTCTTCGTACACAAGCTGGCGGTCCGGATTGAAGAGATAAAGCAGCGACGACTGCCAGAACGGATTGCCAACCACCATGAGCGCCGCCAAATAGTCCTGCTCGTCGCTCCGCAGGTGAACGAGTGCCGCACGGGCGCCGTCTTGCTGCTGGGTCGCGGGGAGTTGATAGCGGCCTGCCGTCCCTCCGGCGAAATCGATGATGTTCAAGCGCTGTTCGTCCGCGACAAGCAACTTGGCGGAACTCTTTTGCGTGGGCCAGACACATAACGAGAATTGGGCACAATAGACCTCCGAAGGACACTGGCGGAGGACTTTGCCATTCGCATCGCGGATCGTGATTTGGCCGCTGGCGCTGGTGTGGACGATCTCAGGCCGGCCGTCCCCGTCGGTATCGACGATTTCCACGTGCCACACGTTGCTGTCCGGTTGTTGCCAGCGTGTTTTTCCCTTGATATCGAGCCGGCGCACGCCGCCGCCGCCGTTGAAACCGACGACGAAGTCGGCAATCCCGTCGCCGTCCAGGTCGCCGGCCGCCATGTCGTCGACCCCGGGCATGCCGCCGCAGGTCCAGAGCGTGCGACCGTCGGCACCGAAGAACGACGCATCTTGCCACCCCTCGCCACCCCGATTGAGAAAGCCCCATCCGCCGCTTTTGTCGACGCTCACGAACTGGACATGCGTCGGTATCAAGGGTGGATTGAACAAGCCCAACAGACCGGCCCGCGGCGCGAACGCGAATTGGACGCGTGACGCGACCGAGTGATCGGCTTTGAGAAACACGGCCCCGCGCAGACCGGCCACGCCAAGCTTCGCGTCCCGGCGCGGATCGCGAATGATGTCAGTCACCGTTCCCAGCGACCGATCGCTGAGCAGGATCGATTTCTTGAGGAGGCCTTCACCGATGACAACTCCCCTTTTTTTCGCTGCGGCGGCGCCGCGGCTGGAGGCTGAGCAGGCGGCCCGGCAAACGACACTTCGCACAGCGCCAGGCCGGCGATCGCTCCCAACAACAACGCTACAGAGGCGCCGGTCGTTCGCTTGCTCGTTCGCCACCACATCGAACCGGTTCCTAACTTTCGGCCAGCGGCACCACTGATTCCCACCGCTCGCTGGCAAAGGAGCGGGCCATCGCGTCCTGAACCGCTGCCACCTGCAGCTCTTGGGCGAAGCCCGGCTCTCCCTGCTGGTTCCGGGCGACCGATTCGAGAAATCGCAACGACTCGATGGCTTTCAAGTCCTCGTAACCCATGGCGTTGGCCCGGCCCGGATAGAACGCCGAGTAGCACGGATGGGCCTCGCCCGCTTGAATGAGCACGGTACCGTCATGTGCCGGCGTGCCGTCGGGCTGAAAGATCTGCAGTTCGTTCATCCGCTCGTAATTCCAGCAGACCGCCCCCTTCGTGCCGTGAAAATCGAACGCCATCTCGCACCGCGGGCCGTTCAACACGCGGCACACTTCGAGGTTGCCCGGCGCTCCGTTGGCGAACTCGACCAGCGCACCGACGTAGTCTTCGTTCGTCACCGGGGCGCGGGGCGAGTCGGGATTGACCGAATAATGACCGGCCTCGGCCGACGCGGGGAGAGGACGCGTGGGAATGAGCGTCTGCTTTTGGGCGACGACGCGGCGAATCGGGCCGGCCAGCAGGTGGGCCATGTCGAGGACGTGCGACATCAAATCGCCCAGCGCACCGTGTCCCGCCCGCGCCGCTCGAACCGCCACGACAAAATCGCGTCGGGTTCGCTGCCGTAATCGCAGTAGAAGCGGCCCCGGTAATGCTGCAGCGTGCCGAGTTTGTTGTCAGCAATCAGTTGCCGCGCGTACTGCACGAGGGGAGCCCAGCGGTAGTTGTAGCCGACCCAAGTCAAGACCCCGGCGCGGCGGGCGATGCCGGCGATCTCCGCCGTCTCGCTGCCGCTGCAGCCGACCGGCTTTTCGCAGAAGACGTGTTTTTTCGCGGCGGCCGAGGCCCGAATCATTTCGAGGTGCAGGAAGTTGGGAGTGGTGATGCTCACCACGTCGACATCGGGGTGCGCGGCAACCTGTCGCCAATCGGAGGTCGATTGCTCGAAGCCGAGCCGTTCCTGGGCCTCGCGGGCCCGCGCGGGCAAGTCGTCAGCACAGATGACGAGCCGCGCCTTGAGTCCCTTTTCGTGAAAGCGGTCCGCCACGGCGCGATACGCCCGAGCGTGGACGAAACCCATCCAGCCCATCCCGATGACGCCGACTCCAATCACCTTGGCAATGGGCTGGTCCCTCCCGCAGGAAGTGACGAAGAAGCCAAAGAAGACCGTTGTGTCTCGCCGCCCTGCCGGCTGATCGTAACCCGGCAAGACGGGCATCGCCACGTTGCACTGGGCCGACGACGCGGAACGGCTATGCTTTTCCGCGGCCGTCGCCGACGCAGATGCGCTCACGATACTTAATGGACTTCGGAAAAAGAGAGACGCTCCGCAGCATCATCGCGCCGTCCAATCTCCGATGACCTCCCACGACTTACCAGGCGCCTCGCGGCCGACTTCGAACGTCTTGATTGCCGAATTGCCGCGCTTCGGGCCGCCACAATCGGCACCGACAGTTATCAGAAGCGAACCGAACTCATCGGTCCGCGTGATCGGGACCGATTCAATCTGATTGCCGACCACGCACGGTATGCAAAGGAGCCCCTTTTCCTTTACCGACCGGCCGACGCTCAGCACACAAGCGTCCGCATGCGCATCAGGCAGGCTCAGCACCGGAGCTTCCATTAAATTGCCACGCCAAATGACCTCGCGCGGCCTCGTCCAGTTTTGGTGCTTGCGACCGGACTTATCGGTCACGTCGATGACGGTGACTCTCGGCTTGATGGACCGCTCCCCGACCTTTTGAACTGCCACAAAGAAGGCCTGTTCGGTGTCGTCGAACTCCATCCCGCACAGGGCGATCTCTCTGTCGGCAGATCGCTCCCAAACCAATCCCACGATCCAGAACGCCCCAGCCACGAACACGAGCATCATCCACAGCGCGGCACACAGTCCGAGGTAGGCGATGGCAGCGGCGATCGCTGCGGATTCCCTGAAAAATCGCCGGGCCCTATTCATGCAGCGAACGCAGAGCCCTTCTCGCTCAGCTCGTTTTAGAAGTCCGTCGTCCGTCCCGCTCGCCATCGCCGACCGTGGCCACGGCTTGGTCATTGTTCCAGGTCCAACCGTCTTGCAAATGCGCAACGGAGACGCCCCAGCGAGAAATGGGCCTTCCGCTGGGGCGTCGCGCAGACAAAAGGGCTTTGAGACAGGCTACCGTCCGGACGCGCGGGGCGAAATTGGGAGTTTCACTGATCGTCAGCGTTTAAATGTGCCAGGGTTGTCCCCATGTTCACTAGTATCAGGGCATGAAAGCCGGCGGCTCGTATTGCGCGATCGCGTAGCGTGATTCAGTCCGGTTTCTTCCGCAGCCGCCGTGCCAGCGGATGCTCGAGCGAGATGGGCGGCATGTATTCGCCGATCCACTCGCGCGTCCACCACTTCTTGGGCCAGTCCTTCCAATCGGCGAAGCGGTAGTGATAGAGGTCCATCTTGATGTACGTCGGCCGCTTGCCCGGAAAGGGGACCGATTGAAACAGGGCCGTGATCTGCGGGTCGTTCTCCAACAGCCGCACGGCGAGCCGCAACAGCCACGCCTCCTGTATGCGAGGCCGCATGCCTGAAAACCAGAATCTGCCAATCGAGGTGATAATGGTACGGCGTGATGAGGGGCGGGCGGCGCGTCACGTCCCCCGGGGCGGCCTTGAACTCGTAAGGACGCCACACGGTGTGCTCGGTGATTGCGGGCTCATCCGTGGCCTCGATGACAACGTCGTACCGCTCCCGCCCCACGCTGCCGAACGCGCCGTAGCTGTTGACGAGGTGCCACTGGTTGTACGAGGTGTTCATCGCCTGCTCGGCATCGACGAGGTTCAAGGCGGGTGAAATGCTCAGCCAAGCGACGGCCGCCGTAAAGCACGACAGCACGACGGTCTTTACGGGAGAAAATTTCCACGGCGGCGCCTCGAACGTGAAACGTCGCCCGAGCCGCCGCGTCAAAAAGGCGTCGTCGAAGCAGGGAATGCACATCACGAGCGTGACCCAGTTGAGCCACGCCAGGTTGCCGCTCGAAATCAAGATGCACTGAAACACGATCGTGATCAGGCCGGCCCACCGCCGCACCACGGCCGGGCCGAAATATCCGAACGGTACGACCAGCTCGACAAAGTGATTGAACAGGCAGCCGGCGTAATGAAGCGCCGGCGGCATGTGGTGGTAGAAGAAGCTCAGCGGATTGGGAATCGGCTGCGTTTCGTAGTGGTACATGAGACAGGTCAGATCCCGCCAACACGAATCGTTGCGGATCTTGATCAGCCCAGCCCCGAGCATCAGTCGAAACAGCATCCACCGCAGGGCCCAGATCACAATTCGCGGCGGAGGAGCTGTCGCCCGTTTCAACCGCGGGTCGAAGACGGGAACCAAAAAACACGTGAGAAAGGTCAGCTCAAGGAGTTGCGTCTCCCAGCCGTAGCCGTAAAAAAGTTGCCCCGAGTTGACGAACGACAACTGCACGAGCCACAGCGCGAGCAGCATGAAAACGTTTGCGTAGCCCGCCATGAGCACGGCAGCCAGCACCATCCCGGCAAGCCCCAGGCCCCAAATCAGGCCATCCGAGTGCCCGAAATAGAACAGGCTCGGCAAGCGCCAGAACGCGGCTCCGCGGCCGCCAAAGTTGTCGACCACTCATCGGCAAAGCTGCCGATCGGCAACAGGCCATCCTTCCCCCACAGCGCGACCCCCTGAAAGAAGAGGATGGAGCAGGCGACGAAGTAGACGAAACCGAGCCCACGCACGAGCCACAGCCGCACGAGGACGTACGAGTCGGCCGGCGTCTTGTTGCCGACCAGAAACGCGTTGAGGCGCTTTAGGACCGACACGGGAAACGCTCCCTCGTTCTCACTCACTTGTCGCGGCGGCACAGGAAGAGCCACCTTCTTTGAAGTTACGGGATGCCCGCCCGCGGCGGCAAGACACTCAAGCGGCGGCCACCTGCGACGCGGGGCAAACAACCGTGTTACACTCCCGTCGGCTCGTGGCTCGGGCCGCGAAACTGGGAACGAACCGAACCATGAAAACCCGTCCACCCCTTCTCTTGGGCCTGCTCCTGCTCGGAGCGTGCGTCCCGTCCTTGCTTGGCGTTTTGACTGGCGAAAGCGCGCGAGGGGCCGACAAACGGCCGCCGGGCCCGAAGCGGTTCCTCGTCGTCGCTCCCGAGCGGTTTCGCCCCGCGCTGCGGGAGTACATCGACTACAAGCGGAAGCACCGTCCCACCGAGCTGGTCTCGCTCGAAGAGGTGCTCAAGTGGAGCCCCGGCGTCGACGCGCCCGAGCGGATCAAGCGGTATTTGTACGAGGCCTGGCGTAATCGGCGACTCGGTTATGTGCTGCTCGTCGGCGACGTCGATGTGATGCCCGTGCGGTACATGGTGACCGACCGCACCACGCCGGCGGCCTTCAATTACGCGTTTTATCCTTCCGATTTGTACTACGCCGACCTGGCCAAGCCGAACGGCGCGTTCGAGGACTGGAACGCCATGAAGCAGGGCTTTCACGCCCGCTACTTCGGCGAGGTGCGGGGCGAGACGAATAAACGCGGTCCAATCAATTTCGACCAGGTCGACTACCGGCCCGAAATCGCCTTCGGCCGCTGGCCCGTGAGCACGAACGAAGAGGTCCGTACGGTCGCCGCCAAAACAATCGCCTACGAGGAGGGAATCCGCGAAGGAACGCATCCCGGCATGCGGCGGGCCGACTTCTTCAATGTCGAGGGTTACGTCGACGTCCGCGACAAGATGAACGGCTGGGCGGCCAAGATGCCGCGCGGCTGGTCAGTCGGCCGCTATTACTACACGGACAACAAAAAACCGTATCACACGCCGCCGCCTGACGAGGCCCACGTCGTCGCGGCCCTCAACCACGGCGTGGCGCTGGCCGTTCACGTCGGACACGGCAGCGACAATTCGTGGTTCAAGTCGTTTTCGACCGGCAGCCTGAAAAAGCTGCACGACGCGGATCGGCTCCCCGTGATGCTCTCCGTCGGCTGCAGCACGTGCAATTTCGCCCCGCTCCCGCCGTACGGCGCCTATGTCGACATCGAAGGGCGAGAGCACGCCGGCACAAACAAGAAAGAGGTCTTCCACGCCCCGCCGTCTCCGCCGGCCCCGTTACAAACAGGGAAATACAACCCGACCGGACTCGGCGAACAGGTCCTGAAGCGCGGACCGGGGGGCGCGGTCGTTTACATCGGCTGCAACACGGGAGCCCAGCCGTGCGCGGTCACGCTGGCGGAAGGTTTTCTCGCCGCGATGCGGCGCTCCGAGCAACCGCTCGTGGGCGACTGCTGGGCGAGCGCCATTCGTTATTACTACGACAAGGAAAAACTGGCCACGCTGACGCCGAATAACGACTGGTATCCACCCTCGATTTTCTTTCAGGGGATGAAGTTCATGTTCTTCGGCGACCCCACGCTCCCCTTCGCCCACGCGGCCCGCAAGCCCGTCGCCGAGCGGAGGCCGAGCCGGCCGTCGCCGTAACCGGCAACGCATCTCTCGACCGGATCGTTCCCCTCGGCATGCTGATTGAAGGCGGGGGCGGCCTGAGTGCTCGCAGCACTAGCGTGGCGGCTTGAACGCTTCGACGTACAGCGAATGGTCGGGCCGGTTGTCGAGCTGCTCGAGATCCGCGCATTTGCCCTCGCGGTAGCCGCAGACCTTCACGTCCTGAAAGCCTTGCTCCGAGAGCAGGCGGGAGAGCGAATGACCATTGTACATCCACCAGTGCCGGTTCTTGGCGCCGTGGGCCTCGGTTTGAAACACGTCGGAGACGAACTGGTCGGCGTTCTTCGCATCGTAGTGGGCGATGAAGTGGTCCAGGTCGGGCACGGCCGTCCGCACCACGCCCCCCGGCTTGAGCACGCGGTAAATTTCCTTGAGCAGGCCCCCCACGAACCCCTTCGGAATGTGCTCGAGCATGTGCGACGAAAACACGCACTCGAAATAGTCCGACGAAAAAGGGAACGGCTTGGCGACGTTCAAATAACGCACCTTGCGGAAGATCCCCTGCTGGTGCTGCCGGTAGCGTTCCTCGTTCATCAGACCCATCTGCCGCATGGCCGTCGCCAGGAACGGCACGCGAGCAATCCGCAAATGCGGCGTCACGTCGGTATTGATCCACCCGTCAATCGGACGGTCAAAGCAGCCGAGGTGCAGCTTGTGCGGCATGTCCCTGTCCGAATCCGGAACCGACTTGGAGACGGTACTCTGCGAGCCCATTGCCTGGACCTCTCCCGATGAAATTGAGCAAGCGGTCGCTTCCCCGCTGCGAAAACACCGCGTGCAATTCTGGCACATGCGGGAGGTGGACGGTAGTCTTCCCGAGCCCGCGGCGGTGCCTCGCCCAGCCAGTTGCGACGGTCGTGCCGTGCGTGCCGGTTGCGGATTGGCCGGTGAGCGGCCCTTCCGTCCTGGGCGGCAGGCCCCGCGATCGCCGCTCCGCAGTCGCACCCGTCTGCAACGGCAGGGCGATCTGACTTTTGCTGAGTCCAAAACTTTCGCGGCGGGACGGCCAATCGGATTGATGGAGCGGGCTGGCGGTGGTAGGCTGGACCCGGTCGAGGTGAAAACTTCGACCGGCTTTGCCGCCGTTCCGTTCAAAAGTTGCTGCCCCTGCGCTTTGCGGCACACTCTGCATGTTTGCCGAGGTGATTCGTGAAGGCCACGTTTTGCGTGATCGCCGCCGCGGCTGTTGTGTTGCGGGCCGCCTTGCTGTGTTCCGCCGGGCCGTCGCCGCCGGTTGATTTCGATCGGCAAGTGCGACCCCTGCTGGCGAAGAACTGTTTCATCTGTCACGGCCCCGATGAGAAGCACCGCGAGGCCGGACTGCGGCTCGACATCCGCGAGGGGGCGACGCGGTCACTCGACGACGGCAAGCGGGCGATTGTCCCCGGCAGCCTGGAAAATAGCGAACTCGTTCGCCGCATCACGTCGGCGGACAAGGACGAGCGGATGCCTCCCGGCCGGGCGAACCGGTCGCTCGCCCCCGGACAGATCGCGTTGCTCACGCGGTGGGTGAAAGAGGGGGCGCGGTACAACCAGCACTGGTCGTTCGAGAAGCTCGAGCGCCCGCCGTTGCCGCGCATGAGTCGGGCCGAGACGGTCGGCAATCCGGTCGACCTCTTTATCCGCGCGAAGCTCGAGGAGACGGGGTTGCCGTTTTCTCCGCCGGCCGACGCGTACGCGCTCGTGCGGCGGTTGAGCCTGGATCTGCGGGGATTGCCGCCGACCTTAGCGGAGGTCGACGCGTTTCTCGGTGACACGAATCCGGATGCGTACGCGCGGCTCGTCGAGCGGTTCCTGGCCGACCCGGCTTTCGGCGAACGGTGGGCCCGGCCGTGGCTCGACCTCGCGCGATATGCCGACACGAAGGGTTACGGCGGCGATCCACCGCGGACGATCTGGCTGTTTCGCGACTGGGTGATCGACGCCTTCAACGCCGACATGCCGTTTGATGAGTTCACCATCGAGCAGTTGGCGGGGGACCTCTTGCCGCGAGCCGGCACGGGGCAGCTCGTCGCGACGGCCTTCAACCGCAACACGAAGACCAACACGTCCCCGGGCGACAGCGACGAGGAATACCGCGTCAACGCGGTGCTCGATCGGGTCGACACGACGATGGACGTGTGGATGGGCCTGACGTTCGCCTGTGCCAAGTGCCACAGCCACAAATTCGACCCGATCACGCAGACCGACTACTACCGCATCATGGCCATTTTCAACCAGTCGGAAGACGCCGACCGCAACGACGAGGCTCCGACGCTGACCGTTCCCTCGGCGTTCGTATTTCCGGCCAGCGCGAAGGTCGACTCGAGCGTCCCCGTGATGCGCGAGCGACCGGCCGACAAGCGGCGGAAGTCGTACGTGCTGCGACAGGGGGACTACATGTTCCACGGGGCCGAGGTGACGGCCGGTGTGCCGTCCCTGTTTGGTCCGCTGCCCAAGGGGGTCGAGGCGAATCGCCTGTCGCTCGCGAAGTGGTTGCTCGCCCGGCAAAACCCGCTCACCGCGCGGGTGGCCGCCAACCGCGTGTGGGCCCAACTGTTCGGCCGGGGAATCGTCGAGACCGAGGAGGACTTCGGCACGCAGGGGAGCCCGCCCACGCATCAGAAACTGCTCGACTGGCTGGCCGTCGAGTACAGGAACCGCGGCTGGGACACGAAATCGCTGATTCGGCTGATCGTGACGTCCGCCACCTACCGCCAGTCGAGCCGCGTCACGCCGGTGGCCCTCCAAAAAGACCGCGACAACCGCCTCTTGAGCCGGGCGCCGCGATTCCGCCTGGAGGCAGAACTGGTCCGCGACCAGGCGCTCGCCCTGTCGGGCCTCTTGACCCGCACGATGAAAGGCCCGTCGGTCTTTCCGCCGCAGCCGCCGCGGCCCGCACGCCCCGCACGAAAGGCCGGGCCGAACAAGGAGCCGACGTGGCCCACGGCCGTCGGCGAGAACCGTTATCGGCGGGGGTTGTACACGTTCTGGCGTCGTTCGGATCCGTATCCTTCGATGGCGGCCCTCGACGCGCCCAACCGCGACGTCTGCTCGATTCGCCGCATCCGCACCAATACACCGGTGCAGGCCTTCGTCACGCTCAATGACCCCGCCTACATCGAAGCGGCCCAGGCACTCGCCCGCCGGATCCTCCGCGAGGGGGGAACGTCCCGCGCCGAGCGGTGCCGCTACGCACTGCGCTTGTGCCTCGTTCGTCCGCCGCAGCCGCGGCAGGTCGAGCAGTTGCTCGGCTTATTGACGTCAGCCGAGCACGAGTATTTCGAGCGCGACGCCAAAGCGGCCCGCGCTCTGGCGACGGCCCCCTTCGGCCAGTCGTCGGACGTCACCGACGCGGAGTTGGCCGCCTGGACGGTCGTGGCGAATGTGCTGCTCAACCTGGACGGGGTCCTCACAAAGGGTTAATGCCATGCTGCCCGGTGCACCACAATTATCCGCCGACGGTTCCCTGATCGACGAAGTGCGGCAACGCCGGTTGCAGTTCGTGACGCGGCGCCACTTTTTACGGCAGTCGCAACTCGGTCTGGGGGCGCTGGCCCTCTCCGGATTCATGGGAAAGGGGAGCCGCGTCAAGGCGTCGGAAATCCCCGCCGACGAAAGTTCGACCGCCCCGCGGCCGCCCAAGACGGCGACCAAGATCCGCTCGGTGATTTACCTGCACATGGTCGGTTCGCCGCCGCAGCAGGATCTGTTCGACTACAAGCCGAAGCTCAACCAATTCGACCGCCAGCCGTGCCCTGACGAGATCCTCCGCAGTCCGAAATTTTCGCTGTTGGTGGGGCACCCGAAGCTGTTGGGCTCGCCCTATCATTTCGAGCCGCGCGGCCAGTGCGGCCAGATGGTGAGCGATTTGCTCCCGCACACGGCCACCATCGTCGACGACATCGCCCTCATCCGCTCGCTCACCACCGACCAGTTCAGCCATCCGCCGGCCGAACTCCTGCTGCATACGGGCATCAACCGCCTGGGCGGCGCGTCGATGGGCTCGTGGGTGACGTACGGCCTCGGTTCCGAAAACGAAAACCTTCCCGGCTTTGTCGTCCTGGTGAGCGGCAGCATGCGCGGGCCCTCCGCGGGCAAACACGTTTGGGCCAGCGGCTTTCTGCCGTCGGTTTATCAGGGCGTCCAGTGCCGCACGTCCGGCGAGCCGATCCTGTTCGTGAACGACCCGCCCGGCATGTCACGCAGCCTCCGGCGGCGGAGCCTCGACGCGCTCCGGCAGCTCAACGAGCTCGAGTTATCCGAGTTCGGCGACCCCGAAACGGTCACCCGCATCAGCCAATACGAACTGGCCTACCGCATGCAGGCCTCCGTCCCCGAAATCATGGATCTCTCCCGCGAGCCGAAGCACGTCCACAAAGCCTACGGCACCCAGCCGGGAGTGATGTCGTTTGCCAACAACTGCCTCCTCGCCCGGCGGCTCGTCGAGCAAGGCGTGCGGTTCGTGCAGCTCTTCGACGCCGGCTGGGACGTGCACGGCACGAGCAAAAACGACGATCTGATGCACGCCCTTCCCCGCAAGTGCCGCGAGGTCGACCAGCCGATCGCCGCCCTGATCCACGACCTCAAAGCCCGCGGCCTGTTCGACGAGACGCTCGTCGTGTGGAGCGGCGAGTTCGGCCGCACCTCGACGAACGAGGTCCGCGTCGGCGCGCTCTTGGGCCGCGACCACCATCCGTATTGTGCGTCGATGTGGATGGCCGGCGGCGGCATCAAGCGAGGCATGACGCTGGGCGAGACCGACGACATCGGCTATTTCGTCACCAAGGACGAGGTCACCATCCGCGACCTGCACGCCACCGTGCTCAGCCTGCTGGGCCTCGACCCGTATCGGCTCACTTACACGGTCCAGGGAACCGAACGCCGCCTGATCGGCGAATCGGGCGAAGGCCAGGTGATTCGGCAGATTCTGGCGTGAAGTCCCGTCGTGCCGTTCCGTAGGCACGTTGTGCATTCCGCTTTGTGGTCCCCCCCTTCATCGGAAGGACGGTTTGTGAACCACAAAGTTCCCAGCGCGGTTTCGCTGCGCTCAGCCGCAACCAAAAAGGAAAAAGGCGTTGATTCGATTCGAGTGTTGGAGGCAGAAGAACCTTCACTCTGAAAGGACCAACGCCATGGAGCAGCACCTCTCGAACCGGCGGGCCGCGCTGGACCGCTTGAGTTGCCCGCCAGGCTGCAGAGTCCCAGAGCGGCGCAGCGTGGTGAAGTACGCTGGCAAGTCGTCCGGCAACGCGATTCGGGAGCGAATCGCGTTCTCTTTGACGGCCAGCCGCTGCGCGGAATCGGCGTGCTGACTGCGACGATCGACGGATCGGGATCGGGATCGAACACCTTTTGCAGCTTGCCCGTCTGCGGATCGGCGACGAAGAGCCCGTCGTTGCCGTGCTGAAAGGCGACCTGATTCCCGCTCGGCGCGAACTCGATGTGGCGATCTTCGCCGGTTCCCGCCGTTTGCTGCGGTTAGGAAGCTTTTCGTGCTTCCCCTTTGGGACGCGCGAGCGGGGCGAATTATTGCAGCGCCGTGCGGGATTTTTGCCGCTCAGGCCGCGATCAAATCTCTTCCGGCCCCAGCCAGCGGCGGACGGCGGGCAACTGGTGCGTCGCCAGCCGATCCAACGCGGCGGCGGGCTCGCGCTCGACCACGACCAGGTCGCGGTGGGCCGGCTTGATGAAGCCCGAGTCGATCGAGTGCTCGATCAGTTTGACCAGCGGATCGAAATAACCCTCGACGTTCAACAGGCCGATCGTCTTGCGGTGAAAGCCGAGCTGGGCCCACGTGACGATCTCGAAGAATTCCTCGAACGTCCCCAGTCCACCCGGCAGCGCGAGGAACGCGTCGGACAGTTCGGCCATGAGGGCCTTCCGCTCGTGCATGTCGCGGACGCGGCGCATGTCCGCCACGCGCGGGTGCAACAGCTCCTTCGTCGCCAGGGCCTGCGGAATGACGCCGATGACTTCGCCTCCGCCGTCGAGGACGGCGTCCGCGACGACACCCATCAATCCGACGCTGCCGCCGCCGAAGACGAGTCCCAAGCCACGATCGACGAGCTCTTGCCCCAAAGACGCGGCCGCCTCGCGGAAGGCGGGCGAGGTCCCCAGGCTCGATCCACAGAAGACACAGACGCGATGAAGCATCGCTAGAGGGTAGAGGGAAGAGGGTAAAGCGGCGAGGGCAGAGCAGAAAAATGCGGCATCCGCTGGTCTGTTTCGGTTTTTTCCCTCGCCCCTCTCCCCTCTTCCCTCTACCCTCTACCCATGCCTCAACGTTTGTTGAATAAAGTGGCCGTCGTGACGGGGGCCGACGGGGAGTTGGGCCGGCCCATCGTCGAACGCTTTTTGAGCGAGGGGGCGAAAGTCGTCGCCTTCGGCAGCGACCGCGCTCGGCTCGACGAATTGACCGCGCGGGCCGCCGCCCGGGTGTTGGCTGTCGAGGGGGACGTGACGCGAGGGGCCGACCTCGAGGGACTCGCGACCACCGTGGCCCGCCGCTTTGGCGGCGTCGACGTGCTGGTGCCGGCGGCGGAGATTCGCCGGCACGCGTCGCTCGCCGAAAGCACGCCCGAGGTCGTTTCCCAGGTATTGGCCGTCAATCTTCAGGGGACCATCGAGACCTTGCGCGTGTTTGAGCGGCACTTGAATGCCGGGGCGTCGATCGTGCTGGTGTCGGCCGCCCCGCCGCAAACGCCCCGTCCGGGGCTCGGGCCGTTTCTCGCCAGCAAGGCCGCGCTGGCGTCGCTCGCCCGGGCGCTCGTCGCCGAGCTCTCGCCCCGTCGCATTCGCATCAACTGCGTGGCGCCTGCGATGGCGGAGAATGCGAATTATGGTCCCGTGGCGGAGACTGCGCTGTTTCTGGCAAGTGACGAGGCAGCCGGCATCACCGGACAGGAATTCGTCGTTGGCGCCGCGACCTGATCACTTCGGTGCGGCCTGGTTCGACGACGCTTTCAGAATTGTCTCCAACTGCTTAATGGCCTCGGGACTGGCCGGATAGATCAGCGGGCCTGTACCGGAAGAGGGAGATTCCGTCACGCGGAACGCGTCGTACGGCCGGGAGAGGGGAATGATGTACGGCGTTCCCGCGCGGGCGCCGGCCTCCTGCAGGTTCTCGACCGTGATCGTGCCCGAGAGTGCGTGCTTTTTCCATTCACGCTCGACGGCGACCTGGCCCTTGGCGGGGTCGCCCGTGACGGTCCCTGTGATGACGTAGGGGGACGCCTCCACCTGCTCCACGTTGAGCATCACGGGATTGCCCGTGAAGATCGCCAGCAGAGCGAGAACGGCGAGCCACGCGGCGGCCAGCACGGCGGCGATCGCGAGAAACAGACGGGAGCCGTGCGCGGCGCCTGGGTCGAGTCGGGTTTTCGTGAAGGCTCTGGTTCGGCAGAAGGCATTGGCGGGCCAAAATCCGCGCCACTGGCACCCACCGGGCGCGGGCCGTCACTTGGTGAAGGCCCGTTGGACCTCGACGCGATAGTCGCGGTCGAAAACGTCCGCGAAGTCGTACACGTCGAAAAAGTCGCTGAGCCGGTCCCGCTCGGTCTTGCTCATCTCGCCGCGCTCGATGAGTTCAAACACGATGTTGCCGAAGTCGTCGGTCGAGCGGATCCCCCAGCGGCGAAAGACGGTGCACGTCATCAGGCCGAACTGGGTGAGCGCGAAGGCGCGAATGCCTTCGAGCAACTCGACGCCGGAGATATGGGCCTCGAGGTTCTCCATTCCCGGAGTGACCGTACGCTCCAGGCACTGCTGAGTAAATCGCAAGGCGGCATAGACAAACTGGTAGGCGTTGGGGTGGTATCGAACATCCCGTTCGATTGCCCGGCTCATCGTGCTCATGGATTCGTGCCTCGCTCTCTCAACGTGTTGACAGTCGTGGGCCCTTTCGGTTCGCCGAACGAGACTCCGGCTGGCCGCCACGTCGGCGGATCCAAGCGGCGTCACGAACAAGGGGGCTGCCATCAAAGCCGCCCACGCGGCGCACCGAACGGAAACGGACGACCGGCCGCGCAAAAAATTCGGACGCTCTCACAATAGCAATTTGCGAGCGCAGAGCACAATCCGAAACCGGTTTCAATTCCGGTCGGGCGACGGGCGACCTCCCGGTCGCTCGGAAGACGTTCGCTTTGGCGGCGGGTCGGATGGGTCGCCTCCCTGCTTTGATCCCGACTTGATGACCGTCAGGATCTCGTGCTCTTCCGTGAGTACGTCTCGAGCCCCTTCATACCGCACGAGGACTTTCCGTGCAAGGATCTCTTGGGCGACCACGCGCCCCTGCCCGATCCGCGTCATGACGCTGACGCCGACCTTGGGCAAATCGCGACGGTATTCCTCGTAGGTGTCGTATTCGTATCGCAGGCAGCATTTGAGCCGCCCGCATCGTCCCGAAATCTTTGCCGGGTCTAAGGTTGCTTTCTGGATTTTGGCCATCTTCATCGACACCGGGGGCATCTCTCGCAGGTGCGTATTGCAGCAGACCGGCTTGCCGCAATCCCCGTAGTCGGCCAAAAGCTTCGCTTCGTCTCGGACCCCGATTTGACGCATTTCAATACGGGTCTTGTACTGCTTGGCGAGGGCCTTCACCAATTCGCGAAAATCGACCCGTGCTTCGGCCAGGTAATAGAAGATGAGCCGTTCCCCGCCGAACAGGTGCTCGACGTCGACCAGCTGCATTTGCAGCTTGCGTTCGGCGATCATTCCGCGACAACCGTCAAACTCACCCCGCTCGCCGCGCCAGAGTTCGTCTCGTTGGCGGGCGTCGTCTTCATTGGCGATTCGCAGAATCTTCCCGATGCTCTCCTGGTTCTCCAAATAGCTCGCGGTCCGTTCGGTGGCGGGACACAGCACCTCGCCCCATTCGACGCCGCGGCTGGTACGGGCGATGACGGTCGAATTCCGGCCGAGTTTCTGCGGTCCCTTCGCCGAGAATTCGCCCACGAGCCGCATCAGGCCGTACCGCACCACGTACCGGTCGGCGGCGCGTTCGGCCGGGAAGCGACCGGTATCCTCGGTTACCAAATCCTGTTCCGGCATCGGTATTCAACCGGCGTGTTTGACAGTTCCCGCGGGAATGGCCCGCATTCCCCTTCCTTGTTACTGCGGGGGGGTCGCCCGTGTCAAACGTCCCCGTATCAGACGTCCCCGTATCAGACGTAGTTGTGATCGCCGGACCGTCCAGCCCTCGCGGCGCGGGCAAGTCACGGCCGCATCCGTTAGATTAGAATTGCGGCAAGACCGAGACGAAGCCCCACCCAAACGAAACCGCCAAAACGAAACCGGCAAAACGAACCCACCGAAATGAAACCGTCACGAACTGGCAAGGACAACGTGCGTTGATGCGACTGGACAAATGGCCGGCAAAGCCGCGACTCTTTCTCACTCTTTCGGCCCACTTTCGCTGCGACTGCGCTGGCCCTCCTGTTCGCGGCAACCGCATGCGGTGAAGAGTGGTCGCAGTTCCGCGGGCCCAACGGCCAAGGTCGATCGGACCAGGCCGGACTCCCGGTCAAATGGAGCGAAGAGGCGGGCATCGTCTGGAAGACGGCCGTCGAAGGGCTCGGCTGGTCCTCGCCCGTCATTTGCGAAAATCGGATCTGGATCACGACGGCCACCGGCAAAGGACGCTCGCTGCGGGCGATCGCCGTTCGGCTCGACACGGGCAAAATCGAACGCGACATCGAGGTCTTTGCTCCCCGCAATCCGTTGTATGTGAATCCCAAGAATTCGTACGCCTCTCCGAGCGCCGTGGTGGAACCGGGACGCGTCTACGTCCATTACGGCGCAATGGGGACGGCCTGCCTGGCAGCCGACACGGGCAAAATCCTCTGGCGGAATGAGAACCTGGTCGTCGACCACAAAGAGGGGCCGGGCAGCTCGCCGATCCTGTTTGAGAACCTGTTGATCGTGAACTGCGACGGCCAGGACCGCCAATTTGTCGTCGGTCTCGACAAGCTGACGGGAAAGCCCGTCTGGCAAACGACGCGCTCGGTCCCTTACCAGGTGGTTCCCGATTTTCGTAAGGCGTTTGCCACGCCGGCGTTGATCGAAGTCGGCGGCAAGCCACAGCTCGTCAGCACGGGGGCCAACCAGACCAACGTCCTCGACCCGCGGACCGGCAAGGAAATCTGGCGTGTGCAATATTCCGGATTTTCCAATATCCCCATCCCGATTGTCGATCGGGACCGCGTGTACATCGTCACGGACTTCATCCGTCCGCAGTTGTGGGCCCTCCGCACCAACGGACACGGCGACGTCACGGACACGCACGTCGTCTGGAAGCTGACCCGGCAAGTCGGTTCGAGCCCGTCCCCCGTCTTGTTCAAGGGGCGGCTCTACCTGGTGAACGATCACGGCGTCGTGACGTGCGTGGCGGCCGATTCGGGCAAGGTCATGTGGCAACATCGCATCGGCGGAACGTTTTCAGCATCGGTCGTCGCGCTGGACGACCACATCTATTTTTCCAGCGAGCAGGGGAAAGTGACCGTCCTGCGCCCGGGTGACGAGTTTCACGTCGTGGCCACGAACGAATTGAACGGCCGCATCTTCGCCACACCGGTCGTCGCCGGCCGGGATCTGATCTTGCGCACCGACTCCCATCTCTATCGCGTCGCGGCCTCCTCCGCGACCGCCTCGACTCGGCGCCGCGCGACAGCTCGCGATGACCGTTCGCAATCCAATTGAGCGACATCAATCGGCGTTCCGTCCCTGAAGGGGACGCCGGGTGCCGGGTGCCACTGACTGAGGCGCTTCGCATCAGCAGTGCTCCTGCGATGGTTCTTGCACGTTCGAACGTTTCGCTGGCTTACGACCTGCGCAAAGGCTGCCGCAAGGATTTCTGCTTGAAAGCTTACGAATTACGCCAACGTTCATTCGATCAGAGCACTGCTAAACGGAAGCCGTTTAGACAGTGGCACCAGGCTTTTCTCTTCCCGCTCCCCTCTGCCCGCTGCCCCCTACCCTCTCCCTCGCTGGGTGCCACTGACTGAGGCGCTTCGCATCAGCAGTGCTCCTGCGATCGTTCTTGCACGTTCGAACGCGTCACTCGCTTTCGACCCGCGCAAACGATGCCGCAAGGATTTCTGCTTGAAAGCCGACGAATTACGCCTCACGTGAATTCGATAAGAGCACTGCTAAACGGAAGCCGTTTAGACAGTGGCACCTGGCGTTCCGTCCCTGAAGGGGACGCACTCTAAAGCCCAGGACGGAGCGGAACTGTTCGCCGCGCAGCCGAACAGTGCAGCGTAGTCCTGGGATCCGATCGCCCCAATTCTTCGTTCAGAGCCCTGAAAGCGGCGACACAGTTTTCGTAGGGTGAAACTATGAGAAGGAGACCGAGCCGCTTCTGACAGCCTTGGAGTGGTGGTAAACCAGTGGTGTGTTCAGAACCGTTGGTTTCCACACAAGGAGCTTGTCATGAAGTATGTCGGCGTCGATCTCCACAAGCAGAGTATCAGTGTTTGCGTGATGGTGAAAGATGGTGAGAAACGGAAGGTTGAACGGCGTTTCTCCCTCAACTGTGCCGACGAGGAGGAGATCCGGCGGCAGTTCGAGCGGCTCGTCCCGTTCCAGGTCGTTGTGGAGGCAACCAGCAGCTACGAGTGGTTTTTGCTGCGCATCGAGGACTTGGCCAATCGGTGGGTGCTGGCCCATCCCAAGAGGCTGCGGGTAATCGCCGAGAGCAAGAATAAGTCGGATAAGATCGACGCACACGTGCTAGCGGAGTTCCTGTTGTTGGACATGATCCCCGAAGCCTACCGTCCCACTCCGCGGATTCGGCAGCACCGTGTGCTCGTGCGGCATCGCCAGGCGGTGCAGCGACAGATTACCGCCGTGAAGTGCAAGCTGCGTCACAAGGCGGCCTTCTACAACGCCGACACGCCGCAGCTGTTCACGACCCGGGGACTGAAGCACCTGGCCGGGATCGCCATGAGCAGTGCCGATCGGTTCGAGTGCCGGGCTCTCGAGGATCAATTGGCGTTCCTCCAGGGGCAGTTAAGTGCGGTCGACCAAGAGTTGGCGAACTTCGCCAAGACGGCGCCCGTAGCGGAGCGCGAAGCGCGGGCCGTGTTGGCGACGATGCCCGAAGTCGGCCCTGTGACGACCGACGTGGTTCTCAGCGAGACGGGGGATGTGCGACGGTTCCGCGGCGCCAAGCGAATCGTGGCCTACGCCGGACTCGACCCGGGGTTCCGCGAAAGCGCCGGGAAGGGCAAGCAGCTGTCGATCACCAAGGAAGGCTCGCGGCTGTTGCGCTGGGCATTGATCGAAACGGCCTGGCGGCTGGTCGGTAAAACGGCCCGCTGGCGGCGGTTGTTCGAGCGGCTGCGAGCCAGCACGGGGCACAAAAAGAAGGCCATCGTGGGGGTGGCTCGACGGGTGCTGTGCGTGATGTATGCCCTCCTCCGCGACGGCAAAGCGTATCAGCTGGCCGCTGAGTGAAAGGCAGATTCTTCGAAGGTGTCGAGAAACGTCCCTTGAGCAAAAGAAAGGAACTTGGACGATCGAACCGTGACGCGAACCACTGAGCGACCTTCGGCTGATCCCATGTCGAGCGGCACAGCACGCCGACCTACGTTAGGGTGAATGAAGGCGCTCCTCGCACGCTTTTTTCATGGTGCCGGCCCTTTGGACGAGCACCGAATAGATGGTTGAGCTCGCGTCCGAACTCCACACGCCCGCGCCACGAGTCCTTCGTCCACCCCCAATGTAGATTTACAAAACCACTGGTTGACAAACCGAATCTCATAGATGTGCTCCATGATTTGGGTTCCGAGTGCGCTGAGTCTTGTAGGGCAGGCTGTGCCTGCCGTTCGCTATCATTACGCTCGACTGACCAAGATCGGCAGGCACAGCCTGCCCTACGTCACTACTTTTCGTCGAGCTCGCCGAAGACCTGATCCAGCGGCACGGTTCGCCCGGCCGCGACGTCCGCCAGCCCCTCTTCGATGGTCCTCATGGACTCGGCCAGCTGCTCGTCGGAGCCGATGCCCATCATCTCGCGAAACAGCGGCATCGACATTACGATGACCTTCCCCTGCCGACCCTCCGCCTTGAGGAAGCCGTGATGCTCATCCAGCGCCTGGTCGAGTTCATCGGGGAGTTTTGGAGTCATGGCCGCATTGAATCCGAGTTACAACGGATCGAAGCCTGCTGGAGCGGGAGGCGTTTCCCTCTCTCTGGCGCCATCGTATCCGCATCCGCAGTCTCGTTCACGATCGCTTTTACAGCATCTGTAAAAGAGCGGCCGTAAAAATCGACCAGCAAGAGGGTTAGAATTTCCCCGTTGCACAACATCGACGACCCCGAGCGAACCCGCAGCAAAACCCAGCGGCGGGTGGTATGACCACTTGGAATTGGCATGCAAGACTGATGGTTTTTGGCCGCGAAACTCTCTGTTGAGGCTGCCAACGACCGTTGTACGGTGTACGAGAATGACGGGATGAGAACAGGACGCGACCACATTCTCAGTTGGGTGTTCGTGCTGCTGCCGATCATCGCAGTGCTTTCGCTGAGCGTCGTCGGCTGTCTCTCGAACATGCTAGGCGGGACAAAGTGACCGCCGGCGACATCTGTGCGCGGCCGCCGGCCGCTTTATTTCCACTTCAAGAGCTGCCCATCGGACGCCAGACGCTGTTGCAGACGCTTGAGATCGACGTCCTGGACAGAGGACGGCGATTCGATCGCCATCACGGCGGCGGTCGCCACGGACTGACCCAGGACCATGAAGACGGATTGAGGGAAGAGGGCAGCGGGAAGAGAGCAGAGGGGAGGCGGACGATGTCCGCCTTGCATTTTCCCTCGCCCCTCGTCCCTCGCCCCGCATCCCCTCTACCCTCTGGGTCCGCGACATCCTGACGTCGTGACGTCCTGGCCTCGCGTTTCCCAGAAAATGCATTTTTCTGTGGTGGCGATATGAGTCGTAAGTTATTACTATAATTGATGTTATGTTATAATCAGGAGGGCGGCGGGGGAATTTTCTGTGGTGCGGTCGGGACCCCCTTTCTGGCACAGATAAACCAGAAAAATCCTCGACGGCGAGCGGCCGGGCCGGGGCGAAAAGGGCCGTTTTTCTCGGGAGATTTCAGCTTTTTTGGGGTGGGAAAAGACCTGTTTTTTACGAGGGCTTCCGCGTGAAAAAATGGGTCCAAACGCAGAAAAACCGCCGTGAAGCCGCTGGTTGGCCGGTTTCTGGGTCAAAAAGGGGCCCTTTTTTGCGCGGAAATGACTCGACGGCCCGAGACGCGCCGGCAGGTTCGTCCTCCGGCACGGGCGGGACTGAACTGGCCAAATCGGGCGGGGCGGGCTAGATTCCGTCGCCACCCAGGAGCCGGCCGCTCGTACGACGCCAGTCGCGACGCCGGCTCTCCGCACCCGAGCCCGTTTCGGAGAGGCGATGCGAATCCAGGAACTCGTGGCGTATCACGTCCGGATTCCGCTGCGCAGCAAAGTCAAACACGCGTCCCACACGAGGACCGACACCGATTCGATCCTCGTGTGCTGCCGGCTGGACGACGGCACCGAAGGCTGGGGCGAAGGCCTGCCCCGCGAATATGTCACGGGTGAGACGATCGAAACGGCCGTCGAGCTGTTTCGGTCGACCGACTGGCGACGCCAGTTGGGCGAAGCGTTTTCCGATGTGCCCGGCGCCTGGCGCTGTGCGATCGCATCCGGCTCGTCGACGGGCCGTCCGTCGGAAAGCGGGATTCATTCGGCAATTCGCTCCGCTGCGCGGTCGAGATTGCCGTCCTGGATGCGGCCACACGGGCCTGCCAGCGGCCCTTTTCCGATGTGACATTGCTCGTCTCCGACGCGACTCCTGTTCGTAAACGGACCGAACACGTCCAATACAGCGTTGTGATCACGTCGCTGGGCACTCTGCGGCAGGTGATCCTGCGCGGTCGGCGTGCGGCTCTACGCTTTTTGCCAGGGAAAAGTGAAAGTGGGAGTCGCCGGCGAGGACGATCGGGCGTCCGTCGGCCGGATTCGCCGGATTGTCGGCCGGCAATTCGACCTGCGAATCGACGCCAACGAGGCCTGGCATTGCCGCGAAGTGGAAGCCCGCCTTGCCCCGCTCATGCCGCTGGGAATCTCATCGGTCGAGCAACCGGTGCCTCACGCGGAGGTCGACGGACTGGCCGCGCTGCGCGGGCGGCTCGGCGTGCCGCTGATGCTCGACGAATCGCTCTGCAGCTTCGCGGATGCCCAGTGCGCCATCGAGAAGGGGACGTGCGACCTGTTCAATATCCGCCTCTCGAAATGCGGCGGCTTCGTGCCTTCCCTGCGGATCGCCGCGCTGGCCCAGCGGGCCGGGCTCGGTTACCAGCTTGGCTGCCAGGTCGGTGAAACGGGCATTCTCTCGGCGGCCGGACGACACTTTGCCACCTCGGTCGCCGGCATCCGCTACCTCGAGGGGAGCTTCGACCGCTTCCTCGTGACCGAACCGCTCACCGTCGACGACTTGACGTTCCGCCGTGGCGGCTGGGCACCGGCTCTCGCCGGCCCGGGACTCGGGATCGAAATCGACCGGGCGGCCCTCAGCCGCGTCACCGTGGCGTCGGATTGCCGCAAGGTCGCCTGAACGCGAAGCCTGCGGATCGGGTCAGCTCGCGATGCGACCGGTCGCGTCTGGGCCATCACTCTGCCGCGGGCGGCCTTACTAATGAGCGTCGTCGTGACCACCGCCGTGGTGCGCAGGCTCGACCGCTGGTTCCTCGAATTGGCACAGCTTGCCGCAGGCACCGGAAAGCTGGACCGAGCCGCAGAGGAACATGATGCAGATCAGCGTCGTGACGAATACCGTCTTGCCAACGAAGTTTCCGAGCGTGAGACCCAGCAGATGGTGCGATCCGGTGGGTGGCGGCTGGGACGGTCCCCCACACGAGGACGCTTACAATCCCGATCAAGAGCAGGCCGATCCATCCCCCCTGCAGCAGCACGAGCCGCAATTTCGTCCAGTTGACGGCCAGCGTCCAGAACGCGATCC